>NZ_JBHUEE010000001.1:644534-659818 GCF_042680605.1 Georgenia deserti
GCTGGCTGGTCGGGTTCCTCGCACTCCGTTCGTCCCTCACTCGTGCTCGTCACCCTCCGATGGCGCTCATGGGTCGGGCAGGCTGGAGGAATCCCGGGTCGTCGATCCCGTGACCGGCTTTCTTGCCCCACATCGCCAGGCGCCAGCGCTCCGCGATCTCCTCGTCGGACGCGCCGGACCGCATCAGGTCGCGCAGGTCCGTCTCGTCCCGCGCGAACAGGCACGCGCGGACCTGACCGTCGGCGGTGAGCCGGGTGCGGTCGCACGCACCGCAGAACGGCTCGGAGACGGACGCGATGATGCCGACGGTCCCCGCCGGTGCGTCCGCCGAGGGGGCGACGCTCCAGCGTTCGGCCGGGGCCGCGCCTCGCTCGGCAGGGTCGTGCGGCACGAGGTCGAACCGGCGCTCCAACCCGGCGAGGATCTCCCGGGCCGTGACCATCTCACCCCGCGTCCACGCCTCCGGAGGGCCGAGCGGCATCTGTTCGATGAACCGCAGCTCGTATCCGTGGCGCAGCGCCCACCGCAGCAGGTCCGGTGCTTCGTCGTCGTTGAGACCGCGCATGAGCACGGCGTTGATCTTCACCGGACTCAGACCCGCCGCGGCCGCGGCATGGACGCCGGCGAGGACATCCGGCAGGCGGTCCCGCCGCGTCAGCTCCGCGAACGTCGCCCGGTCGAGCGAGTCGAGCGAGACGTTGATGCGCTCCAAGCCGGCGGCGACCAATCCCTCCGCCCGGTGCTCCAGGCCCAGCGCGTTGGTGGTCAGCGACACCTCTGGCACCGCCCCCAGGTCGGTGCGCAACGAAGTCGTCGCGTCGATGATCGATTCCAGGCCCTTGCGCAGCAAGGGCTCCCCGCCGGTGAACCGGATCTCCCGGATCCCGAGCCGCTCGACGGCCACGGTGATCAGCCGCACCACCTCGTCGTCGGACAGCACCGACGGGCTCGCCAGCCAGTCGAAGCCCTCCGCCGGCATGCAGTACTCGCACCGCAGATTGCAGCGGTCGGTCAGGGACACACGAAGATCGCGCGCCACGCGGCCGTAGGAGTCGACGAGGTCGGACGTCTCCGGCCGCGGTGAACCGGGTCTCGTGCCCGGAGTGTCCCCGGGCGAGGTCCGCGGGCGGGGCAGCCCGAGGTCGACGGTCACCATCCGACCACTGTAGTCGCGGACCTCGGTGCGCTCAGGTCGACTCGGGAAGGCCCAGCCAGGCGTGCCAGCCGTTGTGCAGCACCAGCCACGCCAGTAGGCCGTAGCCGGCCTGCCCGGGATGGACGCCGTCGCCTGCGGCGACATCCGCGTGCCACTGCTCGTGGGTGCGCAGCGGTTCGTGCGTCTCGACGTACGGCACGTGACGGCGCCGGCAGACGTCCGAGAACGCCTGGGACAGGGCAGCCACGGCGTCGTCGTCCACATCGGGCCGCGGCGGCGGCCCGACCACGAAGCACGAGATGCGCGAGGCCGCCGCAACGTCGAGGACATTGGCGAGGTTGAGCCGCGACCGGGCGACTGAGACGCCGTCGAGGATGTCCTGCGACCCGAGCCCGATGACGAGGCGGTTGTCGCTGTGGGCGCCGAAGCGCCGCTGGGTCTCGGACTCCCACCGCGCCGAGAGCGCGGACGTCGACTCACCGGGTACGGCCAGCGGCGCGACCAGGACGGGATTCTCGGTCGTCGTGCGTGCCATCACGCGCCCGACCCAGCCGAGACCGCGGGCGTCGCCGAGCCCCGCGACCAGCTCGTCGCCGACGACGCAGACCCGCATCCCCTCGTCCACTGCTTCTCCTTCGTTCGATCGATGTGGTGCCCGCCGATGGGCGTTCTCATCCTGCACCCCACCATGCCGACGGCCCGGGACGCACGCCGCGCGGGCGTGCGTCCCGGGCCGTCGGGCGCGGCAGACTCAGCGGGCGAAGGCCCGCGAGAGCAGTTCGGCGTTCTCCTCTTTGTGTCGCTTGGCCGTGCCGGCCGCCGGCGAGGCTGCAGCAGGACGGGAGACGACATGCAGCTCGCGCCCGCCGAGCGCCTCGCCCGCGTGGTCCGAGACGAACGTCCAGGGGCCCTGGTTCTCCGGCTCGTCCTGGACCCAGACCAGCTCCGCACCGGGGTAGAGGTCGAGTTCGCCGCGCAGCGCCTCGAGGTCGAGCGGGTAGAGCTGCTCGAGCCGCACGATCGCGGTCCGGCGGTCCTCGTTCTTGGCTCGCTGGGCGGCGAGGTCGTAGTAGACGCGGCCCGAGCACAGCAGGACGCGGTCCACCTGGTCCGCCGCGCCGCGCACGCGCTCGTCGACCTCACCGATGACCGGCTGGAACGTCCCGGTCGTGAAGTCGTCGACGGCGGAGGTGGCCGCCTTGAGCCGCAGCAGCTGCTTGGGGGAGAAGACCACCAGCGGCTTGCGGGGGCGGGCGTAGGCCTGGCGACGCAGCATGTGGAAGTGGCTCGCCGCCGTCGACGGCTGGGCCACGGTCATGTTGTCCTCGGCGCACAGCTGCAGGAACCGCTCGATCCGCGCGGACGAGTGGTCCGGTCCCTGGCCCTCGTACCCGTGCGGGAGGAGCAGCACGAGCGAGGAGGACTGGCCCCACTTCTGCTCGGAGGAGGAGATGAACTCGTCGATGACGATCTGGGCGCCGTTGGCGAAGTCGCCGAACTGGGCCTCCCACAGCACGAGGGAGTCCGGCCGCTCCACGGAGTAGCCGTACTCGAATGCCATCGCCGCGAACTCGCTGAGTGAGGAGTCGTAGACGAAGAACTTCGCCTGGTCCGGGGTCAGGTAGCGCAGCGGTGTCCACTCCGCGCCCGTGCGGTAGTCGTGCAGCACCGAGTGGCGCTGGACGAACGTCCCGCGACGGGAATCCTGGCCGGCGAGGCGAACCGGCGTGCCCTCCATGAGCAGGGAACCGAACGCGAGGAGTTCGCCGTAGGCCCAGTCGATGCCGCCCTCGCGGGACATCGCCTCGCGCTTCTGCAGCAGTTGCTGGATCTTCGGATGGACCTCGAAACCCTCCGGCGGGCGCACGTGCGCCTGACCGACCCGCTCGAGCACCTCCGCAGGTACCGCGGTCTGCCAGCCCACGACCGTCCCGGCGTCCTCCTGCTGGGACTCCGGAAGCTCCAGGCCGGCGACCTGATCGCGCTCGGGCGTGCCGCCGGTCTCCCGGGTCTCGGTGAACGCGCGCTCGAGCTCGCGCTGGAACTCCTTCAGCGCCTGCTCGGCCTGCTCCTCGGTGAGGTCGCCGCGGCCGATCAGGGACTCGGTGTACAGCTTGCGCACCGAGCGCTTGTTCTCGATGAGGGAGTACATGACCGGCTGGGTCATCGACGGGTCGTCACCCTCGTTGTGCCCGCGACGGCGGTAGCACACCATGTCGATGATGACGTCCTTGTGGAACCGCTGCCGGTAGTCGAAGGCGAGCTGAGCGACCCGGGCCACTGCCTCCGGGTCGTCCCCGTTGACGTGCAGGACCGGGATCTGCAGCCCCTTGGCGACGTCGGTCGCGTAGTAGGAGGAGCGCGCACTCGACGGGCCGGTGGTGAACCCGATCTGGTTGTTGACGAGGATGTGCACCGTGCCGCCGGTGCGGTACCCGCGCAGCTGGGAGAGGTTCAGTGTCTCGACGACGACGCCCTGCCCGGAGAACGCCGCATCGCCGTGGATGAGCACCGGGAGCACCGAGAAGCCCTCGGAGCCCAGGTCGAGCCGGTCCTGCTTGGCGCGGACCACACCCTCGAGGACGCCGTCGACGGCCTCCAGGTGTGAGGGGTTCGCGGCCATGTACACCCGCGTCGTCGAACTGTCCGGTGCGGTGTACTCCCCGACCGTGCCGAGGTGGTACTTCACGTCACCGGAGCCCTGGACGGTACGCGGGTCCTGGTTGCCCTCGAACTCGGAGAAGATCTGGCGGTAGGACTTCCCGGCGATGTTGGCCAGCACGTTGAGGCGGCCGCGGTGGGCCATGGCGATGCCGACCTCGTCCAGGCCCTCCTGGGCCGCGCCGGTCAGCACGGTGTCGAGCAGCGGGATGAGCGACTCACCGCCCTCGAGCGAGAAGCGCTTCTGGCCCACGTACTTCGTCTGCAGGAACGTCTCGAAGGCCTCGGCCGCGTTGAGCCGGCTCAGGATGCGTTGCTGCTCCTCGCTGGTCGGCTTCGCGTACGGCTGCTCGAGCTGCTCCTGGAACCACTCGCGCTGCTCGCGGTCCGAGATGTGCATGAACTCCACACCGACGGTGCGGCAGTACGCGTCCCGGAGCTGGCCGAGGATGTCGCGCAGCTTCAGGCGTGCAGCGCCGCCGAAGCCGCCGGTGGGGAAGGTGCGGTCCAGGTCCCACAGCGTCAGGCCGTAGCTGGCCACGTCGAGGTCCGGGTGACGGCGCTGGCGGTAGGCAAGGGGGTCCGTGTCGGCCATGAGGTGGCCGCGCGAACGGTAGGCGTGGATGAGCTCGGCGATCCGGGCGGGCTTACCCAGTTCGATCGCCGGGTCGTACTCGACGTCCTGCAGCCACCGCACCGGCTCGTACGGCACCCGCAGGGCGGCGAAGACACGGTCGTAGAACCCGTCCTCACCGAGCAGCTTGTTGTGGATCAGGCGCAGGAACTCGCCCGAGGCCGCGCCCTGGATGATCCGGTGGTCGTAGGTCGAGGTCAGCGTCAGCACCTTCGAGACGCCGAGCTTGGCGAGGGTCTCGGTGGAGGATCCCTGGAACTCCGCCGGGTACTCCATGGCGCCGACGCCGACGATCGTTCCCTGCCCCTTCATCAGGCGCGGGATCGAGTGGACCGTGCCGATCCCACCCGGGTTCGTCAGGGTGATCGTGGTGCCCTGGTAGTCCTCCAGGGTCAGCTTGTTGTTGCGCGCCTTTCGCACCAGGTCCTCATACGCCGACCAGAACTCAGCGAAGTCCATCTCGTCGGCGTTCTTCACCGAGGGCACGACGAGCGTGCGGGTCCCGTCCGGTCTGGGGAGGTCGATGGCGAGGCCGAAGTTCACATGTGCCGGCTGGAAGACGGCCGGTTTGCCGTCCTCGGTCGTCGTGTAGGCGTAGTTCATGTCCGGCATGTCGGCCAGGGCCTCGACCATGGCGAACCCGATGAGGTGGGTGAAGGAGATCTTGCCGCCGCGGGCGCGTGTGAGGTGGTTGTTGATGACGATCCGGTTGTCGACCATCACCTTGGCGGGGATCGCACGAACACTGGTGGCCACCGGGACCTCGAGCGAGGTCTCCATGTTCGTGACCGTGCGGGCCGCGACGCCGCGCAGCTTGACCGTCTCGTCCTCGTCCGGGCCCTCCTGCGAACCGTCGAGGCGGGCGGCCGGCTCGTCGGCGTAGGACTGCGTCGCCGGCTGGGCCGCGACCGGGGGAGCGGGTGGCAGGTCGCCACGCAGGCTCTCGGTGGCCGGCTGCTGTGCCCGCGGGTCCACCCGGGCGACCGATTGCTGGGGGCGGTCCCGCGTCACCGCGGCGTCCGGGCGCTCGACGGGCGCCGAGTCCTTCCGCTCCTGCCGAGCTCCCTGCCCCTGCTGGGCCTCGCGCGTCTCGCGGGCGGCCGAGCCGGCGTCCGCCTGCTGCTTCGCAGGCTCGGCCCGCCCGGCGTCGCCGCCGCGGGCGGCGTCCGGCGCCGGACCGTTGCTGCCATTGCTCTCGTACCCCTCGAAGAAGTCCCACCAGGCCGGGTCCACGAGGTTCTTGTCCTGCTGGTACTTCTCGTACAGCTCTTCGATGAGCCATTCGTTGGCGCCGAAGGCGGCCATGGGGTCGTGGTGCTCCTGCGTGGACACTCGGAAATCGCCCTCTCCGGGGGTGTGACGAAGATCCCTTCAACCCTATTCAATGGGTGGGGCCGGTGCCTGCCACGGGGCCCAAAGTGAGACTCGAATGACACTCCTCGGACAGGCCCCGACATTGGAGACCAACGGCGGGTCAAGACGGCGTTACCGGCCCGCTAGGCAGACCGGCGGAGCGTGGCTACCATCGTGCCACCATGCGACGATCCCGCCGCGGTCGACATATCGACCCTGACGACGCCGTCCCGGACGAACCTCCCCCAGTCAGGCGGCACCCGAGGTGGTGACCGACTGGCTGCTCATCCTGCTGGGGGTCGTCCTCACAGCCGGGACCGCGGTGTTCGTCGCCGCCGAGTTCTCGCTCGTCGCGCTCGACCCGGGCACGGTCGACCGGCGCGCCGCCGCCGGGGACAAGCGAGCTGTCGGTGTCCGCCGCGCCCTGCGCCACCTCTCGCTCGAACTGTCCAGCGCGCAGGTCGGCATCACCGCCACCACGATCCTCCTCGGGTACACCGCCCAGTCGGCGCTGGCCGACCTGCTCGCGGCACCTCTGGGGTCCGCCGGTCTCGCTGAGGCCGCCGCCACCGCGACCGCGGTGGTGCTCTCCCTGATCCTCGTCAACACTTTCTCGATGGTCTTCGGCGAGCTCGTGCCGAAGAACCTCGCGCTCGCCGAGCCGCTCGCCACCGCCGGCGTCGTCACGCCCGTCCAGGGCGTCTTCACCCGCGCGTTGCGCCCCATCATCCTCGCCCTCAACGGCTCCGCCAACTGGGTGCTCGGCCGGTTCGGCGTCGAGGCGGCGGAGGAGCTCGCCGGCGGCCGCTCGGCCTCCGAACTCGCGGCGCTGGTTCGCCGCTCGGCAGAACAGGGCACCCTCGACGTCTCGACGGCGACGTTGCTGACCCGGTCCATCGGGCTGGGCGCCCTGACCGCCGTCGACGTCATGACCGACCGCGGCCGGCTGTACACCCTCACGCGTGAGGAGACCGCCGCAGACGTCGTCGACCTCGCCCGCACCACCGGGCACTCGCGGTTTCCCGTCATCGGCGACGACAGCGACGACATCGTCGGGCTTGTCCACCTGCGCCGGGCCATCGCCGTCCCCTACGAGCGCCGCGCCGAGGTGCCGGTGGCCTCCTCCTCACTCATGGTCGAGGCTCCGCGGGTGCCCGAGACGCTCCCACTCGCGCCGCTGCTGATCCAGCTGCGCGAGGAGGGACTGCAGATGGCGGTGGTCGTCGACGAGTACGGCGGCACGGCCGGCGTCGTCACCCTCGAGGACGTCGTCGAGGAGCTCGTCGGGGACGTCGCCGACGAGCACGACCGACGGCGTTCGGGTGCGCACGCCGGGCCGGGCGGGACGTGGGTGATCCCCGGCGTCATGCGTCCGGACGAGCTCGCCGACCGGGCCCGGCTCGTCGTGCCCGACGACGGGCCCTACGAGACCCTCGGCGGCCTCGTGATGGACCGGTTGGGGCGGATCCCCGAGGTGGGGGACGAGGTCCGTGTCTCCGACGTCGTCCTGCACGTCGAGCAGATGGACGGACGGCGCGTGGACCGGCTGCGCGTGTGGCCCAGCCCCGAGGCGGCGGAGGACGAGAGCGAGTGAGCACCACCACGGCCCTGCTGGTGGCCGCCGTCCTGTTGGCGTTGAACGCCTTCTTCGTGGGCTCGGAGTTCGCCGTCATGTCCGCGCGCCGCTCCCGGATCGAACCGCTGGTCGACGCCGGGTCGCACTCCGCCCGGACCGTGCTCTACGCGATGGAGAACGTCTCGCTCATGCTGGCGTGTGCTCAGCTCGGCGTCACGGCGTGCTCGACCGGACTGGGCGTCGTCGCCGAGCCCGCGATCGCCCACGCCGTTGAGGAGCCGATGATGGCCCTGGGCCTGCCCGCCCAGGCCAGCCATGTGGTCGGCTTCCTCCTGGCCACAGCGATCGTCGTCTATCTGCACGTCGTCCTCGGGGAGATGGTCCCCAAGAACCTCGCCGTCACCTCACCGGAGCGCGCCGCTCGCATCTTCGCCCCACCGCTGGTGGCCCTGTCCAGGGTGCTGCTGCCGGTGATCGCGGCACTCAACTGGATCGCCAACCTCATGCTGCGCGCGATGCGCGTCGAGCCCAAGGACGAGGTGACCTCGGCGTTCACCGCCCAGGAGGTCGCCTCCATCGTCGAGCGGTCGCAGGCCGAAGGTGTGCTGCGCGACGACCTCGGCCTGTTGACCGGCGCCATCGAGTTCTCGGAGGAGACGGCCCGCGAGGTGATGGTCCCGCCCGAGCGACTCGTCACGCTGCCGGTGGGGTGTACCCCGGACCAGCTCGAGCGTGTCGTCGCCCGGACCGGGTATTCGCGGCTGCCGTTGCAGACGGAGGCCGGCACGCTCGCCGGCTATCTCCACGTCAAGGATGTCCTGTACGCCTCCGACGAGGAACGCTCGCTGCCGGTACCGAGTTGGCGGATGCGCGCTCTGGCGTCCGTCGCGCCGGAGGACGAGGTCGAGGACGTGCTCGCAGTCATGCAGAGCACGGGTGCGCACCTGGCGCTGGTGGTGCCACCCGGTGAGCGCGCGGCCATCGGCGTCGTCTTCCTCGAGGACATTCTCGAAGAGCTGGTCGGTGAGGTTCGCGACTCGATGCAGCGGGCACAGCGGGCCTGACGACCAACCGTCCACAGGTACGCTGAACAGACACGCCCGTCCACCGTTCGACCGGCCGTTATTGGACGGCGTCGAGGGTTCGTCGTTATGGTTCCGTGACACATGACCGGGACCAGTCCCGCGACATGCCCGTGGGGGCCGGGCTGGTCGCACTTGACCCCTCCGGAGGTACCCCACAGATGTCGGATCGTGCTGTGCCACACGCACCGGCATTGACCCGACGGCAGATCCGAGAGGCGGAACGGGCGCGCGAGGCGGCGCGTCGGTCCGCCGGGACCGGATCGCCGGACGCCGTGCCCCCTGCAGCGACGTCGCCGGAAGCTGCGCCACGGGCGTCGCACACCACGTCCGCCGAAGCCGGGACGGCCGGCACGGATGCCGGTCACCGGGCCTCGGTCGCATCCTCTGCCACCTCTGCCGCGGCCGGGCCCACCCGGCGCTCCCGCCGCGCGCGTGCCGCGTCACCATCCGTATCGACCCCGAATGGCCCCGCCGTTCCGGCTGCCGAGTCGGCCGAGGCCGCGACGGCTGAGACCGCGACGTCCTCGGACGAGGCCCGGCACACCTCCGGGCGTCACACGGCGCCGGCTGCGCCGACCGGCCGGCAGCGCGCTCAGACGCCACCCGCCGGACGCAGAGCCGCCCGCCGCGGTTCGGACGCTGCCACGGAGGTGCTCGCCGCGCCCGAGCCGCTGCCCTCCCGGCGCGAACTGCGATCCCGCCACAGGCCTCCCGCGCGCACCCGATCCGCCCGTGCCCTGGCCTCACGCGCGGCCGTGCTCGGTGCACTCGGCGCCCTGACCATCGCCGCACCGTTGACCGGGTTCGCGGCCGCGGACGGAGAGTTCGCCAGTGCCGAACCCGCCGCGGCCCCGGAACCCGAGCCACCGTCGGTCAATGCCGTGGACATCTCGTCGGTGGAAGTCCTCGCCGACGGCCGCCTGCCCGCGAACGCCCCGCGCAGCCTCCTCGCCGACCCTGCAGCCTCCAGCCGGGCTGCACTGCTGCAGACCTCACGCGCGACCGCTCGGCAGGCGCCGACATGCTCGCCGGTCGAGGGGGCGAGCGGCACCCGGGCCGCGGTGACCGAGCAGGTCGAGCACGAGCTCATCTCGCCGATGGCTGCCGGGACGTACCGCAACACCTCCGGCTACGGCTACCGCAACCATCCCTTCGGCGGGTACGGCTTCCACACCGGGACGGACTTCGCCGCTCCGATGGGGACGCCGATCTACGCCGCGGCGGACGGCGTCGTCGACTATGTCGGCTACGGCAAGGAGGGCCGCTCGAGCATGCTCGTGGTGCTCCGGCACGAGCTCGACGGCGAGGTGTTCTACACCTGGTACGTCCACATGTACCCGCACGGGATCTTCGTCTCCGAAGGTCAGCAGGTCTCCATCGGCGACGTCATCGCCGAGGTCGGCAACAACGGCAACTCCACCGGGCCGCACCTGCACTTCGAGATCCACACGGACGACCAGGGCACCACCACCGATCCGCTGCCGTGGCTGGAGTCCCACCATGCCGCGGACGTCTCCGACCTGTGCTGAGCAGGCACGAGCACTGAGTCCCACCCGGGTTCTCGTTCCGTGCGTCGGCGCGCCGTCACCACCTTCGCAGGCACGGCAGGATGGCGGCCGTGAGCATCTTCCTCGCCGGTCCTGAACCCGTCGCGCTCGCCCACCGGGGCGGCAGCCTCGAAGCGCCTGAGAACTCGCGCGCCGCTGTCGAACACACCCGCACGCTCGGGCTCAGGTACCTCGAGACCGACGTGCGAGCGACCCGCGACGGCGTCGCCGTCCTCCTGCACGACCCCACCCTCGACCGTGTCACCGACGGGCACGGCCGACTCCGCGATCTCACCTGGGAGCAGGTCTCCCGACTCCGGGACGCCTCGGGTGATCGCCCCGTGCGTCTGGACGAACTCCTGGGCGACTACCCAGACCTGCGGGTGAACATCGACGCCAAGGAATCCGCCGTCATCGCCCCTCTCGTGCGCGCGGTCGTGGAGACGCGGGCACAGGACCGGATCTGTCTGGCGTCCTTCTCCGACGACCGGTTGCGCATCCTCCGGACAGCGCTCGGGCCCGGCGTCGCCACGAGTCTCGGACAGGCCGGCGTGGCGACGCTGCTTGCGGCAGCACAGCTGCCCGAGCTGGTACGACGTCGGGCCGTGCAGGCGTTGCCGACCGGTGCCGTGTGTGTCCAGGTCCCACCACGCCACCGCGGCCTGCCCATCGTCACCGACCGGTTCCTCACCGCCGCACACAGCGGCGGTCTTGCGGTGCACGTGTGGACCATCGACGACCCCGCCGAGATGAACCGCCTCCTCGATCTCGGGGTCGACGGCCTGGTGACGGATCGGCCGGGCGTGCTCAAGGACGTCCTGATCGCGCGTGGCGTCTGGCGTTGACGATGCCCCCCCGCGTGACGGATCAGCCGTGGAACGACGAATGGCCCGACCCTGTGCGGGCCGGGCCATCGGTGCTGTCGCGTCCTCGAGATCGGTGCCCCCTGCGGGATTCGAACCCACGACCTTCTGCTCCGGAGGCAGACGCTCTATCCGCTGAGCTAAAGGGGCGTTGCTGTGACAGCGCCTGGAAATGTTATCAGCCGGACGAGGGCCGACTCACGCCCGCTCGGGTGGCATGAGACACGCTGCGGAGTGTCCGACCTCACGCCCTGGACCCCTCCCACGCACGACAGGACGGCACCGCCCGCCATAGCCTGTCCGCGACATCACGCAGGGCCCGACCGGGCCGTAGGGAGGGAACGACATGTCCACACCGCCGGAGCCACCCCAGCCGGGGCGGCAGGAGGACGTGCCATCGGAGTCGCCGTCCGAGGACGGCGCCCCTGACGCGCAGCAGGACGCCGCCGGTGCCGACCGGCAGGACGACGCTGCGGCCGAGCCCGAGGAGCCGAGGCGCCGTGCGTGGGTGCTGCCGGTGATCGCCGTCGTCGCGATCCTGGCCGTGGTCGCCGCCATCGTCGTGGCCACCCGAGGCGGCGGGACCGACCCGGAGCCGACGGCGAACCCGGCTACCGAGGAGACCGGTGCCGAGGAGACCGGTGCCGAGGAGACCGGCGAGACGGCATCGGACGAGGCCACGACCGAACCGGCCGAGGACGAGCGTGAGGTGGCCCGCGGCGACCTCGAAGGCCGGGTGGACCAGACCGTCATCGACCCGGAGACGGAGACCTCGTTCGAGCTCCAGGACGGCTGGTCCGAGAACGCCGACGGGACGCAGGCCGGCGCCCGCCAGGCCATCGAAGGCGTCTACACCGACGGCGACCAGGAGCTGCGGATCACCGCGGCCGCCTTCGAGACGATCGAGGAGCACGACACCTACGCCGACGAGCTCGTCTCCCGGCTCCAGGCCGACGGCGCCGAGGTCACCGACGAGGGGCCCGCCAACGAGGCCACCGGGACGGGCTACTCCTGGGTCCTGGAAACGGGGGAGGACCCCGCGGACACGGTCGTCGTCTGGCGCACCGACGACGGCGTCGTCCTCAGCCTCGCCGGCCCGCGGGACGCGGTGGAGCAGGTCTACCGCAACATGAGCATCTGACCGGACGCGGTCCGGTGCCGGGCGGCCATTACCCTGGCCCGGTGACACCAGCCGAACTCGCCACGCTCATCCGCACCAGCCTGCTCGACGCCGTCGCCGCCGGCGAGGTGGACCTCGCCGCCGACGACGTCCCGGAGCCCAAGGTGGAGCGACCCCGGCAACGCGAGCACGGCGACTGGGCCACGAACGTGGCGATGCAGCTCGCCAAGCGGGCCGGGACCAACCCGCGTGCCCTCGCCGAGCTGCTCGCCGCGCGCCTGAACGCCTCCGATGCCGTCGAGGCCGAGGTCGCCGGCCCCGGGTTCCTCAACCTACGGGTGGCCGCCTCGGCCGCGGGTGAGCTGGCGCGGACGATCGTCGAGTCCGGCGCGGAGTACGGCCGGAACACGTCCGAGGCCGGGCACACGATCAACCTCGAGTTCGTCTCCGGCAACCCGACCGGTCCGCTGCACATCGGGCACACCCGGTGGGCGGCGCTCGGCGACGCTCTCGCACGGCTGCTGCGGGCCTCGGGCGCCGAGGTGAGCACCGAGTACTACATCAACGACGCCGGCAGCCAGATGGACAAGTTCGCGGCGTCGATCCTCGCCCGGGCCGCCGGTCAGCCGGTGCCCGAGGACGGATACCCGGGGGAGTACGTCGACGAACGAGCCGCCGAGGTCCGCGGGCGTCATCCGGACCTGCTCGAGCTGCCCACCGACGAGGCGTTGGCCATCGCCAGACAGGAGGGCTACGCGGACCAGATGGCCGCGATCCGCCGCACCCTGGAGGCGTTCGACGTCCACTTCGACGTCTGGTTCTCCGAGAAGTCACTGCACGACGGCGGCGCCGTCACTCAGGCCGTCGACCGGCTCCGTGAGCAGGGCCATGTCTTCGACCGCGACGGTGCCGTCTGGTTGCGCACCACGGACTTCGGCGACGACAAGGACCGCGTGCTCGTCCGCGCGAACGGCGAGCCCACCTACTTCGCCGCGGACGCCGCCTACTACCTGTCCAAGCGGGACCGTGGCTTCGCCGAGAAGATCTACCTGCTCGGTGCCGACCACCACGGCTACGTCGCGCGGCTGAAGGCCATCGCCGCCTGCGCCGGGGACGATCCGGCCACGAATATCGAGATCCTCATCGGCCAGCTCGTCACCATCGCCGGTGAGCGGATGGGCAAGCGCCGTGGCAACGCCCTGTTCATGGACGAGCTCATCGACTGGCTCGGCACCGACGCCATCCGCTACACCCTCGCCCGTTATCCCGCGGACTCGCCGTTGTCGCTGGAGGGCGAGAAGCTCCGCGAGCAGAACCTCGACAATCCGGTCTACTACGTCCAATACGCCCACGCACGCACCTGCAACGTCGCTCGCAACGCGGCCGAGCACGGCGTCACCCGCGACGGGTTCGATCCTTCGGTCCTCGACCACGAGGCCGAGGCGAGCCTGCTCGCGGCGTTGGGGCAGTTCCCCGGCGTGGTGGCACACGCCGCGCGGCTGCGTGAGCCGCACCGGGTGGCGCGCTACCTCGAGTCGCTGGCCGCCGCGTATCACACCTGGTACCAGCAGTGCCGCGTGACCCCGCGCGGTGAGGACCCCGTCGAACCCGTGCACACGGCGCGGCTGTGGCTCAACGACGCCACGACCCAGGTGCTGCGCAACGGCCTCGCCCTGCTCGGGGTCAGTGCACCGGAGCGGATGTGACCGGCGCGACCGGTGCCCCGGACGGCGCCGCCGGCGTCGTGTCCGCGCCGGAACCGGACGGCACACCGGGTGGCGTGTGGTCCACCGGGGTGCGCCGCACCCGGGACGGTGCCCTCGCCGTCGCCGGCGCGGACCTGCGTGAGGTCGCGGCCGAGCACGGAACGCCCGCGTACGTCCTGGACGAGGACGACCTGCGCACTCGCGCCCGCGCCTTCGCCGAGGCGTTCGCGTCCGCGTTCTCGCCCGAGCGTGGCCTGGCCGGGGCAGACGTCTACTACGCCGGCAAGGCGTTCCTGTCCGTCGCAGTCGCGCGATGGGTCCACGAGGAAGGGCTCGGCGTGGACACCGCGACCGGTGGCGAGCTCGCGGTCGCCCTCCGGGCCGGGGTCCCCGGCGCCGTCATCGGTCTGCACGGGAACAACAAGTCCGACGAGGAGCTGACCGCGGCCGTGCGCCACGGCGTCGGCCGGATCGTCGTGGACTCCCTCAGCGAGATCGACCGGGTCGCGGCGCTCGCCGCCGCCGCGGGCGTTCGTGCTCCGGTGATGGTCCGCGTCACCACCGGGGTGCATGCGGGCGGCCACGAGTTCATCGCCACGGCGCACGAAGACCAGAAGTTCGGTCTGTCACTGACCTCCGGCGCCGCACGCAAAGCGGTGGACGAGATCCTCGCCGCGGACAGTCTCGAGCTGGTCGGACTGCACTCCCACATCGGCAGCCAGATCCTCGATCTGGCCGGCTTCGAGGCCGCTGCCCGGGCGGTGCTGACCCTACGCGCCGACGTCGCCCGCACCACCGGTCGGCTGATGCCCGAGGTCGACCTCGGCGGCGGCTACGGCATCCGCTACACCGCTGCCGACGCCGTGCCGCCCGCACCGCGCGAGATCGCCGAGCGGCTCGCGACCATCGTCGGGGACAGGTGCGCCGACCTCGGCACCGCACCACCCAAGGTCTCCATCGAGCCGGGCCGCTCGGTGGTCGGTCCAGCCGGGCTGACCCTCTACCGGGTCGGCACGGTCAAGGACGTCGCTCTCGACGGCGGTGCGGCGCGGACCTACGTCAGCGTCGACGGCGGCATGAGCGACAACATCCGCCCCGCCCTGTACGGCGCCGCCTACACCGCCGCGCTGGCGAACCGGCGCTCCGATGCGGACCTCGTCAGCGCCCGTGTGGTCGGCAAGCACTGCGAGTCCGGCGACATCGTCGTCCGCGACGTCGCCCTGCCCGCCGACGTCCGCGACGGTGACCTGCTCGCGGTGCCCGCCACCGGGGCCTACGGCCGCTCCATGGCCAGCACGTACAACCTCATGCCCCGGCCTCCGGTCCTGGCGGTCCGGGACGGGAGGACGCGAGCGATCGTGCGCCGCGAGAGCCTCGACGACCTCCTCGCCCTGGACACGGAGGCCTGACGAGCGCGAGCGGTGGTGTCGGCGAGGTGTGGCCGGTGTGGGGGAGCGGAGTGCGAGGAGGGCCGACCGAAGGCAGAAGGCCTGACGAGCGCGAGCGGTGGTGTCGGCGAGGTGTGGCCGGTGTGGGGGAGCGGAGTGCGAGGAGGGCCGACCGAAGGCAGAAGGCCTGACGAG
>NZ_JBHUEE010000001.1:659907-782781 GCF_042680605.1 Georgenia deserti
AAGGCCTGACGAGCGCGAGCGGTGGTGTCGGCGAGGGCTGACCGGGAACCGGACGCCCGCACCGCACGCCGTCGGCCGGCTCTATCCTTGACCGGGCCGGACGGCCAGGCCACGGGCCAGACCCGAATCGATCGATCGAGAGGAGATGCGTGAGCATCAGCGGCGTCACCCGGACGGGTACCGAGGACCCCGTCGTCCGCGTCGCGCTGCTCGGCTGCGGGACGGTCGGCAGCCAGGTGATCCGGCTCCTGCGCGAGCACGGAGACGACTGGGCGGCCCGGTCCGGTGCGCGCCTCGACCTCGTCGGCGTCGCGGTGCGGGACACGTCGGTCCCTCGCGACCCGTGGGTACCGCCCGAACTGCTCACCACCGACGCCTCGGCCTTGATCGACCGAGCCGACATCGTCGTCGAGCTCATCGGCGGCATCGAGCCGGCACGCGGACTGGTGCTCCAGGCCCTGCGCGGCGGCCGTACCGTCGTCACCGGCAACAAGGCGCTGCTGGCCGCGCACGGGCCGGAGCTGCACGCGGCGGTCGAGGCCGGCGACGCTGACCTGTACTACGAGGCCGCAGTCGCCGGCGCTATCCCGGTGGTCTACGGCCTGCGCGAGTCGCTGGCCGGAGACAACATCGTCACGGTCGCCGGCATCGTCAACGGCACCACGAACTACATCCTCGACGAGATGGCCACCCGGGGGCTGTCCTTCGAGCAGGCGCTCCAGCAGGCGCAGGCGCTCGGCTATGCCGAGGCCGACCCGACGGCGGACGTCGACGGGCACGACGCCGCCGCCAAGGCCGCCATCCTCGCGTCCCTCGCCTTCCACACCCGCGTCAGTGTCGACGACGTACCGGTCGCCGGGATCCGCGGGATCAGTGCCGAGGAGGTCAGCGCCGCCGCCGGCGCGGGCCAGGTGGTCAAGCTGCTCGCCGTGGCCCGCCGCACCACCGGTGGGGTCTCCGTGCGGGTCCATCCCGCACTCCTGCCGGACACCCACCCGCTCGCCGCGGTGCGCGGCGCGTTCAACGCCGTGGTCGTCGAGGCCGAGTCGGCCGGCCGGTTGATGTTCTACGGGCAGGGGGCCGGCGGGACGCCGACCGCCTCGGCGGTGCTCAGCGACGTCGTCGCCGCGGCCGGGCACGCCATCCGCGGCGGGCACGCACCGCGCGAGTCCGCCTACACCCAGCTGCCGTTGCTCGGGCCGGAGGAGACGCCGGCCCGCACCCAGGTCCAGCTGCGCCTGGTGGACCGTCCCGGCAGCCTGGCCGCCGTCGCGGGTGTCTACGGGGAGGAAGGTGTCTCCATCGAGAGCGTGCACCAGCAGCGCTCCGACGACGGTTCTGCGCGTGTGGTGATCACCAGCCACATCGCCACCGAGGCGTCGCTGGCCCGTACCGTCGAGCGGCTCGTCACCGAGTCGCGCGTCCAGGAGGTCATCTCGGTGACCCACGTCGAGGGGGAGTGAATGGCACAGCCGTGGCGAGGTGTCATCGAGGAGTACCGGGACCGGCTTCCGATCGGGCCCGAGGAGCCGGTCGTCACGCTCGGCGAGGGCGGGACGCCGCTGGTCGAGGCGCCGGTTCTCTCGGAGCGTACGGGCGCCCGGGTCTGGCTCAAGGTCGAGGGCGCGAACCCCACCGGTTCGTTCAAGGACCGCGGCATGACGACGGCGATGTCCAAGGTCGCCGGATCGCCCGCCCGGATGGTCGTGTGTGCCTCGACCGGCAACACCTCGGCGTCCGCCGCCGCCTACGCGGCCCGTGCGGGCCTGGGATGCGCCGTGATCCTCCCGGCGGGCAAGATCGCCGCCGGCAAGCTCGCGCAGGCGATCGTGCACGGCGCGACCCTGGTCGCCGTCGACGGCAACTTCGACGATTGCCTGCGCCTGGCCCGCGCCCTCGCCGAGGACTACCCGGTCGCCCTGGTGAACTCGGTCAACCCCTACCGGCTGCAGGGCCAGAAGACGGCAGCGTTCGAGGTCGTCGACGCCCTCGGTGACGCCCCGGACATCCATGTGCTGCCGGTCGGCAACGCCGGCAACATCTCCGCCTACTGGCTCGGCTACGCGGAGTACGCCGGGCGTACCACGTCGGCGTCGATGGACGACGCCGCGACCACCCTCGCGCCGGTGTCCACCCGCGTTCCGCGGATGTGGGGCGTCCAGGCCGAGGGAGCGGCCCCGTTCGTCAAGGGCGCCACCGTCGAGCATCCGGAGACCGTGGCCACCGCAATCCGAATCGGCAACCCCGCCTCGCGCGAGCATGCGGAGGCGGCGCGGGACGAGTCCGGTGGACGGATCGACGCGGTCTCCGACGCCGAGATCCTCGACGCGCAGGCACTTATCGCCTCCCAGGTCGGGGTGTTCGTCGAACCCGCCTCGGCCGCCTCCGTCGCCGGGCTGCTCGCCCGTGCTGAGCTCGGCGAGGTCCCGGCGAACGCGCGTGTGGTGTGCACGGTCACCGGCAACGGCCTCAAGGACACCGCGACGGCGCTCGGGCGCGCCGAGGTCGATCCGGACGTCGTCGCACCCGAGCTGCCCGCCGTGGTCGCGGCTCTCGGGCTGTAACGGCATGCGGATCGCGCGCGAGCAAGTCCGGGTCCGGGTCCCCGCCACGTCGGCGAACCTCGGTCCGGGCTTCGACGCGCTCGGGCTCGCGCTCGGCGTGTGGGACGAGGTCACGGTGCGTGCGATCACCGGCCAGACCCGGGTGAGCGTTGAGGGTGAGGGGAATGGCGACGTCCCGGACGGTGAGGACCACCTCGTCGTGCGCGCCCTACGGCTCGGGCTGGAGACCGCGGGCGCGCCGCAGGCAGGACTGGACCTGACTTGTCGCAACGCGATTCCGCACGGCCGGGGCATGGGCTCCTCCGCCGCCGCTGTCGTCGCGGGGCTGATCGCCGCCCGCGGACTCATCTCGGACCCGGAGGCACTGGACGAGTCGGTTCTGCTCGCCCTCGCGACCGAGTTCGAGGGGCATCCCGACAACGCCGCGCCGGCACTGTTCGGCGGTGCGACCGTCGCATGGGAGGACGCCGACGGTCCGCACGCGGCGGCGATCCCGCTCGCCCCGGAGGTGCGCCCGAGCGTGCTCGTCCCCGCGGACAGCCTGGCGACCCGGTCCGCACGGCAGGTCCTGCCCGAACGCGTCCCGCACCGCGATGCCGCCCGCAACGCCGGGCGGGCCGCGCTGCTCGTGCTCGCCCTCAGCGGGCGCACGGACCTGCTGCTGGCCGCCACTGAGGACCGGATCCATCAGGGCTACCGTTCCGAGGTCATGCCGGCGACGACGGAAGCGGTGCGGGCCCTGCGTGAGGCCGGATGGCCGGCGGTCATCTCCGGGGCCGGGCCGAGCGTGCTGGTGCTGGAGCGGCTCGATCGGGACACCGCGCAGACACTCAGCCGGCACGGGTGGCGCGTCTTGGACCCCGGCGTCGCGACCCAGGGAGCCCATCTCCTGGCGTGACTCGCGCCGCATCGACGGTGTCTCGCGTTCGGCGTCAGTCCTGCTACGATCAGAACCGCACCACGGAGTCGTCTCAGTTCTCCTGGCGATCTCGCCGCAGGTGCGTCCCGCCCCGCCAGCCACGCCGCACGTCGCGTGCCCGGGGCAGTCACCACCGCCCAGCCCCCCGGGCTGGGTGACTCGAACCTCTTGTCCCGCTCTGGGACAGACCTCGAGGGAAGGAACCTCGTGACAGAAACCGTCGACGCCCCCTCCAGCGGTCAGGCCGCGAACAACGGGGGCTCGTTGACCACCATGCGGCTTCCGGAACTGCAGGCCCTCGCCGGCCGGCTCGGCCTCAAGGGCACCACCCGGATGCGCAAGAGCGATCTCATCGCCAAGATCCGCGAGGCGCAGGCGCCGAGCGGTGAGGCACAGCAGTCGGGCCGGTCCGCCGGTCAGCAGCGTGAGCACCAGACCGACACCGGCGTGTCCGGCGACGGAGCCGAGGCCGGCGACGACGGCCGGCACGGCGGTGGTGGCCAGAACGGTGCCGCGGCCACTTCTGCCTCTGGGCCGGTCAGCGACCAGCTCGACCTGCCCGAGCAGACGCCCCAGCAGCCGGCGCAGCGCCGACGCTCCCGCCGGGCCACGGCGCCCGCGAGCGCACCGGCCCGGCCGGCCGGTGCCGAGCAGGCTCGCCAGGAGCGCGGCGATGACGACCGACACGACGTCGGCCGCGAGCGCCCCCAGGATGGGGGTGATGGCCCAGACGACCCGAAGGAAGCGCTCAAGCGTGAGCTCGCTGAGCGTTCCGCGGCGGGCCGGCGCCAGACGGAGGAGCAGCCGGCGCTGTCACTGGACTCGCTCGGCGAGGCGGCGGCGCGCCGTCGTAGCCGCTCCGACGAGGACGGTCAGGGCGGTTCCCCGAACGACCAGGGCCGCAACCGCCGTGACGACGACGGCGAGCGCGGCCCGGGCCGTTCCCGCCGGCGCAACCGGGACCGTGGACGGGACCGCAAGCGGCGCGGCCGCAGCGGCAACGACTTCGCGGTGGAGGAGCCCGCCGAGATCCGCGAGGACGATGTCCTCCTCCCGGTGGCCGGCATCCTCGACATCCTCGACAACTACGCGTTCATCCGGACCTCCGGGTACCTCGCCGGGCCCAACGACGTCTACGTCACGATGGGCCAGGTCAAGAAGAACGGGCTGCGCCGTGGCGATGCCATCACCGGTGCCGTCCGGCAGCCGCGTGAGGGCGAGGAGCAGCAGTCCCAGCGCGGCAACCGGCAGAAGTACAACGCCCTGGTCCGGCTGGACACCGTGAACGGTCAGAGCATCGAGACGGCGCGCAAGCGGCCCGACTTCACCAAGCTCACGCCGCTGTACCCGGAGGAGCAGCTCCGTCTGGAGACCTCGCCGAAGGCGATCACTCCCCGCGTCATCGATCTCGTCGCCCCGATCGGCAAGGGTCAGCGCGGCCTCATCGTCGCCCCGCCGAAGGCCGGCAAGACGATCATCATGCAGCAGATCGCCAACGCGATCGCCGTGAACAACCCCAACGTCCACCTCATGGTGGTGCTGGTCGACGAGCGGCCGGAGGAGGTCACGGACTTCGAGCGGATGGTCAAGGGCGAGGTCATCTCCTCGACCTTCGACCGCCCGGCGTCGGACCACACGACCGTCTCCGAGCTCGCCATCGAGCGCGCGAAGCGGCTGGTGGAGCTCGGGCAGGACGTCGTGGTGCTGCTCGACGGCATCACCCGACTGGGGCGCGCCTACAACCTGGCCGCTCCGGCCTCGGGCCGCATCCTCTCCGGCGGTGTGGACGCCTCCGCGCTGTACCCGCCGAAGAAGTTCTTCGGCGCCGCCCGCAACATCGAGAACGGCGGCTCACTGACCATCCTCGCCACCGCGCTGGTCGAGACCGGCTCGAAGATGGACGAGGTGATCTTCGAGGAGTTCAAGGGCACCGGCAACATGGAGCTGCGCCTGTCCCGTCAGCTCGCGGACAAGCGGATCTTCCCGGCGGTGGACGTCAATGCCTCCGGTACCCGGCGCGAGGAGCTGCTGCTCGGCTCCGAGGAGATCAAGATCATCTGGAAGTTGCGCCGCGTCATGGGGGCACTGGACCAGCAGCAGGCGAGCGACCTCATGCTCGGCAAGCTGCGCGAGACCGAGTCCAACGCCGAGTTCCTCATGACGGTCCAGAAGAACACCCCGTCCCCCCAGGGGGAGCCGGAGCTGGCGATCCGCTAGCCGGCACCCGGGGGGACGGGCGCCCACCAGGCCGAGGGCGGGAACACGGCACAGCCGTGTGACGTTGCTCCAAATGGCCGACGGCAGGCGGTGTGAGCCTGTCGGGGTCCGTGCCGGTCTGGCACACTGTCCCAGCGGCTCCCGGTTCACGGACGTGCGAGCGTCCGACCCGGCGGCACCAACGACCTAGGAGACATCATGAAGCAGGGCATCCACCCGGAGTACGTCACCACCCAGGTGACCTGTACGTGCGGCAACACCTTCACCACTCGCAGCACGGCGACGTCGGGCCAGATCCACGCCGACGTGTGCAGCAACTGCCACCCCTTCTACACCGGCAAGCAGAAGATCCTCGACACCGGTGGCCGCGTGGCCCGCTTCCAGGCCCGCTACGGCAACAAGAGGAAGTAGCCAGGCTCTCGACGCCGGCGGTGACGCCGCGGTTCGCCGCGGCTCCCGCCGGCGTCGTCGTGCTTGTGGCCACCGCGACCGTGAGAGAGATGTGAACACCCAGCCCCAGCAGCCGGCGCAGACCTCCGAGCACGCACGCGCCGTCGCGCCGCTGCTCGCCGAGCACGCCGAGATCGAGCAGGCGCTGGCCGACCCTGCGGTGCACGCCGACGCCGGCCGTGCCCGCTCGCTCGGCCGGCGCTACGCCGAGCTCGGCCGGGTGGTGCGCGCCTGGCGCGCCCATGAGGCGGCGGCGGGGGATCTCGCGGCCGGTCGGGAGCTGGCCGAGACCGACCCTGCGTTCGCCGACGAGCTACCCGCCCTGGAGTCAGCCGCTGCCGAGGCCGCCGAGGAACTGCGGCACGTACTGCTGCCCACGGACCCCGACGACGGCCGCGACGTGATCCTGGAGATCAAGGCGGGCGAGGGCGGCGAGGAGTCCGCCCTGTTCGCCGGGGACCTGCTGCGGATGTACCTGCGTTACGCCGAGCGGATGGGCTGGAGCACCCAGATCCTCGGCGCCACCGAGTCCGAGCTCGGCGGGTACAAGGACGTCTCGGTCGCGATCAAGACCTCCGGCACCATCTCCGAACCGTCCGAAGGTGTGTGGGCCCGGCTGAAGTACGAAGGCGGTGTGCACCGCGTCCAGCGGGTGCCGGTCACCGAGTCCCAGGGCCGGATCCACACCTCGGCCGCCGGCGTCCTCGTGCTGCCCGAGGTCGACGATCCGGGCGAGATCGAGATCGACCAGAACGACCTGCGTATCGACGTCTACCGCTCCTCCGGACCGGGCGGACAGTCCGTCAACACCACCGACTCGGCCGTGCGGATCACCCACCAGCCGACCGGCATCGTGGTGTCGATGCAGAACGAGAAGTCCCAGCTGCAGAACCGGGAGCAGGCCATGCGCGTGCTGCGCGCCCGCCTGCTCGCCGCCCGCCAGGAAGAGGCCGAGGCGGCGGCTTCCGAGCAGCGACGGTCCCAGGTGCGCACCGTGGACCGCTCGGAGCGGATCCGGACCTACAACTTCCCCGAGAACCGCATCGCCGACCACCGCACCGGCTTCAAGGCCTACAACCTCGATCAGGTCCTCGACGGGGACCTCGAGCCCGTCATCGCCTCCGCCGTCGAGATGGACGAGGCCGCGCGGCTGGCCGCCGCCGGTGACTGAGCAGGTCACCTGGCGGCAGGCGGTGGCCGGTGCCGCCCGGGTGCTCGCCGACGCCGGTGTCCCCTCACCGCAGGTCGATGCCCGGCTGCTCGCCGAGCACGTCCTCGGCGCGCCGCTCGTACACGCCCCCGCCGTGCCCGGCCCCGAGCACCTGGCGCGATACGCCGCGCTGGTGGAGCGCCGTGCCCGGCGCGAGCCGCTGCAGCACCTGACTGGCACGATGGCCTTCCGTCACCTCACGCTGCACGCGGGTCCCGGCGCATTCGTCACCCGGCCGGAGACCGAGGTCGTCGCCGGCGCGGCGATTGACGCCACCCGGGAGATCGCCGGCGCCGGCCGAGCCCCCCTCGTCGTCGACCTCTGCTCCGGATCGGGCGCGATCGCGCTCGCGGTCGCCACCGAGGTGCCCGCCGCCGTCGTGCACGCCGTCGAGCTGTCCGAGGCGGCACTCGCGCTCGCCCGGCGCAACGTCGCCGAGCACGCGCCGCACGTGCGCCTGCACGCAGGGGACGCCGCGACCGCGCTGCCCGAACTGGACGGCACCGTCGACGTCGTGGTCTCCAACCCGCCGTACATCCCGCCCGACGCCGTGCCGATCGACCCCGAGGTCCGCGACCACGACCCGGACCTCGCCCTCTACGGCGGGGGAGCGGACGGGCTCGACGTGCCGCGCGCGGTCGTCACCGCAGCGGGTCGGCTGCTGGCCCCCGGTGGCCGGTTCGTCATGGAGCACGCCGAGCTCCAGGCCGAGGCCGCCGCCGAGATGCTCACCCGGGCCGGCTTCACCGGCGTGTGGACCGGCCGGGACCTGTCCGGCCGCCCGCGCTTCGTGACCGCCACACGCTGACCACCGCGGTCACGAGCAGAACTCCGGCGGCGTCGGCGACGGCATCGAACACGTCACCCGTGCGGTCCGCCAGCACCAGGTGCTGAACGATCTCGCTGAGGACGGCGTGGCCCAGGCCGTAGCCCACCACCAGTGCCCGACGCAGGCCCGCAGCCAGACCGGCCACGGTGACGAGCGCGAACACGGCGAGGTGCACGGCTTTGTCGGCGCCCGGGATCGTCACCTCCGGCCCCGGCGTCTGCGGCAGGTACAGCACGGCGAACTGGACCACGAGTGCCGCGGCGAGCACGCACCAGCGCATCGTGCGGGCGGGGGAGAGGGGCATGTCACGGCCAGCATGTCACGGCCCGGCCGGGCTGCGTGAAAGACTCTCGGGCGTGAGCGTGCACGACTGCGAAGATCCCGAACAGCGCCGCGCGGGACTCGATGAGGCCGTCGAGGCCCTCGGTCGCGGCCAGCTCGTCGTCCTCCCCACGGACACCGTGTACGGCCTGGGGGCGGACGCGTTCGACAAGAAGGCCGTGGCCCGGTTGCTGCGGATGAAGGGCCGCGGGCGACACATGCCCCCACCCGTCCTGGTGGGCAGCACCTCGACGCTGGACGCGCTGGCCACGGAGATCCCGGCCGTCGTGCGGGATCTCGTCGAGGCGTTCTGGCCAGGCCCGTTGACGATCGTCTGCCTGGCGCAGCCCTCGCTGTCCTGGGACCTCGGAGAGACCGACGGCACCGTCGCACTGCGGATGCCGGACCACGAGGTGGCGCTGGAACTGCTGCAGCGCACCGGGCCACTCGCCGTCTCCAGCGCGAACCTGTCGAAGAAGCCGTCCGCGACGTCGGCGGCCGAGGCCGCCGCCTACTTCGGCGGCTCCGTCCCGGTCTATCTCGACGCGGGCCGCTCACCGGGGTCGGTTCCCTCGACCATCATCGACGCGACGGCAGAGCGGCTGACCGTGCTACGGCACGGCGCGCTGAGCATCGAGCGGCTCGCCGAGGTCGCTCCGGAGTTGGCTGCGGGGGATCCGGCTGTGCAGCAACCGTCGGCCGAGCAATCGGCCGCCGAGGGGCGGGCCGCCGGGGAATCGGCGAGCACCGACTCCGCCGGCCAGGAGACAGCGCCCGCGGAGCGGGACTCCGGCGCGCCCGCCGCCGAACGCGAGAGCGAGCCGGGCAGCGCGTGAGGGTCTATCTCCTCGTCCTGCTCACGGCGGCGGCGGTGACCTTCCTGGCCACGCCGCTCGTCCGGCGCCTGGCTCTCCTCACCGGCGCCATCACGCCGGTGCGGGACCGCGACGTGCACGCCACGCCGATTCCCCGACTGGGTGGCGTCGCCATGCTCGCCGGCCTCGCCGTCGCCCTGCTCGTCGGCTCCCAGGTGCCGTTCCTCGACGACGTCTTCTTCGAGTCCGGGACGGTGTGGGCCATCCTCGCCGGCGCCGCCATCATCTGCCTGCTCGGCGTCCTCGACGACATCTGGGACCTGGACTGGATGACGAAGCTGGTCGGCCAGGTCCTCGCCGCCGGCTTCATGGCCTGGAACGGCGTCCAGCTCATCACCTTCCCCGTCTTCGGCGTGACGATGGGCTCCTCACGGTTGTCACTGATCGCGACGATCTTCGTGGTCGTGGTCGCGATCAACGCGGTGAACTTCGTCGACGGACTCGACGGGCTCGCCGCCGGCATGATCGCCATCGGCGGTGGTGCGTTCTTCGTCTACTCCTACCTGCTGACCCAGGCCGTCTCCCCGGGGGACTACTCGAACATCGCCACGGCGGTCATCGCCGCGGTCGTCGGCGCATGCATCGGCTTCCTGCCACACAACTTCCACCCGGCCCGGATCTTCATGGGGGACTCCGGGGCGTACATGCTCGGCCTCACCGTCGCGGCTGCGGCCATCGTGGTCACCGGCCAGATCGACCCCGCGAACGTCAGCACCTCGCAGGTGCTGCCGGCGTACGTGCCGATCATCCTGCCCGTGGCGGTCCTCCTGCTGCCGCTGCTCGACATGACCCTGGCCGTGGTGCGGCGCCTGCGCGCAGGACTCTCGCCCTTCCATCCCGACCGGATGCACCTGCATCACCGGCTGCTCGATCTGGGGCACAGCCAGCGCCGGGCCACCCTCATCCTCTACCTGTGGACGGCGGTGGTCTCCTTCAGCGCCGTCTCGCTGGCCATCTTCAGCCCTGTCCAGGTGGCGGTCGGCGCCGGGGTGGCGGTGGTCGTCGCGGTGGCCATCACCTGGAGCCAGCTGCCAGGCCTGCGCCGGGGCGCGGGGACGGCGTCGTAGCCGTGCCTGCGCGGCGCCACGAGCCGCGACGCAGGCCGTAGCCTGAAGGACAGCGCACCCGAGAGAGAGCGGTCGATGACCACGCCCAGTCAGCCCACCCCGAACCAGCAGCCCCGCGACGGCGACCCGGTCGGCGACGAGCCCGCCGAGCAGTCGTCGACGGACCGTCCGACGGCCTCCGAGGCGCTCGCCGGCCTGCCGACGGCCACCCAGACGGCGATCCGTGCGATGTACACCACGATGCTGGTGCGAATGGGGATCTTCGTCGCGGCGCTCGCCGTCGGCGGCGGCGTACTCGGCTACCTCGTGGCCGGCATGCCGGGGCTGTGGGGAGGTCTGCTCGGTGCCGGCATCGCTGCCCTGTTCATGGTCGCCACCGTGGTCACGATGCTCGTGACCGCGAACCGGTCGCTGACGGTGGTGACCACCGCGGCGGTCGGCGGGTGGCTCGTGAAGATGCTGCTGGTCTTCGTGGTGCTCCTGCTCATCAGCGGTCGTGACTTCTACTCGCCCGGCGTCTTCTTCATCGTCCTCGTCGTCGCGGTCATCGGTTCGCTGCTCATCGAGGCGCTCGGGGTCATGCGGTCGCGGGTGCCGACAGTCGAACCGTCCTCCGGCGGCGCGCAGGGCGGGGGGCCGTCCGCGCGTCCGTGACCGCTCACCGACCCCTCGTTCACTCACCGTCGAGATGCCCGAACCCTTGACGGTCCGGGCGGGCAGGGGCAGGCTGAGCGACCAGGCGCGCCCGCGGTCCAGCGGCGCCGGACGGGCCGTGGGTCAGGCCTGGTCCGGCGGTTCGGAGCATGCCCGTACATACGTTAGGCTTCAGGTGTTCCCGCGCTCCCGTCCGTCGTCGGACGCGCCTGGAACTCCGGACCGTGACCGACTCGAGCCCACCAGGGGGACGTCCTGTCTGCCGCACCGTCGATGATGCTCCAGAGCTCCGTGCTCGCCTCCGACAACGGCGGGTTCCACGCGCCGAGCCTGGCGGACTTCTTCCCTCCGGCGATCTTCGCCGAGGGCACGATGTTCGAGTTCAACCGCGTGACGTTGGTCCGTCTCATCGCCGTCGCGGCGCTGGTGCTCTTCTTCTGGTTGGCCGCCCGTCGAACCCAGCTGGTCCCCGGTCGGATGCAGGCTGTCGGCGAGATCGCCATCGACTTCGTGCGCAAGTCGATCGCCGTGGAGACCCTGGGCGAGGACCGCGGACGCCGCTACACCCCGCTGCTGGCGACGATCTTCTTCGGCGTCCTCTTCCTCAACATCACCGGTGTCATCCCGTTCCTCAACCTCGCCGGCTCCTCGGTGGTGGGCATCCCGATCGTCTTCGCGGTGATCGCTTACGTCGCGTTCATCCGTGCCGGCATCAAGGAGCGCGGGCCGGGTCACTTCTTCAAGGACCAGCTCTTCCCGCCCGGGGTGCCGTGGCCGATCTACATCCTGCTCACCCCGCTCGAGCTGTTCTCGACCTTCATCCTGCGGCCGGTGACGCTGACCGTCCGACTCCTGGCGAACATGATCGCCGGGCACCTGCTGCTGGTGCTGTGCTTCGGCGCCACCCACTACCTCTTCCTCGAGGCCGGCGGACCGCTCGCGCTGTTCGGCGTGATCACCGGCCTGGGCGGCCTGGCGTTCACCCTGCTCGAGATCTTCATCGCCTCGCTGCAGGCGTACATCTTCGCGCTGCTGACGGCCGTCTACATCCAGCTGTCCGTCGAGGCGCACTGACCGGAACACGACCCACGACCCCCGCGGCCCGGCTGCGGATCGACCCCACCGACGTGATCGCACGATCACGCCACACAGGAAGGAAGTAAGCCCTTATGGAGGGAACGCTCGAACTCGCCGGCAACCTCAACGCCGTCGGTTACGGTCTCGCCACCATCGGCCCCGGTATCGGTGTCGGTGTCCTCATCGGTAAGACCCAGGAGTCGATCGCCCGGCAGCCCGAGCTGGCCGGCCCGCTGCGGACCAACATGTTCATCGGTATCGCTCTGGTCGAGGCGCTCGGTCTGCTCGGTCTCGCGGCAGGCTTCGTCTTCCCGTGATGCCGATGTTCCTGGCCGACTCGCACGGGGAGCCGAACCCGCTGCTCCCCGCCGACTACGACATCATCTGGTCGCTGGTCTGCGTCGTCATCATCGCCGTCTTCATGGTGCGGTACGCGGTGCCGCGGATCACTCGGGTGCTCGACGAGCGGGCCGAGAAGATCGAGTACGGCCTCACCCAGGCCGAGCGCGCCGAGAAGGCGGCCGCGGAGGCCGAGGAGCGGATCGCGGCCGAGCTCGCCGCGGCCCGCCGCGAGGCCGCCGAGGTGCGTGAGCGTGCCCAGGAGGAGGGCAAGCAGATCGTCGCCGAAGCGCGGGACAAGGCCCAGGCCGAGGCGCAGCGCGTCACCGAGAACGCCCAGCGCCAGATCGAGGCGGAGCGTCAGGCCGCCCAGATCTCGCTGCGGGCGGACGTCGGGATGCTGGCGACCGAACTGGCCACCCGGATCGTCGGTGAGTCGATGAACGACCAGGCACTGCAGTCCCGGGTGGTCGACCGGTTCCTCGACGAACTCGAGGCGCAGGATCAGCAGGACTCCTCCGCCACGCAGCGGACCGCGAGCCAGGAGGCGTGATGCGGGCGACCAGCTCTTCGGCACTGGCCCGGGCGCAGGAGCGGTGGGAGCCGGTACTGCGTGAGGCCGGCGAGAGCGGCCGCGCGTACGGCGAGCAGCTCTTCGCCGTCGTCGACCTGCTCGACGGCGAGCACGCGTTGCTGCGCGCCCTCACCGAGCCGGCGCACGCACCCGAGGACCGGGCGCGGTTGGCCGAGCGCGTGCTCGGCGGCAAGGTCGACGACGCCGTCGCCGACCTGGTCGGCGGGTTGGTGCGGGACCGCTGGTCCGCCGCCGACGACCTGCTCGAGGCGAGCGAGTTCCTCGGCGTGATCTCGGTGCTGGCCGCCGCGGAGCACGCCGGCCGACTCGAGGACGTCGAGGACGAGCTCTACCGCCTGAGCCGGATCCTCGAGGCCGAGCGCGAGCTGCTGCTCGCGCTGTCCGCCCGGGAACGCACCGAGGACGAGCGCGCTCGCCTCGTCACCACCCTGCTCGAGGGCAAGGTGGGGCCGGAGAGCCTGGTGCTCGCCGTTCGCGCTGCGACCACCCCGCGCAGCCACGACGTCGCGCATCTCCTGCACGCGATGACCGAGCAGGCCGCGGGACGGCGGCAGCGGCTGGTCGCCTCGGTGACCTCGGCCGTGCCGTTGACCGAACAGCAGCGTTCGCGCCTCGCCCGGATCCTGAGCCGCCAGCACGGACGCGAGGTGGAGGTCCACGTCGACCTCGACCCGGACGTCGTCGGCGGGATGCGCGTCCAGGTCCAGGACTCGGTGGTCGACGCCACCCTCGCCTCACGTCTGGCCGACGCCCGCCGTAGGCTGGCCGGCTGACCATCACCACAGACATGACCGACCGCCGGACCCGGCGGGCGACGAAGAGACGAAGGAAGATCAATGGCTGAGCTGACGATCCGGCCCGAGGAGATCCGGGCTGCGCTGGACAGCTTCGTGAGTTCCTACGAACCCACCAAGGCGGCGAGCGAAGAGGTCGGGCACGTCACGCTCGCAGCCGACGGCATCGCCCGGGTGTCCGGACTGCCCGGCGCCATGGCGAACGAGCTGCTGCGGTTCGAGGACGGCACCCTCGGTCTGGCGATGAACCTCGAGGAGCGCGAGGTCGGCGTCGTCGTCCTCGGTGACTTCACCGGCATCGAGGAGGGCCAGGAGGTGCGCCGCACCGGCGAGGTCCTCTCCGTCCCGGTCGGTGACGGCTACCTCGGCCGGGTGGTCGACCCCCTCGGCCAGCCGCTCGACGGCCTCGGCGAGATCACGGACCTCGAAGGGCGCCGTGCCCTGGAGCTGCAGGCCCCCGGCGTCATGGCCCGCAAGTCCGTGCACGAGCCGCTGCAGACCGGCCTGAAGGCCATCGACTCGATGACCCCGATCGGGCGCGGCCAGCGCCAGCTCATCATCGGCGACCGGCAGACCGGCAAGACCGCCGTCGCGCTGGACACGATCCTGAACCAGAAGGCCAACTGGGAGTCCGGCGACCCGACCAAGCAGGTCCGCTGCATCTACGTCGCGGTGGGCCAGAAGGGCTCGACCATCGCGGGTGTGCGTGCCGCGCTCGAGGAGGCGGGTGCGCTGGAATACACCACGATCGTCGCCGCCCCGGCGTCTGACCCGGCCGGCTTCAAGTACCTGGCGCCGTACACCGGTTCGGCCATCGGCCAGCACTGGATGTACGGCGGAAAGCACGTGCTCATCGTCTTCGACGACCTGTCGAAGCAGGCGGAGGCCTACCGCGCGGTCTCCCTCCTGCTGCGGCGCCCGCCGGGCCGCGAGGCGTACCCGGGCGACGTGTTCTACCTGCACTCGCGTCTGCTTGAGCGCTGCGCGAAGCTCTCCGACGAGATGGGCGCCGGGTCCATGACGGGGCTGCCGCTCATCGAGACCAAGGCGAACGACGTCTCGGCGTACATCCCGACGAACGTCATCTCCATCACCGACGGCCAGATCTTCCTCCAGTCGGACCTGTTCAACGCCAACCAGCGCCCGGCCATCGACGTCGGTATCTCCGTCTCCCGTGTCGGCGGTGACGCGCAGGTCAAGGCGATGAAGGACGTCTCCGGAACGCTGAAGATCACCCTCGCGCAGTACCGCGCCATGGCGGCCTTCGCGATGTTCGCCTCCGACCTGGACGCGACGACGAAGCAGCAGCTCACCCGTGGCGAGCGCCTCTACGAACTGCTCAAGCAGCCGCAGTACTCCCCGTACCCGGTGGAGGAGCAGGTCGCGTCGATCTGGGCCGGCACCAACGGCTATCTCGACGATGTGGACGTCGCCGACGTCGCACGCTTCGAGTCCGAGCTCCTGGACCACCTCAAGCGCAACACCACCGTCCTCGCCGACATCGCCTCCTCCGGGAAGATCAAGGGCGAGAACGAGGACGCGTTGCGCGCCGGCGTCGAAGAGTTCCGCAAGGGCTTCCTCGGCGGTTCCGGCGCCGCGCTCGGCGCCGAGCCCGAGGAGCTTCCGGACGAGGTCGAGGCCGAGCGTGAGCAGGAGCAGATCGTCAGCGCGAAGCGGAGCTGACCATGGCCGGTGAGCAGAGGGTCTACAAGCAGAAGATCCGTGCGACCCAGACCCTGAAGAAGATGTTCCGGGCCATGGAGCTCATCGCGGCCGCGCGGATCGGCAAGGCGCGGAATGCGGCCCAGGCCGCGGACCCGTACACGCGTGCCCTGAATCGGGCAGTCTCCGCGGTGTCGGCGCACGCGAACCTCGACCACCCGCTCATCGAGGGGCGCGAGGACACCAACCGCGTGGCCGTGCTCGTCGTCACCTCCGACCGCGGGATGGCGGGTGCCTACTCGGCGACTGTTCTGCGGGCGACGGAACGGCTCCTGGAGGAGCTCCGCGCGGACGGTAAGGAGCCCGTGCTCTACGTCAGCGGCCGCCGCGGCGAGGGGTACTTCCGGTTCCGCGGGCGCGAGATGGCCGGGACGTGGACGGGAGAGTCCGACGCGCCGACCGTCGAGCGGGCACGCGAGATCTCCGACACGCTGCTCGGGGCCTTCCTCGCCCCGGAGGCCGAGGGCGGGGTCAGCGCTGTGCACGTGGTGTACACCCGCTTCGTCTCGATGGTCAGCCAGGTGCCCGAGGTGCGGCGCATGCTGCCGATCGAGATCGTGGAGGGCGTGTCCGAGCCGGGCGAGAAGCCGATGCCGCTTTACGAGTTCGAGCCGAACGCCGAGGAGGTCCTCGACGCCCTGCTGCCGATGTACGTGCGCCGCCGGGTCCACGCGATGCTGCTCACGGCCACCGCCTCCGAGCTCGCCGCCCGGCAGCAGGCGATGCGCACCGCGGTGGACAACGCCGAGGACCTCATCCGCGACTACACCCGACTGGCGAACTCCGCGCGCCAGGCCGACATCACCACCGAGATCAGCGAGATCGTCTCCGGTGCCGACGCGCTCTCCGCGTCGAGCTGAGCGATCACGAGAGGGAAGAAGGACCGCTCACATGACCGCTACCGCCACCGACTCGGCGCAGCAGACCTCTGCGCCCGGCGTGGGCCGCATCGCCCGCGTGACCGGCCCCGTCGTGGACATCGAGTTCCCGCCGGACGCCATCCCGGACATCTACCACGCGCTGACGACCGAGGTGAGCCTCGGCGGTGAGTCGTTCACCATGACCCTCGAGGTCGCCCAGCACCTCGGCGACAACCTCGTGCGCGCCATCGCCCTCAAGCCGAGCGACGGCCTCGTGCGCGGCGCGGAGGTCGTCGACACCGGTGCACCGATCTCCGTCCCGGTCGGCGACGTCACCAAGGGCCACGTGTTCAACGTGACGGGCGACGTGCTCAACCTCGCCGAGGGGGAGGAGCTCGAGGTTACCGAGCGCTGGCCGATCCACCGCGAGCCGCCCGAGTTCGACCAGCTCGAGTCGAAGACCCAGATGTTCGAGACCGGCATCAAGGTCATCGACCTGCTTACCCCCTACGTCCAGGGCGGCAAGATCGGCCTGTTCGGTGGTGCGGGCGTCGGCAAGACGGTCCTCATCCAGGAGATGATCCAGCGCGTTGCGCAGAACCACGGCGGCGTCTCCGTCTTCGCCGGCGTCGGGGAGCGCACCCGTGAGGGCAACGACCTCATCCAGGAGATGGACGAGGCTGGGGTGTTCGACAAGACCGCTCTCGTCTTCGGCCAGATGGACGAGCCCCCCGGCACGCGCCTGCGGGTCGCGCTGTCCGCGCTGACCATGGCGGAGTACTTCCGTGACGTGCAGCAGCAGGACGTGCTGCTGTTCATCGACAACATCTTCCGCTTCACGCAGGCCGGTATGGAGGTCTCCACGCTGCTCGGGCGCATGCCCTCCGCCGTGGGCTACCAGCCGAACCTGGCCGACGAGATGGGGCAGCTGCAGGAGCGCATCACCTCCGTGCGGGGACACTCCATCACCTCGCTGCAGGCCATCTACGTCCCCGCGGACGACTACACCGACCCGGCGCCGGCGACCACGTTCGCCCACCTGGATGCGACCACGGAGCTCTCCCGTGACATCGCCTCCCGCGGCCTCTACCCGGCTGTCGACCCGCTGACGTCGAGCTCGCGCATCCTCGACCCGCAGTACGTGGGTCAGGAGCACTACGACGTGGCCACCCGGGTGAAGTCGATCCTGCAGAAGAACAAGGAGCTGCAGGACATCATCGCCATCCTCGGTGTCGACGAGCTCTCCGAGGAGGACAAGGTCACCGTCGCCCGTGCGCGCCGGATCGAGCAGTTCCTCTCGCAGAACACCTACATGGCCGAGAAGTTCACCGGCGTCTCCGGATCCACGGTTCCGCTGTCGGAGACGGTCGAGGCGTTCAAGAAGATCGCCGACGGCGAGTACGACCACGTGCCGGAGCAGGCGTTCTACAACATCGGCGGACTCGAGGACCTCGAGAAGGCCTGGCACCAGCTCCAGTCCGAGTCCCGCTGACAACCAACGCGAGGAGGTCGCCACTGTGGCGATGAATGTCGACGTCGTCTCGACCACAGCCGCGCTGTGGAGCGGGGAGGCGTCCAGCGTGGTGGTCCCCGCCGCCGGTGGATCCATGGGCATCCTGGCCGGGCACGAGCCGGTGCTGGCCCTGCTCAAGTCCGGCACTGTGAAGATCACCCCGACGTCCGGCGAGAAGGTCGAGCTCGAGGTCGACGAGGGGTTCGTCTCGGTGGACGAGGACGCGGTCACCGTGGTGGTCGAGGACGCGGCCGGGGCCGGTATCTGAGGAGAGGGTGACTCTTTGACGACGGCGGGGATCGCATGGCTGGGTGTGGCCGCGGTCGCCGCCGTCGTCCTCGTCTTGGCCGTTCTCTTCGCCGTCCGGGTGCAGCGCCTCGACCGGCGGGTCGGGTCCTTCGAGTGCGCCGTACGGTGCGAAGGGCGGGACTGGCGCGGTGGTATCGCGGTCTACGGCGTCGGGCGGGTGCAGTGGTACCGGCTCGCCTCGCTGTCGTTGCTGCCCACGCGAACATTCCAGCGCGATCAGCTCGAGCTCTTCCAGCGGGTCGGCGGTGCGGACGGCGAATTCGTCGAGGTGACGTGCCGGTACGACGGCGAGGACCTGGCTCTGGCGATGCCGCGCGAGTCCCTGGCCGGACTGGTCAGTTGGCTGGAGGCGGCCCCGCCGCGGGGCGAGCCGCTGGTCTGAGGCTGTGCCTGGCGCAGGCCGGATCGACGCCCGGCCCTCATCGCTGAACGAAGGAGGCGTCGTTGCGTGTCGTGATCGCGCGTTGCTCGGTGGACTACTCCGGCCGGCTCGACGCGCACCTGCCACTGGCCACGAGAGTGCTCATGGTCAAGGCCGACGGGTCGGTGCTCGTGCACTCCGACGGCGGGTCGTACAAGCCGCTGAACTGGATGAGCCCGCCGTGCAAGCTGACGGTGGGCGAGCCGTCCGACGCCGACCGCGACGCCGGCGTCGGGCAGGTCTGGACGGTCCAGCACGCCAAGACCGACGACAAACTCGTCGTCCGGATCCACGAGATCCTCGGCGATCACAGCGCGGACCTCGGCGTCGATCCCGGCCTGGTCAAGGACGGGGTCGAGGCGCATCTGCAGAAACTGCTGGCCGAGCAGATCGAGCTGCTCGGCCCCGGCCATCAGCTCGTGCGCCGCGAGTATCCGACGGCGATCGGCCCGGTGGACATCCTCGCGCGTGACCGCGACGGCGGCGCCGTCGCCGTGGAGATCAAGCGCCGGGGTGAGATCGACGGCGTCGAGCAGCTCACGCGCTACCTCGAGCTGCTCAACCGCGATCCACACCTCGCCCCCGTCCGCGGGGTGTTCGCGGCGCAGGAGATCAAGCCGCAGGCGCGGGTGCTGGCCGCCGATCGAGACATCCGGTGCGTCATCCTCGATTACGACGCGATGCGCGGGATGGACGACGCCGAGTCGCGGCTGTTCTGATCAGGCGGATCCGAGGAGCGACCATGACCCGTACCGTCTTGTTCGCTCCCGAGACGTTCAACCTCGCGGAGGTCACGCGCGGCATCGAGGTCGCGCGCCGGCTGCCTGGTGATGTGCGGTGCGTGTTCGCCGGGTACTCCCGGCGTCACGCCCACGTCATCGACGAGGCCGGGTTCGAGTGCCGGCTGCTCACCCCGGAGCTCTCCGAGGAGCAGGCGGACCAGCTCCTCGCCCTCGACCAGGGCCGCACGGTGCGGCATCCGTTCACCGACGCGATGCTCGAGGGGCGCGTCACCGCCGAGCGGGCGCTGATCCGCGAGCTCCGCCCCGGGGCCGTGGTCATCGGCACCACGATGAGCCAGTTCATCTCCGCGCGCGCCGAACGCGTGCCGCTCGTCTACGTCAAGCCCTTCGCCTACTCCGAACCGCACATCCGCCAGATGCGCACCACCGGCCTGCTGCCCCGCACGGGCCCCCTCGGTCGCGGCGTGGACGCCGCCGCGGCCGCCGTCACCCGAACCGTCCTGCCCCGGGTGCCGCTCGTGCCGCGGGCGTTCCCGCGCATCGCGCGCCGCCACGGTGTCGTGCTGGCGCCGCGCGCCGTCCGCGCTCTCGACGCCGATCTCAACCTCGTCACCACGGCGCCGCACCTCATCCCGACCGGAACCCGGTTACCGCCGACGTACGTCGCCGTCGGACCGATCTTCGCCTCCCTGCCCGGCGAGGTTCCCGCCGTCGTGGCCGAGCTGGCAGCACGTCCGGACCCGGTCGTGTACTTCGCCGTCGGATCCTCCGGCAACCGCGACCTGGTCCGCGCCGTCCTCGGCCGGCTCGCCGGCTCGCCGTACCAGGTGCTCGCCCCCGTGCGTCACTACCTCAGCGATGCCGACGTCGCCGACATCCGCCGCCGCGGAGCCAACATCCACGTGACCGGCTGGCTCCCTGCGGACCGCCTCGGCGACGCCGTCGACCTGGCCGTCACGCACGGCGGGGAGGGCACCGTGCAGACGAGCAGCGCCCAGGGCTGGCCCTTCATCGGCATCCCGCTGCAGGGCGAGCAGCGGTTCAACGTCCAACGCTGCGTCGACTTCGGCAGTGCGCGCCTCGTCTCACCGCATCGGGCCCGCCGCACGGACTGGCAGGCCCAGGTCGCCGACGCACTCGCCGACGGGCACCTGCGACGGCGTGCCGGCGAGATGGCCGGCCACCTGCGCGGGCTGGACGGCCCGGGCACGGCCGCACGCCACATCGCCGCCGTGCTGTCGCCGTGACGGCGCCGCCTGCCCGGTTCGTTCAGTAGCCGGTCGGCGCTTCGATGGTGGCCGCCTGCGTGTACGAGGTGACCACGCCGCTTTCGCCCTGGACGCTGATGGTGGTCGGAGCCGAGCAGCTCACCTCGTACCCCGAGGGCGTGGTGACCGTGACGTTCGGATCCGCGTCCGTCGGGTCCGGTGGCTCGCCACCGCCCGCATCCGCCTGCGCGTCCGCGCGACATTGCTCCTGAGCCTGCGCGAAAGCCTCGACCGCCTCCCGCTGCAGGGCCTCGTCCTCTGGCCAGATGTAGCTGACGGCCTCGGGGAAGAACTCATCGACGCGGTCCATCGCGTCCTGCGCCGTGGCCGCCTGGTCGAGGTACTCGGCCTCGTAGGCCTGCGCGGACACGTCGAAGCCCGTGACGGGGCTACCGACCTCGTAGTCGGCGGTGACGTACCCGATGCTCTGCGAGGTCCCGAAGTTGTATCCGTCGATGTTCTCCAGCGAACACTCGGCGGTGCCGAGCGGACTGTCCCCGTTCTCGTCGGTCTCGTCACCGACCAGGCACTCCCAGCCGTCGAGCTGCTGGATCTGCTCGACCATCGCAGCACCGACGTTCTCGTCCGGGAAGCAGAGCGGGATTTCGTTCGGCGGATAGCACGGCGCCGGGCCACCCCCCGCGGTCGGCGCCTCCTGATCCTCCGGCGAAGCACCGTGCCCGTCCGCGGGCGGGGGCGGGTCGCCGCCCGGGTCCGCCGTCGGTGCAGGTTCGGACCCGTCCGGGACAAGCTGGAATCCGATGAACGTCACCCCGACCACGAGCGCGACGCCCGCGGCGACGAGGGCCGCGATCACGCCGGGATGCGACCAGGCGCTACGGTTTCTGCCGAGGTGCCAGGCGGCCCCATCCGGACAGGCGAACGCGCCGGACCGGTCGATCCATCCGTTGCGGTACTGGTCGTGGAGCACGGGGGTGCCGCACCGTTGACACGGGGTGGGACGGGACACGCTCGGCCTCACTCGTTCCTCCGCCGGGACACCTGCGGGCGTGCGGCATCGGCGGTCTGCTCATCACGTCCCCCTCGTCCGGCTGCCACCCTGCGGGCTGGCAGTCGGCCGTCATGGCGGGAACAAGTCTAGCCCGACCCTGCCGTGGGGAGACGAGGACCTTCTCACCGGTCGAGTCACAGGCGGGGGCGTCGATGCCCGCCATGCGATCCGATTCGGGCCGGGGCCGGCCGACAGTGTTGGATAGCACCATGAACGATGTCGTCCTCCGTGGTCGTGTGGTCACCCCCGATGCGGTGATCGACGACGGCGCCGTCGTCGTCGACGGCACGGAGATCGTCTGGGTGGGCGAGGCGGCGAGGGCCGCCTCGACCCCGTTCGCCGACGCCGTCGCCCTGGCCGAACCCGTGGCCGGCTACGTCCTGCCGGGGCTGGTGGACCTGCACAACCACGGGGGCGGCGGGGCGTCCTTCCCGGACGCCGCCACGCCGGACGAGGTTCTCCGCGGTGTCATGGAGCACCGTCGGCAAGGCACCACCGCGGTGGTGGTCTCGCTCGTCACGGCCGCCCCGGACACGTTGCGCGAGCGCGTGGCCATGCTCGCCGAGCTGGCCGAACGCGGTGAGATCGCCGGGATCCATCTCGAAGGGCCGTTCCTGTCCGCCGCCCGCTGCGGTGCCCAGGACTCCCGCCTGATGATCCCGCCGGACCCGGACCTGACGCGTGAGCTCCTGGAGCTCGGACGCGGGCACGTCGCCAGCATGACCCTCGCCGCCGAGCTCGAGGGCGCCCACGAGGTCGCCGCCGCCCTGGTCACCGGTGGGGCCCTTCCCTCCTGGGGGCACACCGACGCCGATCCGGCCGCGGCCCGGGCCGCCGTCGCCGCCGGGGTGGCGGCCCTCGCCGACGGCACGGGGCGCTCCGAACGGGCGGGCGTGACCCATCTGTTCAACGGGATGAAGCCGTGGCACCACCGCGACCCCGGCTCGGTGGGCGAGTTCCTCGCGGCCGCCGCCCGCCGCGAGGTGGTCGTCGAGCTCATCGGGGACGGTACCCACCTGGCGCCGGAGGTCGTCCGTGAGGTGTACGACCTCCTCGGTCGCCGCGGCGCCGTCCTGGTCACCGACGCGATGGCCGCGACCGGCATGGCCGACGGCGACTACCGGCTCGGCACCCAGGACGTCACGGTCGCCGACGGCGTCGCCCGCCTCGCCGCGGGCGGGTCCATCGCCGGTGGCACGGCGCATCTGCTCGACGTTGTCCGCACCTGTGTCCACGGCGGCATCCCGCTCGTCGACGCCGTCTACATGGCGGCCACCAACCCGGCAGCCGTCCTCGGCAATCCCGTGGTCGGCGCCCTCGAGGTCGGCTACTGGGCCGATCTGCTCATCACCGACGCCGACCTGCACCCGGTCCGCGTCATCCGCCACGGCAAGGAGGTTCGATGACACAGCGCCGATTCCCCGACTCGTTCATCTGGGGGTCCGCGACGGCCGCCTACCAGATCGAGGGGGCGGCCGATGAAGGCGGCCGCGGCCCCTCGATCTGGGACACCTTCTCCCACACCCCCGGCAGGACCCGGAACGGAGAGACGGGCGACGTCGCTGCGGACCATTACCACCGGTGGCGCGAGGACCTGGCGCTCATGAAGGACCTGGGACTCCAGGCGTACCGGCTCTCGATCTCTTGGCCGCGCGTCCAACCCGGCGGCAGCGGCGACCTCAACCCCGAGGGTGTCGCGTTCTACCGCGACCTCCTCGACGCGCTCGCCGAGGCGGGCATCGACGCCGTCGTCACCCTCTACCACTGGGACCTGCCGCAGGAACTGCAGGACGCCGGCGGCTGGGTGAACCGGCAGACGGCGTACGCCTTCGCCGAGTACGCCCGCCACATGGCCCGGGAACTCGGTGACCGGGTCAAGGTCTGGACCACGCTCAACGAGCCGTGGTGCTCCGCGTACCTCGGTTACGCCAGCGGCGTCCACGCCCCGGGCCACACCGACCCCGCGGAGGCCCTCACCGCGGCGCATCACCTCAACCTCGCCCACGGTCTGGCCGCGACGGCGATCCGTGAGGAGCTCGGGGACCAGGCCCAGATCTCGATCACCCTCAACCTGCACGTGACGCGACCGGGTGACCCGGAACGTGCCGCGGACCTGGAAGCCGCCCATCGGGTGGACCTGATCGGCAACCACATCTTCCTCGGCCCGCTGCTGGACGGGACCTACCCGACCGAGCTGCGGGAGCTCACCCGGCACCTGACGGACTGGTCGTTCGTCCACGAGGGCGACCTGAACCTCATCCGGCAACGGCTCGACGTCCTGGGCGTGAACTACTACTCGACCAACTACGTGCGCCAGCTCCCCCCCGGCGAGCAGCCCAGCGGGGACTCGGGCGGGCACGGGGCAGGGGCCGCCAGCCCCTGGGTGGCTCTCGACGACGTCGAGTTCCTCCCGCCGGAAGGCAAGCAGACGGCCATGGGATGGAACATCGAGCCGGACGGCCTCTACGAGCTGCTGACCGCCCTGGCCGGTGCCTACGACGGCCTGCCGCTCATGGTCACCGAGAACGGTGCCGCGTTCGAGGACATCGTCTCCGACGACGGCGCCGTTCACGATCCCGACCGGATCGACTACATCGCCCGGCACCTGGACGCCGTCGCCCGCGCCATCGAGGACGGCGCGGACGTACGTGGGTACTTCGTGTGGTCACTCATGGACAACTTCGAGTGGGCGCGCGGCTACTCCAAGCGCTTCGGTATCGTTCGGATCGACTACGACACGCTCGAGCGCATCCCCAAGGACTCCTCCCGCTGGTACGCCGAGGTCATCCGCGCCAACGCCGTCGATGCCGCGGCAGTCTCCGGGGCGACCGGGGCCTGACGTGCCCTCCTCGCGTCGCTCCCGTCGCCGTCCCTACGGCCAGGGACACGTCCCCCTGGACGAGGGGCGGCTGCGGGGGATGTCCCGGACCGAACGTGGCCCGGGCGGTGAGGACTACACGGTCCGCGAGGTGCGGGGTTCGGACAAGTCCTACCGCTGCCCGGGGTGCGACCAGATCATCACGCCCGGGCTCGGACACGTCGTCGCCTGGCCGAACGAGCACCTCCTCGGGGCCGGCGTGGACGAGCGACGCCATTGGCACACCTCCTGCTGGCGGGCCGGCCGCCGTCCGGCGCGGTAGACGCCGCGGGGCGGACCGGCCCGCCAGGAGCCTGCGCACCGGGGAGGCCAACCCGGCCCGCGGACCGGTCCCGCGCCCGTACTGTGAGCACGACGGCCGCGCAGCGTCCGGCCCCGTGACCCAGGAGGTGGCGTGACCCGCCCTGTCCGGACCACCGACGCCGACGTGCCACGGCGGGCGAACGGCACACCGCCTTGGCGGTACGCCGTCGGCATGTTCGGCACCTCGATCCCGATCAACCTCGCCAAGGGGTCGGTGATCCTGTACTACGTCGACATCCTGGGCATGGACGTGCGGGCGTACGGCATCGTCATGACGGTGTACGCCCTCATCGACGCCGTCGACAACCCCGTCCTCGGTTACCTCTCGGACCGCACCCGCAGCAGGTTCGGCCGGCGCCGCCCCTGGCTTGCCGTCGGCGCACCGCTGCTGGCGGCCAGCATGGTCGCGCTCTTCTCGGTCCCCTCTGGGCTCGAGGGCGTCGGCCTGGTGATGTGGTTCGCCGTGTTCGCCATCCTCACCGAGGCGTTCGACTCCCTCCTCAACGCCAACTACGGCGCCTTGCTGCCCGAGCTGTTCCCGCAGGAGCGGCGCCGCGCCGTCGCCAACGGCCTGCGCCAGGGATTCCAGCTCGTCGCGCTCGTCGTCTCCCTCGCCGTCACCCCGGTGCTGACCACCTCGGTCTTCGGCACCGAGGAGACCACCGAGGGCTTCCGGACGACGGCGATCCTCTACGGCGTGCTCGCGTGCGCCGTCATCCTCCTCATGGCCACCGGGGTGCGGGAGAACCCGGACCACGCGACCGAGCACCGTCCCGCCTTCTTCCGCGGCATCGCCGCCATCCTGCGCAACCCGATGTTCTGGACCGTGGGCCTCGTCGGTGCCTGCTACGGCGTGTCCATGGCCCTGGTGCTCTCCGGCGTCCAGCTCTATGTGCGCTACTCCCTGGGGCTGGACGTCGAGTACGCGTTCTACCTCCAGGGCGTCGTCATCGTCGTCGCGGCCGGCGGGCTGATCGCCTGGACCCGGCTGGTCCGGCACTACGGCGCGCTGCGGATCTGGCGCATCGCCTTCGCGGTCCTCGCCCTGAGCTTTGCGGGGCTGTTCTTCGCCACCGGCCTGGTCCCGGCGCTGATCGCCGGCGCCGCCGTCGGCATCGGCTGGTCCGGCATGCTCGCCACCAACGACCTCGTGGTCGCGCGCGTCCTCGACGCTGACGCCGCCGCCCACGGCGAACATCGCGAGGGGCTCTTCCTCTCCGCCTTCGGCTTCTTCGGGCGCCTCAACGGCGTCGTCACCGGACTGGCGCTCACCTCGCTCGGCCTCTGGTTCGGATACAACTCCGGCGACGACCCGGGCGCGGATCCCGGCCTCGCGTTCCGGATGTACCTGTGCGTGTATCCGTTCGTGCTCACCATGATCGGCGCCGTGGCCGCACGGTTCGTCACTGTCCCCGAGCCGACGGCGGACCGGCCCGAGCCGGAGCCGGCCCGGTGAGACGTCTCGTCATCACCGCAGACGACCTCGGCCGAGATCCGGACACCGACGACGTCGTCCTCGACCTCGTCGCCGACGGTGCCGTCACGAGCGCCACCCTCATCCCGGTGGCCCCGGGATCGGCGGCGACTGCGCGCCGCGCCCGTGCGCTCGGGCTACAACCCCGGTTGCACGCGACCCTGACCAGTGAGCGCGGCCTCCCGCCGTGGCGACCGCTGACCGCGCGCAGTCACAGTGAGCCGGGCGATGCCGGTCCGGTCCTCGACCCGCTGCCGGTCGACCCCCAGGCTGTCGACCCCGCGAATCCGGGGCCGATCCTCACCGAGCTCGACGCTCAGTTGACGTGGTTCGGCGATCAGGGCCTGACGCCGCAGGCCGCGGACGGCCACGGCGGTGTCCTTTACGGTCTCGGCGGTCTCCGCGGCGCTTCGCTGCTTCCGCAGGCGCTCGCCTGGTGCTCCGCGCGTGGGCTCGCCTTCCGCCTGCCTCGGGACCTCGCGCCGCTGGTCGGTCGCCTCACCGGAGCCCTGGCCGGTCTCGAGAACTCCCACGCCAAGGCGGTCGCCCTCGCCGACGAGCTCGGCGTCGGTCTGCCGCGGGCGACCGTCACCAACTCCGCCGACGTGGCACAACTCGGCAGCTACGAGGCGTTGCGCGAGGATCTTCTCGCCCGCCTGGACACCCTGGGAGAGGGAGTGAGCGAAGTGTTCCTGCACCCGTCGAGCGCCGATGCCGTGCCGGAGGCCCCGGTGCGAGCATGGGAGGCACGACTCCTGCGCGACCCACTCTGGCGCCGTGGGCTCGACCGGCTGGGCTTCGACCTCGTCCAGGGGTGGTGGTGATGCCGCGCCAGGTCCGCACGCTGCGGCTCGGTCTCGAGGACCAGTTCGCCGAGGAGATCCGGACTGTTCCGTTCGAGCTCGACGGTGAACGGAGCGTCGAGGTCACGCTCGAGCACGACGACGGCGCGGTGATCGATCTCGGCTGCTCGGGCCCGGCCGGATGGCGCGGCTGGTCCGGCGGTGCCCGCCGCCGCTTCGTCATCGCCGAGGATGCCGCCACCCCCGGGTACGTGCCCGGACCGCTCGAGCCGGGCCAGTGGCACGTGCAGCTCGGCCTGTACCGCGTACCGGTCGAGCCGATCGAGGTCCGGGTGACCGTGGAGGCACCGGCCGCCGGCGGCGTCGAGCCGGAGCCGCCCGGCGAGGTCCGCGACGGTCCGCGCGCCAGCGAGCGCGGCCTGCCCGCACCGCAGGGCCTGACCTGGTTCGCCGGCGACTTCCACGCCCACTCCACCCACTCCGACGGGGAGCAGTCCCTCGGTGAGCTCGCCGCACTTGCGCGGGGCAACGGACTCGACTTCCTCGCGGTCACCGAGCACAACACGGTCTCCCACCACCGGCTGCTTCCCGAGGTCGCCGCCCGGCACGACATCGTCCTCCTGCCCGGCCAGGAGGTCACCACGCCACGTGGCCACGCCAACGCCTTCGGCGACATCGGCTGGATCGACTTCCGTGAGCCGCCCGCGTCCTGGGTCGAGCGGGTCCGCGAGCGCGACGGCATCCTCAGCATCAATCACCCGCTCCAGGACGAATGGTCCTGGCAGCATCCGCTGACCCACCTGCCGGACGCGCTCGAGCTGTGGCACGTCTCCTGGTTCCTGCAGCCGACCTCGACCGCCCCGTGGGCGTTGCTCGCCCGCTGGGCGCGCGACGTCAGCCTGCTCGGCGGCAGCGACTACCACCATCCGCGGCACGGTTACCTCCCCGGGACCCCGGTGACATGGGTCGCCGCGGCGGACCGGAGCCCTGAGGCGATCCTCGACGGTGTCCGCGCCGGCCGCACGGCACTGACCCGGCTGCCCTCGCCCGATGCTCCCGCGCTGGTCCGGGTCGGCGAGGATCTCGTCGCGGTCGCGGCGGATGGCACCGTTCTGACCGATCTCGACGGGCGCTCGCGGCTGCTGCGCGGTGAGCGGACCGTCATCCCTGCCGGTCGCGCCGGTACCGGGCCCTACCGGCTGACCACACCCGCCGGCGAGCTTCTCGCCGTCTCGCCCTGAGCTCTCGCCCGGGAGGTTGCCGTCCTCGGCGACGAGCACGTGAGTGCCGCCGCGTGCGTGGCACTGTGCGGTCGGGCCCCGACCGTGCCATCCTCATGCCATGAGCGCGCGCCTGTCGCTGACCCGACACGGCCCGGCGGAGGGCCTGCCGCTCGTCCTGCTGCACGCGTTCCCGCTCGATTCGCGGATGTGGGACGCCGTCGTCGCGGACCTGACCGGGCGGGACGACCCGGTTCCGGTCGTCACCGTCGACGCGCCCGGCTTCGGTCGGTCCCCTCGTGCGCGGGACCTTGCCCGCCGGCTCGGCTGCCCCGACGCGCCCTCGCTGCGGACCTACGCCGCCGCGGTCGAGGACGTCTTGGCCGCGGAGGGCATCGACCGCGCGGTCGTCGCCGGGCTGTCCATGGGCGGCTACGTCGCCCTGGCCCTGGCGGAACGACACCGTGACCTGCTCGCCGGCATCGGGCTGCTCGACACCAAGGCCACCGCCGACGGCGAGGATGCCCGCGCCACCCGGCTCCGGGTCGCCGACCAGGCCACCGGCCCGCTGGGTGCACGCGCGGTCGCTCCGATGATCGACACCGTCCTGAGCCCGGCGACGCCCGAGAACCAGCCCGATGTGGTCCGCACGGTGCGCGGCTGGCTGGAGGAGGCTCCACCGCACGGCATCGCCTGGGCCCAGCGTGCGATGGCCGGCCGACCTGACCGGGTGGCCGCCCTGTCCGGCCTCGACGTTCCAGGCCTGGTCCTGCGGGGCGCGGACGATGTCAGCAGCAGCCAGGAGGACGCCGAGACGATGGCGGGCGCGCTCCCGGACGCCGAAGTGGTCGTGGTCGACCGCGCCGGACATCTCAGCGCGGTCGAACAGCCGGAGGTCGTCGCCGAGGCGCTGCGCGCGCTGCACGCCCGCTGCGCCTAGGGCTCCCGGCACACGCCGCGACCGCCGCGGCTACGGTCGGCCGGTGAGCCGCTCGCGCCAGCGCGGCTGGATCCGGTCGAGCGCGGCGTCGAGCGCGATGGAGTCGCCATCCTTGCCCGAGGCCCCGATCACCAGCGGCGGGTCCGACGGCGCGATGCGGACACCTCGGATCCGATCCAGCACGGAGACGCCCGCCGTGAGCACGTAGAACTCGCCGTCGGTGGCGACCGCGACGGTGCGGTCCCGACGCAGGTACCAGCCCTCCAGGTCCGTGCGGGCGCTGCCGCGACCGCTGTAGTCCTGGACGCGCAACGTCTCCGGTGGCGGACCGACGTCGCGGGTGGTGGAGACGAAAGCCTCCAGCATGGCGCGAGCGCGCCGGGCTTCGCCACGGCGCTGCTGGTCGAGCAGTTCGGCTTTGGCCGCGGCGTCGGCGCGGCGGCGTTGGGCCCAGTCACTCACCGGAGCACTGTAGGCACACCCGACGGCCGCGCCGGTCTGCGCGCTGTGTCGAGCGCTGCAGGTCCTGCGGTGCGCGGGTGTTCCTCCTGCCGCGCGGAGCAGGAACTGCAGCGCTTGCCGAAAATCGGGCGGCGGTCTGCGGCAGGCATAATCACCGGGTGCCGAACGCCCGAATCCGCCCCGCCACCGTGCTCGATGCCCACGCCGTCGCCGACGTCCACCTGACGTGCTGGCGCGAGACGTTCGGCGACCGCATCCCCGCGGACGTCTACGCCGAGCGCGAGGCGAACGCCCTGGGGGAGTGGCAGGCCGAACTCGCCGAGCCGGCGCGGTCGGCGACGTGGGTGGCCGACCGGGAAGGCACCGTCGTCGGATTCGCCCACGCCGTCGCCACCGGCGCCAAAGAGGTTCGTCCCCTGGAACTGCGCCACCTGTTCGTGCCGGTGGCGGAGCAGGGGCGCAGGACTGGCACACACCTGCTCGAGCTGGCCATCGGGGACGCGCCGTGCCAGCTCTGGGTGGTCGAGGACAACGAGCAGGCGATCGGCTTCTACCGCCGGCACTCCTTCGAGCTCGACGGCGCCGACCGGGAGGGCGTCGGCGGCCTGCCCGAGGTGCGGATGGTGCGGTAGGCCCGGTCGTCGCCGAGACTGCTGCCGCACGCATCGGGCGAGGCGGTGGATATCGGGCCGATGACTGCCACCGATTGGCTCGCGCAGCGTGGGGACGACTACGGCCTGTGCCAGATCTACGGCAACGAGTCGTGCCACGACGAGCTGCGGCCGGAGGCCGTCGAGCGTGGCTGCCCCCGGACCTACCCCGACGCGACCTTCGACCCGAGGCTGTCCTGATGGCCTCGGCGGCCGACCGGCCGGTTAGCGGCGGGCTCCCTCGTCGTCCGCCGCCGGCTCCTCCTCCGCCGGAGGCGCCTCGGCGGCGGTCGCCTCAGCCGCGGCGTCGAGGTCCTCCGGGGCGGCGTCGGTGACCGCCTCCGCGTCCTGCTCGGCCGCCGCGCGGTCCGCGTCGGCCGCCTCGTCCCCGTGGGCCGGCGTGGCCGGTGAGCCGCCGGGTCGGCTGATCGCGGCCGGCTCCTCGACGGCCGGTGGCGCCGGGGGAGTCTCGCCTTCCCGGTTGGCGAGCAGGCTGCGCATGTCTTCCAGGTAGGACGTGATCGACTCGCGCTGCTTGGTCAGCTCGTCCACCTGCTGGGCGGCCGTCGAACGGGCCGTGTCCGCCGCCTGCTCGGCCTCCCGCCGCAGGCGGGTGGCCTCGTTGCGGGCGTCGGAGATCATCCGTGCCGCCTCGGCCTCGGCGTCGTCCCGCCGGGCGCGGGCGGTGCGGTCGGCCTCGGCGAGCATCGTCTCGGTGCGCTCGACCGCCTCGGCCAGCCGGCGCTCCGCCTCGGCCGCGCGCTGCTCCGCGTCCCGGACCACCTCGGCCGTGCGTGCGGTGGCGGCGTCGTGCGCTTCCTTCGCCTCCTGTTCCGCTTTCGTGCGCGTCTCGGCGGCCTCGTTCTCCGTGCGCAGCCGCAGCTCGGTGGTCTCCTTCTCCACCAGCGCGCGGGCGAGGCCGACCTCACGCTCGACGCCTGCACGGCGCTCGGCGACCTCGGTCTCGATGGCGATCCGCAGGCGCTCGGCCTCCCGTTCAGCGGAGGCGACCATCTCCTCCGCGCGCCGGCGGGCGGAGTCCTCGGTGGTCTGCGCCGTCTCGTTCGCGGTGCGGGTGAGCTGGTCTGCCTCCCGGCGCGCGTCGGAGAGCAGGGTGCTCGACTCCTGCTCCGCGCGTTCGGTGAGCGTGCGCGCCGCCTCCTCAGCCTGTGCCACGATGCGCTCGGCGTCGGCGTTGGCGCGCTCGACGACGTCGAAGGCCTGTTCCTCGGCCGAACGCAGGAGCCGTTCCACGCGCGAGCCGAGGCCGGCGTAGCTGGGTCGCTCGTTCTCCTTCAGGTGCGCCTGCGCCTCGCTCAGCTCGGCCGAGACCTTGAGCAGACGCGAGTCGAGGTCACCGACCTTCTTCCGCGCGTCGGCCAGCGCCGACTCGAGGGTGTGGACACGCTGGTCCACCTGGGCGCGGTCGTACCCGCGGAGAACGACCGGGAAGGCCGGACGGTCGTCGTCCGTTGCAGGCTGGTTCATGTCGGGACTCCTGATGCTCGTTCAGACTTCTCAACCGTAGTCGGCGCCGGCCGGGCCGGGAAACGTAGCATCGGGTCAGGACCGACGACGACGCCAGGACGGCGCAACGGCGCGGATGCCGGTATGTTGTGATGCGGGCCACCACGGTGCAGTGAGATGCGGCACCGAGGGTCCCGTTGGCGTCGCGCGGTACGTATTGTGACGAGCTGACGATGCCGCTCCGGGCATCCCGACGGGAGGACACCCTCACGTGACACGACGGATCATCTCCGTCGCGCTGATCGTCCTGGGGCTCGCTGCCGTCCTGGCCGCGATTGCCTCCGCGACCATCTGGCGTCCGACGGACACCGCGACGCTCTCGCTGCCCTCCCGGCCCGACACGCCGGTGGTCATCACCGATCCGGGCGTGCTCGACGCCGTCGACCCCGACGTGACCGTGCGTGCCACCGCGCCGGACGGCGAGCCGGTCACCCTCGCCGTCGGACGCACCGCGGACGTCGAGGCGTGGCTGGCGGACGCTCCGTTCCAGCGGGTCACCGGCCTCGCGTCCTGGGAGGAACTGGAGGTCACCAGCGAGGCCGGTTCGGATGCCGGCCAGGACGATTCCGGTCAGGACGATTCTGGTCAGAACGATTCCGGTCAGGACGGCGCCGACGACGGCGACCAGTCCGTACCCGATCCGTCCGGGTCCGACCTGTGGGTCACCGAAGAGACGGGCACCGGCAACGCAGAGCTCGAGTGGTCCGCCGCCGACGCAGGTGACGGACGCTGGAGTCTGCTCGCCGCGACCGACGGCACCGAGCCCGCCCCGAATCTCACCCTGACGTGGTCCGTCGAACCGCGAACTCCCTGGCTGGTCCCCGGCATCATCGCCGGCGCCGTCCTGATCCTCATCGGCCTCGGGCTGTTGGCGCTGCAGGCCATGACCGGCCGCCGTCAGCGCGAGCGTGCGGCCGCCGTCGCCGCTCGCTCCGACGAGACCGCCGTGCTGACCGCCGTGGACGAGCCGCGTGAGCACGGTCGGCACAGCAACCGTCCCGGCCGCCGGCGCCGCGGACGCCGCGCGGCCGAGGAGGACGCCACCAGCCAGGACCGGACCACAGCGGCGCCGCGCGAACTCGACGACGCCGGCGTGGCCCGGGGGGCCGGCATCGTGCCCGCCTCCGCCACTGCGAGTGAGCACCGCGCCCAGCGTGAGCCCGAGCCGGCCGCAGCCGCCGACGCCGGCGCGCCCGAGAGCGAGCAGGACACCGCCACGACCAGCCCGGTCGACGACACCGTCCGCACCGACGAGTCCGCCGCGACCGGCTCGCTCCCGGAGAGCGAGGTCGCTCCTGTCCCCGACGAGACCACCAGCGCGTCCGGGTGGCGCGCGCTCTGGGGCTTCGGTGGCTCGGCCGCCGCGGGCCGGGGCGACGGCGAGGCCGGCAGCGGGCAGGACACCGACGGCGGCGCCGTCGACCGGGACACGGACGAGGGAAAGGGGCAGCGATGAAGGCACGCAAGGCCGTCGCCGGCCTCTCCCTCGCCCTGACGTCGGGCCTGCTGTCCGCCTGCGCCGACGAGGTCCCGCAGCCACAACCGGCACCAGAACCCGAGACGCCACCGGCCGCGCTCGACGATCAACGCCTGGGTCGCATCCTCGACGAGATCGGCCAATCGGTCGCCCGTGCCGACGAGGCGGGCGATGCCGGCGAGCTCGGCCGCCGCGTCATCGGCCCGGCCCAGGAGACCCGCGAGGCGGAATATGCGGTCGCCGAGGCGACCGACGGTGAGACCGGACCGAGTACGCTGATCACCGATCCGCAGGTCAGCGCCGTCGCCGCGAGCGAGGACTGGCCGCGCCCGGCCATGGTCGTCACCGAGGTGCCCGACGGCGAGAACCTGCCGCTGCTGCTCGGCCTCACGCAGACGAGCCCCCGCACTCCGTACGCACTGTGGGGCTGGGTGACCCTCTTCCCGGGCATCGAGGTGCCGCAGATGGCGCGCACCGAGGCAGGCTCACCCGTGGTCGCTCCGGACGCCGGCGGACTGGCCGTGGCGCCCGAGAACGTCGCGGACCAGTACGCCCAGGTGCTGGCCGACCCGGACAGTGACCGGGCCGAACAGTTCGCCGACGACCCGAACGCCCAGGCCTGGCAGGAGACGGTCAGCGCGCTGGAGGAGGACATCGGTGAGTTCGGTGAGGTGAGCACGGACGCTGCCGGCACGGACACCGATCCGCTGGCCCTGGCGACCGCGGACGGTGGCGCCATCGTGTTGACCGAGATGCGCTGGGAGCTGACCGTCTCCAAGACGGTCGAGGACGCCGGCCTGACGGTCGGCTGGCCGTTCGACGTCCTCCTCGACGACCCGGAGGTGGACGGCAGCGTCACCGCGACGTTCGAGCGGACCGTCGCGTTCTCGGTGCCCTCGGCCGACGCCGAGGACTCCACGGTCCGCCCTCTCGGTGTGACCGAGGTCCTCGTCGACGCCAGCCGCGACGACGGATAGCCACCGGCCCGCACGCCTGCCGGTCGGCGTAAGGTTTCCCCAGGCACATCAACCTACGACGACAAGGGAACACGCGCAGGATGAGCCAGCCCACGCCCGGAATGAACCTCTACGGCGCCGTCGACCTCTCGGCGCTCGCCCAGCGACCGCAGAACGGCGGCCAGCCGGGGCAAGCCGGTCAGACCGGTCAGTCCGCCGGCGGCTCCGACGAACTCGTCGTCTCCGTGACCGAGGCGACCTTCGGTGACGTCGTCCAGCGCTCGACCCAGGTTCCGGTGCTGGTCAACCTGACCTCCTCGCGCTCGGACGCCTCGGCGCAGCTGACGGCCGTGCTGGAGAAGCTGACCCGTGAGTACGCCGGCAAGTTCCAGCTCGCCAACGTCGACGCCGACACCAACCCCCAGATCGCGCAGGCCTTCCAGGTCCAGGCCGTGCCCACCGTGGTCGCCCTGCTCGGCGGCCGCCCGGCCCCGCTGTTCCAGGGCACCTACCCCGAGGATCAGCTCCGGCAGGTCCTGGACGAGGTGCTCAAGCTGGCGCAGCAGGCCGGCGTCACCGGCACCCTCCAGCCGGCCGAGGACGGCGACGAGGAGACGGCCGAGCCACCGGAGCAGCCGCTGCCTCCGCTGCACGCCGAGGCGGTCGCCGCGATCGAGCGCGGCGACCTCGCGGCTGCGGAGGACGCCTACACCCGTGCCCTCAAGGAGAACCCGGGTGACAGTGAGGCGCACGCCGCCCTGCTGCAGGTCCAGCTCCTGCGCCGGGTGGACAGCAGCGACCAGGCACGGGTGCTCGCCGCGGCCGAGTCCGCCGCCCCCGGCGACGTCGACGCTCAGCTCGCGGCAGCCGACGTCGAGGCCACCATGAACCGGTTCGGTGACGCGTTCCGCCGGCTCCTCGCCGTCGTCCGCGCCACCGGTGGGGACGAGCGGGAGCAGGCCCGGGCACGACTGGTCGAGCTGTTCGAGATCGCAGGCCCGTCCCACCCCGACGTCGGACCGGCCCGCCGCGAGCTCGCCAGCGCGCTCTACTGACGCGCCGGTCCGGGACGCGGCACGGACCAGCCCTCACCAGGCCCGCGCAGACCGGTCGGCTGGCCGTTCATCGGCGGCTCCGGTGGGCGGCCGCGACGACCTCAGGCCGCGCGACCGGTGAGCTGGAGCGCACTGCGGAACGCCTCGCCGTCCAGGACCGCTGAGCCGGGTCCCGGCGCCGGGTCGGCGTTTGCGCCGTCCGGTCCGTGCTCACGGTCGGTGGAGGTCAGGGCACGCAGCACCACCCATGCCACCGGCGTCGTCGGCTGGTACGGCAGGCGCAGCGTCTGCGCGACGTCCCACGTGTGGAGCACGATGCCGGCGACCGCGTGGCCGTGGTGGCGCGCCAGGTGGAGCGCCTGCGCCGAGCCGGGCTCCCGTCCCGTGCGCGCTTGTCCCTCCGCGAACGCATGCTCCAACCGGCGCCCCACTCGCCGGTAGGCCGACTCCACGCCGGTGCCGTCCGGGTTCAGTGACGCCTCGAGTTCCGCTGTCGTCGCCGGCACGCCGGGCTCTGAGGGCTGCATGCCGGCATCGGACACGGTGGCGGCCGTGCGGACGTGGTCGTGCATGAGGTCCAGGGTCAGCGCCCCGAGGGGGCGGCCGTGCGGCTCGACGAGACGGCGTAGCTCGGCCAGGGTGACCTCGGACAGGTACGCCGCGAGTTCTTCGGTGGTGTCGTGCAGGATGGCGAGGTCGGTGTCCATGTCTGGGTGCTCGCTTTCGGGTTGTCCGGGCGTGGTCGGGTAGATCATCTACCACGGTAGATGAAAATGTTCTACGACGGTAGAGGGTATGGAGGAGATGTCGATGCCCACGAGCGAGGTGGGGGCCGGTGAGGCCGACCTGGGTGCGCTGCTGGCGCGACTGCTGCCGCGGCTAGCCGCCGCGGAGGAGCCGATCCTCGCCGTGGCGGGCCTGTCGATGTGGGAGTACGCCATCATGTCCGAGCTCGCCTCGGGTGCCGTCGTCTCCCAGACCGACCTCTCGCGCCGGACCGGACGGGACCCCACGCGGCTGGGCCGTCACCTGGACGACCTTCGCGAGCGCGGCCTCGTGGCGCGCGAGCAGGCGAGTGACCGGCGTCGCCGCAGCGTGCGGCTGACCGCCGAGGGCGAGCGGCTCTACGGCGAGGTCAAAGCCCAGGTCAGGTCCGCCGAGGACGAGCTTCTGCACGCGCGGCTCACCGCGAGCGAGGCGGCACGGCTGCGGCAGCTGTTGGCCCGTCTCACCGAGGAGTAGGGGACGACGTCGGTCATCGAGATAATCGTTCTGGTCGCTCGCAACGACCACAACGGCAATCTCGGCGCGCGCCCGGCGAGGGTCAGCCCTCGGGCACCAGCCACACGGCACCCATCGGCGGCACTCGGAGCGTGACCGAGGCGGGGTAGCCGTGCCACGGCGCCTCCTCGGCCTCCACCCGGCCCATGTTCCCGACGCCGGAGCCGCCGTACTCCTCGGCGTCGGTGTTGAGAACCTCGCGCCAGCCGCCGGCCTGCGGCAGGCCGATGCGGTAGTTCTCGTGTGGCGTGCCCGCGAAGTTCACCACGCACGCCACGACACCCGGTTCCGCCGGCGGTGAACCCGCGGCCGAGCCGGGTTCGGTGCCGGTTCCGGCGGTCGTGGCGGGGTCCGCGGCGCCCGGCGGCCCGGCCTGGGCAGCCTTCTCCCGGCGCAGGTAGGACAACGTGTTGTGGTCGCCGTCGCCGGCCTCGATCCACGAGAAGCCGCCGTGGGTGAAATCGTCGGACCACAACGCCCGGTGCGAGCGGTACAGCTCGTTCAGCCGGGCGACGAGCCGCGCGATGCCCGCGTGCGCCGGGTCGTCCAGGTGCCACCAGTCCAGGCCCCGGGACTCGCTCCACTCAGCCTCCTGCGCGAACTCCTGGCCCATGAAGAGCAGCTGCTTGCCCGGGTGCGACCACTGGTAGGCCAGCAGCGCCCGCACCCCGGCGAGCTGCTGCCAGCGATCGCCGGGCATCTTGCGCAGCAGTGAGCCCTTCCCGTGGACCACCTCGTCGTGGCTCAGCGGTAGCACGAACTGCTCGGAGAAGGCGTACACGAGCGAGAAGGTGAGCTCGCCGTGGTGATAGCGCCGGTTGATCGGTTCCTCCGCCAGATAGCGGAGGGTGTCGTTCATCCAGCCCATGTTCCACTTCAGGCCGAAGCCCAGACCGCTGACCGAGGTCGGCGCGGTCACCCCTGGGAACGCCGTCGACTCCTCGGCGACCATGACGATGCCCGGCACCTTGCGGTACGCCGTCGCGTTGGTCTCCTGGAGGAAGCTGATCGCCTCGAGGTTCTCCCGGCCGCCGCGCGCGTTCGGCCGCCACTGTCCCGGCTGACGGGAGTAGTCCAGGTAGAGCATCGAGGCGACGGCGTCGACACGCAGGCCGTCGATGTGGAACTCCTGCAGCCAGTAGAGCGCGTTCGCGACGAGAAAGTTGCGCACCTCCCGACGGCCCACGTTGAACACGTAGGTGCCCCAGTCCTGGTGCTCACCGCGCAGCGGGTCCGGGTCCTCGTACAACGCGGTCCCGTCGAAGCGGGCCAGCGCCCAGGCGTCCCGCGGGAAGTGGGCCGGGACCCAGTCGAGCAGGACGCCGATGCCGGCCTGGTGGAGACGGTCCACGAGGTGGCGGAACTCGTCCGGGGTGCCGAACCGCGCCGTCGGCGCGTAGTAGGAGGTGACCTGGTAGCCCCAGGATCCGCCGAACGGGTGCTCGGCCACCGGCATGAGCTCGACGTGGGTGAACCCGTGTCCGCGCACGTGGGCGACGAGCTGCTCGGCCAGCTCGGTGTAGTTCAGTCCGGGCCGCCAACTGCCGAGGTGGACCTCGTAGACGCTCATCGGGCCCGAGTGCGGATCGGTGGCGCTGCGGTGGGCGAGCCACTCGTCGTCGCCCCAGGTGTAGTCCGAGGCGTCGACCACGGAGGCCGTCGCGGGGGGGATCTCGGTGCGCCGGGCCATCGGATCCGCCTTCTCGATCCACTCCCCGGACCGGGTGCGGATCGAGAACTTGTAGCGTTCGCCGGCGCCGACCCCGGGCACGAACAGCTCCCACACCCCGGTCGAGCCGAGGACCCGCATCGGCGTCGACCGCCCGTCCCAGCCGTTGAAGTCGCCGATGACGCGGACCGCCGTCGCGTTCGGTGCCCAGACCGAGAACGCGACGCCGTCGACGTCTCCGAGCGCGCTGGGGTAGTGCCGCACGTGAGCCCCGAGGACCTCCCACAGCTCCTCGTGACGTCCCTCGCCGATGAGGTACTGGTCCATCTCGCCGACGGTGGGCAGGAAGCGGTACGGGTCGTCGCCGGTGACCTCGCTCGTCCCCCAGCGGGCGCGCACCCGGTAGTCCGGCGCGCTCACCGCGCCGTCTCCGGAGCGAGCGGCCGGCACCACGGCCTCGAACACGCCGGCGGCGCGGTGGCGGGCCGGGTGCTCTCCGTCGGCGGTGAGGACCACGACCTCGTCGGCCAGCGGCCGCAGCACGCGCACCACGGCCCAACCGGCGTGGACGGTCAGCAGGTGGGGGCCGAGTACGGCGTGCGGGTCGTGCGCTGTGCCCTCGGCGACGGCGGCCAGGGCCTGCTCGTCAACCTCGGGTGCGGGCGGGACCGTCTGGTCAGCGTTGCCGGACGTCATGAGCCTCACTGTGGCACAGGGCAGCGCTGCTCGCGCCAGGACAGCGTGTCACCACTTCCGGGGTGACGACTGGAGAGCGGATCGGTGCTCAGCGCAGGATCCGCTCGATCCCCTCAAGCGGGACGCGCAGCCAGTCCGGGCGATTCCCGGCCTCGTAGCTGACCTCGTACAGCGCCTTGTCGAGCTCCAGGGCGCGCAGGAGCTCGGGCTGCTCGCGCGGGTCCGCCCGGGTCAGATGGGCGTAGCCGTCGAGGAAGGCCTCGCGGGCACGGGAGAGCCAGTTCTCCGCCGCGGCAGGTTCGACCGCGCCGGCCAGGACCACCGAGCCGGCGGCGTAGTCGTAGGACCGCAGCATGCCGGCCACGTCGCGGAGCGGCAGGTCGGGCAGCGTCCGCTCGGCGAGCGGGCGAAGCGGTTCGCCCTCGAAGTCCAGCAGCACCCAGCCGCGTCCCGGCACGTCCAGCACCTGACCGAGGTGGTAATCGCCGTGGATGCGCTGCAGCCGTGGCCACGGCGCGGTGCGGGCGGCCTCGAAGACCGCCTCGATCTGCTCGGCCCGATCGGCGAGCGCCGGGAAGCGCGAGAGCGCCGCCGCTCGGCGATCGCTCCACGACCGGTGGATCCGTGCCCGTGCCGCGACATCCGGCTCGGTCGTGGGCAGGACGGAGGCGAGGGTGGCGTGCACCTCCGCGGTCGCCACTCCGAGTGAGCGCGCACCGGCCGCGGGATCCGTGCCGGCCTCGATGCCGGCGAGCGTCACCCGCCATGCGTCCGGTGCCGCCGGGAGGAACTCCTGGACGAGGGCCAGGTGTCCGGTCACCTGGGTCCCGGCGTCGTCCGGCCACTGACCGAGGAGGTCGCCGACGGCGCCGGGCACCCGGGAGGATCCCGCCAAGGCGAGTGCCTGCTGAACCTCGACGTCAGGGTTCGCCCCCGCGTGGAGCACCCGGAAGACCTTGAGAATGAGGGGATGCTCTCTGCCGTCGTCGGGGTCGACGCTGCCGATGACGACGGAGGTGTTCGACTGCTCGCCGCCGAGCACGCGCGCCCCGGTCACCCGCAGCGCCGGAAGCAGGCCGGTGCGATGCCCGTGCGCCCGCCCGAGACGGGCAGGGGGTTCGCCGGTGAGCTCCAGCTCGTCGGTGACGGCCCGCAGCAGGGCCGTCGCGCCGTCGGGATCCTGGCAGCCGTCGTAGATCCAGCGCTCACCGAGCTCGCTGTCCTCCACTCGGCCCACCAGGGCGTTCTCGGCGCCGGCCAGCGGCTCCCCGCGCGAGGTCAGCGGAACCTGGTACAGCACCGGCGGCACTGCGGCCACGTCGCGCACCAGCGCGATCTCCAGGCCCACTCCGCTCGCCGGCGCGGCCGCGCGCAGCGTGGTGACGGCCCGCAGGTCCGGGTCCCGGCCCTTGCTCGTGTACCACCGCTGGCGGGCCAGCCACGGCCGCAACAGTTCGGTGACCGGTGGCTCGAGCATGCCCATCTCAGGCCCCCTCGTCCCGAGCGTCGTCATCCTCGGGCGTCGGCGCCGACGCCGGGAGCACCGGCGCGCGCGGTGACGAGGCGGCCGGTGGGACGGCGTAGGTCGGCCGCCGCACGGCGGGCTCGGGCGGGGAGCCGGCCGGGCCGGCCGCCTCAGCCGGGTCCGGCTCGCCCCCATCCTCCGGAGGCACGTGCGCCGGCATCCCCGCCAGCGGGGCGTCCTCCGCGGCATCGGACGGGGAGACCACCAGCCAGAAGAAGTCCCGCGAGCCGAGCGTGATCGCGACCCGACCGTCACGCCCGACGCGCGGGAACCGCGCGCCGCCGAACACGTCGGTCAGGCACATGCCCTCCTGGCCGGGCAGGTCGAGCACCGCCGCACGCGGGGTGTTGGCAAGGTTCATCACGCACAGCACGGTTTCCTCGGCATTCGACCGGGTGAACGCGAGCACCGCGTCGTTGTCCACCTCGATCGGGACGAAGTCGCCGTCGCCGAAGACCCGGTGGCGCCTACGGACCTCCAGGATGCCGCGCACCCAGTGCAGCAGGGAAGTCGGCTGGGCCAGCTGGGCCTCGACGTTCACGGCGGCGTAGTGGTTGACCAGCGACTGGATCACCGGCAGGTACAGCTTGCCCGGGTCGGCGGTGGAGAAGCCGGCGTTGCGGTCCGGCGTCCACTGCATCGGGGTGCGCACGGCGTCGCGGTCCGGCAGCCAGATGTTGTCACCCATGCCGATCTCGTCGCCGTAATAGAGCGTCGGCGACCCCGGCAGGGACAGCACGAGGGCGTGGGCCAGCTCGATCTCCGCGCGGGAGTTGCCGAGCAGCGGGGCCAGACGCCGGCGGATACCGACGTTGGCGCGCATCCGCGGGTCCTCGGCGTACCAGCCGTACATGGCGGCGCGTTCCTCGGTGGAGACCATCTCCAGGGTCAGCTCGTCGTGGTTGCGGAGGAACGTGCCCCACTGGGCGCCGGGCGGGATCGCCGGCGTGTCCGCCAGGATGTCGCGGACGGCGCTCGCCCGCTGCTCACGCAGGCTGGAGAACAGCCGCGGCATGACGGGGAAGTGGAAGCACATGTGGCACTCGGGTCGCTCCGGTGTGCCGTAGTAAGCCACTACGTCCTCGGGCCACTGGTTGGCCTCGGCGAGCATGATCGTGCCGGGGAACTCGGCGTCCAGCATGGCGCGCAGGTCCGCGAGGAAGGCGTGCGTGGCCGGGAGGTTCTCGCAGTTCGTGCCCTCTTCCTCGAACAGGTAGGGCACGGCGTCGAGCCGGAAGCCGTCGACACCGGTCCGGCACCAGAAGCGGACGACGTCGAACATCGCCTCCTTCACGGCCGGGTTGTCGAAGTTCAGGTCCGGCTGGTGGCTGAAGAACCGGTGCCAGTAGTACTGCCGCCGGACCGGGTCGAACGCCCAGTTCGAGGTCTCGGTGTCGACGAAGATGATGCGGGCGTCCTGGTAGCGCTCGGTCGTGTCGGACCAGACGTAGAAGTCCCCGTACGGCCCGTCCGGGTTGTACCGGGAGGACTGGAACCACGGGTGCTGGTCCGAGGTGTGGTTCATCACCAGATCGGTGATGACGCGGATGCCGCGGGCGTGCGCAGCGTCGACGAACTCGACGAAGTCCTCGAGCGTGCCGTACTTCTCGTCCACTGCGGTGAAGTCCGAGACGTCGTAGCCGCCGTCGCGCAGCGGTGAGGGGTAGAACGGCGGCAGCCACAAGCAGTCCACGCCGAGCCACTGCAGGTAGTCGAGCCGGTCGATCAGACCGCGCAGGTCGCCGACCCCCGAGCCGTTCGAGTCGTGGAAGGCCCGCAGCAGGACCTCGTAGAAGACGGCCGTGCGGTACCAGTCCGGCTGGTCCGGCAGGCCGGGCTTGTCCGTCTGCAGGTGCTGCACCGGCTCCACCCGGGGCGGCAGGGTCCCAGGCGGAGGCTGCGGCGGCGGTCCGGAGGGAGGTTGGGTTCTCACTGCCGGGCCCCGGTCACAGCGGCCGTACCGCGAGCACGTGCGCGCACACGCCGTGCGGGTCGAGCCGGACGTAGGGGCTGGCGCCCCAGTAGTACGTCTCCCCGCCGAGCTCGTCCCGCACCTCCATGACCGGCACGTCGCCGTCCGGGGCCGAAAGGCCGAGGGCCGCCAGGTCGAGGTGCACGTGGCCGTCGCGCGTGGTGTACGGATCGAGGTTGATCACGACGATGACGGTGTCCGCCTCACCCGTGGGCGAGTGCTCGGCCGGAAGACGTTTGGAGAAGCACAGCGTGGCCTCGTCGGTCGTCGGATGGACATGGACGTTGCGCAGCCGTTGCAGCGCCGGGTGGGCGCGGCGGATGTGGTTGAGACGGCGCAGTAGGTCCGCGATGCCGATCTGCGCGGCACGGGCCCAGTCCCGCTCCTTGTACTCGTACTTCTCGTTGTCGATCTGCTCCTCGGCCCCGGGCCGTGCGACGTTCTCGACCAGCTCGTAGCCGGAGTAGATGCCCCAGGTCGGTGATCCCGTGGCGGCGAGCACGGCCCGGATGGCGTACGCGGCACGGCCGCCCTGCTGCATGTACGGCGTGAGGATGTCATGCGTCGTCGGCCAGAAGCTCGGCCGCAGCCGGGCGTCTGTCTGCGTGGCGAGCTCGAGGAGATAGTCCCCGACCTCCTCCTTGGTCGTGCGCCACGTGAAGTACGTGTACGACTGGTGGAACCCGATGGCGCCGAGGGTGCGCATCATGGCCGGTCGGGTGAACGCCTCGGAGAGGAACAGCACGTCCGGGTGGCGCTCGCGAAACTCGCCGAGCAGCCGATGCCAGAAGCTCAGCGGCTTGGTGTGCGGGTTGTCGACCCGGAACGCGCTCACGCCGTGCTCCACCCAGAACTCGAGCACGTCCCGGACGGCGCGGTAGATGCCCTCGGGGTCGTTGTCGAAGTTCAGCGGATAGATGTCCTGGTACTTCTTCGGCGGGTTCTCCGCGTAGGCGATCGACCCGTCCGCGCGGGTGGTGAACCACTCCGGGTGCTCGGTGACCCACGGGTGGTCCGGAGAGGCCTGCAGGGCGACATCGAGTGCGACCTCGAGGCCGACCTCGCGGGCCCGGGCGACGAAGACGTCGAAGTCCTCGATGGTACCGAGGTCCGGGTGGACGGCGTCGTGTCCACCGTCGGGCGAGCCGATCCCGTACGGCGAGCCCGGGTCCTCCGGGCCGGCCTCGAGCGTGTTGTTGCGGCCCTTGCGGTTCGTCAGCCCGATCGGGTGGATCGGGGTGAGATAGACGACGTCGAAGCCCATGTCCGCGATCATCGGCAGCCGTTCGGTCGCGGTCCGCAGGGTCCCGGAGGTCCAGGTACCCGTCTCGGGGTCCCGGTGCGCTCCCTCGGAGCGCGGGAAAATCTCGTACCACGCGCCGACGAGGGCACGCTCACGGTCCACCCGGACGGGGTAGGTCGCCGAGCGCGAGACCATCTCGCGCAGGGGATGCTCGGCCAGTATCTCGCGCACCGAGAGGTCGGTGGCCACGGCCAGGCGCGCCGCAGCCGGCCGGGAGCGGTCACGCAGGGCGTGGACGGCGTCGGCGAGGACCTCGGCGGCCCGGGAGGGCATCGGGCTCTCGGCGGCGCGCTCCAGCACGAGCGCCCCCTCGGTCATCATGAGCTCGACGTCCACGCCGGCCTCGACCTTGACGGTGGCATCGCGAGACCACGTCGCGTACGGGTCGGACCAGCCCTCGACGCGGAAGCCCCAGTCGCCGGGGGCGTCCGGCACCAGCCACGCCTCGTAGCGGTCCAGGCCCGGGGCGATGTCGATCATCGCGGCGGTGGAGTGGTCCCGACCGGCGGGGTCGACCAGCACCGCGGTGGCGGCGACGGCGTCGTGGCCCTCGCGGAAGACGGTGGCACGCACCGGGAACGCCTCACCGACGGTGCCTTTCGCGGGCCAGCGTCCGTCCTCGAGCACGGGCGAGATCTCGACGACGGGGATCCGGCCGATCGGTGCGAACGGCGCCGGCCGCGGGGCGGGCGGCATCTCGGCGGTGGCGGGCCGGGTGACCCGGGCAGCGGAGTCGGGGTCGCGCCGGTGGCCGGACAGCTCTGACGTGGTCACACCACGAACCTAACCAGGTCTGCGGCACGTGCGCAGGTGTGCGCGGCCCCGCTCGTCCGGCCCGGACGCCGACTCGTCGCCGTGCCGCCGCCCGGCCCGCACGCTCGTAGACTCTCCGCGTGCGAGCCATCCGACGCTTCACCGTGCGTAACGTCCTTCCCGACTCACTGGCCCCGCTCGACACGCTGGCGCTCAACCTGCGCTGGTCGTGGCACGCGCCCACCCGAGAGCTGTTCGCCTCGCTCGATCCGGAACTGTGGCGCCGGGTGCACGGCGACCCGGTGGCGATGCTCGGCGCACTGAGCCCTCGCCGTCTCCAGGATCTGGCCACGGACGAGGCGGTCGTCGGCGAGGTCCGGCGCCTCGACGCCGACCTGCGGACATACCTGACCGAGCCACGGTGGTTCCAGCAGCTCGACGACGCTGACAAGCCGTCCGCTGTCGCCTATTTCTCCGCCGAGTACGGCGTGACCGCCGTGCTGCCGCAGTACTCCGGCGGCCTGGGCATCCTCGCGGGCGATCATCTCAAGTCGGCCTCCGATCTCGGTGTGCCGATCGTCGGCGTCGGCCTGCTGTACAGCTCCGGGTACTTCAAGCAGTCCCTGACCCGCGACGGCTGGCAGCACGAGACCTACCCCGTCCTCGACCCCGACAACCTGCCGCTGACGCTGCTGCTTGAGCCGGACGGTACCCCCGCCCGAATCAGTCTGCCGCTGCCGGGCCGGACCCTGCAGGCACAGATCTGGATCGCCCAGGTCGGCCGGGTGCCGTTGCTGCTGCTGGACTCCACCGTGGCCGAGAACGACGACGCCGCCCGCCGCGTCACCGACCGGCTCTACGGCGGCAGCGCCGACCACCGCCTGCGGCAGGAGCTGCTGCTCGGGATGGGTGGCGTCAAGGCGGTGCGCGCGTACTGCCGCATCACCGGCGCCCCGGCTCCCGAGGTGTATCACTGCAACGAGGGCCACGCCGGGTTCCTCAGCGTCGAGCGCATCCGCGAGCTGGTCCAGGGTGAGGGCCTGCCGTTCGAGGCCGCGTTGGAGGCGGTCAAGGCCGGCACCGTCTTCACCACGCACACCCCGGTCCCGGCCGGAATCAGCCGGTACGGCACGGACCTCATCGCCGAGCACTTCGGTGGCAGCGCGCAGATCGACGGCGTCCCTCTCGAGAAGGTCCTCGCCCTCGGCGCGGAGAACTACGAGGGCGGCAACCCGGCCGTGTTCAACATGGCCGTCATGGGTCTGCGGGCGGCGCGACGGGCCAACGGTGTCGCCCGGCTGCACGGCAAGGTCTCCCGCGGGATGTTCCACCACCTCTGGCCCGGGTTCGACATGACCGAGGTTCCCATCACCTCCATCACCAACGGCGTCCACGGCGACACCTGGACCGACCCCGAGTTCGCGGCACTCGTCCGCGAGCGTCTGACCTCGGAACAGATCGCCTCGGGTGAGGGGTTCCGGCTCACCCCCGAGCAGGGCGGGATCTCGGACGAGGAGCTCTGGTCCCTGCGCGGACGGTTGCGCGAACGTCTGGTGATCGAGGCGCGCCGCCGCGTGCGCAAGTCCTGGACCGAACGTGGCGCCACGCCGGCCGAGCTCGGGTGGACGGACGACGTCCTCGACCCGAGCGTGCTGACCATCGGGTTCGCCCGCCGCGTGCCCACCTACAAGCGGCTGACGCTGATGCTCTCCGATCCGGAGCGCCTCACCAGGCTGCTCACCGACCCGGACCGGCCCATCCAGATCGTCGTGGCGGGCAAGTCCCACCCTGATGACGAGCAGGGTGTCGGCCTCATCCAGCGGCTGGTCCAGTTCGCCGACGATGCCGGCGTGCGCGAGCGCATCGTGTTCCTGCCGAACTACGACATCGCATGGCGCAGCGGCTCATGCCCGGTTGCGACGTCTGGCTGAACAACCCGTTGCGCCCGCTCGAGGCCTCCGGCACCTCCGGGATGAAGTGCGCCCTCAACGGCGCCCTCAACCTCTCGATCCTCGACGGCTGGTGGGACGAGTGGTACGACGGCCAGAACGGCTGGGCCATCCCCACCGCCGACGGCGTCGGCGACCAGGCCGAGCGGGACCGGCTCGAGGCGTCCGCGTTGTACGAACTGCTCGAGGACACGGTCGTGCCGCGCTTCTACGAACGCGACGCGGCCGGGGTGCCGCGCCGGTGGATGGAGATGGTCCGCCACACGCTCGCCACGCTCGGCCCGAAGGTGCAGGCGACCCGGATGGTGCGCGAGTACGTCACGGAGCTGTACACCCCGGTGGCCGCGGCCGCCCGCAGCCTCGACGGCGCCGGGTACCCGGCGGCGCGCGAGCTCGCGGACTGGAAGGCCCGGGTCCGGGCCGCGTGGCCCCACGTCCACGTCGACCACGTCGACTCCGACGGCATCGGCGAGGTGGTCAACGTCGGGGACGAGGTGAGCATCACCGCCTACGTGGCGCTCGGCGAGCTCACTCCCGACGACGTCGAGGTGCAGGTCGTGGCCGGACGAGTCGACGAGGAGGACACGCTGACCGACCTGCGCGTCATCCCGCTGACGCTGGCCGCGTCCTACGAGAGCGGCCGGCACGCGTTCACGGGCAGCCGGGTCCTCGAGGGCACCGGCCCCCTCGGCTACACCGTGCGGGTGGTCCCAGCCCATCCGCTCATGGCCGAGCCGGCCGAGCTCGGGCTGGCGACGACGGCGAGCTGAGCGGTCAGCCGTCCCTTGAACGGTTCGCTCGCGTCACCGTCCTGAGTCTCACTGTCACGGTCTGCTGGTGCGCTGGTACCGGCCGGGCGTGGTGCGCAGCATGCGCCGGAAATGACGCGTCAGGTGCGCCTGGTCGTGGAACCCGGTTGCCACGGCGACCTCGGCGACTGGGCGGCCGGCCAGCAGCTGCCGCCGGGCCAGCTCCAGGCGGCGGCCGAGAAGATAACGGTGCGGAGGGAGGGCGAACTCGCGGGTGAACGAGCGGATCAGGTAGGGTGCGCTCACCTGGAGCCGCGCGGCGATCTCACCGACGCCGGGCGCGTCGACCGGGTCAGCGTCGATGATCTCCCGCGCGCGCCGGGCGACCTGCGCCGGGGCGTGCGGCGCCCGCTCCGTCCGGTGCTCGGGCCGTCCCCGCAGATGCCACGCGACGCGGTCGCCGACCAGCGCCAGTCGCGACTCGGCCTCCAGGGTCTCGCCCGAGGTCAGCGCCCGGTCCAACAGCGAGATCTGCCGCCGCAGCGCGCCGTCGGAGATGAGCGGAGCGTCGACGGCACCCCCGATCAGCGACTCCTCGAGCACCGACTCGTCGACGTAGACCACCCGCTTGGTGAAGCCCTCGGCCGTCACCGACCGGCCATCGTGCACCACGTGCGGCGGCAGGACCGTGACGCCGGAGCGGACGGCGGCGTGCTCGTGCCGGTCCAGGCCGTACCCGATGAGCCCGTCGTCGACGACCAGCAGGGTCCACGTCTCATGCGTGTGCGGGGGATAGGCGTGGTCGTCCCAGTGGGCGTGCAACACCTCGGCGACGCCGGGCACCGCCGGGTTCCAGGCGCGGACCTGATCCGTCGCTCCACCCACATCAGGAACGTACAAGAACGCGCCGGAGCGCGCGGGGCACGATCGAGACGTGACCGATACGACCGAGACCACCGTGCCCGAGACGTCCGTTCCCGAGACGGCCGCGAGCGAGACCACCGCCGCACCGACCGGACAGGCGCTTCCGCTGAAGCGCCCCAAGATCGCCGTGCTGCTGCGCGAGGACCTGCTGCCGTGGCAGGAGTTGAACGTCGCCGCCTTCCTGATCAGCGGCATCGCGGCTGCCCGGCCGGATCTCATGGGCGCCCCGTACGGCGACGCCGACGGCGCACACTACCTCCCGCTCCTGGGGCACCCGGTGTCCGTGCTGACGGCGAGCGCCGACCAACTCGCCGCCTCCCGGGGCCGGGCGATCGAGCGTGGTCTCGCGATGAGCGTCTACGACGCCGGCATGTTCGCCACCGGTAACGACGCCGACAACCGCGCCGTCGTCGCGGCCAAGACGGGCGCCGAGCTCGACCTCGTCGGGCTGGCGGTGGTCGGCGAGCGCAACCCCGTCGACAAGGTCACCAAGGGAGCTGTGTTGCACCCCTGAGGTGAGCGTTCGCGCCGGTCAGTACACCATCTGCATGGCCTCGCGGACCTCGGTCAGCGTGGCGTCTGCGATAGCGCTCGCACGCTCGTTCCCGCGGCGCAGCACCTGGAGCAGGTAACCCGGGTCGGCCGCGAGCTCGGCGCGACGTGCCCGGACCGGCGCCAGCATCTCGTTGATCGCCTCCGTGGCGACCTTCTTCAGCGTCCCGCCGCCACCGTCGCCGATCTCGGCGGCGACGTCCTCCGGCCTGCGACCGCTCGCCAGCGCGGCGAGCAGCACGAGGTTGGACACCTCCGGGCGCCCGACCGGGTCGTAGGTGATGTGCCGGTCGGGGTCGGTGACCGCCTTCTTCAGCCGCTGCGCCGTCGTGTCGGCGTCCATCCCGAGCTCGATCGTGTTCCCGCGTGACTTGCTCATCTTCTGCCCGTCCGTGCCCAGCAGGCTGGCGGCCTCGGACAGCAGTGCCTCCGGCCGCGGGAAGACCGGCTGCTCGCCGTCGCCGGCACGGCCGTAGCGTTCGTCGAACCGGCGCGCGATGACGCGGGCCTGCTCCAGGTGGGGGAGCTGGTCCTTGCCCACCGGCACCAGGTTCGCCTTGCAGAAGAGGATGTCCGCCGCCTGGTGGACGGGGTAGGTGAGCAGCAGCCCGGACATCGGGCGGTCCCCGGTGGCGTCCAGCTCGGACTTGACCGTCGGGTTGCGGCGGAGCTCGGCGTCGGTGACCAGCGACAGGAACGGCAGCATGAGCTGGTTCAGCGCCGGCACGGCCGAGTGCGTGAAGATCGTCCCCGCCTCGGGGTCGATGCCGATCGCCAGGTAGTCCGCGAGGAGGGACAGCACGCGCTCGCGGATGGGTCCGACGCCGTCGCGGTCGGTGATGACCTGGTAGTCGGCGATGAGGACGAAGGTCTCGACGCCGGCCTGCTGGAGCCGCACCCGGTTGCGCAGGGAGCCGAAGTAGTGGCCGATGTGCAGGTTGCCCGTCGGGCGGTCACCCGTGAGGATCCGGAACCTCCCGGGATCGCCGGCGAGCTCCTCCTCGATCTGCGCGCTGCGCAGCCGGGTCCGCTCGAGCGAGGCGTCCGAGGTCGTGGTGGCCAGGTCGGTGGTCTCCGCGGCGGCGTGGCCGGCCGGGGTGTCGGTGTGCTGGTCGGTCATCAGGGTCCTCACTCTAGCCGCGGCACGAGGTAGACCCGCATGCTCAGCGACTCCATCTCCACGGCACCGCCCGGCGGGACGTGGTGGCCATTGCCCGACTCGTCGGTGGGTTCGCGCTCGTCAGGATGGTCCCAGGCCGAGTCCCAGACGAGCTCGTAGTCGCCGCCGCGGCCGGGCGGCAGCTGCACGCGGCGTTCGTCGAGCGAGCCGTTGAGGACGACGAGCGCGTCGGCGTCCCCCCACGGCGCCCCGGATCGGTGCATCACCAGGACCCGGCGCTGCGGTTCGTGCCATGCCTCCGGCGTCATCGGTGCGCCGGTCTCGTCGTACCAGGACAGGTCCGGGACGTCGTCGCCGTCGAGACGCGCGCCGGTGGCGAATCGGTCGGGCCGCAGCACCGGGTGCTCGCGCCGCAGCCGCAGGAGGGAGGTCGCGGTCGCGAGCAGATCCCCGCGCCAGCCGGTGGTCTCCCACGCGATCCAGGAGATCTCGTTGTCCTGGCAGTAGGCGTTGTTGTTCCCGCCCTGGCTGCGGCCGATCTCGTCGCCCGCGGTGAGCATCGGCACGCCCGCCGAGATCAGCAACGTCCCGAGCAGGTTGCGCATGGACCGTTCCCGGACCGGGACGATCTCGGCGGCGGGCGAGTCCGGCGCCACCGGCCCTTCCACGCCGTGGTGCCAGGACCGGTTGTCGTCGGTTCCGTCGCGGTTGCCCTCGAGGTTGGCGGCGTTGCGTTTGTGGTCGTAGGTGACCAGGTCCGCCAGGGTGAAGCCGTCGTGCGCGGTGACGAAGTTGACCGAGCCCAGCGGTCCGCGGCCACCCGGCACCTCACCATGCCCGAACAGGTCCGCACTGCCGGACAGCCGCGTCGCGAGTTCGCGCAGATGGCCGGTGACATGTCCCCGCGAGGCCTCCCGCGGGTCGGAGAGCCAGAAGCCGCGCGTGGCGTTACGGAAGCGGTCGTTCCAGTCCGCCGTCGGCGCCGGGAACTGGCCGGTGCGCCATCCGTCCGGCCCGAGGTCCCACGGTTCGGTGATGAGTTTCTTCGTGCGCAACAGCGGATCGGTCGCCAATGCCACGAGGAACGGGTGGCGAGGGCTGAAGCGGGCGCCGTCCCGTCCGAGGGTGACGGCGAGGTCGAACCGGAAACCGTCGACGCCGACCTCGCCCGCCCAGTACCGCAGTGAGTCCAGCGCGAGCTGGACCACGCGGGTCCGGCGGAAGTCCAGGGAGTTGCCGCAGCCGGTGACGTCCACCAGCCGGCCCGGGGCGCCGTCGTCGTGCAGGTAGTAGCCGGCGTTGTCCAACCCGCGCAGGCTGAGCGTCGGGCCGTCCGCCCCGCCCTCGCAGGTGTGGTTGTAGACGACGTCGAGCACGATCTCCAGGCCCGCCTCGTGCAGCAGCGAGACCATGCCGCGGACCTCGTCCAGCACCGCTTCCGGTCCTGCCGCGCGCGAGGAACGTGTGGCATAGGAGGGCTCGGGGGCGAAGAACGCGAGCGTGTTGTAGCCCCAGTAGTTCGTCAGACCCTTGGCGGTGAGGAACGGTTCGGGGAACTTCGCGTGGATCGGCAGGAGCTCGATCGTGGTCACGCCCAGCTGTTTGAGGTGCGCGATGGTGGCCGGGTGGGCCACACCGGCGTAGGTGCCGCGCAGGTGCTGCGGTACGCCGGGCAGCTGCATGGTCAGCCCGCGGACGTGCGCCTCGTACAGGACGGTGTCCTCCCACCCGATGCCCGGACCGGGTTCTGCCGCGCACTCCTCGACGACGACACCGGGGGCGACATAGGGGGCCGAGTCCCGTCCGTCCGGCTCGGCGCGGACCGGGGCCAGGCGGTCGTCGGCCACGTGCCCGTAGATCGCCGGGTCGAGGCGGATCTCGCCGTCGACCGCGCGCGCGTACGGATCCAGCAGCAGCTTGGCCGGATTGTGCCGCAGGCCGGCGTCCGGGTCCCACGGCCCGTGGACCCGGAAGCCGTAGCGCTGGCCGGCCTCGATCCCGGGGACGTGCCCATGCCAGATCCCGTCGACCGGGCCGAGCAGGGACACCCGCTCCTCCGGCCGGGTGCCGTCCTCACGTGCCTCGCCCAGCAGGCACAGCTCCACCCGGTTCGCGTGCGCGGCGTGGACGGCGACGTCGGCGCCGTCACCGGTCAGATGCACACCCAGGCGTCGCGGGTCCGCCGCCGGCGCCGGGGCAGCCGCGGGACGGGAGGTGCCGGGAACAGTCATAGCCCACCATTGAACTCCACGCGCCCGCACGCCTCGCTCATCCCGCGTGTGCCGGTGCTCACGTCGGCCCCGCGCGACGGCCGGTCGGACCGCGTCCATCCCTCGGAACGGCGTCGCCACGATTCCGCCCCGCGACCGCCTGGGTGGCACTCTGGTGCCATGCGGATCGTCGTGTGCGTCAAGTACGTCCCGGACCTGCAGTCCGAGCGCTCGCTGGACTCCGACGGGCACCTGGTCCGCGGCCTCGACGATGCGATCAACGAGCTCGACGAGAACGCTGTCGAGGCCGCCGTCGCGCTCGCGGAGGTGGAGCAGGCCGAGGTCATCGCCCTCACCGTGGGCCCGGGCGACGCCGTCGACGCCGTGCGCCGCGCCCTGCAGATGGGGGTCGACTCGGGGGTGCACGTCTGCGACGAACGGGTGGCCGGGGCCGACGTCGTCGGCACGGCCAAGGTGCTCGCTGCCGCGATCCGGACCATCGAACGCTCCGGGCCGATCGACCTCGTGGTCACCGGCATGGCCACCATGGACGGGCTGACCTCCATGCTTCCGGCGGCCCTCGCCGCGCTCCTCGACCGCCCGGCGCTGACGCTGGCCTCCCGGATCGGACATCTGGAAGGCGACGCGCTGACGATCACCCGCAGCATCGGCGAGGCGGAGGAGGAGCAGACGGCGCGCCTGCCGGCGCTGGTCTCGGTGACCGATCAGCTCAACGAGCCGCGGATCCCGGGCGCGATGTCGTTGATGTCGGCACGGAAGAAGCCGGTCGAGACGTGGTTGTTGGACGATCTCGACGGCGGCACGGATCTGGGCGAGCTGACCGGAACCGCCGTCGTCACCGCCGAGCCGCGGCCGCTCCGTGAGGCCGGGCGCATCCTCAACGACACCGGCGACGGCGGGCGCCGCCTGGCCGCCTACCTCGTCGAGAACAAGCTGGTGTGACGGACTCATGACACGACTGACCGGACCTGTCGCCGTCGTCGTTGACCATCTCGACGGCGCACTGACCACCCCGTCCGCCGAGGTGCTCACCCAGGCGCGCGCCCTCACCTCCGCCGACGTGGTCGCCATCTCGCTGGACGCACCCGACGTGACGGCGCTCGGGCGCTACGGCGTCGCGGCCGTGTACGCCCCGCAGCTCGGCGACCTCTCGTCCACGGTTTCCGCCGTGGCGGCCGAAGCCGTCCTGGCGGCGTCGGCGGCCGCGCACCCTGAGGCGGTGCTGATGGTCTCCTCCTTCGCCGGCAAGGAGCTCGCCGCGCGCCTGGCGGTCGCGTTCGACTCCGGTGCGATCGTCGACGCCACCGGCATCACGGTGGACGAGGACGGGCTGCTCGCGTCCAAGACCGTGCTGCAGGGCTCCTGGGACACCACGTGCCGCGTGGTCCGCGGCACCCCTGTGCTGGCACTCAAGCCGACCGTGATCGAGGCCGAGGAGGTCGACGAGCCGACGACGCCGCAGGTCCTCGACGTGCCGGTGGACTTCTCGCAGACCGCGCGTCAGGTCGCCGTGCTGAGTCGGACGCCGCATCCGCGCGGACGGGCTCCGCTCGCCGAGGCTCGGACCGTCGTCGCCGGCGGTCGCGGCACGGAGGGCGACTTCACGCTGATCAACGCCCTGGCGGATGAGCTGGAGGCCACCGTCGGCGCGACCCGTGTGGCCACCGACGAGGGGTGGATCGACCACGCGAGCCAGATCGGTCAGACCGGGGTGACGATCTCGCCGCGGCTGTACATCGGTGCCGGCATCTCGGGTGCGATCCACCACACCGCCGGGATGCAGTCCGCGCAGACCATCGTGGCGATCAACAACGATCCCGAGGCGCCGATCTTCGAGATGGCCGACCTCGGCATCGTCGGCGACCTGAACGACGTCATCCCGCAGGCCGTCGAGGAACTGCGCCGCCTGCGCTCCGAGCAGTAACCGGAGCGATCCCTCGGCTGTGCGCGGCACGCGCGCGCGGACCCGGCTCCCTACACTGGGTCGGTGACCACGTACCTCGACCACGCCGCCACGTCCCCGGTGCGTCCGGAGGTGGCCGAGGTCTACGCTGCGGAGCTCACCCGGCTGGGGAACCCGTCCTCGCTGCACACCGCGGGGCGCGACGCGCGACGCCGGCTCGAAGAGGCGCGTGAGCAGCTCGCGGCCGCGGTCGGCGCCGAACCGGCCGAGGTGCTGTTCACCTCCGGCGGCACGGAGGCAGACAACCTCGCCGTCAAGGGCGCCTACTGGGCCCGCCACGGCACGGACCCTGCGCTGTCTGCCGTCGCCGTCTCCGCCGTCGAGCATCACGCCGTCCTCGAGGCCGCCGAATGGCTCGGTGAGCACGAGGGCGCAGCTGTCCGCCTGCTCCGCGTCACCGGTGACGGCCGGCTCGACCTGAACCACCTCGACGAGACGCTCGCCCGCGGCGACGTCGCCGTCGTCTCGGTCATGTGGGCCAACAACGAGACCGGGGCCCTCCAGCCGATCCACGACGTCGTCACCCGGGCCGACGCCGCAGGCGTCCCCGTCCACACCGACGCCGTCCAGGCCGTCGGGAAGGTGCCGGTTCATTTTGCCCGCTCCGGCGTCGGCGCCCTGACGCTCACCGGTCACAAGCTCGGCGCGCCCGTCGGTACCGGGGCGCTCGTCGCCCGCCGGGACTATCCGCTCGCGGCCGTCGAGCACGGCGGCCGCCAGGAACGCGGCGTCCGCTCGGGCACCCTCAATCTCGCCGGTGCCCGCGCCCTCGCACTCGCCGTCGAGCTCGCCGTGGCCGAACAGGAGGCGGAGGCAGTGCGGCTCGCACAGTTGCGCGACCGGCTGCTCGCCGGCGTGACCGCGGCGGTTCCCGACGCTCGTGTCACCGGTCCGGCCGGCGCTCACCGGCTGCCCGGGCTGGCGCACGTGACGGTCGCCGAGGCGGACGCGGACGCCCTCCTGCTCGGCTTGGACATGGCCGGCATCGCTGCCTCGTCCGGGTCCGCCTGCCAGGCCGGCGTCCAGCAGCCCTCGCACGTGCTCCTCGCGATGGGCTACGACGAGGAATCGGCCCGCTCCGCACTGCGGTTCTCCCTCGGCCGGACCACCACCGCCGCGGACGTGGACGCGCTCGTGGCCGCCCTGCCCGCTGTGGTGGACGGTGCTCGCAAGGCCTACGCCACCCATCGGCCGCGCACGACGGAAGGAGTCGCCTGATGCGCGTGCTTGCCGCTCTCTCCGGAGGTGTCGACTCGGCCGTCGCCGCGGCCCGGGCCGTCGAGGCCGGACACGACGTCGTCGGTGTCCACATGGCGCTGTCGCGCTCCCGCGCCCAGCACCGCAACGGCTCTCGGGGCTGCTGCTCCATCGAGGACGCCTCGGACGCACGCCGAGCCGCCGACGTCCTGGGCATCCCGTACTACGTGTGGGACCTGTCCGAGGAGTTCGAAGACACGGTGGTCGCCGACTTCCTCAGCGAGTACGAGGCCGGGCGGACCCCGAACCCGTGCGTGCGGTGCAACGAGCACATCAAGTTCTCCGCCCTTCTCGACCGCGGCCTCGCGCTCGGCTTCGACGCGGTCTGCACCGGGCACTACGCCCGCATCGTCGACGTGCCCGGCACCGACGGCCAGCACCGCCGTGAGCTCCATCGCGCCGCGGACACCGCCAAGGACCAGTCCTACGTCCTCGCCGTGATGGGTCCGGAGCGTCTCGGACGCTCCCTCTTCCCACTCGGGGACGCCCCCTCCAAGGACGCTGTTCGCGCCGAGGCCGCCGAGCGGGGCCTGAGCGTGTCCGCCAAGCCGGACTCGTACGACATCTGTTTCGTCGCCGACGGGGACACGCGAGGTTTCCTGCGTGACCGGCTCGGTTCCCGGCCGGGCGAGATCGTCGACACCGACGGCGCCGTCCTGGGCGAGCACGACGGCGCCTACGCCTTCACGGTCGGCCAGCGCAAGGGGCTCGGGCTCACGCGGCCCGCGCCCGACGGCACTCCGCGCTACGTCCTCGAGGTCCGTCCCGAGCAGGGACAGGTCGTCGTCGGACCGAGCCAGTTGCTCAGTGTCGACGAACTCACCGCCGACCAGGCGATCTGGCTCGCCGACGACGTGACGGCCGAGGAGTGGATCGACGTGGAGGTGCAGATCCGCGCCCACGGCGATCCGGTCGCGGCGAGCGTCCGGCGCCGCCGCGAGGGCGGCGCCGAGACCGTCGAGGCTCGGCTGGCGACGCCGTTGCGCGGGATCGCGCCCGGCCAGTCGCTCGTGGTCTACCGCGGCACGCGGGTGCTCGGCCAGGCGACCATCGCCGAGGCCCACCGGGGGGCTGCGCTACCGGCCTGAACCGGTGCGGCCCGTGCCGCCACCCCCTTGCATTCTCGTGCGTTACCGGTCGTCGAGCGGGACGGCGTCCGGCCGGGCCACGGTGCTGGTCATCGTCACCGAGTGGCCCTCCCGGGCGGCCTCCAGGACACCTTCCATCACCTCGAGGACGTGGAAGGCGAGGGCTCCCTGGGCCCGGCCTGCGGTGGGCTCGCCCGCGAACGCTCCCGACCAGTGCAGGTCCGCCAGGCCGTAGCCGCGGGCCGCGCCGCGGTAGCCGGCTGAGACGGGTAGGTCGCGCCAGGAGTCCTGGGGCGTGGCCAGCGAGACCGGTCCGGTGAACCTGTTGGGGTCCGGGACGGTCAGCGACCCCTCCGTACCGTGCACCTCGATGTTCGCTGCTCGGGTGGCGGTGCCGTCGAAGCTCATCACCAGGGTCGAGATCGCGCCGGAGGCGTGCACCAGCGCACCGGTGACGTGACTCGGCGTGGAGACCGTGATGCTTTCGCCGGCACGCGGTCCCGAGCCGATGACTCGCTCTCCGCGCAGCGCACTGGCTGCGCCGATCACCCGCACCACCGGCCCCAGGAGGGTCACGAGGGAGGTCACGTAGTACGGCCCCATGTCGAGCAGTGGCCCGCCGCCCGGCTGGTAGTAGAAGTCGGGTGCCGGGTGCCACCGCTCGTGGCCCGGCGTGACCATCGTCGCGGTGGCGGAAACCGGGGTGCCCACCATGCCGGAGTCCACCGCGGCCCGGGCCGTCTGGATGCCGGTACCGAGGACCGTGTCCGGAGCCCCGCCGAGCACCACGCCCGCGGCGGCGGCCGCGTCCACCATCCGCCGCGCATCCGTCGTCGTCGCCGCCAACGGCTTCTCGACGTACACGCCCTTGCCGGCCTCGATCGCGGCCAGCGAGGTCTCGGCGTGCGCCGCCGGCACGGTGAGGTTGAGCACCGCGGCGACGTCGTCGCGCTCGAGCAGGCCCTCGACCGTCGTGCCGACCGCGCCGGCCTGTTCCGCCGCCGTGCGGGCACGTTCGACGTCGAGATCGGCCACCGCGACGAGCCGGAGGTCGTCGAGGCGGGCGAGAGTGGCGAGGTACTGGGCGCTGATGTGGCCCGCGCCGATGAGGCCGACGGTCAGCGGCTGGCCCACAGCATCCCCCGTTCGACGATCGTGCGCACCGACGGGTGTTCGAGCACGTCGACGTGGTGACCGGGTGTCGCGACGAAGATGCGCCCCTGACCCCACCGCCGGGTCCACACGGCCGGACAGGTGTGCTCGCCGGACCAGGCGTCGAACTCCCGCTTCGGCAACGTGGTGGTGGCGAGCACGTCGAGCAGCCCGTCAGTGAGGACCCAGTACTGCTCCGTGTCGAGCTCGAAGGACTCGAGACCACGGACGATGGGGTGGTCGGCCTTCTCGGGCGCGATGTCGATGCGGTGCGGGATGTAGTTGTCGGACTGCTCGCCGGTGCGCTCACTCGGGTGCCGGCCGGGGTGGTGGGCGAACTGCGCACCCATGAGCTGCAGGTAGGCGTCACTGGACCGGTAGGAGTCGGCGATGCCGCCGTGCCAGCCGGCGAAACCGGTGCCCGCCTCGATCGCCGAGCGCAGACCCGCGACCTCCTCCTTCTCGATCGTCGACATCGTCACGCACTGCACGATCAGGTCGGTCGCGGCCATGCGGTCCGCGTCGGCGTAGACCGCGGGGGAGTCGAAGACGTCGAGTTCGTAGCCGTGCTCGGCGAGGAACGGGCGGAAGAGGTCGGTGGTCTCGACGGGCTGGTGTCCCTCCCAGCCGCCTCGGACGATGATCGCCTGCTTGCTCATGGATGCTCTCTCTCGATGGCGCTGACGTGCTCACCGTAGTGAGGGGCACCACGTCCCCGTGCGCCTGTCCGATGAGCGGCTATGCCACGTACGCGGTGCCGACCGCGTCCGCCAGGACCTCGAGCGTGACGGCGATCCCGTCCTCCGCGCGCACCCGTGCGCCTACCTGGGCCACGTGGGCGCGCTGGGTCAGGGCCCGTTCCAGGGCCGGCTGGAGCCGTCCGCGGGAAAGCTTCGTCGACGGCACCGGGGCCGGTCCCAGGCCACGCGCCGCCACCGCGGCGCCCCAGAACGCCTGGTCAGCGGCGAACGGAACGACGACGGAGGGTGTCCCCGCCCGCAGCGCGGCGTGCACCGTCCCGGCGCCGCCGTGGTGGACGGCCACCTCGGCCCGGGGAAGGACGACGTCGTGGTCCACCTCCGGGACGGCGAGCACGTCGCCGTCGCCGGCCAGGTCCCGGGGCAGCGCCAACCCGCCCCACCCCGTTGCCAGCAGGATGCGCAGGCCCACGACGCGAGCCGAGACGATCACGGTCCGGGCGCGTTCGAGCGGATCACCGCCGGTCATCGACCCGAATCCGGCGTACAGGAAAGGTCCGCGATCCATGAACGCCTGCACCCCCGCGGGCAGGGCAGCTCCGCCGGTCGCGGGCGGCCAGGACCCGGTCAGGCGCGCCGAAGCGGGCCAGTCCGCAGGCCGCGAGAGGAGTTCGGGGCTCACCGGGGCGAGCGACGCGTGCGGCGGGTCGGCCGGTCCGCTCACCCCGGCCCGGCGGGCCGCGCGGCGCACGTCGCCGGCGAACATCGCACTCGACCCGCGCAGGGCGGAATAGGTCAGGCGGTTCAGGGGGCCGCCCAGGTCTCGGGCGACGACGCCGGGCGCCGGGAAGGCGCGGGTCGCGGACAGGGCCGGTACCGCCGAGACGACGACGGACGGGACACCCAGATGCGTCGCCGCCACCGGAGCCGTGAGTACCTTCGGATGATGGACGACGACGTCCGGCCGCAGCTGCAGAATCGTGCGCAACGCGTCCTCGAGCATCCGCGCCATCGCCGGGCGGATCGTCGACCGGAACGTGCGCAGAGCCGCGACCGGAGACACGCCGGCATCGCCGACCAGATCGTGGAACGAGATCCTGAGGTGGCGCACCGGCAGCCCGGACAGATCGACGCCGGGATCCTGCGGCACGGCGAGAGCGACGTCGTGACCGGCGTCGATCGCACGGCGGGCGAGTGCGGCGAAGGGTTCGACGTCACCGCGTGAGCCGGCGGTGACGAGCGCGATCCGCATGGGCGCTCCCGGTCCTTCTCGGGGCTTCCGGCCGCATGCCGTCTCGCCCGCCGACCAGACTTCCCGGCGCTCCGGCACCCACAGTACGTCGGCCGGGCACACCCGGTCCGCTCATTTTCCGCAGGTCCGGGCCCAGCCACGGTGTCATCGGTGACCGGGATGCGCGCGACGGCGATCGGCGGGCATACGGTGTGCCCGTGCACGATGCGCTCCCTCTCGCCCGGACCACTGTCGATCCCGACGCCGTCGCACGCACCGATCCAGGCCTGCTCGACCGGCTGGCGGGTGACCCGTCCACCCGTGTGGCGCTGCTCCAGCGGGACCTGCTCGCCACCACGGAGGGCGGACTCGACCTGCGCCGGCCGGACGAGCTGCCGTCGGACGCCTGGACGGCCGGCGCGGCCGTCTACCTCGGCCGCGACGACGAGCACGCCTATCTCGCGTTGACCCTGCCCGACCGGTTGGGGGAGGAACGAGACCTGGACGGCGTCCCGGTCGTCGAGGACGCTCGGCTGGTCGATCTCGCGGCGGGACTGCGGCTGCGCCACCTGCGCGATATCGGCGACACCCTGACCGACCGCGACGCCGGCCTGGCGACCACCGCCGTCGCCGTCGCCGCCTGGCACGCGCGGCACCCGCGTTGCCCACGCTGCGGAGAGCCCACCGAGGTCATCGACGCCGGCTGGGTGCGCCGCTGCACGGCCGACGAGTCACTGCACTACCCGCGCACCGATCCCGCCGTCATCATGGCGGTCACCGACGTCCACGACCGGCTTCTCCTCGGTCACGCGGCCCACTGGCCCGAGCGGCGGTTCTCCACACTGGCCGGATACGTCGAGCCCGGGGAGGCGATCGAGGTCGCCGTGGCGCGCGAGGTCAAGGAGGAGGTCGGTCTCGACGTCGCGGACGTCGAGTTCGTCGCGTCCCAGCCCTGGCCGTTCCCGGCCTCGCTGATGCTCGGCTTCCGGGCGGTCCTGTCCGATCAGGCCGAGGAGGCCACGGTCGACGGCGTGGAGATCACGGCCGCCCGGTTCTTCACCCGGCCCGAGCTCGCCCGCGACGTCGAGCAGGGCGACGTCCTGCTGCCGATGCGGTCCTCGATCGCACGGTCGCTCATCGAGGACTGGTACGGCGGCCCGCTGCAGGCGCGAGCCTGACGCCGGCGCGAGCCCCGCCTGGCGTGCCGGTGCACGATCGACCACTCGGCACCGGAGTGACGAGTCGGCACCGGAGTGACGAGTCGGCACCGGAGTGACGACTCGGGCCGGGTCAGGCGCCGAGGCGCTCCTTGACCTCCTTGAGCGACGGATTCGTCGTCGCGCTGCCGTCGGGGAAGACCACGGTCGGCACGGTCTGGTTGCCGCCGTTGACGGACTCGACGAACGACGCCGACTGCGGGTCCTCCTCGATGTTCACCTCGGCATAGTCGATGCCCTCCCGCTCGAGCTGCGACTTGAGCCGGCGGCAGTAACCGCACCAGCTCGTCGAGTACATCGTGATGCTGCCGGGGGCAGGGGCCTGCGTGGTCACGGACGACACTCCAATCTCGCGGGTTGTTCTCCCCGTGACAACGACTGGTGCCGCCGCGTTCTTCCCGAGGGCGGAGGGATCACCGCGACCAGCGGAAGAACCGCACCGCGGACGCGACACCGAGCACCACCGCCGCGGACAGGGCGATCACATGACGGGCCTCGATCTCGCCTCCGAGCCACGCCGCCTCGAGGAGCCGGAGGCCGGCCCCGAACGGTAGCCACTCACCGAAGCGGGCCATCGACTCGGGCAGGTTCTGCGTCCCCCCGAACATCCCGCCCGCCGCGCCCATGACCAGGAACGCCAGCAGGCCGAGGGCGATGGAGGCGTTGGTGGTCGGCGCGAGCGCGCCGATGAGCATCCCGGTGGCGTACATCGCGGCGGCCACCAGCATCAGCGTCCCGAGTGTGGCCGGCGCGTCCTCCGGGCCGACCAGGCCGAATCCGACCCCGACGATCCCGAGCGCCAGTCCGAGCCCGACGACGGTCTGCACGACAGAGACCGTGACCTGCGCGACGAGGACCATGGCCGGGTGGGCCGGCGTCGCGGCGAGTCGTTTGAGCAGGCCCAGCTTGCGGTAGGTGGCGAGGAACGACGGCATGTTCACCACCCCGACCATCGCCACGACCATCACGAGCGTGATGGGCAGGATGAAGACCTCCAGGACCGACCGGTCGCCGGCCTCGGCCACGGACTCCTGAGACGTGCCGAACGCCTGGCTCAGCAGCAGCACGGCCGGCAGACCGATGGGGACCACGAGGCCCGCGGTGTCCCGGATGACCGAGCGCGCCTCGGCGAGGATCATCTGCCCCCACGCCGCCGCGCCGGGCCTGCTCGCCGTCGGGATCTCGAAGCCGTAGGTGCTGGACCCGGTAGTCATGACGTCCCCTCCACACTCTCGATCACGCTCTCGATCTCGTCCGGCCCGGCACCGATCAGGCCCAGGAACGCCTCCTCCAGGTCCTCGGCGCCCGTGTCCCGGACCAGGCTCTGCGGTGTCCCCTCCGCCCGGGTGCGTCCCGCATCGAGGACGACGACCCGGTCGCACAGGCGGGAGACCTCGTCCATGGCGTGACTGACGAGCAGCACCGTCACGCCCTCCTCCCGCAAGGACTCGACCAGCCGCCAGATGCTCCGCCGGCCCTCGGGGTCGAGGCCGGTCGTGAGCTCGTCGAGAATGACCACCCGTGGCCGGCCGATGAGGGCCACGGCCAGGGAGAGCCGTTGCTGCTGGCCACCGGAAAGGTTGCCGAACCGGGCGTCCCGTGAACCGGCCAGGCCGAGGCGCCGGAGCAGCTCCTCGGGATCGTGCCCGGACGGGTAGAAGGAACGGTGCAACCGCAGGTTCTCGATCACCGTGAGGTCCAGGTGGAGGATGGCCTGCTGCAGCTGCACCCCGAGGACCATCCGGAGCCGTGCCCGGTCCGTGACGGGATCCAGTCCGAGGACTCGTACGGTCCCCTCGTCCGGCCGGCGCAGGCCGGCGATCGACTCGGCGAGGGTCGTCTTCCCGGCCCCGTTGCGCCCCAGGATCCCGACGGTCTCACCCTCCTCGACGGTCAGGCTCACCCCGTCCAGCGCCACCGTGCGCTTGTAGCGTTTGCGAATGCCGCTCACGTCCACCGCAGCAGGCATCGTCCCCTCCTCGAGTCGTCGCGTCGCCCGCCCGGTCGGGCGGCTCCTGCCACGCTAGGAATCCGCGGTCGGCCGGTCGCGTGCCGGCCGTCACCACTTCCGACCATGACTTCCGGCACGGGTCGGCCCAGGGAGCAGCGCTCTACGCTGACGCTCGTGCGCCGTACGGATCTGCTCGCCCTCGCCGTGGCTCTGCCGGTGACGCTCGGCCTCATCACCGGAGTCCCGGTGGCCGTCCTGCAGGCCCAGGGCGAGCAGGTCACGCGAGGGCCGGCGTGGCTGTGGTGGATGTTGCTGGTCGGGTTCCTCGTGGCGTTCACCCTGGCCGAGTTCCTCAGCGACCATCCGCGCCGGCTCCTGGCCGTCGGGAGTTTCGTGGTCCAGGCCGTGCTCGGCGTGGCCGTCATCCTGCTCATCGGGCAGGGGGTGGGGTTCGCGAACGTGATCCTCGTCTTCGGTGCGGCGCTGAGCTGCCAGGTGCTACCTCGGTGGGCCACAGCCGTCCTCGTGGCCGTCAACACGATCATCGCCGGGTTCGCCACCAGTTCGGCCGGCGGCTGGTTGGAGCCTGCGCTGACGGCGCTGTTCTACCTGTTCATCCAGATCGTCAGCGTCGCCAGCGTCATCAGCTGGCAGCGCCAGCAGGCGGTCAGCCAGGACCTGGCGGAGGCGCACGTGCAGCTCTCCGCCACCAGCGCACTGCTCGCGGACTCCACCCGCAGCGCGGAGCGGCTGCGTATCGCCCGGGACCTGCACGACGTCGCCGGACATCAGCTCACGGCGCTGGCCCTGGAACTCGAGGTCGCCGCCCACCGCGCGGAGCCACCCGCCCAGGAGCACGTGATCCGGGCGCGCAACATCGCGACCGACCTCCTGGACAACGTGCGCGACGTCGTCTCGGACCTGCGGGACGACAGTGGTGACCTGCGCCAGACTCTGGAGCGGGTGGTCGCCGCGGTGCCCGCTCCGGCGGTGCACCTGTCCGTGGGGGAGGACGTCGTGGCCGACGAGGCCCGGACGACGGCGCTCGTGCGGGCGGTCCAGGAGATCGCCGCCAACACCATCCGGCACGCCCGGGAGGCGGAGAACCTCTGGATCGAGCTGACCCGCGAGAACGGGAACCTCGTGCTGTCCGCGGCCGATGACGGCTGGGGCGCGACCGACGTCGCCCTGGGCAACGGACTGCGCGGCATCCGCGAACGCGCCGAACAGCTCGGCGGAACCGCGCGGTTCCTGCGCAGCTCCTCAACACGCGGTGGGTTCGCGACCCGGCTGGAGGTGCCTGCGTCGTGAATGCAGTGCCGGCAGCACCGTCTCCACCCATGCGGGTCGTGATCGTCGACGACCAGACCCTCGTCCGGCACGGGATCCGGAGCCTGCTGGACCTCAGCGAGGATATCTCCGTCGTCGGCGAGGCCGAGGACGGCCGCAGTGCTCTGGAGGTCCTCGGCGAGCACCGTCCCGACGTCGTCCTCCTCGACCTGCGCATGCCGGGGATGGACGGCCTCGCGATGCTGCAGGAGTTGCGCGCGGGCGGGGACGAGGTGCCCGTGCTCGTGCTGACCACCTTCGACGACGCCGACCTCGTCCTCGGCGCCATGCGCGCCGGCGCGAGCGGCTACCTGCTCAAGGACGTGACCCTGGAGCGGCTCGTCGGCGCGATCCGCACGGTGGCCGGAGGCGGAACCTTCCTCCAGCCGTCGCTGACCCAACGCCTGCTGCGTGCCGCTGCCGACGGCGGAGTCCGGGGCGGTCCGAGCGATCCCGCGATGCCGGTCGAGGCACTCACCGGCCGCGAGACCGACGTGCTGCGCCTCATGGCGGGCGGATACGCCAACCGGGAGATCGCCGACGCTCTACATCTCGCCGAGGGAACGGTGAAGAACCACGTCTCCACCGTGCTGCTCAAGCTCGGTGCGCGGGACCGGACGCAGGCCGTCCTGCGCGCGCTCTACCTCGGTCTGCTGCGCTGACCGAGCGGCGGCCGTTCCCCTCTCGCTGTCCACCGGCCGGCGACGTCGCGTCACCGGCGCCTGCGACAATCGGGTGTGATGAGCACGGACGAGCTGACGAGCACCGACGAGCTCCTGGACGCCCTCGACGAGGACCAGCGTGCGGTCGCCGAGCACCTCACCGGTCCGCTGTGCGTCCTCGCCGGCGCGGGCACCGGCAAGACCCGAGCCATCACCTACCGGATCGCCAACGGCGTGCTGTCGGGCACGTACAACCCGCAGACCGTGCTGGCCGTGACCTTCACCGCCCGGGCGGCCGGGGAGATGCGCTCGCGGCTGCGCGACCTCGGTGTCGGCGGGGTCCAGGCGCGCACATTCCACGCCGCCGCGCTGCGTCAGCTCTCGTACTTCTGGCCCTCCGTCGTCGGCGGGTCACTGCCGCGGATCGCGGAGCACAAGGCCTCGCTCGTGGCGGAAGCCTCGGGCCGTCTCGGACTCGGCGCGGACCGCACGGTCATCCGCGATCTCTCCAGCGAGGTCGAGTGGGCGAAGGTCTCGCTCATCACCCCGGACGACTACGCCGCACGCGCCGCCCGAGCCGCCCGTGAGGCTCCCGGCGGCCATGATCATGCGACCGTGGCGCGGCTGCTGAGCGTGTACGAGGAGGTCAAGTCCGAGCGCGGCGTCATCGACTTCGAGGACGTCCTGCTGCTGCTCGTGGGCATCCTGCTCGAGCACGAGGAGGTCGCCGCCCAGGTCCGGGGCCAGTACCGCCATTTCGTCGTCGACGAGTATCAGGACGTCTCGCCGCTGCAGCAGCGCCTCCTCGACCTCTGGCTGGGGGAGCGTCAGGAGTTGTGCGTGGTGGGTGACGCGTCACAGACGATCTACTCCTTCACCGGGGCCACGCCACGGTTCCTCACCGAGTTCACGCAGCGCTTCCCGGGCGCCCCGGTGGTGCGCCTGGTCCGCGACTACCGCTCGACACCGCAGGTGGTCGATCTCGCGAACCAGGTGCTCGCCCGCGCCGGCCGGCACCGAGACGCCGCCGCGGTCGAACTTCTCGCCCAACGTCCGTCCTCCGTGCCGGTCCGCTTCGAGACCTACGACGACGACCTCGCCGAGGCCCGGGGCGTCGCCGAACGCATCAGCGCGTTGGCCGACGACGGCGTACCCCTGAACGAGATCGCCGTCCTGTACCGCACCAACGGGCAGGCCGAGGCGTTCGAGCAGGCGCTCGCCGACGCGGGCATCGGCTACCTGGTCCGGGGCGGTGAGCGCTTCTTCGCGCGCCGCGAGGTCAAGGAGGCGATCGCCATGCTGCGCGCGGCGGTGCGCTCCTCCGCCGGACAGCCGGTCACCGAGGCCGTACGAGACGTGCTCTCGTCGGTGGGGTGGTCCACCACGCCGCCCGCCGCTCGCGGTGCGCAACGGGAACGGTGGGAATCGCTCAACTCGCTCGTCGGACTCGCGGACGACCTGTACGCCACCCGCCAGGCGACCATGGCCGAGCTCGTCGCCGAACTCGACGAGCGTGCCGCGGCTCAGCACGCGCCCACGGTCGCCGGCGTCACGCTCGCCAGCCTGCACGCGGCCAAGGGCCTGGAGTGGGACGCGGTCTTCCTGGTGGGGGTCTGCGAGGGGCTGCTGCCCATCTCTCTCGCCGAGGGCGAGGCCGCCGTCGCCGAGGAACGGCGCCTGCTCTACGTCGGCATCACGCGGGCGCGAGAGCATCTCCAGGTCTCCTACGCCCGTGCCCGCGCCGTCGGCGGCCGTGCCTCGCGCAAGCGCTCCCGCTTCCTCGACGGCATCTGGCCCGACGGTCCGCCCCCCGTGGGCGGGCGGCGGATGTCGCGCCGGGCGGCGGCCCGGATGCGCCAGGAGTCCTTCGCCGAGGAGAACCCGGCGGACGTCGAGCTCTACGAACGGCTGCGTGCCTGGCGCGGCGCGGTCGCCCAAGCCGTGAGCAAGCCCGCGTACACGGTGCTGCACGACACGACCCTGCAGGCGATCGCGACCGCGAAGCCGAAGGATCTGCGTCAGCTGGCGGTCCTGCGCGGCATCGGAGCTACCAAGCTCGAGGCCTACGGCGGCCAGGTTCTCGCCGTCGTCCGCGGCGAGGAGGTCGACGTCGACGCCTGGTTGCGGCGCTGATCCCGCGGCCATGAGCCCCCGCTCGGGCGGCGTGCACAGGCCCGGAAGAACTCGCTCGAAAAAACCGTTGCCGCGAGGAGACGGGCGGGTCTAGAGTCATGACTCGTCTGAGCCGTTCGGACCCTGCCTAGCCAGCATCAAAGGGTCCCTGACCCCGGATGGGAGGTGCGAGAAGTGATGAGGAACCCGATCGCGTACGCCGATCTGCTGCTCGCGCCCGTTTTTGCCGTCCCCGGGGACAAGTGCGCCCTCGCCACGGATGGCGCCGCTGTGCGCGTGCGCATCGGCGAGCAAGGGATCGCCCGCAGGACCTGACTCTCGACGAGCCGTCAGCTCCGGCCGCGATCCCACAGGGACCGCGGCCGTCGTCTTTCTCAGACGTCCTTGGTCCCACAACGAGGACAGATGAGAGAAACGACCTAGGAGCAGCAGTGCAGCTCACGGCTCTACTCGACCAGATCAGCCAGGGATCATCAGTCTCCTGGCCCGCGACCCCGCCGGCGCTCACCCGCGACGGCGAGGCCGGTCGGGGAGTCCTGTCCACGCCGTCCTCTGTCGGTGCGGGGATCCCGTGCCAGACCGCCGAGGACAGCGACCTGTGGTTCGCGGAGCGCAGCGCCGATGTCGAGTTGGCCAAGGCGCTGTGCCGCGAGTGCCCTGTGCGCGAGGCCTGCCTGACCGGCGCCCTCGAAAGGGGCGAGCCGTGGGGAGTCTGGGGTGGCGAGGTCTTCGTCGACGGCGTCGTCGTTCCGCGCAAGCGGGGCCGCGGACGCCCGCGGAAGCATGACGCGGCCTGAGAGCACCGGCCGGCCGGAGGTTCTCCGGCCGGCCGGTGCCACGCACTCACACGGGCGCCGTCGGCCGGCTCGCCGGCTGCTCGGACGCGGAGCCGTGTGGGTCGGTCCGCGATCGACTGGCCGCCGCGTCCGCACCGGCGGCGCGCACCGGATCTGGTCCGCCGCATCCGCACTCCGGGTGAATCGTCCACTGCCGTAGCACCGGCAGCGGACTCAGCGGCCCGACCTCGAGGGTGGCGGCCTCCACGGCGACCTCGCGTCCGTCGATCGCGGCGAGGGCCTGGTGTGCCGCGACCACTGCACCGATCTGCCCGAGTTGGCGTGCCGCCGCGGCCGGAGCAGCGCACCGCATCTGAGTGGCCACTGCCGGCCAGGCCGGGTCCGCCTCTGTTCGGTGCAGGTCCAAGCACCGCGTGCACGGCCCGCGTCCCGGCCGGACCAGCGGGCCGACCGCGATATCCACGTCACCGATCACCACGGGCAGGTGCTCGAGGTCCTCGCGCAGCACGGGCACCAGCCGGACCGGGTCGGCCACCGCGGCGAAGACGGCGACCACGAGGTCGGGGCCGCGGCCCGGCTCCGCCTGCGTGCGCAGTCGCGGGTAGCTCGCCCGCAGCAGGGCACGGGCGCGCTCCGCCCGCGGCCGGCCGACGTCGATCGGTTCGTATGGGCCGACGTCCGAGCGGCGCACCGGATGCTCGTCGTCGAGCAGCAGGGTGCCCACGCCCGCCTCCGAGAGGTGGGTGGCGATCCGCAGGCCGACGTGGTCCAGTCCGCAGACCCGGACGACGGCGTGGTCTCGCCCGGCGAGGAGGCCGGCGCCGTCGCCGCCGGGTAGCACCCGGGACCAGTAGGCCTCCTCGGGACCGAGCGCGCTACCGGTACGGCGAGAGCCGTGGTCGAGGACACCGGAGCGGTCGAGCAGGCCCAGCAGCTCACGGACACGGCCCGGCGCGACGCCGACGGTGTGCCCGAGGCGGGTCAGGTCTGCCTCGGTGGGAGCGAAGTCCGGGCCGTCGAGCAGGTCCAGCACCCGCTGCTCCCCGCGCGTGAGGTTCTCCAGAACGACGGCGCAACGCGGGTCCACGCCGATCTGACTCTCACCCTCCCGGCGCCAGAGCACCGACAGTCCCGCTCGCAGCCGAATGGTCCGTGCGTCCATCCTGCGGAGCGTGGCACGCGAGCACCCGGCGGCGCAGCGAGCGACCGGCCGCCTGTGGACAACCGGTCACCTCGGTGCCGGGCCGCCCGGCGCGCAGGGAACCAGGGAAGCCACGGCAGGGGCGCGGTCGGACGGGTCAGCCGCGGTCCTGGGGCCGGCCGGGGTCGGCGTCGTCGTCGGCGTCGGACTGCCGGTCGCCACCGTCCTCCTCCGATGGCGTGGTGTCCGTGTCCGCCTCCTGACCACCACCGAGCGTGCCGTCGAGCATGGCGGATAGCGCCGCGTCGACATCCTCCTCGGCGGCCCGGGCCTGAGCCCGGCCGGCGACGAAGCCGCTCGGGTCGTCGAGCTCCTCGGCGGTCGGCATGAGGTCGGGGTGCGACCACAGATCGTCACGTTCCGTCTGACCGCGTTCCCGATCGAGCGCAGCCCACAGTGCCGCCGCCTCGCGCAGGCGGCGGGGACGCAGTTCCAGCCCGACCAGCGAGGCGAAGGTCTGCTCCGCCGGTCCACCGGTGGCACGCCGCCGGCTCAGCATCTCCTGCAGCGCGCCCGCCTGTGGCAGGTGCGCCGCGACGGCCTTGCCGGACACCTCCTGCACCCACCCCTCCACGAGCGCCAACGCCGTCTCGAGACGGAGCAGAGCGGCATCCTGGGCGGGGGAGCGCTCGAGGGCGAAGACTCCGCCGGAGAGGGCCTCACGCAGTTCGTCCGGACTCGTGGGGTCGATCCCGCGGACGGCCTCCTCCATCGCCTCCAGGTCGATGGTGATCTCCCGGGCGTAGGCCTCGACGGTGCCGAGCAGGTGTGCCCGCAGCCACGGGACGTGCGCGAAGAGCCGGGCGTGGGCCACCTCGCGGACGGCGAGGAACAGCCGGACCTCCTCCTCGTCGGCGTCCAGTCCGTCGGCGAACTCGGCGACGTTCGCCGGCACCAGGGCGGCCGTCCGGTCCTCGACCAACGGAAGTCCGGTGTCGGACGGCCCGAAGGCCTCACGGGCCAGCGTCCCGACCGCCTGGCCGACCTGCATGCCGAAGACGGCACTGCCGAGCTGCTTGAGCATGCCCTCCATCGGGCCGGTACCGGACATCATGGTGCGCAGCTCAGGCGGCAGGTGCTCTGCCTGGCTGCGCATGACGTCCGCCAGAGCTTCGGAGACCGACGTCGCGACCGGTTCCGACAGGTGCTTCCACGTCGGCAGCGTCCGTTCCACCCACTCCGCGCGGCTCCACGCCTCCTGATGCCCGCCGGCCGGGCCGAGATCGGTCACGGCGTCGAGCCACAGGTCGGCCACGGACAGCGCCTGGCGGATTCGGTCCGCCTCCGCGGCGGTCACGGTCGGATCGCCACCCGCGTGGGCGGACTGGCGCGCGAGATCGTGGGCCACCTGCCAGTTCACCGGGGCGCCGCCGCCGGAGGCGAGCAGTTGCTGCATCTGGCTGATCATGAGCATCAGCTGGTTGCGGTCGTTCGGCAGGCCGGCCGCCTGCGACATCGCCGCCGGGTCGATCCCTGAGGCGCGCATCGCGCGGATCGCCTCCTCGGCCGCGGGTCCGCCCATCATCGACCGGAGGAGCTCCTCCCAGCCGTCGGGCTCCTCGCCCTCGTTCCGGGCCGGTTCCTGACTCATGGCGACTCCTGAAGGTGGTGGGACTCCACGGTAAACCGGTCGGCGCCGGACCAGCGCGCACCGGGGGCGTGAACGGTGCGCGGTTCGCTCTGGGCGCAGCCGGGCCCTCGCACGTCACCTGCTGCCGGTGGGGCATGATGGCCCGGTGCACGAGCAGGAACCCGAGCGCGGGTACGCGCCGCCCGGACCCGCGGCTGCCGGTTCCGGCGGTTCGCCACGGATGGGCAGGGGGGACGCCTCGGCGCAGCTGCGGCCCGACTCGCCTCCCGGCGAACCGGCCTTCGCCGGGCCGCAGCGGCCTGCCGAGGAGTGGGACCGGCCCGAGCGGGCGACGCCTCGCAGCCTGACCCTGGTCCTTGCCGGCGGCGTGCTCGCCCTGGCGTTGCTGCTGGTCATGCTCGTGCCGGTGCCGTATGCCGTGCAGAGTCCCGGACCCACGGTCGACACGCTCGGTGAGCACGAGGGCGAGCCGCTCATCGAGGTCGACGGCGAGCGGACCTACCCCTCCGACGGTGAGCTACGCCTGACGACCGTCTCGGTCGCCGGTGGCCCCGGGCACCCGGTCGCCGCGTTCGACGTCGTCGCCGGCTGGCTGGATCCGAACCGGCTGGTCCTCCCGGTCGAGGCCGTCTTCCCGGAGGACGCCACCGAGGACGAGCTGGATGAGCAGTCCACCCAGCAGATGACCTCCTCCCAGACGAACGCCACCGTCGCGGCACTCGAGGAGCTCGGTCACGACGTGCCGATGACCCTGACGGTCACGGGCGTCGCGGAGAACTCCCCCTCGCGCGGGGTCATCGAGGGCGGCGACGTCGTCACCGCCGTGCGGCCCGAGGGCGGAGACCGCGTCCACGTCGAGGCCTACTCGGATCTCGCGGACGTGCTGGCCGAGACCGCGCCGGGGACCACGGTGACGGTCACGGTGCGCCGCGGGGGCGAGGACCTCGCCCTCGATGTCCAGACGATGGCGTCGCCGCAGCAGGACGGGTCGGTGCTGGGGGTCTTCCTCCAGCCCGACGTCGAGCTGCCGTTTCAGGTCGAGTTCGACATCGAGGACATCGGCGGGCCCAGTGCGGGGACGATGTTCGCACTCGGCATCGTCGACGTGCTCACCCCCGGAGATCTGACCGGTGGCGAACACGTCGCCGGGACCGGCACGGTAGACCTGGCCGGCCGGGTCGGACCGATCGGTGGCATCCAGCAGAAGCTCGTCGGTGCCCGCCGGGACGGCGCGGACTGGTTCCTCGCGCCGGCCGGGAACTGTGACGAGGTGCCCGGGCACGTCCCGGACGGCCTGCACGTGGTCCGGGTGGCCACCCTCGCCGAGGCACGGACCTCCGTCGAGGCGATCGGCGAGGGGAACGGACGTTCCCTGCCCACCTGCGGGTGAGGTGGGGCGGCTCAGCTCTCGGTCTGCAGCGTCGCCCGTAGGGCCGCCACCAGGCCAGGGACGGCGTCAGGTGACCCGCCGACGGCGTCGTCGTTGTCGTTGGCGCGGGTGCGCAGCGCACACCAGGACTCGCCGGTGCGCAGCACGCCGGCGGCCATACGGACGTCCTGCCGCTCCGGGTGCGCCATCAGCGCGTCCAACGCCTCGTGCGGATCGTCTGGCAGACCCTGTTCGGCCTCCGGCGGGACGATGATTCGTTCGAGGACCACGGCGGCTCCGTCGACCTGTTCCGGCCAGCCGAGCTGGGCGAGCAGTTCCTCGACGGTCTCCGCCTGAGGGAGTCCGTCCTGCTCGATGCTCGTGAGGTGTTCCGGGTCCTCCTGCGCCACGGCCAGCGTGCCCTCGGGCAGTTCCTCGGCGAGTGCGGGCGTGGCGGCGACCGCGTCCGCCGTCCGGACGAGCGCGAACACGCCGATCGGCCCGTCCCACCCGCGAGCGGCCATGTGACGCTCGATGTCGCGGACCGCGTCGCGGAGGGCGAGCTGGCGCGGCGTCGGAGGGGCGGGCGAGGAGGCACCGGCCGCTGGGTCCGCCGGCACGTCGGATTCGAGCCTGTCAGCGCTATCCGTCATATCCCCATGATGACGCCTCGCGTGCGGACGGCCTGCCACCGGCATCTTTTGGGCATATGGCGCCCGGATATGGGAACCTAGAGTCAGGTCGGTCCGTTGGCACGGGTGTCCGCGCGAGACGCGCTGCCGGGGCATCCGCCGGTTCGACATCCCGATCGCACGAGAATCCAGAGGTGCTGCTCAGTGACGTTCGCATCCGTCCCCCGTCCGAGTCGGGAGGAGGGCGGGCCGCGCCGCCGCAGCCCGCTGATCCCGACCCTGGTCGTCCTCGCCGTCGTCGTCGCGATCGTCCTGGCGCTGGCGCAGGTCTGGACGGAGTTCCGGTGGTACGGCCAGCTCGGCTTCACCGACGTCCTGGTCCGTGAGTGGACGACGCGGGCGGCGCTGTTCGCCGTCGGCTTCCTCATCATGGGCGGGGCGATCTGGCTCAACCTGCACCTGGCGTACTCGCGCCGGGAGATCTATCCGCCGACGACGCCGGAGGAGCGCAACCTCGACCGGTACCGGGAGAGCATCGAGCCGTTGCGCCGCCTGATCATGATCGGCGGGCCCATCGTGTTCGGCCTGTTCGCCGGCTCCTCGTTCAGCGGGATGTGGCGGCCGGTCCTCATCTGGCTCAACCAGGTGCCCTTCGGCGAGACGGACCCGCAGTTCGGGATGGACATCTCGTTCTTCGTCTTCTCGCTGCCGGTGATCCGGTCCGTCGTCTCCTTCCTCATGACGGTCGTGTTCCTCTCGGCCGTGGCGGCCCTGATCACGCATTACCTCTACGGTGGCGTCTCCCTCGCTCCGCGCCAGCAGCGGGTCACCCGCCCGGCGCGGATCCACCTCTCCGTGCTCGCGGCGGTCTTCGTGGCGCTCATCGCGGTGAGCTACTTCCTCGACCGTTACTCGCTCCTGGTGGGGGAGAACGAGCGGTTCTCGGGCGCCTCGTACGCCGACATCAACGCGGTGCTGCCGGCGCGGACCATCCTCGCGGCGATCGCCGTGCTCGTCGTCGTGCTGTTCATCGTCACGGCGATCCGCGGGACCTGGCGTCTGCCGGCGGCGGGTATCGCCGTGATGGTCGTCTCCGCGCTCGTGGTCGGAACCGCGTACCCCGCCGTGGTGCAGCGCTTCCAGGTGGACCCGAACGCCATCGAGGCCGAGAGCCCCTACATCCAGCGCAACATCGACGCCACACTGGCGGCCTACGACCTGGAAGACCTCGAGACCGAGACCTACTCGGCGACCACCGAGGCGGAACCCGGACAGCTGCGCGAGGACAGTCAGTCCACCGCGTCCATCCGGCTGCTCGACCCGAACATCGTCTCGCCGACGTTCAATCAGCTGCAACAGTCCCGGCAGTACTACAGCTTCGAGGACACCCTCAACGTCGACCGGTACGAGATCGACGGCGAGAAGCGCGACACCGTCATCGGTGTGCGCGAGCTGAACCTCGACGGCCTCGGCAACGAGCAGCGCAGCTGGATCAACGACCACACCGTCTACACCCACGGCTTCGGCGTGGTCGCCGCCTACGGCAACCAGACCTCCGCGGACGGGCGGCCCTCCTTCTTCCAGCAGGGCATCCCGAGCACCGGGCAGCTCGGCGAGTACGAGCCGCGGGTCTACTTCGGGCAGAACATGCCAGCGTACTCGATCGTCGGAGCGCCCGAGGGCACGGAGCCATGGGAGCTCGACTACCCGGACGACCAGGCCGAGGACAGCTACATCCCGACGACGTACACCGGCGACGGCGGGCCGTCGATCGGCTCGTTCTTCGAGAAGATGCTCTACGCCCTGCGGTTCGGCGACATGCAGATCATGTTCTCCGACCGCGTGACGCCCGAGTCGCAGATCCTCTACGACCGTGACCCGCACACCCGCGTGGCGAAGGTGGCACCGTACCTGACGCTGGACCAGCGGGCCTACCCGGCCGTCGTGGACACCGACGACGACCCGGAGACCCCGAGCCGCATGGTGTGGATCATCGACGGGTACACCACCACCAACGACTACCCGTACTCGGCACGGGAGTCCCTCGAGGACGCGACGACCGACGCGCTGGTCGCGGAGAACGGCCAGGCGGCGACCGTCGGGGCCGAGCCCGAGCAGGTCAACTACATCCGCAACTCGGTCAAGGCCGTCGTCGACGCCTACAACGGTTCCGTGACGCTCTACGAGTGGGACGAGGAGGACCCGGTCCTCGACGTCTGGCAGAACATCTTCCCGGAGCACATCACGCCGGCGTCGGAGATCAGCGGGGACCTCATGAGCCACCTGCGCTACCCGGAGGACCTGTTCAAGGTCCAGCGGTCGCTGCTCTCGCGCTACCACGTGACCAACCCGGCGACGCTGTACTCCGGCTCCGACGAGTGGCAGCTGCCGACGGAACCGGCCACGGGTAGCGGCGAACTCCAGCCGCCCTACTACCTCACGCTCCAGATGCCGGGGCAGGACGAGGCCAACTTCTCCCTCACCTCGAGCTACATCCCCGGTGGTCAGACGGACCGGAACATCCTCACCGGGTTCCTCGCCGTCGACTCCGAGACCGGCGACCAGGCGGGCGAGGTCCGCGAGGGCTACGGCCAGCTGCGGCTTCTGGAGCTGCCGTCGGACATCACGGTGCCGGGCCCGGGTCAGGTGCAGAACAACTTCAACGCCAACCCGCAGATCTCGACCGAGCTCAACATCCTCACCCGAGGGAACTCGCAGGTCCGGTTGGGCAACCTGTTGACTCTGCCGGTCGGCGGCGGCCTGCTCTACGTCCAGCCCGTCTACGTCCAGTCCGCGGCGGGTACCTCCTACCCGCTGCTGCGGCGGGTGCTCGTCTCCTTCGGTGAGGAGGTCGGCTTCGCGGCCTCGCTGGACGGCGCCCTCGACGCGGTGTTCGGCGGCGACTCCGGCGCCGAGACCGGCACCGGCGGTGAGGACGAGACCGGCGAGGGGGACCAGGGCGACGGCGGCCAGCAGCCGCCCACGGACGCTCAGCAGCGCCTGGACGAGGCGCTCGCGGCCGCGCAGGAGGCCATGTCCGACTCGCAGGAGGCGCTGGCCAACAACGACTGGAACGCCTACGGCGAGGCGCAGGAGCGTCTGCAGTCGGCGGTCGAAGACGCGGTTGCCGCGCAGGAGGAGCTCGGGGGAGCCGCCGGTGAGGAGCCCGCGGCCGGCGAGGGCGACGCCGGCGCGGACGGAGCCCAGGGCGGCGACGGCGAGAACTGAGGCCAGGGCGTGGGCTCGCCTGTGAGCGAGCCCACGCTCCGGCGATTTGCTGCGGCGATCTCCGGAGACGTAACCTGGTCAGGCCGACGCGGGGTGGAGCAGTTCGGTAGCTCGCCGGGCTCATAACCCGGAGGTCGCAGGTTCAAATCCTGCCCCCGCTACCAAGCTCAGGCCCGGGGATCCACGGATCCCCGGGCCTGAGGTGTTTCTGACGACCTCAGCGGTCGGCCGCCTACCTTCGCTGCCGTCGACTACCTCAGTGCCGCCCGAGGATCGCCGCGGTGAGGGCCTCGACGGGTTCGCGAGGTGCGTTGGGTTTGTCGACGAGCACCATGTCGACGTCACCGAGCTCGGGGAGCCGGCTCGAGGCCGGCAGGACCACCAGGTCCGCGGGCACCAGGCTCTGCGCGAGCACGGTGATGCCGAGCCCGGCCCGGACCGCGGCCAGCATGCCGTTGATCTCCCGCGTCGTGCAGGTGACCCGCCAGGTGCGCCCGGCGCGCTCGAGCGCGTGGGTCGCCGTGTTCCGCGAGATGCTCGGGCTCGGATAGGTGACCAGCGGTACGACGTCGGAGTCGGAGACCGGGCTCTCGGGCAGACCCACCCAGGTCAGGCGGTCACGCCGCACCAGTGTGCCCGTGCCCTCCCCGGCGTTCTGCTTGATGAACACCAGGTCGAGATGGCCGGCGAGCAGCCGCCGGTGCAGCACGTGTGACTGGGCGATCGTTAGCTCGACCGTCACCCGCGGGTGCAGCTCGCGGAACTCGCGCAGGATCCGCGGCAGCTGCGTCAGGGCGAGGTCGTCCGCCGCCCCGAACCGCAACCGTCCCCGCATCGCCGAGCCGGTGAAGTATGCCGTCGCCTGGTCGTGGGCGGCGAGGATCGTCCGGGCGAAGCCCGCCATCGCCTGACCGTTGTCGGTCAGCGTGACCTCGTGCGTGTCCCGCTGCACCAGACGGCGGTTCGCCGCCCGCTCCAGCCGAGCCACGTGCTGGCTCACCGTCGGCTGGCTGATGCCGAGCCGTGCTGCCGTTCGGGTGAAGTTCAGCGTTTCACTGAGGGTGAGGAACGTTCGAAGCTGGACCGGATCGAACAAAGCACTCGCCACCTCGCCGTATGGATTGGATCAAGAGAACGGCAGCAATTATGTGCCGTAATGACAATTATAGGCGCTATAACCTAGAGAAATGACGGGCTCCTGCCTAACGTGGCAGGTGCATCACGACCCGTTCACTCCTCGATCCTCGGCAGGGATGCTCGTGCGCCCGGCCCGCTCGGCCCCGACCAGTCCGCCCGCCGCCACCGACGCCGTCTCTGACTTCTCCACCGACGTGACCACTACCGAACTGCCCACCAGGACCTCGACCGATGACGCCTCCGACAACGCCGTGGAGAGCGCTCCCGGCACCCCGGTCTCCGTAGCCGACGTTCCCCCGGAGACGCCGGCATCACCCGGCCCCGGCCCGGACCGCAAGACCATCCGGCTGAGGCGGCCGGTACTGCGGAGAAAGCCCGCTTCGCCGTCGGGCGTCGGACTGGTCGACGCGCTCAAGGTGCGCAACTACCGCCGTTACGCGATCGCCCAGCTGTGCACGAGCACCTGTGGCTGGGCCGCCCGTGTGGCGCAGGACTGGCTCATGCTCGAGCTCACCGGCTCCGCCGCCCTGGTCGGCCTCACGGTGGCGATGCAGTTCTCGCCCATGCTGCTGTTCGGCCTGTTCGGCGGAGTCCTCGCCGACCGCTACGACCGGCGCACGATCCTGACGATCACGCAGTCGCTCTTCGGAGTCTTCACCCTCGCGCTCGGTATTCTCACCCTGCTCGGCGTCGTGCAGCCTTGGCACGTCCTCGCCTCGGCCTTCCTCGGCGGGATGGCGATTGTGGTGGACAACCCGGCACGCCAGGCGTTCGTGCACGAGATCGCCGGGCCGAGGCTGCTCCGTCGCGCCATCAGCCTGAACACGTCGATCTTCCAGCTCGGTGCGCTCACCGGTCCCGCTGTGGCGGCGGGCCTCATCGCTGCCGTCGGCAGCGGCTGGGCGTTCGTGGTCAACGCGCTCGCGTGCGCCGTCGCCGCCGCGCTGATCCGTTCGACGCGCCGGGAGGAGATGTTCGCAGCCGTCGTGGTACGCCGCGCCAAGGGGCAGCTGAGGGCAGGCCTCGCACATGTCGCCGAGCGGCCGGAGATTCTCTGGGCGTGCGTCCTCGTCGGCTTCGTGGCGCTCACGGGCGTGAACATGGCGACCGTGCTCACCGCCTACGCCGCGGAGGTCATCGACCTCGGCGCGAGCGGCTACGGGCTGCTGACCTCCACGCTGGCGCTGGGCGCCATCACCGGCGCCCTGTTCGCCGGTCGCGCCCGCCGGCTCCGGTTGCGCACGCTCGTGGCCGGCGCCGCTTGCCTGGGGCTGCTGCAGATGCTCGCCGCGCTCATCTCCAGCACCGTGCTGTTCCTCGTGGTGCTCTACGCGGTCGGTGCGACCTGCCTGCTGTACCTGACTCGCAGCAACACGCTGGTTCAGACCAGTGCCGACCCGGCGATGCGGGGCCGCGTGCTCTCCCTCTACGTGCTGATCAACATGGGTGGCCAGGCGGTGTCCGGGCTGATCATCGGCTGGGTCTGCGAATGGGGCGGCCCGCACGCGGGCTTCGCAGCGTGCGCGGCAGGTCCGTTGCTCGGCGCGCTCGTGGTCGGCGCGATCCTGGCTCGTCGCGCGCACGTCCGGCCCGTGGCGCACCTGCGGCAACGCTTGGCCGGTGGTGGCCTCCTCGGCCTGGTTCGCCTGCCGGCAACGCCCGGAGCCCGCGGGAGTTGAGCATCGGCGGGGCGTGGCCCGGCGGCGCCACGATCAGCCGAGAAGCAGATGCGCGAGACCGGCGTCGATCTGTGCCAGCGCGTCGCGGTCGTAGGTGGAGGTGGAGACGAGGAGCTCCTCGCTCCCCGTCCGCTCGGCAAGCTTCGCGAGCTGCGCCGAGACCTGGCGTGGCGGACCGGCGACGGCCTGGGCCAGACTCCGCTCGACGCGGGCCCGGGTGCGCTCGCTCCACCGGACCGCACGGATGTCCTGGATCGGTTCGAGCGGTCCGAACTCGCCTGTCTCCCGTGAACGTGCCATGGCCCAGGCCTCCGGCAGCGCCAGCTCGCGGGCCTCGTCCGCGGTGTCGGCGAGGTAGACGTCGAGCGAGACCATGACCTCGGGCGCCGGGACGGCCTCGGACGGACGGAACTCACGGCGGTAGGCGGCCACGGTGGCCGCGAGCTCGGGGGAGTGGAGGATCGGTCCACCGATCACGACGGGCAGCCCGAGGCGCGCGGCGGTCTCGACGCCGTGGCCGGTCGCCAGGACGAACAGCGACGGCGCCCCGACGGTGGCAGGCCGAACCGTCACGGGGGCGGACCGGCTCAGGTAGCGACGCAGCTCGGTGATGTCGGCCTCGAACCGTTCCCGGTCGGCCGAGGACTGCCGCAGTGCCTGCCGGACCGGCTCGGTGAAGCCGAGCGTCCGCCCGACGCCGAGGTCCACCCGGCCGGGGTAGAGCGCCTCGAGCATCTGGAACTGCTCGGCGACGACGAACGGCTGATGGTGGGGGAGCATGACGCCGCCCGACCCCAGCCTGATCCTCGACGTGACCGCTCCGGCAGCGGCCAGCAGGATGGCCGGAGCACCCGAGGCGATCCCCGGGACCGCGTGGTGCTCGGCCGCCCAGAAGCGGTGATATCCGAGGTCCTCGACCGCTCGCGCCCGTGCGAGGGAATGCTCGAGCGCGGCACCCTCCGGGTGGCCGACCCGGGCCCGGGAGCGGTCGAGGAGTGAGACCTTCATATCGGGGGCAACCGACCGCGCGACCGGAAGCTTCCGGGCACGGCCGGCGCCTCGGCCGGCTGGGAGCTGATCGGGGTACCGTGCCCGGATGCCCGACCCGGACCGCCGGTACGCCGAGAACCCGATGATGCGCCTGCTGGACGCCTACGTGCTCGACGTGATCGGCGTCCTGGACGAGCGGACGCAGGCCGGCTTCACCGCACTCGCCGACCGGTTCGCGGCAACCTTCGGCACCGACCGGGGCACGTGGCAGCAGGTCGTCGAACAGGCCATGGACATCTCACCCGCGGACACCGAGGCGGTGCGCCGGCACTGGGACCGCCATCGCGCGCGGGCGCGGGCCGCCGGTCGTGCTCCGGACCCGGTGGGGTTTGCGCAACGCCTCAACGACGTGACCTACGGCGAGCAGGCGCGCGGGGCGCGCGAGCCTCGCACCTAGCTTCCGGTCCTCGCCGCGCTCGGCGCGGAGCTCAGCGCCGGTAGGTGAGGAAGCGATACCGCGGCCCGGTGCGGGAGGTGTGCCAGCCGTCGTTCGGATCGGCGGCGGCGAGGCGCCAGGTTGCTGCGTCGATCGCCGGGGCCCGGGTGTCGCCATCGACGTCGAGGTCGATCTCGGTGACCTCCAGGACGTCGGCCCGATCGATGCTCTGGGCGTAGACCTGGCCGCCCCCGAGGATCCACACCGGCTCCGCGCCGGCGCCGGCGAGGTCGAGCGCCGCGTCGAGGTCGGAGGTGACCTCGGCGCCGGGTGCCTCGTACTCGTGGCGGCCGGTGAGCACGATGTTGCGCCGGCCCGGCAACGGCCGGAACGGCGCCGGAAAAGACTCCCACGTGGAGCGTCCCATGACGACGGCGCAGCCGGAGGTCAACCGCTTGAAGCGGGCGAGGTCCTCGGGGACGTGCCACGGCATCGTGCCGTGGGCGCCGATGATCCGGTCGTGGGCCTGGGCCCAGATCAGTCCGAGCATTAGACGGCGACCGGTGCCTTGATGGCCGGGTGGTGCCGGTAGTCGAGCACCTCGACGTCGTCGAAGTCGTAGTCGAACAACGAGTCGGCCTTGAACAGGCTGAGGGTGGGGAAGGGGTACGGCTCGCGCGAGAGTTGCTCGCGGACCTGTTCGACATGGTTGTCGTAGATGTGGCAGTCCCCGCCCGTCCACACGAAGTCGCCGACCTGCAGGCCGGTCTGCTGGGCGACCATGTGGGTCAGCAGGGCGTAGGAGGCGATGTTGAACGGGACGCCGAGGAAGAGGTCGGCGCTGCGCTGGTAGAGCTGGCAGCTGAGCGTGCCGTCGGCGACGTAGAACTGGAAGAAGGCATGGCACGGCATGAGGGCCATGGCCTCCAGCTCGGCGACGTTCCAGGCCGAGACCAGCATGCGCCGCGAGTCCGGGTTGGTGCACAGCGTCTCCAGCACCTGCTGGATCTGGTCGATGTGCTCACCGCCCGGAGTCGGCCACGAGCGCCACTGGACGCCGTAGACGGGGCCGAGGTCGCCGTCGTCGTCGGCCCATTCGTTCCAGATCCGGATGCCGTGCTCCTGGAGCCACCGGACGTTGCTGTCACCGCGAAGGAACCACAGCAGTTCACCGACGACGGACTTCAGATGTACCTTCTTGGTCGTGACCAGGGGGAAGCCCTGGCGCAGGTCGAACCGCATCTGGTGCCCGAAGACGCTCCGCGTCCCGGTGCCGGTCCGGTCGGACTTGGCGGTGCCGTGGTCGAGGACGTGCCGGAGCAGATCCTCGTACGCGGTGTTGACCGGGGCGCTCTCGGACCTGGCCGCGTCGATGGCCGCTGCGGCGTCGTTGCCGGTTGAGCGCGTGGATGTCTCAGTCACGCCTCCATGCTAGATCCGGCCGCCGAGAGTGCCCGGCGGACGCGCGGGAGAGGGACGAGACGCGAGAGCGCCCGCGCCATGGTGGCGCGGGCGCTCGGACGTCAGGGCCGGCACGAGCCGATGCCGTGCCCGCGGGGCCAGGTCAGGCCGCCACGGTCTCCTTCGGGCCCTGCTCGACCTCGGCGCGGTTGCCGGCGTGGGCGACCTCGATCTTGCGCGGCTTGGCCTCCTCGGCCACCGGGATCGTCAGGGTCAGGACGCCGTCCGCGTACCCGGCCTGGATGTTGTCCAGGGCCAGGCCGTGGCCGAGCGAGAGCTGACGCGCGAACGTGCCGGTGGGCCGCTCGTGGGTCAGCCACTGGGCGCTGTCGGAGACCTCGGTGCGACGCTCGGCCCGGATGGTCAGGGTCCGGTCCTCGACGTCGATGTCGATCGTGGACGGGTCGACGCCCGGCAGATCGATGCGGGCGACGTACGACTCACCGTCGCGGTACAGGTCCAACGGCATGCCGGGCACGCCCGGGACCTGCCGGCGCATGGTGCTGAGCCACTCGTCCATCTCACGGAACGGGTCGAATCGGGTTGCCATGGAGATCACCTCGTCGTATCCAGTTCTTCCGGCCCGGGCCGTCCGAGCCGGCCGGCCGAGGGCCCCTCACCCCTCGGTCGGAGCTTCGTTCATGACAACAGTTTTAGCACTCTCCTTATTCGAGTGCTAACAGATGATCGCTCAGGGCGAAAAGTTGAGTCACTCGAACTCAAGGACGGGCGTCAGTGCAGCTCAGGGGCTCGCTGGTTCGTCCAAGTTGCCGACGGCCGTGCGCCGTCCTTTGCTGGGTCGGGCGTGAGAGGAGGGCGATCATGGCGGACGAGCAGGCCGGACGTGCGCCGGAGGTGCAGATCGTCGTGCGGCCGATCGGGACGCCGCTGCCGCTCGGGTTCCTGGGGCTGGTGGTCGCGACGACCTGCTTCAGCGCGCTCCAACTCGGATGGCTGCCGGCGGAGGAAGGCGGCACGGTCGCCCTCGGCGTGCTGGTGTTCACGGTCCCGGCCCAGCTCATCGCCGCAATCCTGGGGTTCCAGGCGCGGGACCCGGTCGCCGGCACCGGGATGGGAGTGCTGGCCGGGGTGTGGGCCGCCGTCGCGCTCGCGACGTACACCGGTCCGCCCGGCGCGACGTCACCCGGTCTGGGTGTGCTGCTGCTCGCGGCGGCCGCCGCGATGCTCGTCCCCGCCGCGGCTTCGCTGACCAAGCGCGTGGCCACGGCGGTCATGGTGCTGACCTCGGCGCGGTTCGCGGTCACCGGACTGGCGGAGCTCACCGAGCTGGGCACATGGAAGTCCGCCGCAGGCGTCGTCGGACTGGTCCTGGCCGTCGTCGCGCTCTACGCCGCACTGGCGCTCGAGATCGAGGATGCGAAGCACCGCACCGTCCTGCCGACGTGGCGGCGTGGCACGGGCGCCGACGCACTCTGTGACGACCCGGCCCGGCAAGCTGCCGGCGTCGCGGCCGAGTCGGGCGTGCGCAGGCAGCTGTGAGGCGCCGCCTCACCTGGCGAGCCGGTCGGCCAGCCGGGAGTTGGCTGCGCACCACGACTCGACCATGTCGGTGCCGCCGTGTCCCTCGCCCTCGTCGATGAGGAGTTCACTGGCCGGCCACGCCCGGTGCAGCCGCCAGGCGGTGACCGCCGGTCCGCTGACGTCCCGCCGGCCGTGGATGAGGATCCCGGGGATTCCGGCCAGGCGGTCGGTTCGTTCGAGGATCGGTGGGTCGAGGAACGCGTCGTTCGCCCAGTAGTGCGTCACGAGGGTGGCGAAGCCCAGCCGGTGCGTGGGTTCGGCCAGGGCGTGCGTCGGCTGTACGCCGCCGGTGCCGATCGAGATGTGCGTGTCCTCCCAGGTGGCCCAGGCGCGGGCCGCGGCGTCGCGCACCTGGGGGTCCGCGTCGGTGAGCAACCGGCGGTACGCCTCGACGACGCGTCCGTCGCCGCGGCGGTACCCGATCCCGGCCCGCTCGGCGTGGGTGGCGAAGGCGTCCCACGCCTCCGGAAAGATCGCGCCGACCGTTTCGGTGATCCAGTCCACCTCGAACCGGGACGTCGTCGTCACGGCCATGAGCACGAGGCCCAGCACCCGCTCCGGGTGCTGCTGCGCGTACGCCAGTGCGAGCGTGGAGCCCCACGAGACCCCGTTCACCAGCCAGGCCTCGATGCCGCGGTCCTGTCGGAGTGCCTCGATGTCGGCGAGCAGATGCGCGGTGGTGTTCTCGGACAGGTCGTATCCCGGCTCGGTCACCAGCGGCCGCGACCGGCCGCAGCCGCGCTGGTCGAGGGCGAGGATCCGGAAGCGGTCCGGGTCGAAGGCGCTGCGGTAGCCGCCCTTACCGAGACCGCCGCCGGGACCGCCGTGCAGGTAGAGGGCTGGCACCCCGTCGGGAGCGCCGGATTCCTCCCAGTAGATCTGGTGACCGCCGACGTCGAGGTGGCCGGACTGGTGAACGGGCGCCTTGTCGAACACTGTCGGACCGTAGCAGGGCCATCCCGTCGTCTCCCGGTGGGGATCGCGGCGTCAGTCGAACGACGCCGGCGGCGGGCCGAACGCCTCCCGGGTTCCGGCGACGACGTTCTTACCCAGCATCTTCGTGCCCTGGTAGCCGATCGCGGCACCGACGCCGAACGGGGCCAACCGGCCCAGGGAGACGGCGGCCGCGCGCGTGAGTCCGAACCGCACCAGCCGACGGGTGAGCGCCTTGTTGACCATCTTCACGGTGCCGAGCGGCAGGCGCGTGATGGCGGCGCGCGCCCAGTACAGCGTGCCGAGCCCGAGCTGGCCGGAGACTGCGCGGGCACCGTCCTCGCCCAGGAGAGCGGCGAGAAGCAGTGTGCGCCGACGTTCGACGTCGTCGACCGCGACGCCGTGAACGGCGGCCACCGCCATGACGTGGTTGGCGGACGCGGACAGGAAGGCCGCGGTCTGCGCACCGGTCAGCCCGGTCGCGGCCAGGGTCCCGACGCCCGGGTAGGCCGCTGCCGCTCCGACCGCACCGCCGAGCCGGGCCGACGAGCGCAGGTACTGCTTCTCCAACCGCTTGATCGCCTCGGCCGGGGTGATCCCCGGGTTCTCGCGGCGGACGGCGGCGAGCTTGTCCTCGCCCGCCGACCGCTGGACGGCCTGGTCCACCAACCGTTCCAACGTGCGGCGCCTGCCCGGGCGGTCCCGCCGTGCCGCGTTCATCCGGCCACCTCGTCGGTGAAGCGGATCGTGTGCCCCGCCCCCGCCTCGAGGGTCCGCCCGACGGTGCACTGGCGCTCGATCGCCAGCTCGGCCCGCTCGAGGGTCTTGGCCAGCGTCGCCTCGTCGAGCCCGGAGAGGTCGGTGACGATCTCGGCGATGATCGCCGAGTACCGGTTCTCCTCCTCGTCCTTCTCCGCGGAGACGCCGACCGTCGCCGCGAAGTCGTCACCGAGGGCGTGCGCCAGACGGTGATCGGCCGAGAGCGTGCTGCAGGTCGCCAACGCGATCTGCAGGAGCTCGCCGGGGGTGAACTGGCCCTCGCCGTCGCCCACGAGGACCTCGGCGCCGCGGGAGTTGCGGCCGGTGTATGCACGAGTCCCGGTCCGCTCCGCCCACAACGCCTTCGGCGCGGCGTCGACAGCGCTGGGTGGGGACTGCGGTGCGGGCTCGCTGGTGGCCATGCCACTCATCGTGGCACGCCGCACCCGGGTGGCGCCGCCGGAGCGGCGGACTACCTTGGGCGGCGTGACTGACACGCCCGGACGCCCACTGCCCGACGCCGTCGTCATCGTGCTCTACGGAGCCACGGGTGATCTTGCGAGCCGCATGGTGCTGCCGGCTCTCGACGAGGTCCGTCGCCGCGGCCTGGTGCCCGAGCACTGGGCGGTTATCGGCTGCTCGACCGAGGATCTCGACGACGCGCGGTTCCGCGACCACGTCGCCGAGGCCGTCCGCGCTGGTGGTGCCGGCGAAGACAACACCGACGCCGGCGCCTGGATCGAGCGCGTGCGTTACGCCGGCGGTGGTTTTACCGAGGACGACGCCGGTGAGCTGCCGCAGGTGCTGACCGAGGTCAGCCAGCAGGTCGGCGACGCGGCCGGTACCGAACCGCTCCTCGTGCACTTCCTCGCCGTCCCGCCCGGGGCGTTCGCCTCGATCACGCGTGGGCTGGGTCGCCACGGCCTCGCCGAGGGCAGCCGCGTCGTCTTCGAGAAGCCGTACGGAACATCGCTGGAGTCCTTCGAGGAACTCGACCGCGACGTCAAGGAGGTCTTGAGCGAGGAACAGATCTTCCGCATCGACCACTTCCTCGGCAAGGAAGGCGTGCAGACCCTGTACGTCCTGCGCTTCGCCAATCAACTGTTCGGTTCGGAGTGGGACCGCTCGAGTGTGGAGCAGGTTCAGATCGATGTGCCCGAGGATCTCGACGTCACGAACCGGATCCGGTTCTACGAGGAGACCGGAGCCGCGCTCGACATGATCGTCACGCACCTGTTCCAGGTGGCCGGTCAGGTGGCGATGGAGCCGCCGGCCGACCTGCGTGACCCGGACTCGGTCAACGACGCCCGCGAACGGGTGCTCCAGGCCTTCCGTCAGCTCGACCCCGCCCAGGACGTGGTACTCGGCCAGTTCGAGGGGTACCGGCAGATCGACGGCGCGGCGCCGGACTCGACCACGGACACGTTCGCGGCGGTTCGGCTGTGGGTCGACACCGAACGATGGCGCGGTGTGCCGTTCCTGCTCCGCACGGGCAAGCGGATGGCCACGAAGGCGCAGCGTGTCACCCTCGTCCTGCGGCCACCGTTCGGTCCGCTCGCCGAGGAGATGGACGTACCGAACACGGTGCAGATCGATATCAGCGGCGACGGTGAGGTCCGCCTCGGCATCACAGTCAAGACGCCCGGGCCCGAGCTCACCTACTCCTCCGGGACGGCCGTGCTCGAGCTCGACGACGTCCCGGGTGGCGAGCCGCTCTCGCCCTACGCCTCACTGATCCACGACGTGCTGACCGGTGACCGGTCGCTGTTCACGACGGCGGACGGTTTGCGGGCCGCGTTCACCGCCTTCGCCCCGTTGCAGGGGAAGGACCGGCCGGTCCCGGCTGTCTACGCGCCGGGCTCGTGGGGACCGGCCGAGGCGCGCGAACTACCTGCGCCACACCGGTGGATGCTCGGGGAATGAGGACGAAACGCCAGGTGAATGGCGGGTGACGCAGCGAAGTTCCCGAAACCGTCCGTGGCATACGCCACAAGCAGGTACGGTGGGTTCCGCACCTGGCTCAACGGCGAGCCAGGGGCACCTTCAGACCCCCGGGGGCCTCAGGCTTGGCGCAGGTGCTCCAGGCCGAGCCGGCGTTCGACGGCCACGACCTTGTCCACGGTGTCCACGGCTGTCTTCTCGATGCGGCGGCCGACCAGCGGCACGGACGCGTGCACCTCGCCCGAGTAGGTCTCGGTGCAGCCGTCCGCGGTGGGCACCAGCCGCTGGCTGCCCTCGACGTTGACCGGCGCCCCGACGATCTCCAGCCCGAAGGTCGACGTCCGGCTGCCGTCCGCCTCCGGCGCACCCCACGCCTCGACGACGATCACCTCGAGCGAGTCGCCGACCAGTGAGCGGAAGGCCGGCGGGATCTTCGTGGTGGGCATCTGGGAGCGGGTGGTGACGGTGAACGCCTCGCCGTCGCGGGTGACCTCGCTGGACGAGCTCAGGGCTCCGGCCGCATCCATCTTCCGCGTCGCGAACCGCTCGTCGGCGAGCATCGTCGCGACGGTCTCGACGTCGGCCGGGTAGTCGATGGTGGACTCGAACCGCACGGGGACTCCTTCTGCTGGGTGGCCGGGCGGGACAGCGCGCACGCCTGAACTGCGGGCGTTCCGCCCCGGGCGCGGTCAGCGTAACCCGTCCCGCGGGCCGCACCGAGCCGTGCACCGCCACCCGCCTGCGGCGTCTTAGGCTGGCGTCCGTGGCCAACACGCTCGCCCAGATGATCGCCCAGTCCACCCACCTCGACGAGCGTGATGCCGAGTGGTTGCACCAGCTCGTCGGGGACTGGCAGGTCGTCGCCGACCTCGCGTTCGCCGACCTCGTGCTGTGGCTTCCCACGGACGAAGGCGACTTCGTCGCCGCAGCGCACTGCCGCCCCTCGACCGCGGCGACCGTGCACTACCAGGACATCGTCGGCGACCACCCCTCCGAGGTCCGCCGGGCGCTCATGGAGCAGACGATGGCCGACCGCGGCATCCACGTCCGTGCCGACCCGCAGGGCCGGGCGTCGCTGCCGATGCGCGAGGTGCTGCTGCCGGTGGTCCACGGCGGTCGGGTCCTCGGCGTCCTCACCCGCGAGGTCGGTCTGCCCACCTCGCGCGTGCCCTCGCGGCTTGACGTGTCCTACATCGAGATCGCCGACGTGCTCTGCGGGATGATCAGCCGGGGCGAGTTCCCGCAGCAGGGTGCCCCGACCGGCCAGCGCCGGGGTGCGCCGCGTGTGGGGGACGGGCTGGTGCGGCTGGATCCCGAGGGCCGGGTCATCTACGCGAGCCCGAACGCGTTGAGCAACTTCCACCGCCTCGGCGTCATCGGTGAGCTCAAGGGGCAGGTTCTCGGTGAGGTGGTCACCAACCTCATGGAGGACCACAGCAACGTCGAGGAGACGATGGCGGTCGTCGTCATGGGGCGGGCGGCTTGGCGGACCGAGATCGAGGCGCGCGGCGTCACGCTGACCATCCGTGCGGTACCGCTGACGGAGAACGGAGAGCGTCGCGGTGCGCTTCTGCTGTGCCGGGACGTCTCCGAGGTGCGGCGCCGCGAACGCGAGCTCATCACCAAGGACGCCACCATCCGGGAGATCCATCACCGGGTGAAGAACAACCTGCAGACCGTCTCGGCGTTGCTGCGGCTGCAGTCCCGGCGCAGCCCGAACCCGGAGACCAAGGCGGCGCTCGACGAGGCCGAGCGTCGCGTCTCGACCATCGCGATGGTGCACGAGACTCTGTCCAAGGGGCTCGACGAGGTGGTCGACTTCGACGACGTCTTCGGTCGCCTGCTGCGGCTGGCTGCTGACGTGGCCTCACCGGACTCGTCGGTGACGACGACGGTCGAGGGGACGTTCGGCAAGGTCGGCGCGGAGGCGGCCACGTCACTGGCGGTCGTGCTCACCGAACTGGTCTCCAACGCCGTCGAGCACGGGTTGTCCGGGCGCACGGGGACGGTGACCGTCCGGCCCGAACGGACAGGTCCGGAACTGACCGTGGTGGTCAGCGACGACGGCTCCGGTATCGAGGACGGGCGGGTGCTGTCCGGTCTCGGGACGCAGATCGTGCAGACGCTGGTCACCGGTGAATTACGTGGCTCCATCGACTGGCGACGGCGCGACGAGGGCGGCACCGAGGTCACCCTCACCGCATGGATCGGGATTCCGGGGAAGATCGTCCGCCGGTTCTGAGCACACACCTGCGGTGCGGCCATCGATCCCGCACCCGCCGGGCACGCCCGGAGTTTCGGTCCGTCGTCGGCCCGGGTTCTGGGGCCCCGACACGACGACGCCGCCGGTCTCCCGGCGGCGTCGGTCGTCGCGGATGTCAGCGTGCGGCTGCGGCTCGTCGAGCGCGCGCCGTCCGGCGCTTGAGCGCCCGGCGCTCGTCCTCGCTCAGACCGCCCCAGACCCCTGAGTCCTGGCCGGTTTCCATTGCCCACTTCAAGCACGTGTCAACGACGGTGCAACGCTGGCATACCGCCTTGGCCTCGTCGATCTGTACGAGCGCTGGACCGGTGTTCCCGATCGGGAAGAACAGCTCCGGGTCCTCGGTGAGACAAGCGGCACGGTGACGCCAGTCCATAGGGTCTCCTTCGTGCATGCGCAGGCCGTCGACGTCGATCGGACGGGCCAAGGGGCAGATGCTGCGCACCACCATTTCACGGGCTCCGAATCGATCACAAGGGTTGCGGAAGGATGACCAGCAGGTAAAGCCGTGCCCTTTCTCACAGGGTGGACAGCGGCTCCCGGGCGATGTCCGGCGCTGCGGTGACGCCGCTGCGCGGCCGGTAGATTCGGTGAGGTGACGTCCTCAGCCACCGCGGTACCGACACCGCTGAAACTGGCGCTGGCGGGTGTCCTGGCGGAGGCGCTGGTCCTCGTCGCGGCCGCGGCCACGTTCCTCGCCGGTGCGGTCGCGGCCGGGATCGGCGCTCAGGGAGTCGGCCGAGCCGTCCCGCTGGCCGTCTTGCTCGTCGGCTTCGCCGCACTCCTCGGCGGGGCCGCGCGCGCCCAGTGGCGTGGGATGCGCTGGGGGCGTGGCCCGGTGATCACCTGGCAGTTGCTCCAGGTTGTCGTCGCGGTCGCACTCGCTCCCGGGCTCTCGCCCATGCTGGTGGCGACCGTGGTTCTGCTCTCCGCCGCGGTGGCCACCGGCGTGCTCTGGCCGAGCTCGCGGGCCTACGCCGCCACCACGCGATCACCGGACGCCGTCGTCTGACCGTGCACCACCGGGCGGCACGCGCTCACGGTGCGGTCTCCGGCATGCGGGCCACCTGTACCGGCGTCGCGCGGCCGCGGTGGACGAGGACGGCCAGGCCAGGTTGGTGCGGGCGTGCCGGGTCGAGCGCCGTCGTCAGGGGGACGTCGGTGAGCTGCGCGGTGATCGGTTGCCCCGGCCGCAGCAGGAGCAACGCCGCCTGTGCCCGCCACTGCGCCAGCGGCCCGCGATAGGCGGCGGCGACCGACTCGCTGCGAGCTGCCGCGAACACTGTCAGGCCGTGGCGCTCGACCGCCGTCGCCAGATCATCGACGTGGCTCGGGGCCCACCGATCGAGGTCGTCGGCCACGACGGCTCGTGCGGACGCCGGTACCGGCGCTCCCGGGCCGAGTGGCACCGCGCCCGTGAGCCCGCGGTGCATGGTGCGTAACGCCGTCGTCCGCCCGGAGCCGGGCGGCCCGACCACCAGCACGGCCGCACCTGCAGCTGCCGGCATCCGGACCGGTCCGCCGTCGTCCCCGCCGAGTCCGACGGTCACGACGTCCGGACCGGCAGGGCCGACCAGGTCCTCGGCGCGCTGCAGCGCGACGGCGTCCACCCGGTCGGGCAGCGGCGCCAGGCGTGGGGCCGCGGCCGGCTCACCAAGGTCGACCGGGCCGCTGCGCGCCACTTGCACTGAGCGCGCCCCGTCCGGCTCAAGCAGGACCCCGCGCCCCGGGACAGCAGGGCCGCCGATCAGGTCGCGAGGCACCGCAGCCACCAAAGCCTCCGCCTCGTCGCGCGGGGCAAGGACCAGGCGAGTGCGCACCGCTTCGAGCCACCTGGCGCCGACGAGCGACGGCGGGCCGGTCAGCACCGTCGCGATGCCCGACCGGCGGCCGTCCCGGACGGCGCGAGCAAGCAGGCTCGTACCTTGAGCGGGTCCGGCGACGGCGTCGAGCTCGTCGGCGACCGCCTCGGCGTCGTCGATCACGAGGAGCCCGGGACCGTGGAGGAGCTCGAGCAGTCGTGCCACCCGGCGTGGGTCGTCCGAACCGACGACGGTCCCCAGTGCAGGTCCGCGAAGGTCGGCGAAGCGTCCTGGTTCGGTCGCCACGACGTGCACGGGGTGACCGGCGCGCAGGGCCGCGGCCACGACGGTGCGTGCGGTCTCGGTGCGACCGGTGCCCGCGCCGCCGGCGACGACGAGGGCTCCTGGCCGCCACGACCACGTACCGAGCCGCTGCTCGTCCGGGCGGTCGACCTGGCCGAGCGGCAGGTGGTCCGCGTCGGCATCGAGCTCGTCGAGCGGGAGCTGACCGGGCAGCGGCGCAGCCCACGGCCGTGGCGGTGGGGCGGTCCCGGCTGTGGTGTGCCAGGCCTCGCGCGCGGCCTCGACCGCGTGCTGGGCCCAGCCGTCGGAACCGCACCATGCCGACTGGATGATGCGGGTCTGATCGGTGCGGACGACGGCACGCCCGGGGACGGCCGGAAGCTCCGCCGCGGCGCCCGAGCCGACCACGTCGTGCGACTCGGCCGGTTCCAGCACCCGCAGGCACACCCGGACCGTGAGGTTCGCTCGGACCTCGCTGCCCACGGAGCCGCCCGGACGTTGCGTCGCCAGGACGAGGTGGATCCCGAGGGAGCGGCCTTGCGTCGCGAGTCGCACCAGGGCATCCAGCACGTCCGGGTGAGCGTCGGCCAGCGCGCGGAACTCGTCCACCACGACGACGAGGCGCGGAAGCCTGTCATGTTCGGTGCCCGTGCCGCGGCCGGCACGCTCACGTGCCCGGTAGTGGGCGAGGTCCTTCGCGCCTGCCGCCGCGAGCAAACCCTCGCGGCGGCGGACCTCGGCCCGCAGGCTGGTCAGCGCCCGGGAAGTGGCGGCCGGGTCGAGGTCGGTGAGCACTCCGGCCACGTGGGGGAGGTCGGTGAGCGTCCCGAACGTTGCGCCACCCTTGTAGTCGACGAGCACGAACTGCAGGTCGGTGGGGGAGTGGCGCAGCGCGAGGGCCAGCATCCACGACAGCAGGAGTTCCGACTTGCCCGAGCCCGTGGTGCCGGCGATGAGGGCGTGCGGGCCGTGCTCGGCGAGGTCGAGCTCGACCGTGCCGTGCTCGTCGGCGCCGAGCGGCGCTGCCAGACCCTCCTGGTGTGACCGCCACGTCTGCGCGAGTTTGCCGGCGGCCAACCCGTCGTGCGGCAGGAGTGCCGGCAGTGGCACGGACCGGGGCAACGCCGAGCGGTCGCCCGTGGTGCCCTCGCCCGGGGCGAGCAGGGCCGCCACCGTCCGCGCCCATGCGTCGCACACGCCGTCACCGGGCACGTCGACCACGCGCGTGCACCAGGTGGGGACCCGGTCCAGGCGGCCGGCGAGCACGAGATGCGTCGTGCGCGGAGGACGGCCGCCGGGTCGGCTCGGGCGTTCGCGCTCGGGCGCAGGCCCCGCCGGCCGTCCCTCGAGGGGGTCGGTCCGAACGGTGACCCGCCAGTCGGCCTCGTTCTCCGGCAGCCGCCACGGAGGTGGGAGGTCCAACGAGACGTCGTAGCAGGTGGCGAGCTGTGCGACGAGCCATCGGGCGGTGGCGGCGACCGAATCCGGCGGACCGACCAGTGCGACGCGGTCGCCGTCGACGAAGTCCACCACCTCGCCCGCTCGCGGGCGGCGCTCGGCCGAGGCGGTGAGCTTCACGCGGAGTACCTCGTGCGGCGCCGGCGGTACGGCCCTCGTGGCTGCCAGCAGCAATGCGGCCGCGGGATCCGGCAGCGCCTCGCCGTCGCGCCGGCGACGGCGACCGACGATCAGGACGAGCGCGAGCGTCAGCGGGACGGCAAGGATCGCCCACCGCCATGGAGCGGCAGATCCGGAGAGCAGCAGGGGGATCATCCCCAAGCAGGCGAGCAACGGCAGCGCGAGGCGGATCCAGTCCCGCCGCGTCTTCGGCTTCTCGGCTTCCGGCGGGGCGGGAGCGCGCACATCGGCGGGCCGGCGGCGTACCTCCAGGATTGTCGCCCCCAGCTCGAGGCGGTCGCGCTCGTTGAGCACGCGCCAACGACGCCCCAGGCGTCTTGTCCACCGGCGCGGGCGGGCGGGGCGCTTCCGGCGCAGTCGCCGGCGTGGTCGGCGCCACCGGGTCCCGTTGGCCGAACCGACATCTCGGGCCATCACGCGCCCCCGACGCTGTTGCACCTGCAGATGCCGCCGAGAGACGCGGGCGTCGGCCAACGCGACATCAGCGCCGCCCCGGCCCACCTCGATCGGAGAGGGGCCCAGCGCAGCACACCGACCGGTGTCCGGGCCGGCCAGGACGGCCAGATGCCATTCGCTGCGCAGCGCTTCCCGCGCCGCGTCGGCGTCGGACACCGGCACGCGATCGGCCGATCTCGGCGGAGGAGCAATGGTCGCGGTGGCGGTCACGCGCCCAGGATCGGATGACTCGCCACCGGAACCGGTGGTGGCTGTGGACGGGCGAGCGGTTCACGGGCGCTGTGGATTGCGTGGCGTTGACGTCCACTGCGTGGACAGGCTCGCCCGAAGCAGGGCCGGAGCTTGCTTCCAGATCACAGAGCGATAACAATCGCGGCCGTGTTACGTCCTGCCGACCTGTGCCGCGAGCGCCGTTGCCGAACGGCGTGTGAGCGGCAGGAACGTGCGGGATAGTAAGGACGGCGCGGGGAGGCGCACCGCACCACGCCGGCGACTTTGCCAGGAGGGGAGCTGTTTGTGACTGGGCGGCAACCTTCCTAACGTGGCCGGGCACCATGACCACTCGGGGTGACCCGTCCGGTGCCGCACGACCGGCAGGGTCGGGCGGGGGCCGGGAGGCTTTGCCTCGTCCGAACCGAAGGGGACCATGATGATCAGCACCACCCGACGACGCGCCGTCGCCGTGACCGGCGCCGGACTGTTGGCAGTCGCAGTGGCCGCGTGCGAATCCACCGGCGGCAACCCGCAAGGCGGCGGAGGCGACGGCGACGGCGGTGGGGGCGGTGGCGCCCTGACCCTCGAACAGCTGCAGGAGCGCGGCTCGATCACCGTCGGGTTCGCTGGCGAGGCGCCCTACTCCTTCGAGGAAGGGGGAGAGCTCACCGGAGCCACGGTCGCCCTCCACGAGGAGATCTGGGGCGAACTGGGCATCGACGAGGTCGAGGGCCAGCAGGCCGAGTTCGGCCAGCTCATTCCCGGCCTGAACGCCGGCCGGTTCGACGTCATCGCGGCTGGTATGTCCATCCTGCCGGAACGCTGCGAGCAGGCGATCTTCTCCGAGCCGGAGTTCATGTACACGACGGCTCTCATGGTCGAGGAGGGCAACCCCTTCGACCTGCAGACACTCGATGACGTCGAGGGCACAGACGCCCGGCTCGCGACGATGACCGGCGCCATCGAATCTGACTACGCCGAGTCCCTCGGTCTGGACTCGATGCAGGTCGCCAACCCGCAGGACGGCATGGACGCCATCGTCAACGGGCGAGCCGACGTCTTTGCCCTGACCGGCATCTCGTTGAACTGGATGGCCGACAACAACCCGGACGCCCCGGTCGAGGTGACCGAGTCCTTCGTCCAGGAGATCGACGGCACGCCGCAGGTCGGCGCCGGCGGGACGGTCTTCCGTGAGTCCGACACGGAGTTGCGGGACGCGTACAACGAGGAGCTGGAGTCCATCACGGGCGACGAGGACACCTATCTCGGTGTCGTCGGCGACTTCGGCTTCACGGCGGAAGAGCGGCCGACAGGCGACCTGACGACCGAGCAGCTCTGCGCCGGCGACCTGGAGTAATTCGACGCCCATGGGCGAAAATCTCGAGATCCTCGCCGAGCGACTGCCGCAGTTCGCCGATGGCATCTGGGTCACGGCTCAGCTGACAGTCCTCGGCGGGGTGCTCGCCTTCGTTATCGCGGTGATCCTCGGGCTCGGCGCCCGCACGGAGAACATCCTCGTGCGTGGCGCCGCCCGGACGGTCATCGAGTTCTTCCGAGGCACCTCACTCGTCGTCCAGCTCTTCTGGCTGTTCTACGTCCTACCTCTGCTCGGGTACCGCCTGGACGCGCTGCTGTGCGGTGTCCTCGCACTCGGCCTCAACTACGGCGCCTACGCCTCCGAGGTTGTCAGGGGCGCCATCAACTCCGTGCCTCAGGGCCAGTGGGAGGCCGCGCGGGCGCTCAGCCTCAGCCCGGTGCGACGGATGCGGAAGATCATCTGGCCGCAGGCGTGGTCGATCATGATCCCCTCGATGGCCAACCTCTTCATCATGCTGCTGAAGGGCACCGCGGTTGCCTACATCATCCTCATGCACGACCTCACGTGGGAGTCGAACCAACTGCGCCAGGCCACTGGTGACACCTTCTTCTCCTTCGGTTTCGGCATGATCGTCTACTTCCTGATCGCGCTGGTCATCGTGCTCATCGCGAACCTGCTCGAGCGCATCGCCAAACGCCGACTGGGCCAACTCCCGGCGGTCACGAAGCGGACGCGAGCCTCCGTGGACTTGGCCGGATCGCACACGGCCGGAACAGGAGGTCGCGGATGACGTTCAGTTGGAGCTGGGACACCACCTTCGACGTGCTCCCGGACATGCTTTCCGCGTTCCTACGGGTCACCTTGCTCGCGACCGTCGTCGGCTCGGCGATCGCTGCCGTGGTCGGCCTGGTCGTGGCGATGATCCGTCGCCTCGCGCCGTGGTGGATCGCCTACCCGGTGCACGGTGTCATGGAGTTCATCCGCATGACCCCCGTGGTCATCCAGCTGCTGTTCGCCTACTACACGTTCCAGCAGTTCGACGGACTCACCATCGGCATCGTCGTCCTCGGGATCCACTACGCCTCCTACATGGCAGAGGTCTACCGTTCCGGTATCGACGCGGTCCCGAAGGGGCAATGGGAGGCCGCCGCGGCACTGTCCATGTCGACCCGCCGCACCTGGCAGCGAGTCGTCATCCCGCAGGCCTTGCGAACGACGGTGCCGGCACTCGGCACGTGGGTGATCTCGATGTTCAAGGACACGCCGTTCCTCATCGTCATCTTCGTGACCGAGATGGTGCAGACGGCCTATGCATCCGGAGCGGATGACTTCATGTTCCTCGAGCCCATCACGCTGGCCGGACTGATCTTCCTGGCCGCGAGTTACCCCACGGCCCTGCTTCTCCGGCGATTGGAAGTGCGCCTTGCCCGCTATTGATCCGAACGAGTACACCGCGCCCGCCCCAGGGAATCCGGCCCGCGGTGCCGACGCGAACCAGGGCGGAGGCGAGAGCGCTGTGCCCGTCCTGAGGTTCGAGGACGTGAACAAACGGTTCGGCGACAACACCGTCCTCGACGGACTTAATTTCGAGGTCGGGAAGGGGGAGCGCGTCACTCTGATCGGACCGTCCGGTTCCGGCAAGACGACGATCCTTCGGCTCGTCATGACGTTGGAGCACCTCACCGGCGGATTCATCTACCTCGACGGCGAACCGCTCACTCACGAGATGCGGGGCGGCCGGCGTGTGGAGCGGAAGAAGAAGGACGTTGCCCGGATGACCACCAAGATCGGCATGGTCTTCCAGCAGTTCAACCTCTTCCCGAACATGACGGTGCTCGAGAACCTCACGGAGGCGCCGATCAACGTGCTGGGCCGGCCGAAGGCCGAAGCCCAGGAACGCGCCCGGGAGCTTCTCGACCATGTCGGCCTGGGAGACAAGGTCGATGCACACCCGACACGGCTCTCGGGCGGCCAGCAGCAGCGTGTCGCGATCGCGCGGGCGCTGGCGATGGACCCCGAGGTGCTGCTGCTCGACGAGGTGACCTCGGCGCTCGACCCCGAACTCGTCGGTGAGGTGCTCAACGTGCTGCGCGACGTCGCCGAGACGACCGACATCACGATGCTCATCGTCACCCACGAGATGCAGTTCGCCCAGGAGGTCTCGCACCGGGTCCTCATGTTCGACCAGGGGCGGATCATCGAAGACAAGCCGCCGGCCGAGATGTTCTCCAATCCGGAGAACGAGCGCACGCAAGAGTTCTTGCAGGCAATCCTCTGACCGGCGGAGAGACGCTCCTGACGCTCGGGGCCCCGGTCGTCGGCTGATGCGCCGACCACCGGGGCCTCGGGGTGTCTCCCGCCGTCGCCGGTCAGGCGGCCAGTGCCGCCACCGGCGGTGTCTTCGCCGCCGAGCGGGCCGGGAGCACGGAGGCCGCCACGCCGGCCACCACTGATCCGACGACGCACGTGGCCACGTAGGGCCACGGGACCACCAGGTGCACCTCCCCGCCGCCTCCGCCGAAGACGATCGCCGAGGCGGCCCAGCCGTAGAGCAGGCCGAGCACGACACCGAGGGCGGTACCGACGAGCGCCACGAGGACGCCCTCGACCACGAGCGTGCCGCGCAGCTGTCCACGTGTCATTCCGACCGCGCGGAGCAGCGCATGTTCGTGGCGCCGCTCGATGACGGACAGGGACAGGGTGTTCGCCACGCCGATGACGGCGATGACCACTGCCACGCCCAGCAGTCCGAGGACCACGCCGAGGAGGGTGTCGATGATCTGGTCATACCCCTCGCGCTCGGCCGCCGCGGCGTTCGCGAAGGGGACCGAGCCGGACGTGGTCGCCTCGGCCAAGTCGTCCTGGATGGTGCCCACCGCCTGTCCGGCGGACGCGTCGTCGGCGAGCTTCGCCCAGACGTCGGTGACCGGGGCTTCCCGGTCGACGTCGGTCATGGCGGTCCGGTCGAGGACCACCGTCGAACCGCCACCGGGCAGAACCGCGGCGGTGCCGCGCATCTGGCCGGTCGGCCCCTCGACTGAGACGGTCTCGCCGTCGGCGACGCCGATCCGGCCGGCCAGATCCTCGCCGACGACCACGACGTCACCACCGAACTCGGGAAACAGATCCTCGTCGCGCAGCACCTCCCGCTCGCGCGGGTCCATGGCCGAGACCGCGGTGTCGACACTGCCCGACGGGCCGGCGACCGTGGCCGTGGTCGAGGGCAGGGCGACGGCGCGGACCACGTCCTCGGACTCGGCCACCGCCCGGATCTGCTCGTGCGTGATCTCCATGCCGCCCCCGGAGACCATCACATCGACCGGGAAGTAGGAGTCCAAGGTCGCGTTCAGGCTCGCACGGGCACTGCCCGCGCCGGTGGCCATCATCGTGACCAGCGCGACACCGATGAGCAGCGCCGAAGCGGTCGCCGACGTCCGGCGGGGGTTGCGGCGCGCGTTGGCGGCAGCCAGCCGGACGGTCGGGCGAGACCGCCGGGCGAGGCGCGCCCACACCGCGCCGGCTGCCCGAACCGCCCGCGGCACCACGAACACCGCGCCGACCAGGACGCCCGCGAACGAGACCATCCCGCCCAGGACGCCGACGCCCAACGCGAGGAGGACCGTGCTGTCGCTCTGGGTGATCAGCGCCACGGCGATCGCCCCGGCCAGCAGTGCGGCGCCGAACACGGCCAGCACGATCGCGATTCCGCGTCGCAGCCGGCCGCCGCCGGCGCGGGTGGCCGGGTCGTCGGCCGGCCGCAATGCGCTGACCGGGGCCACCCGGGTGGCGGCGCGCGCCGGAGCCAGCGCGGAGAGCACGGTCACCGCGACGCCGGTGAGCAGCGGGGTGAGGAACGTGGCCACGTCGGGTGTGATCACCGACGGCACAGGGATGCCGAGATCGGCGCTGCCCAGGAACCACAGGGCGGCCTGGCCCAGCCCCAGTCCCGCGGCGATACCCACCACGGAGGCGATCACACCGAGCAGGACGGCTTCGGTGAGCACGCTGCGGCGTACCTGTGCCCGGGTGGCCCCGACACAGCGCAGCAGTGCGAGGGTGTGGCGCCGCTGCGCGACGAGGACCTGGAACGTATTCGCGATGACGATCCCCGCAACGAAGACGGCGACTGCCGCGAAGGCCAGGACGAGGCCGACGAGCATGGCGGTGCTACCGGTCAGCTCCGCGGTGCGTGCAGCGGCTTCCTCGTCAGCGGTGCGGACCTCACCGGTCGGTACCTGGGCCCGGACGGCGTCGGCCAGATCGTCCGGCGCCACCCCGGGAGCCGCCACGAGGAGCACGGAGTCGTAGGTCACGGCACCTCCGCGGGAGGCCGCCGCCAACTCCTCTGCCACGCTGCGGTCGAGCAGCACGGTACCCACCGGCGCCACGATCGCCGGCGGGTCGACGACGATCCCGGAGACGGTCAGCTCCCGCTCCTGGGTGGACCAGGCGTCCCCGTCAGGGACGTCCACGGCGACCGTCACGCTCGCCCCCGGCTCGAGCCCGAGACGCTCCGCCGTCGCCTCGGTCACCGCGACCTCGCCCGGTCCCGGCGTCTCGCCGCGCGCCATCTCGTACGGATTCAACGCCGGGTCGCCCGGCACCGGGCTCAACATCCCGGCGTCGCGCTCGCCACCGGCGCTGATCTGGCCGAAGACCTGCACGGTGCCCTCGGCGACGTCGGTCTGGGCGAGGCCGGACAGGTTCTCGACGACGTCGGAGCCCACCGGGGCGTCCTGCGGGCGGAGGATCACGTCCGCCTCGCCCAGCGAGGCGGTGACTGCACGTTCCGTCGTCGCCGTGATGAGGTTGCCACCGAGCAGCGTCGCGGTCACGAATGCGGTCGCGACCACGATCGCGATACCGGCGGCGGTCAGGCGCCCGACGCTGCGGCGCATCTGGGAGAGCGTCAGCCGGATCATCGGACGGCCACCTCACCGGTGCGCAGGGCGTCCAGGCCGGCCAGCACGGCGTCCGGAGTCGGATCGGTGATCTCCCCGGCGATCCGTCCGTCGGCGAGCATCACCACCCGTTGGGCGTGGGCGGCGGCGGCCGGGTCATGGGTCACCATGACGACGGTCTGCCCGAGCTCGCGCACGCAGGTGCGCAGGAAGGCCAGCACCTCCGTACCGGCGGTGGAGTCCAGGTTCCCGGTCGGCTCGTCCGCGAAGACCACGTCCGGCCGGGTCACCAACGCCCGGGCGATCGCCACCCGTTGCTGCTGCCCGCCCGACAGCTCGGACGGGCGGTGGCCCAGCCGTTCCCGCAGACCGAGGATGTCGACGAGCTGGTCGAGCCACGCCCGGTCGACCGCACGGCCGGCGAGCTCGCACGGCAGCACAATGTTCTGCTCGGCCGTGTACATCGGCAGCAGGTTGAAGGCCTGGAACACGAACCCGACGCGCTCGCGGCGCAGCAGCGTCAGTCGCTTGTCGTCGAGCTGCGTCAGATCGGTCTCACCGAGCAGCACCCGTCCGGCGGTCGGCTCGTCCAGGCCCGCGAGGAGGTGCATGAGGGTCGACTTGCCGGACCCGGACGGACCCATGATCGCGGTGAACTCGCCGGCCGCGAAGGCGACGTCGACGGCACGCAGCGCGTGCACGGCGACGTCCCCGCTGCCGTAGACCTTGGCCAGTCCCGCGGCGCGTACCGCTGGGGTGCTCGTGTTCATGACGCTCCTCGTCGTGACTGATCCGGCCGGTCGGTGCGAACGCCGGCCGGAGACTTGCGGTGCCGGTGTCCCCGGCAGGAACGACGCTACGGAGCGGGCCCGTCGTCGTCGTCGGGCCCGGGCATGGTTCGTCAGTCATCCCTGGGGTGGACATGGCCCCGGGGCGAGTGCGGCGTACGGCGGAGCTCGCGAGTCAGGACCCGGGACGGACCAGTCCGGTCTCGTACGCCACCACCACCGCCTGAACCCGGTCCCGCGCACCGAGCTTGGCGAGCACGCGCCCCACGTGGGTCTTGACGGTCGCCTCGGCGACGTACAGCTCGGCGGCGATCTCGGTGTTTGAACGGCCGCGGGCCATGAGCACGAGGACCTCACGCTCGCGCTCGGTCAGGTCGGCCAAGACCTCGGGGGAGGAGCGCTCCTCGCTCGGCAGGACGGTGGTGAGGTGTTCCAGCAGGCGGCGCGTCGAGGACGGGGCGATCACCGCGTCGCCGCGGTGGACGGTCCGGATCGCGGCCAGCATCTCCTCGGGTGGAGCGTCCTTGAGGAGGAAGCCGGAGGCTCCCGCCTTGATCGCGTGCAGCACGTACTCGTCGAGGTCGAAGGTGGTGAGGATGATGACCTTGGGGGCCTCATCACCGCCGGCGGTGAGCTCGCGGGTTGCGGCCAGTCCGTCCATGGTGGGCATCCGCACGTCCATGAGCACGATGTCCACCGGGTGCGAGCCGAGTAGCCGCAGTGCCTGTGCACCGTCACCGGCCTCGACGACGACGTCCATGTCCGGCTGGGAGGCGATCACCATCGAGAAGCCGGCGCGGACGAGCTGCTGGTCGTCGACCAGGGCGACGCGGATGGGAGTTTCCACGGTTTCCTCTCACCAGGCTTCCGGACAGGGCGCGGATCAGGGCGCGGCGTCACCGTATCCGCTTCCCGCGGTCGCCCCGGAACCGGGCGGTGCCCACGGGGCCCGTCCGGCTGCCGGCGGTCCGCCCGGCAGCGGCGCAGGCGGCCCGGCCGGCGGTGGCGGAGACGGCATAGCCGGCGGGGCGGCGTGGCCGGTCGCACCGGCCAGCGGGATCTCGGCACGGACCCGGAATCCGCCACCGGGGCGTGGTCCGGCGACGAGTGTGCCGCCGAAGAGCTCGGCACGCTCACGCATCCCGACGATGCCCTGGCCCTGACCGTCCGAGGTGGCGGCCGCGCCCCGGCCGTCGTCGTCGACCTGGAGGATGAGCGAGTCCGGGCGCCAGTGCTGCTCGACGGTCACCTGCGCCTGCGGGCCGGCGTGCTTGAGCACGTTGGTCAGCGCCTCCTGGACGATGCGGTAGACCCCCACCCCCATCCCCGGCGGCAGCGGCTGTGGCGATCCGGTCCGCACCAGCGAGACGGACATCCCGGTACCGCGGACCTGGCCGGCGAGCGCCTCGAGATCGCTGTCCTCGAACTGCGGCTCCGGGCGGGTCATCGGCGCCCGTCCGTTCTCGGTGCGGAGCACACCGAGGATGCGGCGCATATCCGCGAGAGCGTCGCGTCCCATCGTCGAGATCGTCTCCAGGGCGCGTTCGGCCGCCGCGGCGTCCGCCCGTGCCGCGTAGCGCCCGCCGTCCGCCTGCGCGATGACCACCGAGAGGGAGTGGGCGACCACGTCGTGCATCTCTCGTGCGATGCGGGTGCGCTCGGCGGCGGTGGCGAGCTGGATCTGCTGATCGCGCTCCAGCTCGAGACGACGTGCCCGTTCCTCGAGCGAGGCCAGCCGCTCCACCCTCCCGCGGCGCGCCAGTGCGATCGCCCAGGTGGCGAACACCATCGCCGCGACCGTGAGAAAGCCACTGGTCAGGGCGGTCAGGTTGGTCAGCGCCGTGCGGCCTCCACCGGCGAGGAGGAAGCCGATCATCAGGGCCCCGCACAGGGCGCCCCCCAGGGCGGCCCTCCGGGCCCCCTTCTGCTGTGGCTCGGTGTGGACCGTCACCGAGTACAGGGCCACCAGCACGAGCAGGTCGGTCGGCAGCAGGAAGGCGCCTGCCGCGTAGTGCACGAGCGCGGCCGCGTAGATGACGACGGCGGAGACGACGGGTTGCGTACGCCGCCACGCCAACGCGACGGTCTGCGCGGTCGCGCAGACAATCGCGGTCACGCTCGTCAGGTCGCCGCCGAGGTACCCGGTGGACAGGCGCGACCATCCGATGCCCATGGCGATGCCGCCGATCAGGAGCACGCCGCCGACGACGATGGCGACGACGGTGTCGACGCGCTGGTACGCCTGCGGCTCCCGCAGGCGTGCCAGGACACGGCTGATCGTCTCCATGACGCCCCAGCGTATTCAGCGCCGGAGCGCACGCGCGTCGTCCGCGGGCGGAGGCGGCCGTGCGACGACGGCGGGAGCTGATCCCCGGGCATCAGACCCTGGTCGGACACCGGCAGCACGCGCCGGCGGTGCGACGTGGGCGGCGTGCGCCATCATGGGCAACGTGAACGCGCCTGCCGAGAACGCCGTCTCCGCCGAGTCCGCCGGCACCGCCGGGCGGGGTGAGGTCCCCCCCGCGGCCCCGGCGGCGGACACCGATGTGCGCCAGCGGTGGACCGACCTGGCCGAGGAGCTCGAGGCCGCGCAGTTCAACTACTACGTGCGCGACGCTCCAACCATCTCCGACGCCGAGTACGACGCCAAGCTCCGTGAGCTGGCCGCGCTCGAGGAGGCCCACCCCGACCTGCGCACCCCTTCCTCGCCCACGCAGCGGGTCGGCGGGACCTACTCGACGGAGTTCGACACCGTCCAGCACCGCCGGCCGATGCAGAGCCTCGACGACGTCTTCTCCCTCGAGGAATTGCGGGAATGGGCTCTCCGCGTGCAGACCGAGCTCGACCGTGCCGAGGTAGGTATGACGTGCGAGCTCAAGGTCGACGGCCTCGCGGTCAACCTGCTGTACGAGCACGGGCGGCTGGTGCGCGCCGCCACACGCGGGGACGGCCGCACCGGGGAGGACGTCACGCTCAACGTGCGCACCATCGACGCCGTGCCGGTCCAGCTCACCGGGGAGGCGGTCCCGGAGCTCATCGAGATCCGCGGCGAGGTCTACTTCCCGGTCGAGGCGTTCCGCGAGCTCAACGCCGCACTCGTCGAGGCCGGCAAGGCGCCGTTCGCGAATCCGCGCAACTCCGCGGCCGGATCCCTGCGCCAGAAGGATCCACGCGTGACGGCCTCGCGGGCGCTGTCGATGGTCGCCCACGGCGTCGGTGACGTCCGCTGGGGGCCGCACGGCCCGCCGCAGCGCTGGTCCTCGATGACCGACCTGTACGACCTGCTGGGCTCGTGGGGAGTGCCCGTCTCCCGGCACAACCGGCACGTCACCTCTCTGGCGCAGGTCGAGGAGATGATCGCCCACTACGCCGAGCACCGGCACGACGTCGAGCACGAGATCGACGGGATCGTCGTCAAGGTCGACGACTTCGGCATGCAGCGCCAGCTCGGGTCCACCTCGCGGGCCCCGCGATGGGCGACGGCGTACAAGTTCCCTCCGGAGGAGGTCAACACCCGGCTGCTCGACATCCGGGTGCAGGTCGGGCGCACCGGCCGGGTCACGCCCTACGGCGTCATGGAGCCCGTGCTGGTCGCGGGCTCCACCGTCTCGCAGGCGACGCTGCACAACGCCGGCGAGGTGGCACGCAAAGGTGTGCTCATCGGCGACACCGTGGTGTTGCGCAAGGCCGGCGACGTCATCCCCGAGATCGTCGCCCCCGTGGTGGACCTGCGGGACGGGTCGGAACGCGAGTTCGTGATGCCCGAGACGTGTCCCTCGTGCGGGTCGCGGCTGGCGCCGGCCAAGGAAGGAGACGCCGACCTGCGGTGCCCGAACGCGCGTTCCTGCCCGGCACAACTCACCGAGCGGGTCTTCCACATCGCCTCCCGGGGAGCGCTCGACGTCGAGGCTCTCGGTGGTGAGGCCGCCCTGGCCCTGACCGACCCTGAGGCCGCCCGGGAGAAGGTGGTCGCCGCCCGGGCGGTGGCCGCCGGGCACGGGCCCGTCCCGGACGAGGACGCGCTCGAGGCGGCCGAGGTAGAACTGCCGCCGCGGCAGGAGCCGGTCCTGGCCACCGAGGCGCGCTTGTTCGACCTCACCGCCGAGGATCTGCGGAACGTGAAGATCTGGCGCGAGGTCCGGCAGGGCGGACGGCCGACCGGTGAGTGGGAGCAGCGGCCGTTCTTCTGGACCCAGCCCAAGCTCCGCGGGGACGGCACGGTGCGTGAGGCCGCGAAGCCGACGGCGAACACCGAACGTATGCTCGCCGAGCTGGACAAGGCGAAGTCCCAGCCGCTGTGGCGCGTGCTCGTGGCGTTGTCGATCCGTCACGTCGGACCCACCGCGGCACGGGCGTTGGCGACCGAGCTCGGCTCCGTCGAGGCGATCCGGGAGGCGGATGTCGAGCGACTGGCCGCCGTGGACGGGGTCGGGCCGACCATCGCCGAATCACTCAAGGAGTGGTTCGCCGTCGACTGGCACCGGGAGATTCTCGACCGGTGGGCCGCAGCCGGTGTGCGGATGGCGGACGAACGGGACGCGTCCACGCCGCGGACTCTCGAGGGCCTGACGATCGTGGTCACCGGCTCCCTCGAGGGGTTCAGCCGCGACTCCGCCAAGGAGGCCGTCCTGGCGCGCGGTGGCAAGGCCGCGGGCTCCGTGTCCAAGAAGACCGACTATGTGGTCGTCGGGGAGAACGCCGGGTCCAAGGAGGCCAAGGCCCGGGAACTCGGGCGGCCCATCCTCGACGAGGACGGCTTCGTCGCCCTGCTGGACGGTGGCCCGGACGCCGTCGCCGAGCTCACCCAGCAGCCGTGACCGTCACGCTCGTGGTGGGACCGGCCGCCCCCGAGGAGTTCGACCGACTCGGTGAGATCGGCGTACGCGCCTATCTCACAGCCGCGCACACCAGGGCGAGCATGTCCGTCGAGTACGCCGCCGTCCTGCGAGATGTGGCGGGCCGGAACACCGGCCAGGACGTGGTGCTGGCAGCCCGCGCCGGCCAGGACGTGCTTGGTTCCGTGACCCTCGCGCCGGCGGGAAGTCCGTGGGCCGACCTCGCCCACGAGGGCGAGACCGAGATCCGGATGCTCGCCGTCGACCCGGCCGCCCAGGGCCGCGGGGCGGGCGAGGCGCTGCTGCGTGCAGCCGAGACCTGGGCTCGCGAGGAAGGCTACCGGGCACTGGTGCTCTCGGTGGTCGGCTCCCAAGGCCGGCAACGTCCGCACCGGCTCTACGAACGCCTCGGCTATCGCCGCGCCACCGACCGGGACTACGTCGGCTCCTGGGAGCCACGTCCGGCGATGTGGTGCTACGTCAAAGACGTCACAACAACGGACCGAGGGGCTTGAGCAGGCGCTCGCCGACCCGCTCCAGCAGCCCGCGCCGCTCCCACTCCTCCAACGTGAGCTGGCGGCAGTTGCTCAGGTCGGCGAGGAAGATCTTCTCCATCAGCTGGGCCAGGTCCCGGTCGAACATCTCGAGGTTGATCTCGAAGTTCCCGGTCATCGACAACCGGTCGATGTTCGTCGTCCCGACCGTCGTCCACCGCCCGTCGACCGTCATGGTCTTCGCGTGCACCATCGCGTCCTGGTACAGCCAGATCGTCACGCCGGCCTCGAGGAGCTCGGAGTAGTAGCTGCGCGCCGCCCAGTCGGCGACGACGTGGTTGGACACCTCCGGGATGAGGACCCGCACGTCGACGCCACGGCGGGCGGCGGCCTTGAGCAGATGGAGGATCTCCCGGTCCGGGATGAAGTAGCCCTGCGTGATGTAGATGTGGTGCTGCGCCCGGTCGATCGCATCGAGGTAGATCCCCCGAACCGGGAAGATCAGCCGCGTGGGTGCGTTCTGGGCGACCCGGATGCGTGCGTCCCAGGAACGCGCGCCCTTGTCCGGGATCTCCGGGTGGTGCCGCTTGCGGTTGTCGTTCCAGAAGTCGACGAAGGCGTTCTCCAGCTCCCACGCCGAGGGGCCGTCGACCCGGATATGGGTGTCGCGCCACTGCGTCGCGTACAGGTCGCCGATGTTGTACCCACCGACGTAGCCGGACTGCCCGTCGACCACCAGGACCTTGCGGTGGTCCCGCCCGGTCTTGCGCACGTTGAAGGTCAGCAGGCCCGGCCGGAAGAAGGGGAAGTGCAGCACGTGCAGATTGGGCATCGACGGGAAGCGTTTGAACGACGGCGGCACCACTCCGTTGCCCCAGCCGTCGAAGACCACGAAGACCTCGACGCCGCGGCGTGCGGCCGCGAGCAGGGCGTCCTTGAACCGGTGACCGACCGTGTCCGCCTTCCAGATGAAGGTCTCGAAGTAGATGGTGTGCTCGGCCGCGTCGATGCGCGCCAACATGTCCTCGTACAGGTCGGCGCCGTAGGTGAACGTCGTGACGTGGGAGTCGGCGACCGGCACCGTCTCCGGTGGGGTGTGGGGGAACATGCCCGACGGCGGCTTGCGGCGCTTGCGGACCCGGTCGACGGCGAGCACGGTCACCACGGCGCCGATCTGCAGCGTGGTGACCGTCCCCAGGTACCACTTGGCCGCGCGCCACAGGGTCCGTCTGGTCCGGATTCGGCTCAGCCGGCCAAGGCGAAGAGGCATGTCACAAACCTAGAGCACACGCCAGGCCGGACTATGCAGGCCCTGGGTGGTGAGCAACCGGCGTCGGAGCGGCGTGGGTGAGAGGTGGTCGCCGCCGCGGCCGGCCGTCGCACGCTTGCCGTGCAGGGCGTGCGTGCGATCGTCGATACTGGAGGTGATGATCTCCCTCGAGTTGGCCCGCACCCTCGCCCGTGCCGGACTGCGATGGCGCCCCGCCTCCGGTGACCGCTTCACCATCGACCAGCCGGAGCTGTCCGGGGAGGTCTTCACCGTCTCCGAACTGACCGTCGAGGCCCACGAGTTTCCCACGGGAACCATCCTCGGCTTCAACGGCACCACGGAGTGGGCGCTCGACTCGGTCACGCTCGAGGACACCGTGTGGCTGCCCCGTGAGGACCAGCTCCGTGAACTCCTCGGCGCCACGTTCCGGGGCTTGGAGCGCGAGGACGGGATGTTCCGGGTCCGGGCCACTTTCCCCGCCGACGGTGGCGAGGAGGAGGTCGCGCACACCGCACCCGGCGCCGCGGACGCCTACGGCGCCGCACTGCTCGACCTCATCGAGCGTTCGTCGCGGTGACGGACGCAGCGAACCGGGCCCGGACCGACAAGCCCTAGAATCGCCAGCATGTCCACCATCTCCTCCGATGAGGTCGCGCGCGTCGCGGCACTCGCCCGGATCGCCCTGAACCAGGACGAGATCGAGCGCCTCGCCGGCGAGCTCGACGTCATCGCGAACGCGGTCGCGCGGGTCGGCGAGGTTGCCACGCCGGACGTGCCGGCCACCTCGCACCCGCTGCCGCTGGCCAACGTGATGCGCCCCGACGAGGTGACCGAGACGCTCGACGTGCACGAGGTCATGGCCTCCGCCCCGCAGGCCGAGGACGGGATGTTCGCAGTGCCGCAGATCCTGGGGGAGGACGCCTGAGAATGGCCGAGACGAGCCTGACCCACCGCAGCGCCGCCGACCTGGCGGACCTGCTCCGCCGCGGCGAGACCTCCTCCGTCGAGGTCACCCAGGCGCACCTGGACCGCACGGCAGAGGTCGACCCCGCGGTCCACGCTTACCTCCACGTCAACGCCGAGGAGGCGCTGGCCACCGCGGCCGACGTCGACGCCCGCCGCGCCGCCGGCGAGGACCTGCACGAGCTCGCCGGCGTCCCGATCGCGGTCAAGGACGTCGTGGTCACCAAGGGCCAGGTCACCACCGCCGGCTCGAAGATCCTCGAGGGGTGGATCCCGCCCTATGACGCGACACTGGTGCGTCACCTGCGTGCCTCCGGCATGCCGATCCTCGGCAAGACGAACCTCGACGAGTTCGCCATGGGGTCAAGCACCGAGCATTCCGCGTACGGCCCTACCCGGAACCCGTGGGACCTCGAGCGCATCCCCGGCGGTTCCGGCGGCGGATCTGCCGCGGCCGTCGCCGCTCATCTGGCGCCGCTGGCGATCGGGACGGATACCGGTGGCTCGATCCGCCAGCCTGCCGCCGTCACCGGCACGGTCGGCGTCAAGCCGACCTACGGCGGTGTGTCTCGGTACGGCCTCATCGCGCTGGCCTCCTCGCTCGACCAGGCCGGCCCGGTCAGTCGGACGGTGCTGGACTCCGCGCTGCTCCACGAGGTCATCGGCGTGCACGACCCGCTGGACTCGACCTCGCTGACCGACCCGGCCGGCGGCCTGGTGGACGCGGCCCGGGCCGGAGACCTCGCCGGTATGCGCATCGGCGTGGTCCGCGAGCTCGGCGGCGAGGGCTACCAGCCCGGAGTGCGCGCCAGCTTCGACCACGCCGTCGACCTGCTCCGTGGCGCCGGTGCCGACGTCGTCGAGGTGTCCTGCCCGAGCTTCGACTACGCCCTGGCGGCTTACTACCTCATCCTTCCCGCGGAGGCCTCCTCGAACCTTGCGAAGTTCGACGGCATGCGTTTCGGCCTGCGTGTCGAGCCCGAGGAGGGGCCCGTCACCGCTGAGACGGTGATGGCCGCCACGCGCGGCGCCGGCTTCGGGGACGAGGTCAAGCGCCGGATCATCCTCGGCACACACGCCCTGTCCGCCGGCTACTACGACGCCTACTACGGATCCGCACAGAAGGTGCGCACACTCATCCAGCGCGACTTCGCCGCCGCGTTCGAGCAGGCGGACGTGCTGGTCTCGCCCACGGCGCCGACCACGGCATTCCGCTTCGGCGAGAAGGTCGACGACCCCCTCGCGATGTACCTCAACGACGTCGCGACGATCCCGGCCAACCTCGCCGGCGTGCCCGGCCTGTCGCTGCCCTCCGGCCTGAGCGACGACGGCCTGCCGGTGGGCTTCCAGGTGCTGGCTCCCGCTCGTGAGGACGCCCGGCTGTACCGGGTGGGCGGGGTGCTCGAGCGGCTGCTGACCGACGAACGGGGTGGCCCGATCCTGGACCGCGCCCCCGATCTGGAGGTCAAGGCATGAGCCAGCCGCACGACGTGACGTCACCGAGCGTGCAGGACTACGAGGACGCGGTGCGCCGCTACGACCCGGTGCTCGGCATCGAGGTGCACGTGGAGCTGGGCACCGCCTCGAAGATGTTCGACGGTGCCCCGCAGACCTTCGGCGCGGAGCCCAACACCGCCGTCACCCCGGTCTCGCTCGGGCTGCCCGGAGCCCTGCCGGTGGTCAACGCGGCCGCGGTCGAGTACGCGATCCGCATCGGGCTCGCCCTCAACTGCGAGATCGCCGAGACTTGCCGCTTCGCCCGGAAGAACTACTTCTACCCGGACGTGCCGAAGAACTTCCAGACCTCGCAGTACGACGAGCCGATCGCCTTCGACGGCCACCTCGACGTCGAGCTCGAGGACGGGGAGATCTTCCGCGTGGAGATCGAGCGCGCCCACATGGAGGAGGACGCCGGCAAGAACACCCACGTCGGCGGTTCCGGGCGCATTCACGGCGCCGAGTACTCACTCGTCGACTACAACCGCGCCGGCATCCCACTGGTGGAGATCGTGACCAAGCCGATCGTCGGTGCGAGGGAGCGGGCCCCGGAGGTGGCTCGTGCCTACGTCTCGGCGTTGCGGGACATCTTCCGCTCACTCGGCGTGTCCGAGGCCCGCATGGAACGCGGCAACGTTCGGGCCGACGTCAACGTCTCGCTCCGGGACTCGGCGGATGCGGCGTTCGGTACCCGGACGGAGACGAAGAACGTCAACTCGTTCCGTTCCATCGAGCGGGCGGTCCGGCACGAGATCTCCCGGCAGGCCGGGGTGCTCGACGCCGGCGGGTCCATCACTCAGGAGACCCGACACTGGCACGAGGACACGGGTGTGACCTCGCCCGGCCGGGTGAAGTCCGACGCCGAGGACTACCGGTACTTTCCCGAGCCTGATCTTGTTCCGCTCGCTCCGTCCCGGGAGTGGGTCGAGCAGATCCGGGCCGGACTTCCGGAGCTGCCGTCGGTGCGGCGTCGCCGTCTCCAGGCGGAGTGGGAGCTGTCCGACGCGGAGATGCGCGACCTGGTCAACGCCGGGGCCACTGAGCTGGTCGAGGCGACCGTCGCTGCGGGCGCCACGCCCGCCGCCGCACGGAAGTGGTGGATGGGCGAGCTGGCCCGCACGGCCAAGTCCGACGGTGTCGCCCTCGAGGACCTGCCCGTCCGGCCGGAGCATATCGCCGAGCTGCAGTCCCTGGTCGACGACGGCCGGCTCAACGACAAGCTCGCGCGCCAGGCGCTTGCCGGAGTGCTCGCGGGCGAGGGGAGCCCGGAAGAGGTCGTCACCGCCCGCGGGCTGGAGATCGTCTCGGACGACGGCGCCCTCGAGGCAGCGGTGGACGAGGCGATCGCGGCGAACCCGGACGTCGTCGAGAAGATCCGCGGTGGCAAGGTGCAGGCGGCCGGTGCGCTCGTCGGGGCGGTCATGAAGGCCACCCGCGGCCAGGCCGACGCCGGCAAGGTCCGCGAGATCATCTTCTCCCGCGTCGAGGGCTGAGACCCGGCACGTCGGCAGGTGCGACCGCCGTGGCGCGGTCAGTCCTCCTGGCCTCCGATGTGCCGCCCCACCTCGGCCGCCACCTCGTGCAGCACCGGCACGGCTTGCTCGGCGAAGTCGAAGGTCACGCGTGCCGCCGGGCCGGAGACGGACAGGGCCGTCGGCGTCGGGGCGCCCGGCACAGCCACAGCGAAGCACCGCACGCCGATCTCCTGCTCACCGTCGTCGACGGCGTACCCGCGCTCGCGGATGGCGGCCAGCTCCGCCAGCAGTGCGGTCTGGTCGGTGATCGACCGGTCGGTCTCGGGAGGCAGTCCGGTGTGCGCGGCGACGGCGGAGACCTCCTCGTCCGGCAGCTGGGCGAGGATCATCTTGCCCACGCCCGTGCAATGACAGTGGACGCGGCGGCCGACCTCGGTGAACATGCGCATCGAGTGCGTGGAGGCGGCCTGGGCGATGTAGACGGCCATCTCGCGGTCGAGCATCGCCAGGTTGGCGGTCTCACCGAGTTCCCGGGCGATCCGCTCGAGATGGGGGCCGGTGCCGGCACCGAGCTGACGCCCGGCGGCCTCACCGAGGCGCACCACCCGCGGTCCCAGGGTGTAGCGCCGGGACGGGAGCTGACGGGCGTACCCGCGGGCGACGAGGGTACGCATGAGTCGGTGGATGGTCGGCAGCGGCAGGCCGGAAGTGGCGGCGAGCTCACTCAGTCCGGCGTCACCGCCGCGATCGGTGAGAATCTCCAGCAGGTCGATCGCGCGGTCGACGGACTGCACGCCTGACTCCGCCACGGCACGCCTCCCTGGACTCCGACCCCGGAACTGGAAGTAGTATTCCATATATCGAAAGTGCCGGGCGCGGATCGGTGTTCGACGGCCCGTCGCTCCACGAACCACGAAAGGACGTCCCGCGATGGGTGCCACCTCCGCCCGAGCCCGCCAGGGTCTTCCCAGCCCGAGCTACACGATCACCCTGCGCGTCGAGGTCCCCGCCTCGCAACGGGCGACCAGCACGCTCGTGCACGCGGTCGCCGAGGCCGGCGGCGCCGTCATGGGCGTGGACATCGTGCACTCCTCGACGACGTCCCTGACCGTCGACGTCACGTGCGACACGGTCGACGCCGAGCACGGCGAGCAGGTCCGCGAGGCGATCGACTCCCTCGACGGCGTCCGTGTCCTGAAGATGTCGGACTCGACCTTCCTCATGCATCTCGGCGGCAAGCTCGAGGTGAACCCGAAGGTCCCGCTCAAGACCCGCCGCGACCTCTCCCGTGCCTACACCCCGGGTGTGGCCCGGGTGTGCCTGGCGATCGCGGACAAGCCGGAGGACGCGCGCCGGCTGACCATCAAGCGCAACACGGTCGCCGTGGTCACCGACGGGACGGCCGTCCTCGGGTTGGGCGACATCGGTCCGGCGGCCGCACTGCCGGTCATGGAGGGCAAGGCGGCCCTGTTCAAGCAGTTCGCCGGCGTGGACGCGTGGCCGGTGTGCCTGGACACCAAGGACACCGAGGAGATCATCAGCATCGTCAAAGCGCTCGCGCCCGGCTACGGCGGTGTCAACCTCGAGGACATCTCCGCACCACGGTGCTTCGAGATCGAGGCGCGGCTGCGCGAGGAGCTCGACATCCCCGTCTTCCACGACGACCAGCACGGCACCGCGATCGTGGTGCTCGCTGCCCTGGTCAACGCCCTGAAGGTGGTCGGCAAGTCGGTCGAGGACGTGCGCATCGTCATCTCCGGAGTCGGTGCCGCCGGATCCGCGATCATCCGGCTGCTGCGCGCGCAGGGGGCACGCCAGATCATCGGCTTCGACCGCAAGGGGGCCCTGCACGAGGGCGTGCGGAACGGCGACGCCACGCGGGACTGGATCATCGACCACACCAATCCGGAGGGCTTCACCGGCTCGCTGCAGGAGGGCCTGCGTGGCGCCGACGTGTTCATCGGTGTCTCGGCAGGGAACATCCTGACCGGTGGGGACGTCGCCACCATGAACGACGGCGCGATCGTCTTCGCGCTCGCCAACCCCACACCGGAGGTCGATCCCATCGCCGCCGGTGAGAGCGCCGCCGTCGTCGCGACCGGTCGCAGCGACTACCCGAACCAGATCAACAACGTCCTCGCCTTCCCCGGACTCTTCCGTGGTCTCCTCGACGTCGGAGCGACGCAGATCTCCGACGAACTGCTCCGTGTCGCGGCTGTCGCGATCGCCGAGGTCGTCTCGGAGGACGAACTCAACCCCGCGTTCGTCATCCCGGGCGTGTTCGACACGCGCGTCGCCGAGGCCGTGGCCGAGGCCGTGCGGTCGGAATCCCAGCGTGAGGAGGGATCCGGTGGCGGAGCCGGGACCTCCGGCGCGGGCCTGTATCCGCTGGACTCGGATTCTGCCGCCGGGGCCGCCGTGGGGTCGGCGGGCTGACCCTCCGATGAGAATCCTCCTCGCCCCGGACAAGTTCAAAGGGTCGCTGACCGCGTCCGCGGTGGCCGCCCACCTCGCGGCCGGTCTGCGGCGTGCCAGGCCGGACCTCACGACCGACGAGTTGCCGGTCGCGGATGGCGGGGAGGGCACCGTCGAGGCCGCCCTCGCCGCCGGGATGGAGGAGGTCCTCCTCACGGCTACCGGACCGCTGGGGCAGCCGGTCCGCACCCGCTATGCGGCGAACGAGGACTTTGCCGTCGTCGAGATGGCGGCGGTGACCGGCCTGCAGATGGTGACGCCGGACGAGGGCACCGCACGCCGCGCCACGTCGCGCGGCCTCGGTGAAGTCATCGGCCACGCCCTCGACCGTGGGGCCACGACCATCGTCGTCGGCATCGGTGGCTCGGCGAGCACGGACGGCGGCGCCGGCATGCTCGCCGCGCTCGGTGCCCGGCTCAGCGGGACCCGGGACGGCCTCCCGGACGGGGGAGACGCGCTGCGGAAGCTCACCGCCGTGGACCTCACCGGACTGCATCCCCGGCTCGACCGGGCTCGCCTGGTCCTGGCCGGCGACGTCGACAACCCGCTGCTCGGCCCGGACGGTGCAGCGGCGGTCTACGGACCACAGAAGGGAGCCGGGGCCGCGGCCGTGGCAGATCTGGAGGCCGGCCTGGCGACCTGGGTCGACGTCCTGGCGCAGGCCCGGCCGGACGCCAGGGAGGTCGCCGCCGCCCCCGGTGCCGGGGCCGCCGGGGGCGTGGGGTTCGGCTGTCTGCTCCTGGGCGCCGGTTTCCGGCCCGGCGTCGAGGTCGTCCTCGAGCTCGCCCGATTCGGTGAGCGGGTCGCCGGAGCCGATCTCGTCGTGACCGGCGAAGGAAGCCTCGACGAGCAGTCGCTGCACGGCAAGGCCCCGGTCGGCGTCGCGCGCGCCGCGGCCGCCCACGGCTCCCCGACGGTCGCGGTGTGCGGGCGTACCACCTTGTCCCCGGACCGTGCCCGACAGGCGGGCCTGCGAGCGGTGCACGCCCTGACCGACGTCGAGGCCGATGTCGAGCGGTGCATCGCGGACGCCGGTCCGCTGCTGGAACGGCTCGGCGCACGGATCGCTGCCGATCTCTGAGGCCTGCCGCATCGGACAAGGCCTCCGTCACGAGACGGGCTCCCCGAGGAACGGGGCTCGTGCCGGGTGGCCTTGCTCGTTCCCGACCTCCTGTCGCGCTCCCGTCGCCCTCCTGTCGACGCTGTACCTCCGCCGCGTTGACCGGCCCTGACAGCTCCCGTACTGTTTTCACCAGGAAAATACTCGATTCCGTGATACGAAATTGGAGCGTCGACGTGGCAACTCCGGACGGCCTGACCATCACCGGCCCCATGGGCGAGCGTTACGACGAGGTGCTCACCCCTCGGGCGCTGGAGCTCATCGCCACCTTGCACCGGCAGCTCGATGCGCGGCGTCGTGAGCTGCTCGAGGCGCGCGAGCGCCGGGTGGCCGAGCTGGCGCAGGGTGGCACCCTCGACTTCTTGCCGGAAACGGAGCGCATCCGCACCGACGACAGCTGGCGTGTGGCACCCCCGGCCCCCGGCCTGGAGGACCGCCGCGTCGAGATCACCGGCCCCACCGACCGGAAGATGACGATCAACGCGCTCAACTCGGGCGCCAAAGCGTGGCTGGCGGACCACGAGGACGCCAACACGCCCCGGTGGGACGCCGTCGTCGAGGGTCAGCTCAATCTCCTCGACGCCATCAACCGCACCATCGACTTCACCGCTGAGAACGGCAAGACGTATGCGTTGAAGCCCGACGACGAGCTCGCCACCATCATCGTCCGCCCCCGCGGCTGGCACCTGCCCGAGAAGCACATCCAGGTCGACGGCCGTGAGACGTCGGGGTCGCTCGTGGACTTCGCTCTCTACGTCGCCACCGCCGGGCTCCGGCAGATCGAGAAGGGGCTCGGCCCGTACTTCTACCTGCCGAAGATGGAATCCCACCTCGAGGCCCGGCTGTGGAACGACGCCTTCGTCATCGCGCAGGACTTCCTCGGCATCCCTCGGGGCACGATCCGGGCCACCGTGCTCATCGAGACCTACCCGGCAGCGTTCGAGATGGAGGAGATCCTCTACGAACTGCGCGAGCACTCCTCGGGCCTGAACGCCGGTCGATGGGACTACATGTTCTCGGTGATCAAGTCGTTCCGGACGCGCGGCACGGACTTCCTGCTCCCGGACCGCAACGCGGTCACCATGACGGTGCCGTTCATGCGCGCCTACACCGAGCTGCTGGTGCGGACCTGCCACAAGCGTGGTGCCCACGCCATCGGTGGGATGGCGGCCTTCATCCCGAGCAAGGACGAGGAGGTCAACCAGGCGGCCTTCGAGAAGGTCCGGGCCGACAAGACCCGCGAGGCGAACGACGGCTTCGACGGGTCCTGGGTCGCGCACCCGGGCATGGTCGAGCTGTGCAAGGAGGTCTTCACCTCCGTCCTCGGCGACCGGCCGAATCAGCTCGACCGTACCCGCGAGGACGTCCAGGTCAGCGCCGCGGACCTGCTCGACGTCGCCTCGACGCCGGGCGAGTGCACCGAGGCCGGGCTGCGCAACAACGTCTCGGTCGGCATCCAGTACCTGCAGGCCTGGCTGGGCGGACTCGGGGCCGTCGGCATCTTCAACCTCATGGAGGACGCCGCGACCGCCGAGATCTCCCGGAGCCAGGTGTGGCAGTGGCTGCACAACGACGTCACGCTCGCCGACACCGGTGCCACGGTCACCCGTGAGCTCGTCGACCGGGTGGTCGAGGAGGAGATCGCCAAGCTGCCCGGAGACCCGGCAGACTACGAGGAGGCAAAGCAGACCTTCCTCGAGGTCGCGGTCGCCGACGAGTACGCCGACTTCCTGACCCTGCCGGCGTACGAACGGATGGACTGAGCCGTTGCCGGTGGACCGGTCCGTCCGCGGATCGAACAGAGGGGTTGGCATGTCAGCGTTGACCCGCGTCACCGCCGAGATCCGCAGCGAGCTCGGTGACGAACGCGTCATCACCGACCGGCAGCGCCTGCGGACCTACGAGTGCGACGGCCTGGCCCAGTACAAGGTCGTACCCGGACTCGTGGTCCTCGCCCACGATGTCGACGACGTCGTCACGGCGGTGCGCGCCTGCGCCCGGCACCGGGTGCCGTTCGTCGCCCGCGGCTCGGGAACCGGACTGTCCGGGGGCGCCCTCCCGCACGCGGACGGCGTCCTCATCGTCATGTCCCAGATGCGGGCGATCCGGCAGCTCGACACAGCCAACCATCGCGCCGTCGTCGAGCCAGGTGTCATCAACCTGCAGCTCACCGGCGCCACCAGCGAGGACGGTTACTACTTCGCCCCGGACCCCTCCAGCCAGACCGTCTGCTCGATCGGCGGGAACGTCGCCGAGAACTCCGGCGGCGCACACTGCCTGAAGTACGGGTTCACCACGAACCACGTCACCGGGGTCGACCTCGTCACGCCCGGTGGAGAGCTCGTCGAGCTCGGCGGCAAGGCACCCGACCCGCCCGGATACGACCTGCTCGGTGCGCTCGTCGGCTCCGAAGGCACGCTCGGCATCGTCACCTCCGTCACCGTCCGGCTCACCAGGCTTCCCCAGGAAGTCCGCACGATCCTCGCCGGCTTCCGGACCGTGGACGAGGCAGGAGCAGCGACGTCCGCGATCATCTCGGCCGGCGTTGTGCCGGCCGCCATCGAGATGATGGACGCGCTCGCCATCGAGGCCGCCGAGGAAGCGGTGCACTGCGGGTACCCCGACGGCGCGGGCGCCGTCCTCGTCGTCGAGCTCGACGGTCATGCGGCGGACGTCGCCGACGAGTTCGACGCCGTGGTCCGGCACTGCGAGGCGGCCGGCGCCTTCGAGGTCCGGGTCGCGGCGGACGACGCCGAACGAGCCCTGATCTGGAAGGGCCGCAAATCGGCCTTCGCCGCCGTCGGCCGCATCAGCCCCGACTACATCGTCCAGGACGGAGTCATTCCGCGTACGGCGCTGTCCCAGGTCCTGCAGCAGATCGCCGAGCTGAGTGAGCAGCGCGGGGTGCGGGTGGCGAACGTGTTCCACGCCGGCGACGGCAACCTGCACCCGCTGGTGCTCTTCGACGACGCCGAGGAGGGCGCCGCCGAACGCGCCGAGGACGTCGCGGGGGGCATCCTCGAACTGTGCATCGCGGGCGGCGGCTCCATCACCGGGGAGCACGGCGTCGGCTCCGACAAGGCGAAGTACATGCCGGCCATGTTCAGCCAGGACGACCTCGACACCATGCAGGCGGTCCGTTGCGCGTTCGACCCGGACTCCGTGTCCAACCCGGGGAAGGTCTTCCCGACACCGCGCCTGTGCGGTGAGCGTCCCGGTCGCCGCCAGGGCGCGCACCCGCTCCAGGAGGCCGGCGTGGCGGAGGTGTTCTGATGGGTCCGTTCCATGCCGATGGTGCGCCGCCTGCGACCGCACCGGACCTGGCGGTGCTGGCACGCAGTCTCGAGGGTGCCGGCGAGGTTCGGGAAGCCGAGACGAGTGACACCGTCGACGGTGTCCCGGCCACCGCCGTCGCGCGTCCGACGAGCATCCCCGCGATGTCCGCGTTGCTGCGCACGGCCACCGCGCACGGGCTCGTGACCGTGCCGCGTGGCGGCGGTACCGCGCTGAACTGGGGCGCACCTCCCGAGCGCGTCGACCTGATCCTCGACACGACCGGCGTGAACCGGCTCGTCGATCACGAGGCCGGCGACCTCGTGGCCGTCGCCGAGGCCGGCCTGCCACTGCATGAGCTCCAGGAACGGGTCGCGGGGACCAACCAGGAGCTGCTGACCGACCCGCCGCCGGAGCGCGTCGCGGCCGGCTCGACGATCGGCGGCCTGCTCGCCACCGCCCCGTCCGGACCGCGCCGGCTGGAGCGGCTGGCGGTGCGCGACCTCGTGCTCGGTGCCACCCTGGTCCTGGCGGACGGCACCGTCGCCGCCTCCGGCGGCAAGGTCGTCAAGAACGTCGCCGGCTACGACCTCGCCAAGCTCGTCACGGGCTCTCTCGGCACCCTGGGCATCGTGGCGCGGGCAGCGTTCCGGCTGCATCCGGTGCGGCCGGCCCGGGCCGTGGTCATCCGGCACGGCCGGTTGGAGGACCTCACCCGGCTCGCGCGTGAGACGGTCGCCGCCCAGTTCGTGCCCGCCGCCGTCGAGATCGACCGGCCCGCCGGCAGTGACGACGCCACCCTTGCCGTGCTGCTGGAAGGCACCGAGGAGGCCGTCGCCGCACGGGCCGCCGAGGCGGCGGCGCTCATCGGGGGCGAGCGGGTGGAGGATCTGCCGTCCTGGTGGGCGCGGATGCCGGGGGGCGACATGCTCGCCAAGGCGACGGCGACCCTCACCGGTGTCGCGGACCTGGTGCGCACCGCCCGTGCGGCCGAGCAGCGGCACGGCGCCGCCATTGCGGTGCGTGGTAGCGCCGCCGGCGTCCTCCACCTCGGGATCACCGCACCGGACGGTCCGTCGGCAGCGGCCGCCGTCGAAACCCTGCGCTCCGCCGCCTCGACCCCGCGCGACGGCACCGTCACGGTCGTCGCCGCACCGCGCGAGTTCCGCGACACCCTGGACGTCTGGGGGCCGGTGGCAGGCCTCGGCCTCATGCGCAGGATCAAGGAGCGTCTCGATCCCGGGCGGAACCTCTCGCCGGGCAGATTCGTGGGAGGGATCTGAGTGAGCGACACCCTGAACACGCCGCAAGGGCAGCGGGGGATCACCGAACCGGCCGGCGCGCCGGGTGACGTGCTCGGGATGACCGGAGCGTTCGACGCGCACCACCCGCCCTCGGCGGACCTCATCGACGACTGTGTGCACTGCGGTTTCTGCCTGCCGGCCTGCCCGACGTACGTGCTGTGGGGCGAAGAGATGGACTCGCCTCGCGGACGGATCTACTTGATGAAGGAAGGGCTCGAGGCCGAGCCCATGTCGCCGTCCATGGTCCAGCACATCGACGCCTGCCTCGGCTGCATGGCCTGCGTGAGCGCGTGCCCGTCCGGCGTGCAGTACGACAAGCTCATCGAGGCCACCCGCCAGCAGGTCGAGCGCCGCGGCTCCCAGCACCGGTCCCTGACGAGCCGCGCCGTGCGCGAGGCGATCTTCGCGCTCTTCCCACACCCGGAGCGGCTGCGCCTGCTGCGCGGACCGCTCTCGCTCTACCAGCGCGCCGGGCTCAGCCGCCTGGTCCGGCGCTCGGGCGTGCTGGAGAAGCTGTCCACGACGCTGGCGACCATGGAGGCCATCGCCCCGCCGGTCCAGCGTCAGGTCCATATCCCCGAGCTGGTCCGCGCCCGCACCGAGAAGCGGATGACGGTCGGGCTGCTGCTGGGCTGCGTCCAGCGCGAGTTCTACCCGGGCGTGAACGCCGCGACGGTCCGTGTGCTCACCATGGAGGGTTGCGACGTCGTCACGCCGCCCGCGCAGGGCTGCTGCGGGGCGCTGTCGGTCCACGCCGGCCGCGAGGGGGAGGGGCTGGACTACGCCCGCGGGCTGATCGACGCCTTCTCCGACGCCGGTGTCGAGCGGGTCGTCGTCAACTCGGCCGGGTGCGGGTCGACCATGAAGGACTACGCCGACCTGCTCGTCGACGACCCGGAGTACGCCGACCGGGCGCGCGCCTTCTCCGAGAAGGTCCGCGACATCAGCGAGGTGCTCGTCGAGCTCGGTCCCGCGGCTCCGCGCCATCCGCTGCCGGTGACGATCGCCTACCACGACGCCTGCCACCTGTCGCACGCTCAGGGCGTGCGAACCCAGCCCCGCGAGCTCCTGCGCGCCATCCCCGGCCTGAACGTTACCGAGATCGCCGAGCCGGACCTCTGCTGCGGCTCCGCCGGTGTCTACAACCTCGTCAATCCCGAACCCGCCCGCCAGCTCGGCAGCCGCAAGGCGGCGAACGTCAGCGCGACCGGGGCGGAGCTGCTGGTGACGTCCAACCCCGGCTGCCTGTTGCAGATCACCGACGCGCTGTCCCGCCAGGGCAAGCACATCGAGACGGCGCACATGGTCGAGGTGCTCGACGCCTCACTGCGGAACACCGGCGTCGGGCGGCTCATGCGGGACGCGCCGGATCCCGCCCGCGGGGGCGCCGACGGCACACGGGGGAGCGGCGACGGCTGTGCGTGCGGTCGGCCGGGCGGATGCGCCGGCTGAGACCGTCCCGTCGATGCCCTCAGACGGAGACCTCGGCGTTGTCCGCCGGGGTGCCGCGGGTGACTCGCACGGCCGCGAGGACGAGCGCCAGGACGACGACGAGGAAGACCATCAGGCCGAGATTGAGCCCGACCCCAAAAACCCATAGGTAGCCGATGGCGCCCGCGGCGAGGCAGTAGTACGACATCGGGATGATGGTCTTGCGGATGAGATCGCCTTCTCTGCCCAGCAGGCCGACGGTCGCGGAGGCAGCGACGACGTTGTGCACGGCCACCATGTTCCCGGCGGCACCGCCGACCGCCTGCAGGGCCACGACCGTCTCCGGGCTCGAGGCTCCGATGCCCTGCCCCGTGGAGAACTGGAACAGCGAGAACATCATGTTCGAGACGGTGTTCGAGCCGGCGACGAATGCGCCCAGGGCGCCGATGGTGGGCGCCAGGACGGGCCATCCCTGACCCGTGGCGTTCGCGACCGCCTCGGCGAGCGTGATGGGCATCGACGCCAATCCGGCCTCGTTGAACTCCTCACCGGAGTTGATGAATATCCGCACCAGCGGCAGTGCGGTGAGCAGGGCGAACGCCGCGCCCGCGATCTGCTTGCCGGCCACGCGCCACGAAGCGGCGATCTGCTCACGCCTCATCCGGTGCAGCACGTAGGTGATCAGGCACGCGGTCAGAAAGATGGCGCCCGGGGAGTAGAGCAGATCCATGGTCTGCGAGATCCCGGTGGAGAAGATGTTCTCGACGGGAATCACGGCGTCGGCGCTGAGAAACTCTTGGACCGCGGGGATGTTGCGGGTGATGAGCAGCAGCGCGGCGACGATGAGGTACGGGCTCCACGCCAGCGGTAGCGACATGCGCCGGGTGGCGGCCGAGACCTCGACGTCCGGGTTCACCGACCCCATCCAACGGTCGCTCCACCGCTCTCGGTCGGGGAAGTCCCACGTGTCCTTGGGCATGAGGAAGCCCTTGGACGAGGTCCACATGACCAGGACCAGTCCCACGAAGCCACCGAGGAGGGCGGGGAACTCGGGTCCGAGCAGATACGCCACAGCAAGGTAGGGGACGATCATCGCGAGCGCGCCGTAGAGGCAGAACGGTGCCAGCCGGAGACCGGCACGGAAGTCGCGCTTCTCCCCGAAGAACCCGGTCAGGAGCGTGACCATGAACAGCGGGACGAGCACTCCGACGAGCGCATGGATAGTGGCCACCTGCGTCGCGGTGTGGGCGACGAAACCCGCGTGGTCCAGCCCGAGCTCGTCCGCCCGCGCCTGTGCTGCCGGCACGAGACTGCCGTCGCTTCCGGCCAGTCCGGTGCCGATGCCGGTGATCATCGGGGTGCCGACGGCGCCGAAGCTGACCGGCGTGGACTGGATGATCAGTCCGGCCATGACGGCGGCCATCGCCGGGAAGCCGAGCGCCAGGAGGAGCGGAGCCACCACGGCCGCAGGTGCACCGAAGCCCGCGGCGCCTTCGATGAACGATCCGAAGAGCCAGGCCACGATGACCACCTGGACACGGCGGTCTGCACTGATGGTGGTGAACCCGGCGCGGATGGAGCGCAGGGCCCCGCTCTTGGTGATGGTCTCCAGCAACAGGAGCGCACCGAAGACGATCCAGAGCAGACCGACGGCGATGAGCACTCCTTGGACGATCGATGCGGCGATCGTGGTGATGGACATCCGCCAGACGGCCAGTGCGATCACGATGATGACGGCGAGCCCGACCGGCATCGCACGTCGCGCCGGCCATCTCAGCCCGACGAGCAGGACGCCGACAACGAGAATGGGAAGTAGGGCGAGTAGGGCGAGGACCGCGAGGTTGTCCATGGCGACTCCTGTCACCGGCGCCTTCGCCGGAGAGGCAACAATTTCATATCATGGAAGTCTGAATCCGCCGCGCGGTCAACATAGCACCTGTGGGGGTGAAGTCCCAGGGCTCGGTCCCCGGAGGCAAGGCGGACGCGGAACGGGCTGCGGGCGAGCGGCGGCGCGCCACTGCGCGGGCGCGCGCGGCGATCTGCCCGCCGAAGGCCGAACGGGCGGCGACTCGCAGGTGACGGGCGTGTGACGCAGGCCATGGCGGCCCGGTTTGACCGCCGTTCATCGCCCCTCCTAATATCGACATGTCGCGCCAGGGAGGCACGGACACCGCGAAGGTGGCCGGTTCCGCGCGGCCCCCGAACCCGGAAGTGACACGGCATCCGTGCGCCCTGGGAACGGGAGGTCGACGTGATCGCCGTAACGTTGATCGGGTCTCGACCCGAATTGACAGCGGTCAGCAGGTCGATATAGATTGATGAGGTTGCCCCGGGGCGGGTCGAGTTCCCACTCGATCTCGCACGGTGTGTGTCTGTTTTTTGAGAACTCAACAGTGTGCCAAGTTTTTTGATGCCATGTGGGATGCCTGCGTGCTGGCTTTTTTGGTTGGTGT
>NZ_JBHUEE010000002.1:0-708879 GCF_042680605.1 Georgenia deserti
GTCGCATCGACGTCCTACACGCCATGCTCCGCAACGGCGCCTTCTACGACCCACCCACCCCCGCCGCCGCTTGACGGCAGAGATAGGGACACCCCCCCATAGCGCACGAGGCAGCCCATCAGCGGGTCGGGAGAAACAGCCGATCATGCGACGACAGGCGGATACGAGGGGACGTACCGAAACTTCACGACCCCGTCGCTCCCCGGTCACGGACAGTCATTCCGGACGCAACCTGTCTCAGATTGTCTCGTTCATGCCCACCGCAACTCGACGGGGAGAGACCGATGACGACGACGACGGACGCCACCCGCTCAGCCCGTGCCGCCACCCTGCGCTGCGGGCTCGCCGCCGGCGCGCTGGCGCTGGCCGCGGTGGCCGGACTGCCCACCGACGCCGCCGCGGCGACGTACTCGGCACCGCTGCAGACGGCGATCGCGGACCTTCCGGTCGCGGCAGAGCAGCGCGACGGCTACGACCGTGACCTGTTCGAGCACTGGGTCGACGCCGACGGCGACGGCTGCGACGCTCGCGACGAGGTCCTCATCGCCGAGGCCGATGACGCGCCCACCGTGGGCGCCGGATGCGACCTGTCCGGCGGCCGCTGGTACTCGTACTACGACGGCGTCTCCCAGTACGACACCTCGGACATCGACATCGACCACATGGTTCCGCTCGCGGAGGCGTGGGACTCCGGCGCGTACGCCTGGGACGCCGGCCGCCGCGAGGCCTATGCCAACGACCTCGACGACTACCGCACCCTGGTCGGCGTCACCGATTCGGTCAACCAGTCCAAGAGCGACCAGGACGTTGCCGAATGGTTGCCGGACCAGCAGCAGTGCCGCTACCTGCGCGAGTACGTCGCCGTGAAGATCCGCTGGGACCTCTCGGTGGACACGGCCGAGCAGGCGGCGATGAACGACCTCGCCGCGGACTGCGACAACCTCACCATCGAGGTCGAGACCGTCTGAGCCGGGGCATCCGTTCGTTGGGCCGGGCCGGGCTTCATCCCACCGACGACGGGGCCGGCCTCTGCCAGACTGGCCACCGTGCGTCCTTCGCCGCCCTCGCCACGGTCTCCGGCCGGGCGCGCGAGGTCGGCGCCCAGACCGGCCTGGGTGGCCCTGGCGGCGTGCGCGGCGTGGCTGGCGCTGTGGTCGTTGACCCCCGGCCTGCGCAGCGACGGCGTGGGCAGCTGGTTCAGCGCCGACTCCGCGGCCGTGCTGCTCATCGAGAGCGGCGTCGCCGTCGTCGTCGTCGCGGCCCTGCTTGTCACGCACGACCGGGTCAACCGCGTGCTGTTCGCACCCTCGCGGCAGCGTTGGCTCTACGCGCTGCCGGCCCTCCTGGCCGTGGCGCTGCCCTTCCACGCCAGCCCGAGCGTGCCGCTACCGGTGTACGTGGCGTGGATGACGATCTCGGTCTTCTGGCAGGACTACCTCACGTTCGGGCTGCTGCAGTCCTACATCCGCGAGCGCCTGCCCGCGTGGGCGACGGTCGCCGTCGTCGCTGGCATGTTCTGGCTCGGCCACGCGGTCTTCCTGCCGGACCGGTTCGGCCCGGCTCATCCGGTACCCAGCGCGGCGATGATCGTACTCGGCGCAGCCTTCGCCCTCCTGCGCGAGCGGCTCGGCACCCTGCACCTGATGCTGGCCCTGCACCTGGCCTTCTACTTCGTGGCCGTCTGAGCTCTCACCAGAACGCGCGCACGGCGATGGCGTCGGCGAAGCTGTCCACGCCGTCGGACGTGGTCGACAGGTACAGCGAGGCGTCCGTGAGGGCGACTTCCATGACGTGCAGCTCGTCGTCACCCTCGACGACGTCGATGCGGCAGAAGATGAGCTGCTCGTCCCGGCCCATCCGGTCCTTGATGTAGGAGTGTATGGCGTGCCGCGCCCGCTCGCCGAGCCGCCACTCGGCGTCGGTGGCGTTCCGCGCATGCACCACCTCCTGCGGCTCCTCACTGGGTTGGTACGGCCCGCGCAGCATCGCCTCCTTCTCGACGGCGTGGGAGACGAGCCCATTCATGAAGACCAGCGCGGTCTCACCGCGTTCGTCGACCGACTCCAGATAGCGCTGGACCATGACCGCCCGCCCCTCGCTGAGCAGCTCCATGGCGTGGCTGATCGCCTGCTGGCGCGAGACCGGGTCGACCGCGGTGTAGCGGCCCGAGTCGTGGCTGAGGGACGAGATGGCCGGCTTGACCACGAAGTCGCCGTTCGCGGGAAAACGGGTGTGGACCTGGCGCTTGGAGTAGTTCTGGTCCGGTTCCAGCCAGATCGTCGGCACGATCGGCATCCCACGGCGCTCGAGTTCGATGAGGTAGTGCTTGTCCGTGTTCCAGCGCAGCACGTCAGCATGGTTGACGATCCGCGGGACCGACTCGGCCCAGGCGAGGAACTCCTCGCGCCGGGCCGCGTAGTCGTGCACCGACCGCACCACCACCATGCCGGCGGCGGACCAGTCGACGTCCGGATCGTCCCAGACAGCGACGCGCGGCTCGATACCGCGTTCGGCCAACGCGTCCGGCAGCGGCGCGTCGTCCTCGTCGAGGTTCGGCAGGTCGGAGCAGGTGGCGAGGGTCACGATCGGCTTGGACACGGGGTCAACGTATCGTGCACGCCTACGTCCGCCGCCAGCCGGGGCCGGGCGCGTGAGCTTCGTCTCGACCGGACCATGCACCGACCGGATGGTGAGACGGGAGCGCCTGTGGCTCGCCTGGCCGGTCACCGAGCGGTTCGCTGGGAACATCCGTCCCGATCTCGTCGGGACCTGCTGCGCCCACTCGAACTCTCGAAGGATCGACCATGACATTCCTGCGCCGCGGCGCCCTGCTCGCCGCCTCCGCCGGCCTCACCCTCACCCTCGCTGCGTGCGCCGGCGGCGACTCCGACGCCGAGCCCGGCGAGGCCGGCAACCCGGTCCGCATCGGTGTCGTCGGGGCGTCCGACCCGCAATGGGGCATCTTCGAAGAGCTCGCCGCCGAGGAGGGCATCGAGGTCGAGATCGTCGACTTCACCGATTACACCCAGCCGAACCCGGCGCTGACCGACGGGGATCTGGACCTCAACCAGTTCCAACACCTGCTCTACCTCGCGCAGTACAACGTGGCCGACGGGCAGGACCTCACGCCCATCGGCGCGACCGCGGTCTACCCGCTGGCGCTGTACTCCTTCGAGCACGAGTCCGTCGAGGACATCCCCGACGGCGGGGAGATCGCCATTCCCAACGACGTCACCAACCAGGGTCGCGCTCTCAACGTGCTGCAGGAGGCCGGTCTCGTCACGCTGACCGACGATGCCGGCGTCGTCCCCACCACCACCGACATCGTGGCCGAGGAGTCCTCGGTGACGGTCACACCTGTGGAAGCGAACCAGACCGTCGTCGCGCTCGACTCGGTCGACGCCTCGATCGTCAACAACGACTTCGTCGCCGACGGCGGCCTGGACCCGGCCGATGCGCTCTTCGAGGACGACGCCGAGTCCGAGGTGGCCGAGCCGTACATCAACGTCTGGGCCAGCCGGGCGGAGGACGCGGACAACGAGACGTTCCACCGGCTCGTGGAGCTCTTCAACTCCGAGGAGGTCTCGGACGCCCTGGTCGAGAATTCGGGCGGCACGGCCTCACTGGCGAACCAGGACGCCGGCGAGCTGCAGGACATCCTCGCCGAGATCGAGTCGAGCCTGCAGGAGTGACGGACGTGGGTGCGGCGGCGGCCTCCTCCGAGGCGATCATCCGCCTCGACGGAGTGCACAAGGTCTTCGGCGAGGGCCCCGGCGCCGTGCGCGCCGTGAACGACGTGAGCCTGGACATCCGGCGCGGGGAGATCTTCGGCGTCATCGGCTACTCCGGTGCCGGCAAGTCGACGCTGGTCCGGCTGATCAACGGCCTCGAGCCGGTCACCTCGGGCACGCTCGAGGTCGACGGGCGCACGGTCTCGGCGATGTCGGAGCGGCAGCTGCGCTCGCTCCGTCCGCACCTGGGCATGATCTTCCAGCAGTTCAACCTGTTCGGCTCCAAGTCCGTCGCCGAGAACGTCGCCTATCCGCTGCGGGTGGCGGGCTGGGACAAGGCCGAGCGCGAGGAGCGGGTCGCCGAACTGCTGAGGTTCGTCGGGCTCGCCGACAAGTCACGGGCGCGTCCGGCCGAACTGTCCGGCGGCCAGAAGCAGCGCGTGGGGATCGCCAGAGCCCTGGCCTCGCGGCCGACGATCCTGCTGGCCGACGAGTGCACCTCGGCGCTCGACCCGGAGACCACGCGCGACGTCCTCGGCCTGCTGCGGCGGGTCAACGACGAGCTCGGCGTCACCATCGTGGTCATCACCCACGAGATGGACGTGGTCAAGTACCTCTGTGACCGGGTCGCGGTCATGGAGCACGGGCGCGTGGTCGAGGCCGGCGAGGTCTACGACATCTTCGCCCGTCCACAGGAGGAGGTCACCCGCCGGTTCGTCGGCACGTCGCTGCGCGACCGGCCCGGCCCCGAGGTGCTCGCCCGGCTCGCCGCCGGCCATCCGGGCACCCTGGTGACCGTCACGGTCCAGGAGGAGGCCGGATCCTCCGACCGGATCATGCGAACCTTCGCCCGGCACGACGTGGCCGGCGCGATCGTCTACGGCGGGATCACCGAGATCGGTGAGCGCCCGTTCGGTTCGCTGACGCTGGCGCTGACCGGCGAGGAGACCGCGAAGCGCGCGGCGCTGGCAGAGCTCCGGGCATTCACGGCCGTCGAGGAGTACCCGCACCTGTCGAGCGAGGTGGAGCGATGAAGTTCGACTGGGCGCAGAACTGGCCGGTCTTCGTCGGCGAGTTCTGGACCACGCTGTACATCGTCGGGATCGCGATCGGCATCGGCGGCGCGGTCGGGCTGGTGCTGGGCGTGGTGCTGTATGTGACCCGGCGCGGCGGCCTGCTGGCCAACCGGTGGGTCTTCACCGGACTGAACGTGCTGGTGAACTTCGTCCGGCCGATCCCGTTCATCATCTTCCTCACCGCCGTCGGGCCGCTGACGATCGCGCTGACCGGCTCGCGGATCGGGACCGAGGCGTTCATCGTCCCGGCGACGATCATGGCGTCCTTCGCGACCTCGCGGATCGTGGAGCAGAACCTGGTCGCGCTGGATCCGGGCCTGATCGAGGCGGCCCGGTCCATGGGCGCCTCCCCCCTGCGGATCATCCTCACCGTGGTGATCCCGGAGGCGCTCGCGCCGCTGATCCTCGGTTACACGTTCCTGTTCATCGCCGTCGTCGACATGTCGGCCCTGGCCGGCTTCGTCGGCGGCGGCGGGCTCGGCGACTTCGCACTCACCCAGGGTTACCAGCGCTTCGACTGGGGCACCACGTACATCACGGTGCTGGTCATCGTGCTGCTCGTGCAGGCGATCCAGTTCTTGGGCAACTTCCTCGCGCGCAAGGTGTTGGGCCGCTGAGCCGCCCCGCCCCACTGCCGAGAGCGGACGATCGAGTCATGAGCGCATGTTTGAACATCCGCTCATGACTCGGGTTTCCGCTCTCGGCGGGCGGCGGCGCTGAGCGGCCCGGCCGGACGGACCGTAAGGTGTGGTCATGACCCTTCCCGACCCGTTCGACGTCCGCACCGCGGCCGTCTCCGCCGTCGGCCTCATCGGCGGCTACACCGCCGCCCGGGTGACCGGCAAGCGTCCGCTCGGCGGGCTCGTCCTCGCCGCCGCCGGTGGCCTTGCCGCCCGCACGTGGATCGCCCGCGACGGCGCCGGGCCAGCTGCGGCGCTGACCGCCGGGTACATCGCCGCCTTCGGCCTCTCGCACCCGCTGGCGAAGGCCATCGGCGCCTGGCCCGCGGTGCTGACGGTGACGGCGGCCCACGCGGCCGCCGCGCACGTCGTCTCGGACGCCTACCGGCGGTAGCGCCTACCCCTTGATCGACCCACTGGCCAGGCCGGCCACGTAGAAGCGCTGCAGCGCCACGTACAGGATCACGCACGGGATCATCGCGACGACGGCCCCCGCGGCGATGAGGCCGAAATTGATGTCCCCGTACGCGCCCTGCTGCAGATTCACCATGGACACCGGCAGCGTGTAGAGATCCTGATCGGTCAGGAACGTCAGCGCGCCGAGGAACTCGGTCCATGACGCGAGGAACGCGTACAGCGCCGCGGTGGCGAAGCCCGGCGTGATGAGCGGGCGCAGCACGGAGGTGAGCAGGCGGACGATGCCGGCGCCGTCCACCAGGGCCGCGGCCTCGAGCTCGTCCGGGACCGCCTCGAACGCGTTCCGCATGACGAAGACGCAGAACGGCAGGTTCACCGTCGTGTAGAAGAGCACCAGGCCGAGGAGCGAGTCGGTCAGCCGCAGCGCGTTCATCTCCAGGTACAGCGGCGTGAGGATCGCCTGGAAGGGCACCATCATGGTCAGCAGCACGAGCCCGAAGAGCCACGGCAGCAGCCGGAAGCGGAACTTCGCGAACCCGTATCCGGCGAGCGTGGCCACCACGGCGGTGAGCACGGCCGTGCACACCGAGACGATGATGCTGTTGATCACCGATCGTCCGAGTTCGCTCTGGGCGGCGAGCATCCGGAAGTTCTCGCTCGTCCAGTCGAAGAAGGTCGACGCCTCCGGTGCGCTGACGATGACCTCACCCGGCTGGACCGAACGGACCAGCGCGAACGCGAGTGGCACCACGAAGACCAGGGCCGCCAGCGTGCCACCGGTGACGTAGAGCAGGTACTTGGTCCGCGTCTCTCGCGTGGATCGGTCGGCCGAGGCCCGCGCCGATGCGGCGGCGCGCCCCGGAGCGGCGGGCTTGCGGGGGGTGGCGGTGGCGACCATGGCTTCCTCAGTCTCGTTCCCGGAGCATCCAGAACTGCAGAGCGGTGACCAACGCGGTCAGCAGCACGAGCAGCAACGACATCGCCGTCGCGGCCCCGAGCTGGAGGTCGACGAAGGCCCGGCGGTAGATGGACATGACGACGGTGGTGGTCTCCGATCCCGGCCCACCCTGGGTGAGGATGAAGAACTGGGTGAAGCCCAGGAACGAGCCGATCACCGAGATGATGACGCTCATCGCGATCGCCCGCCGGATCATCGGAATGGTCACGCGCCGTTCCGTCTGCCACCAGGTGGCGCCGTCGAGTTCGGCCGACTCGTAGACCTCCCTCGGCACCCCCTGCATCGCCGACATGAGCAGGATCATCGTCAGGCCGGAGACGCCCCAGATGACCAGGACGCAGATGAGCGCGGTGGCGAGCGGCCCGTCGACCAGCCATGCCGTCGAGCCGTCGGTGATGCCGAGCCAGCGCAGGACGATGTTGACGGCACCGCTGTCCGGCTGAGCCTCGAGCAGCATGATGAAGCTGATGGTCGTCAGGCCCACGACGAACGGCAGGAAGAACACCGTCCGCAGCAGTGTGGAGCCGCGCCGGTTGGCGCGCACGATGACGGCAAGGGTGTACCCGAGGACGAGGATCGGACCAGTGACGATCGCCGTGTAGACCAGTGTGTAGAGGATCGACCTGCCGAAGACCGGATCGGACAGCGCGAGCGCGAAGTTCTCCAGGCCGACGAACTCGAAGCTGCCGATGAGCGGGAAGTTCGTCAGCGAGATGTAGACCGCTGCCAGCAGCGGCGCGAAGACGAAGACCACGACGAACGCCACCGCGGGCAGCACGAGCAGGAGCCCGGTCCGGCGCGGATGGGTGAGCGAATCGCTGCGGCGCCGCCGCGGCACGCCGGCCGGGGCGGTAGCACGTGAGGTGACGGCACTCATGCGTCCCCCTGTCGAAGGATCAGGTCGTAGCGGTCCTGGGCCTCGTCCATGGCGGCCTCGATCTCGCCGGCGAAGACCGCTCGGCGGAACATCTCCAACCACGGCCCGTCGGGCTGGTTGTAGATCCGGTTGTAGGACAACGACAACGGTGCGTACCCGGCGTCGAGCTGTTCCAGCGGGGCGACGGCGAGCGGGAACTGCTCGCGGAACGCGTCCGTCGCGGCGTCGGCCCTTACGGGTGTGTAGCCGCCGGCGGGCAGGTTCGACTGCTGCTCGATCTCGAGGCAGAAGCGGACGTACTCCCACGCGGCCGAGGGGTTGGCGGCCCCGTTCGGGATGGCGAAGTTGTCACCGCCGTCGAAGAAGCTGACCCCGCCGTCGGGACCGGCGAGCAGCCGCACCTCGGTGCGCTCCAGCAACGCGGGGTCGGCGTCGGGAACGATCACGCCGTAGGAGGCTGGCTTCATGCCGATCCGGCCGGAGAGGTAGTCGGCGTTCCAGCGGGAGGCGTCGTCGGCGTACGCCACCGGCGGCACGAGGTCCTCCTCCCAGAAGGTCCGGAGCAGTTCGAGGGTGCGCCGCACGGACTCGTTGCCCGCCACATTGCCGGTCTGGCCGCCGATCTGCCCGGCGATGAGGTCGGTGTCGGTCGCCCAGATGTGTGGCTGAACCGTGAAGCCCAGAGCGCCGGAGGCGTTGCCCGGGTACGACCAGCCGTAGACGTCCTCCTCGAGGGCGCTGATGGCGCGCGCCGCCTCGAGGTACCCGGCGAAGGAACCGGTCGCCTCGTCGACGTCGACCCCGGCCCGCTCGAAGAGGTCGAGGTTGCAGAACAGCACTGAGTTGTCCGCGAGGAACGGCACGGCGTAGAAGCGCTCGTCCTTGGTGGCCAGACCGAGGTGCCCGGGACTGAGCCGGTCCCGGTAAGGCAACTCCTCGATGAGCGGGGTGAGGTCGGTGAAGGCGTCGCGGTAGATGAACAGCGCGGAGTAAATGTCGTCGATGTCGACCAGGTCGGGCGGACGCCGGCCCCGGATGGCGGTGGCCAACTTGGTGACGTACTGGCTGTTCGGAATCGGGGTGAGCTCCACCCGGATCCGGTCCTGGGCGGCGTGGAACGCCTCGACCATCGCCTCGTTGCCGGTCAGGGTGTCCGAGCGGCACCAGAGGTTGAGGGTGCCACTCGCCCCCTCGCCGAAACCGGCCACGGTGACGTCGGCGGGCTCGAGCTGCCCACCGCAGCCGGCCAGCGCCGCGGCGGCGCCACCGATGCCGGCCAGTGCCAGGAAGTCCCGGCGTGAGAGCGTCATTGCTCCTCCTCGCGTCGCGGTCAGTCGCCGACGGCGGGCACCCAGACCCGCATGGGGTTGGGCCCTCGGTTGGCCCACACGTGGTACGGCACCGCGGTCAGCGCCACCGGCTCCCCGTGCCCCGACGGCCGCGTACCGGCCTCGGCGTACGGGGTGGCGGCCTGCGGTGGCGGCGTCCCGCGGTAGCCACGGGCGCGGAGCACGGTCACTCCGCCGAGCAGGTCCGGCCGGTGCTCCTCGGTGATCTCCCCGGTGACGTCGAGCAGCATGTCGTCGACGACGACGCCGTCGGGCTGGTCGGCGCCCTCGAAGGCGTACACGAGCGGCCCGCGTTCGATCGCGACGCAGCCGCGCACCGCGTCGACGCGGTGGTCCGCCGTCGTCAGGCGGGGCCGCATCGGTAGGTCGAGCCGCATGGTCTCCCCCGCCTGCCAGGTGCGGGTGAGCGTGGCGTAACCGGGTCGGACGGTCTCGCCGTCGAGCGTGGCCCCCTCGGCCCAGGCGGGCACGCGCAGTGAGAGCGCGACGGGCGTGTCCGGGGCGCGGCGCACGGTGACCTCGATGCGCCCCTGCCACGGGTAGTTCGTCGCGACGTCGAGTTCGAGGCCGCCGGCGGCGACGGTGCCGGGGACGTACTGGTGAAGCTGCACGGAGGATGCGCCGTCGGGCGAGCTGTCGGTGCCGGTGGTCGCGACGTAACCGGAGAGGCTGGACAGGGTCCGCATGATGTTCGGCGGGCAGCACGCACAGTCGAACCACCCGCGCCGTCCGTGCGCCGGGCTGCGGTCCCCCTCCGGGTGGGCGTCGCTGCGCAACTGCAGCGGGTTGACGTAGAAGTACTCGGTACCGCTCAAGGAGACACCGGCGAGGAAGCCGTTGTAGAGCATGCGCTCGATCTGGTCGGCGTAGCGCGCCTCACCGGTGGCCAGGAGCATCCGCCACGCCCACTGGACCCCGCCGATGGCGGCGCAGGTCTCGGCGTAGGCGCGGTCGGTCGGCAGTTCGAACGGGTCTCCGAAGGACTCGCCCTCCCACCGGGCCCCGAGCCCTCCGGTGAGGTACTGCTTGGCGCGCTCCATCGCGTCGTACTGGTGCTCGAGGGCCGCAAGCAGTTCACGGTCGCCGGTCTCGACGGCGACGTCCGTGGCGCCGGCGGCGAGGTAGACGGCGCGGACGGCGTGGCCTTCCACCGTGGTCGCATCCCGGACCGGGACTCGATCGGAGAAGTACGTCGGCGCGTGCCCGTGGCCGGCGATGATGCCCCGGCCGCGGGCGTCGACGAACCAGCGGGCGAGCTCGAGGTAGGCGTCGGTGCCGGTCTCGCGGTACAGCTCGACGAGCGCCATCTCAATCACCGGGTGACCGTCGACGTCCTCGGCCCGGCCCGGCCCGAAGGTCGCGACGAGATGGTCGGCCACCTTGATGGCGACGTCGAGCAGCTCGCGGCGCCCGGTCGCCCGGGCTTGGGCCACGGCGGCCTGGATCAGATGCCCGGCGCAGTAATGCTCGTGGCTCCACGGCAGGTCCCGGTAGCGCTGTCCCTCCCGGTGCGGGACGACCGAATTGAGGTAGCCGTCCTCTGCCTGGGCGCGGGCGAGGAGCTCGGTCAGCTCGAGTTGGGAGGTCAGCAGCTCCGCCTCGCCGCTGCGCCCGTACTCCCAGGCGGCAGCCTCGAGCCACTTGTGCACGTCAGAGTCGGCGAACACCGGTCCCTCCGGCTCACCGGCGGCCGTGCCGGCCGCGATCTCGAGATTGCGGACGTTGCCGGCCGCACGCAGGTGGGTCAGCCCGGACGGGATCGACGCGCCGCGGTTGGCCTCCGCCCGCTGGTGCCACAGGCCACCGGTGATCCGGGCGTCACCCGGTGGTACGGGGCGCAGCCGTACCGAGGCCGAGTCGGTGGGCGCGGCGGGTCCGGCGAGAACGCCGGTGCGAGCGGTCGCAGTCATGAGTCTCCTCGTCGAGCTTCGGAAACGTACGGCACACGTTTTCCGGCACGGTAGACGTGGCCTGACACACCTGTCAACGGCGCGATACTGGCGTAGATGCACGGACATCCGGTGCTCACGTGCCGTACACTCGCCCCACTGCGCCGGGCGGACAGAACGCCTGGAAATGACGGAGGTAGGCGTGAGCGAGCAGCACAGACCCGTGCGCATCGTGGACGTCGCCGCGCTCGCTGGAGTCTCCCCCGGGACCGTCTCCAAGGCGCTGAACAACAACGGGCTGCTCAAGGACAGCACCCGGGACCGGGTGCGCGAGGCGGCCGACAAGCTGGGATTCGTCCCGCACGCCGGGGCGCGCTCGCTCCACAGCCGGCGGACCTTCACCGTCGGGCTGCTGAGCACCGACAACGCCGGCCGTTTCTCTCTGCCTGTGGTGCTCGGCGCCGAGAACGCACTGCTCGCGGGCCAGGTCTCGGCACTGCTCGCCACGGCCCGGCACGATCCGGTGCGCGAGCAGCATCACATCCGCACGCTGGTGAGCCGCCGGGTCGACGGCATCATCGTCACCGGTCGCACCACCGAACCGCGTGCGCCGATCGAGGCCCTGGCGCCCGTCGTCTACGCGTTCGCGCCGTCGACCGATCCGGAGGACGCCTCGGTCGTGCCGGACGACGCCACCGGCATGCGCCAGATCGTCGACCACCTGAGGACACTGGGGCACCGACGTCTGGCCTACGTCGGCGGCCGCGAGGATCAACGCAGCTCGAAGGTCCGCCACGAGGCGACGCAGACCGCGGCCGCCGAGCAGGGCATGGAACTCGTCGGACCTCCGCGGTTCGGCGAGTGGAGCGAACGCTGGGGCCGCCACGCCGTCGACATGCTCGTCGCGGACGGCCTCCTCGGCCCGGAGTCCGCGGAACCGGTCGACGCCGTCGTCTTCGCCTCCGACCAGCTGGCTCGCGGTGGTACCGACCGGCTCCGGGAACGGGGCCTGCGCATCCCGGAGGACGTGGCGGTCACCGGGTACGACGACTGGCAGGTCATGTCGCTCGCCAGCAGACCCCCCCTGACGACGGTGGACATGCGGCTGGAGACCCTCGGCCAGCGCGCCGCGGAGCTGCTGCTCGCCGCGCTGGACGGCGAGCCGTTGCACGGCACGGAGATGCTGGCACCGCGGCTCGTGGTCCGGGAGTCCACGCTCGGCACGTCCTGACGGCGCCTCCTGACTCATCCCGAGCCGCTCCCGACCGGGCGCGAAACCTGAGTCGCCGCGCCCGCCGCGCCCCGGTGCGGCCCCCGCGACGCACGGCTCACCTTCTCGCGTCATCGCTCCGTGCGGGGGAGCTGTCCCCATGGTCATACGCCGGCGATTCCCGGAAGATGTAGGCCACTGCCTGGCGAGACGACACAGAATGGAGCGGACCATGGACGCCGGTCTCTGGATCCTCCTGCTGATTGCGCTGGTGATCATCAGCATCGTGAACTGGGTCCGGCGCCGCGGCTCCGGCTACCACGACGGGTACGACGACGGGTATGGCGGCGGCTACCGCCGAGGCTATCGGCGCAGCTACCGACGTCGGTCCTCGTGGGGCAGCACTCGCAGCCGCACGGGTCGCAGCCGGTCGAGCGGATTCTCCGGCGGCGGCGGCTCGTTCGGGTCCTCGCGCCGCTCCGGAGGCGGGGGCCGGTTCGGTTCCTCGCGGGGAGGTTCGCGCAAGCGGTCCTCGCGTGGTGGATCACGCAAACGGTCCTCACGCCGGCGCAAGTGAGCGAGCCGGCTGCGGACCGGACCGGGCCCGGACCCGCGTTGTGCGAGACATCACCGGCTCGGACGCCGGATCGCGCTTGGAGCCGCCGACGCCGGTGCAGTAAAGTCAACGGGTCGACGCGCACCGCTAGCTCAATCGGCAGAGCAACTGACTCTTAATCAGTGGGTTCTGGGTTCGAGTCCCAGGCGGTGTACCACTCTCGCCGGAAGCCCCGCATCACACCGGTCCTCGTCGCCGCCTGGGACTGCGTGCCCACCGCGGGGTGCCCGGGCCGCTTCCGGGCGCGGTCACCCCTTCATCCGGCGTTCACTCTGCGTCACTACGGTCACGTGCGCCATATCGGACGACCATCGATGGGGAAGTGGACGCCTTGACGACACGGAGCAGACGACTCGCCGCGTATGCGGCCGTGGCGGCTTCGGCTGTGGCGATGGCCGGGCTGTCGGCACCGTCCCTCGCTGCCGAGGACCAGCGCGGGGGCCAGCCCGAGAACCAGCCCGGCATCATCGGCCATCGCGGGAGCGCCGGGACTGCCCCGGAAAACACCGTCCCCTCGATGCGGGACGCACGCACAGCGGGCGCGGATCTCTTCGAGATCGACCTGCAGATGAGCAGCGACGGCGTGCCCTTCCTCTTCCACGACACGACCGCTGCCCGCACCACGAACGTCGCTGATGTGTTCCCGGAGCGCGCCGACGATCACATCACGAGCTTCACGTGGGACGAGCTGTCCCAGCTGGATGCCGGGTCATTCTTCGGCACGCCGTTCCACGGGACCGATATCCCGCATCTGGACGCCGCCGCCCGGCAGGCCCGCGGTTGGACCGGGGTCAACGTCGAGATCAAGGAGCCCTCCGCCTCGCCGGGCGTCGAACAGGCGCTGGCGGACACGATCGCCGAGAACCGGGACTGGCAGCGCCTACTGGCGCAGGACAAGCTGATCGTGAGTTCCTTCGACGTCGAGTCTCTGGAGACCTTCCACGAGCTCGCACCGGAGGTCCCGGTGCTGCCGATCGCCGGCGAGCTGCCCGGCGACGAGGTGCTGGCCGAGTGGGCGGAGTACTCGGTCGGCGTCGTGACCAACTACCGCAACCTGGAGCCGGGTGACGTCTCCCGTGTCCACGACCTCGGACTGGAGCTGGGCACGTACACGGTCAACAGCCCGGAGGCGATGCAGCAGCTCACCGACCAGGGCGTCGACTGGATCATCACCGACTTCCCGCGCGTGCTCTCGCGCATGCAGGGCGGAAAGGACCCGATCCCGGCGGCCGACGGGATCGAGGTCGCCGAGGTCGTCGCCGACGTGCCGGGAGCGGACCTGCAGCCGGAGACCGGCGAGCACGTCGTGCTCACCAACACCGCCGACCGCGCGATCGACGTCAGCGGCTACCTGCTGCAGGACGCCGCACTCAATCGGCTCGTCGTCGGCGACGGCTATGTGCTCGAGCCCGGCGAGGAGTTGCGGGTCTACACCGGGCCGGGGACGAACTCGGACGACGCCTACTACAACGATCACGGGGCGAACGTGCTGAACAACGGCGGCGACTCGATCGCCGTCCTGAGGCCGGACCCGGCACGGGTGCTGCTCGACCTGTTCGCGTACTGAGGCACGTTCGCGCTTCTGAGCACGTTCAGGTCCTGAGACGAGCACGGCGGGCGGGCCGGCTTCCGGCCCACCCGCCGTCGCGACCCCGACGGAGCTACTTCATCGTCCCCTGGCTCACCGATCCCTGCAGCTGGCGCTGGAAGATCACGTAGACCACCAGCACCGGGACGATCGTGATGACGACGGCGGCGAACATCTGGTCGAAGTTCGAGCGATACCCGGCGGAGGACACGAACGAGGCCAATCGCTGCGAAAGCACCCAATTGTCCTGGTTGGTGTTCAGCGCCACGGGCAAGATGAACTGGTTCCACAGCCCGAGAAAGTTGAAGATCGCCACCGAGGCCATGCCCGGCCGGGCCATCGGGAGCATCACCTGGAAGAACGTGCGCCACTCCCCCGCGCCGTCGATCTTCGCGGCCTCGGCCATCTCGTTCGGCAATGACCGGAAGAACGAGTAGAGGAAGAACACCGTGAACGGCAGCGCGAAGGCGACGTAGGTGAGGATCAGCCCGGGCAACGTGCCGCGCAGGCCGATGTTCTCCAGCACGAAGAACAACGGCACGATCGCCAGGAAGACCGGGAACGTGAGCCCGGCCAGCATGAGGTAGTAGATCGCGCGGCGTCCGGGGAACTCGAAGCGGCCGAGCACGTAGGCACACATCGCCCCGAGGAGCATCACGAGCACCAGCGCCGAACCGACCACGACCACGGTGTTGAAGAACGCCTGACCGATCTGCGCCTGGGTCCAGGCGTTGGCGTAGTTCTCGAAGCTCCAGGACGCCGGCAGCCCGAACGGTTCGCTGAAGATCTCGGTGTTGGTCTTGAAGGAGCTCAGGACCGTCCACAACATCGGCGCGATGACGAGGATGCACCAGATCACCAGGACGGTGTGCGCAACCTTGGGAACGATGCGGCCACTGGTCGGCGGCGGGGTCCTGACCGTGTCTTCTCGCGCGCGCGGCGAGGGGTTCTCGTCGGGTTTCATCGTGGGCAGTACTCCTGGAAGCTCGAAGGTGCTCATGCCGAGCCACCCTTCTCGTCACGGCCACCGGTCACCCGGTTGACCGTGAAGACCAGCGCCGCGAAGACCAGCGTCACCACGGCCATCGCCACGCCCATGGCGCTCGAACGGCCGAACTGACCGTCGATGAACGCGGTGCGGAAGAGCTGCTGGGCCATGACGAGGGTGCTGCTCTCCGGTCCGCCCTGCGGGTTGAGGCCCTGGACGAAGACGAATGCGTCGAGCGCCATGATGCCGAGGTAGATCCACGCCGTCTGGATGTTGTCCCGAATGAGCGGGATGGTGATCGACCACGCGATGCGCAGCCGCCCGGCGCCGTCGATGCGGGCGGCCTCGAAGATCTCGGCCGGGACGCCCTTGATGGCTGCGACGAACAGCAGCATGTAGAAGCCGACCATCCCCCAGATGATCACGAACATCGTGATCGGCATCGCGGTGCCGACGTTGCCGAGCCAGGCGAACGAGTCGAACTGGTCGAGCCCGAGGGTGGTGAGCAACCCGTTCGCCAGGCCGCCGCTGGGATCGAAGATCAGGCGCCACATGATCGCGACCGCGATCGCCGGGATGACGTAGGGGAAGAAGGACACCACCCGGTAGAACGATGATCCCTTCAGGCCGCGCACCTGTCCGCGCTGCGAGCCGCCGACCGTGATGAGGCTGGCGAAGATCAGCGCGATGACGATCGTGATCGTCGGCACGACGAGCGCGATCGCCACGGAGTTCCCGACGGCGTTGACCCACCGGGGGTCCGAGAGGAGCCAGGCGAAGTTGTCCAGTCCGACGAAGGTGAACTCCGCGGTGAAGCCGGACCAGTCCGTCATCGAGTAGAACCCGGCCTGCAGGAACGGCCAGATCACGAAGACGAGGAAGATGGCCAACGGCAGGCCGAGGAAAACCACCATGAAGCTGACGTAGTCGAACGTCAGCTTGTGGCGCCGCCGGCCCGCCGGCGGCGGCTTCCCACTCGCAGAAGCCGCCGCGGAGGCCGCCAGGGTGTCCCCGGAATCGGCTCCGACCGGAGGTGAAGTCACTGTCACTCGACCTCGATCTTGTCGATGGAGTCATCCTCACGGATGCGGTCTGTGATCGCCTGCAGATCGGAGGTCAACTCCTCCACGGACTTGTTGCCGTCGAGGAAGGAGTTCCAGATCGGCAGTTGCTCCTCGTTCATGCCGTAGGTGGAGACGAAGTTGAACGTGAAGATGTTCTCCCCCGCCTGCTCGAGCATGTCGATCTGCGAGACCAGCGCCGTCGACCCGAACCCGTCGTCGGGAACGGTGTCCCGGACGACGGTCGGTGCGAGCTTCGTCTCGGCGAAGTTGGTCGCTGCCTCCGGTGAGAGCATGGCGCGCAACAGCTCCTTGCCGCCGGCGACGTTGGGCCCGTCCGAGGGCACGATGTAGGGCTCACCGGCGGTGGAGTGCAGCGCCTCCGGGGGCATCGCCGGGTTCGAGGTCACGCTGAAGCTCGGCACGCCCATCATCTGGAAGTTCTCGGCCGTCTGGTCCGCCATCTCGTTCTCGATCCAGGAGCCGGACGGGTACAGCAGCGCCTCCTGGTTGTTCGACCACTGCGCCTGGGCGGCGGTGAACTGGGTGCCCGAGCCGCCGGGCTTGAAGTAGCCGTTGTCGATGCACGTCTTCATCGCCTCGAAGGTCGCCTGGACCGCCTCGTGCGACCAGCAGCCCTCCTCGAGGTTCTCCAGGGCGAGTCGCACCTCGTCGCCCCCCTCCTTGATGGCGGACTCGATGGCGAGCGTCTGGTAGTACGTGGCGGCCTCGGTGCCCCACAGGAACAGGTACAGCCCCTCCTCCTGCGCAGCCGCCCCGAGGTCGATGACCTCCTCCCATGTAGTCGGCGGGGTCCAGCCGTGCTCGTCGAACAGGCTCTGCGAGTACCAGACGCCGTAGACCGTCAGCACGTAGTTGATCGCCGCGAACTTGTCGCCGAACGTGCCCGGTGCGAGGACGCCGTCGTAGAGGGTGTCGCGGATCGTGGTGCCGTCGTAGTTCGGCGCGTCGATGACGTCGGTGAGGTCCTCGAGCTGGTCGAGGATCGTGTTGAAACCGATCTGACCACGGCCGGAGTTGTCCACCAGGTCCGGCGGGTTGCCGCCGACGAACCGTGGCTGCAGCTCCTGGGAGATCTCCGTCGACGGCGAGACCTCGACAGTCACGTCCGGGAACTGCTCGTTGAGCTTCTCGGCGGCGAACTCGACGTAGTCGACGCCGTACCCGCCGTCGAAGATGACCGCGTCCACCGTGGATTCGGCCTCGAGACCGAACGGGTTGTCCTCGGAGGTCTCGGCGCCGCCGCCGGCATCGTCGCCGCCGTCGTCGCCGCCACCACCACCGGTGGCGCACGAGGCCAGGCCGAGGCCCGCTGAGGTGACCAGGGCGCTGGTCAGGAACACTCGGCGGTTGGGGCTCGGAAGAGAGGTGTTCATGACGGTCACTACCCTTTCTGTGGGTTCGGAGGGATCGGGGATTCAGTCGGCCCGTCGGTGCCCGGCCACCGCTTCGGCGGAGGCAGCGATGCGCGCCACCGTCGCGGAGTAGTCGTGCTGGGCGACGAGCAGATAGAGCACGTCGAGGACGAACAGCTGGGAATGCTTGGCCGAGAGGTCGGCCGGATGGAGGTACTGCTCGGGAACGGGCGCCAGTAGGCACGAGTCGGCGAGCTGAGCGAGTGGCGAGGTGCTGCGGCTGGTGATGGCCACCGTATGGGCGCCGGAGTCCTTGGCACGGGCGAGCACCTCCACGGTCTCCTTGGTGCGCCCGCTGTGAGAGATGCCGATGGCGGTGGTGCGCTCGTCCTGGATCGAGGCGCTGGCCAGGCCTGCGTGCACCTCCGGCCAGGCGTGCGCGTTGACTCCGATGCGGTAGAGCCGGGTCTGCATCTCGCTGGCCATCGCCGCGGAGCCGCCGATGCCGTAGATGTCCACGTGCGGCGCTGCCGCGATGCGCTCCGCCACCCGCGCGCACTGCGTCAGGTCGAGCACGCTGGCGGTGGCACGCAGCGAGCGGATGTGCGCGTCGAGGAGCGTACGCAGAACGTCCTCAGGCGTGTCGTCCGGCTCGAGGGTGCGGTGGATGTCGGTACGCCAGGAGTCATCGTCGGCCGAGCCGAGCGCCGCGTCGGTGGCCACCCCGACACGGAACTGCACGTAGCCGGGAAACCCGATCTGGCGGCAGAACCGCGTCACCGTGGCCGGGGACGTGCCGGCACGCTCGGCCAGCTCGGTGATGGATAACTCGAGCGGGGCGGTCGGATCGTCCAGCAGGAGCTCGGCGATCTTGGCCATCGCCGCCGGCATGCTCGGCAGCGTCGCGTGAATGCGTTCGGCCACCCGCAGGGTGCCGTCCGCGACGCTCGTCGAGCTCACCATTGAAAATGCCTCTCAGAGAACTAGTGAAGTTCCCGAAACGTATTCTCAGGTTGCGCCGTCGTCAAGGACCTGGCGTGCTCTCGCACACATCCGTAACGAGACCGTTGCCTTCCCGTGACATCGATCCGTCCAGGCGGTGACCGCAGCCCCTCGTGACGAACGTCGCGCTCGGTGAGCCACGGGACGAGGGTCCGCAGTCATAAGGTCGGGTGATCGAGCGAGAGGCAGAGCCGGCGTGTACGACCATCAGCTGTTCGTCCAGACGTTGTCGGAGTTCGTCCGCACCCTGGTGCGCCCCTACGACGTCGACACGGTGCTCAACGATCTCGCACTGCGGGTCACCGACGTGCTGCACCTGACCGGCTCGGGTGTCTCGCTGGCCGAGGACGGCCGCCTGCGCATGATCACCGCGATCCCGCCGCATCTCGTCGAGCTGGAGAAGTACCAGGAGGAGCATCAGACCGGCCCCTCCGTGGAGGCGCTGCACACCGGCGAGATCGTCCTCGTCCCGGACATCGAGCAGCACCGCGAGCGGTGGCCCGACTACGCCGAGGTGGCCCGCAGCAGTGGCACGCCGTCGTTGGCGGCACTGCCGATGTCGATGGAGGAGGAGGCCTTCGGCACGCTGTCGATCTATGCGGAACGGCGTGACTGGACGGAGGACGACGTCGCCGCCGCACGTCTGCTCGCCGACATGGCGACGGCCTACCTCGTCAACGCCTCGACGCATCAGCAGCAGGCGGAGCTGAACGCCCAGCTCAGCCACGCCCTCGAGTCGCGGGTGGTCATCGAGCAGGCCAAGGGCATCATCGCCGAGGCCCGGCACCTGAGCGTCACGCAGGCGTTCGAACTCATCCGCAGCCACGCCCGCCGGCACAACGTCAAGATCCGCGACCTGTCCGAGGCCATCGTGCACATGGGAATGCGCCTGTAACGCTCGCCGCGACACGAACCGCCCGGCACTTGTCTCCACGGGCCCGGGGCGGTTAACGTGGCGCACCCGTCCCGGACCCGACGGATTCCCTTGCCGCTCCAGACACTCGGCGGCGTCGGTTGCGTACGCACACCACGTACGCCGGACGCTCTGGAGCCACACACGTGCCCGACGGCCATGTCGTCCCTTTTCCCGCGGAGTGCCGCGCGGACCGCTCGGACCTTCCCGTCCTCACCACGGTCACGCAGGTCGTCCGCCTCATCCAGACCACGGGAGACCTCTTCCTGAGAATCGGCGCGGACATGCCGACGAGCCCGCGCGATCCCGAGAGCGGATATCGGCTTCCGGGCACCCCGTGCCACACCCTGGTGCCGGAGGCGTGGTGGATGGACACCACCGCCACGTGGGTGGCGCGCCAGCTCGTCACGCGCTCCTACCTCGTCACCGGCAACGCGCAGGCGGAGGTGCTCGCCGGCGCCGTCGTCGGCCGGGACGTCGACGGGCGGCCTCTGGTCGCTCCGGCGCACGCTCTGGGCCTGCTCGCTCCAGAGGCCTTCCGCGACGCTGAGAGCGTCTACGCGGCCTGGCGCTGCCGGGGATGGTGACTCGAGCCGTCTCGTCCTCCGCCGGCTGAACGCCACGTCCCGGTCTGCGAGGATGGCAGCATGCCTCGACTCGAGACCGCCGACACCGCGCCCGACTTCACCCTCCCGACCGCCGACGGCGGCCAGGTCTCTCTGAGCGACCTGCGTGCGCGGGCGAGCAAGGGTGTCATCGTCTACTTCTACCCGGCGGCGAGCACCCCGGGTTGCACCACCGAGGCCTGTGACTTCCGCGACTCGCTGGCGTCTTTGACCTCCGCGGGCTACGCCGTCGTGGGTGTCTCGCCCGATCGGGTCGAGAAGCTGGAGCGCTTCGCGGCGGAGGAGTCTCTGACCTTCCCGCTCGCCTCCGATCCGCAGCACGAGGTTCTCGAGGCCTACGGCGCCTGGGGTGAGAAGACGAACTACGGCAAGACCTCGGTCGGCGTCATCCGCTCGACGGTCGTGGTCGACCCGGACGGCACGGTCGCGCTGGCGCAGTACAACGTCAAGGCCACGGGTCATGTGGCCCGGCTGCGCAAGCAGCTCGAGGTGGACTGACGATTCCGCACCCTCTCGCGGTCCTCGTTACCCTGGTCCGCGAGCGCGAGTGGCGTAATTGGCAGCCGCGCCAGGTTTAGGTCCTGGTGCCTTCGGGCGTGTGGGTTCGAGTCCCACCTCGCGCACTACTTCGCTTACTCACAGCCGACGCCGTCGTTGTCGCGGTCCAGGTGGCTGCCGTAGCCAGCTTCCCCGCGGTAGACGGGAGCGGCGCCCGCAGCTCGCGCCTCGGTGCAATTTGCGTACGGCCCACGGCTAGGTGGCGGCGATGACTGCTGCGGCGACGACGCTTCCTCCTCAGCCCGGTCGGCCTCCGCTTCCCTGGCCTCCACCGCAGCTTGACGCGCCTCGATGTCGTCCGCCCGGTCGTCCAGTCGCTGTTGCCGCTCGTCGAGCTCGGTTTCCTGTGCGGCGACAGCATCCTCGCGTTCTTCGATGGCGCTCCGTTGCTCCGCGAGCTCAGCTCGGGCGGACTCGGCCTGACGGAGTTCAGCCTCCGCGGCCGCCGCCTCGTCCTTGGCAGCATCACGCTCCTCAGTGAGTCGATCCACCGACGTGCTTACCTCTTCAAGTTCCGACTCGAGTGCCAAGTACGGTTCGCTCACGGTCGGGTCATCGCCTGGTGCTACGCCGATGACGATGCCAACGAAGAACGCCAAGATGACGGCAAACACTGTCAATAGTCGCCGTCGCCGACGACCTGCTACTCCTGTTTCGGTTGATTCGGCGAATACTCGCGTGTCGGACTCGCCGACCTCGGCGGCGCGTGGTCGACCGTGAGTGTGCGGCTCCCTATTGGTGGACATCTCACTCCTGAAAGCATGTGGCGGTGCCCCCAGTGGCCCGCGTGTGACCGCAACCTATCGCGCGGTCCTCGGCGGTTGCCCGAAAAATGGTTGCAGCAAAGTTTCAATCGCGCGGAAGCTCTTCACCGCGCTTCGGCCAGCCTTCTCGCATCATGGTCTCGTGCGCGATAGAAACGTGGAGTGAGTGACATCGCGAGCGGCGACATGGGGCCGTGGCTCTCCCCGGAGGACCTCGACCTGGTGCGCCGCAAGGTGCCCATGCTGTACATCGACGCACTCCCGGCCAGGATCGGCGAGCGCGGCGAGGTCGAAGCCGTCGGGCTGCTGCTTCGGGCCACGGCCGAGGGCCGGATCTCCCGGGCCATGGTCTCGGGCCGGGTCCTCTACCACGAGACGATCCGCGAGGCGCTCGAGCGGCACCTGGAGAAGGATCTGGGTCCGATGGCGCTGCCCCAGCTGCCCAGTTCCCTCGTGCCGTACTCGGTCGGCGAATACTTCCCGACGCCGGGCAGCCCGTTCCACGACCCGCGCCAGCACGCCGTGTCCCTCGCCTACGTGGTGCCGGTGGCCGGCGACTGCCAGCCGAGCAACGACACCCTCGAACTCACCTGGCTCACCCCCGCGGAGGCGGTGACACCGGAGATTCTCGGCGACCTCGGCGACGGCCACGCCATCCTGCTCAAGCAGGCGCTCGCGCACCTGGGCAAGGTGTTCTGATGGCGGGCGAGACGGCCACCCCGGAGGTTCCGCCGACCGCGCCGCGACCGGTGCGGTGGTTCCTTGTCGACCTCGCTGCCGTCGTCGTCTTCACCGTGCTCGGCATGGTCATGCACGGCACGGCGCCGACACAGTTCCTCGCGGTGCTCTGGCCCTTCGCGGTCGGTCTCGCGCTCGCGTGGGCGGTCCCGGCCGTGCGCTCGATGCCGCTGCTGATTTGGCCGACCGGCGTGGTCGTGTGGATCTCGACGACGATCGCCGGACTCGTGCTGCGTGGCCTGACCGGCGGCGGAGTCTCGGGAGCGTTCCCTGTGGTGACCGCCGTGGTGCTCGCCGTTCTGCTCATCGGGTGGCGCGCCGTGCCACGGCTCAACCGCCGCCGGCGGTGAGCGCCTCCGCGACGTGTGGCGCGAGGGCGCGAAAGGCTTTCCCCCGGTGGCTGATGGCGTGCTTCTCCTCCGCGGACAGCTCGGCCGAGGAACGGGACTCCCCCTCCGGCCGCAGGATCGGGTCGTACCCGAACCCGCCGTCACCGCGCGGCTCGGTGAGCAGCGTGCCGGGCATGGAGCCGTGCTCGACGATCTCGGCACCGGTCGGCGTCACGAGCGCCGCAGCGCAGGCGAAGTGCGCGCCCCGGTGAGGCTCGGGGACATCGGCGAGCTGAGCGAGCAGCAGGTCGAGGTTCGCCTGGTCGTCACCGTGCCGGCCGCACCATCGGGCCGAGAAGACCCCTGGCGCGCCGCCGAGGACGTCGACGCAGAGGCCCGAGTCGTCCGCGACGGCGGGCAGGCCGGTGGCGTCGACGAGCGAGCGCGCCTTGATGAGGGCGTTCTCGGCGAAGGTCACGCCGTCCTCGACCGGCTCCGGGGCGCCCACGTCCGCGGCCCCGACGACCGCCTCGCCGGGCAGATCAGGCAGCAACGGCGCGAGAATCGCACGCAGTTCCTCGATCTTGTGACGGTTGTGCGTCGCAAGCACCAGCCGGGCCGGCGTGCCACTTCGATCGTCAGCGATCACCGGCGAGACTCCAGAGGGCGGGCCAGTGCCTCGGCTTGCAGGTCCCGCAACTGTGCGGTGCCGGCGACGGCGAGGTCGAGCAGCGTGTCCAGCTCGCCCCGGTCGAACGGGGCTCCCTCGGCAGTGCCTTGCACCTCGACGAAGTTCCCCGCACCGGTGGTCACGACGTTCATGTCGGTCTCGGCCGCGACGTCCTCGACGTAGGGCAGGTCGAGGACCGGGCGCCCGTCGACGATGCCGACCGAGACGGCGGCCACCGAGTCGGTCAGCACGGGCTTGTTGCGGGAGGGACGGACGTGGCCCTGCTCGACCCCCCAGGTCACCGCGTCGGCGAGGGCGACATAGGCGCCCGTGATGGCGGCGGTGCGGGTTCCGCCGTCGGCCTGGAGGACGTCGCAGTCCAGGACGATCGTGTTCTCACCGAGGGCGGCCACGTCGATGACCGCGCGCAGCGATCGGCCGATGAGACGGGAGATCTCATGGGTGCGCCCGCCGATCTTGCCTTTGACGGACTCGCGCTGGCTGCGGGTCGACGTCGAGCGCGGCAGCATCGCGTACTCGGCCGTCACCCAGCCTTCGCCGGAGCCCTGCCGCCAGCGTGGGACACCCTCGGTGAACGAGGCCGCACACAGCACGCGAGTCCGGCCGAACTCGACGAGCACGCTGCCTTCGGCCGCGTCCAGCCAGCCCCGGCTGATGCGCACCTCGCGCAGTTCGTCGGGACGACGGCCGTCGGCACGCAGCTGGGTCACGGAGGAAGGTGAGGTCATGGTTTCGAGGCTACCTGGCAGTGGGGACACGCCGGGACGCATGGCCCCCGGCCGGCGCCTGCAGCGGGGCGGCCGCCGTGGCGACCGCCCCGATGCAGCACCCTCAGGACCGTGAGTTGTCCGGGTCTCAGGCTCCGGCGGTGGTCATGGTCCTGCCGGTTTCCAGCAGCGTCTTGAGGCTGGCGAGCTCCCACGGCCAGCCCCCGCCACCGTTCTCGACGTCCCCGTTGCCGGCGACGTCCTTGGCGGTGCCCGGCGATTCCGGCAGCTCGTGCGTCAGGGTCACCCGGGTCAGGCCGGAGGGCCCCTGAGCGATCTCGTAGGTGAGCCGCGAGGCGGGCTCGTCGTGCCACACCGCGCGCCAGTCCAGCACCAGGCGGTGCGGCGGTTCGATCTCGACGACAGTCGCCTCGACGGCGACGTCGCCCATCCCCATCTGCCTCATCGCCTCCGTGGTCAGGTGCCGGTAGATACCGCCCACCCGCGGCTCGAACTCGAGGTCGCCGCCGTAGCCGTAGCGGTTGGTGTACTCGGAGCTGGTCAGCGCCTCCCACACCTTCTCCGCCGGGGCGTCGATATAGATCCCGTGCACTTGGGTCGTGGTGGTGGCCGGGGCCGTCGTCTCAGTCATGGTCGTCCTCCGCAATCTCTTTCAGGTCGGTCAGAGCGCGCACGCGGCGCTCGGTGTACTTGTCGATCCACCGGTCGTGGATCTGACGGATCGGGACCGGGTTGAGGTAATGCAGTCGTTCCCGGCCGGACTTGACGGTGATGACGAGATCGGCGCTCTCCAGGAGCCGGAGGTGTTTGGCCACCCCGAAGCGCGACATCTCGGTGCTCTGGTTGACGATCGCCTCCAGCTCGCCGAGCGGGCGGCCGTCCCGCTCGAAGAGTGCGTCGAGGAGCCGCCGGCGGGTGGGATCCGCCAGCGCCTTGAACACCAGGTCCTCGTCGGGCACACATAGAAAATATGTGACCTTCTGGTCACGTGTCAACGGTGGACTCGAGAGGGAACGAGTGGCTGTTGGCAGCGACCGATTTCTCCCTTTCACGCGCCAGCGGAAGGTGAAAGGGTGCGAGCGGCTGTTGGCAGCCACCGACTCCTCCCTCTCACGGACGTCAGCGCGCGGCGGCCAACGCCTCACGGATCTGGCGGACGACCTCCTGCGGTCGCGTCGTCAGCTGGGTCCAGGTGAAGCGCAGAACCGTATAGCCCGCGAGCGCGAGAGTGTTCAGGCGTGCGCGATCAGCCTCGAAGTCGGTGTGGTAAGCGCGCCCGTCGACCTCGACGATGACGCGCTCGGCACGGAACAGCACATCGGCGCGGGCCACGATCACGCCGTCGACGACGATCGGCTCGTTGGCCGACCACCCGGTGATTCGGGCCTCGTCCAGGAGTTCGTGCAGCCGCCGTTCCAGCGCACCGATGGCCCCGTCCGCGGTGTCCGCGACCAGCGCGCGGAGCTGGGCGACACCGCGGTGCCCCGCGCGCGATTCGGTGGCCCTGGCGAGCTCGTCGTGGCCGACGACATCACGGGTGAGCACCCAGGCCATGAGGCTCTCCGCCTCTCGCCGAGGCAGTTGCATGAGACAGTCGACGACGGTCCGCGGACGAGAGGTCAGTCGGAAACTCGGCCTGGCGCTGACCTCACCGGGTGCGAGCCGCATCCGGTGCGGCGTCAGGCCCGCAGTGGGACGGCGCCGGTCGGATACGACGACGTGGGTCTCGCCGTCGTCGGCCACTGGCATCCCGTAGAGCAGCGCCGCGGTCCGCAGGCACACGATCGACCCCGGCCACGACAGCGACGCGCCGATGGCGCGCCGCTGGAGATCGGTCTGCCGGGTCGGCGGAGCGACGCTCAGGTCGACGTAGGCCTGTCCGACCACGTGCCGCCAGCGCCCACGCGCGATGCGATGGCGCACAGCAGCGCGGGTCAGCCCGGCTGCACGGGCCATCGCGAGCGTGAACACCCCGCCGATCGCCACCCGACGCAGCTGCTCGTGCGCACGCCCTCGGTCCCTGCGATCCACGTGGGCAGGGTGGCGCACACCGGCCTCCGCCCGCTGCGGCTGTCAACAGGACCGACGTCGGGATGCGGCGCCTGTGGATGTGCCGTCACCTCGCCCGAACGAGCAGGAGTCCCTGGCCCGTCGCCGCCCGGCCACCCGCCGGACGGTCTGGCCGAGAGGGAGCTTCATGTTGTCTGGAGCCACCACAAGCTCCCTCTGACCGTGCAAGCCCGGGCCGTCTCCGGTCGTCACCCGGTGTTCTGCAGGCCCGCGGCGACACCCTTGAGCGTCAGCAGGAGCAGGCTGCGCTGACCCGGATCCGGATCGGTGCCGTCGTCGCCGGCACGGAGGGCACGCAGGGCCCGGAGCTGAAGCAAGGACAGCGCGTCGACGTACGGGTTGCGCAGCTGGACGGCGCGGCCGAGCACCCGGTGGCCCTCGAGGAGGATCTCATGGCCGGTGATGGCCAGCACCCACCGGGTGGTGAGGTCGAGTTCGTCGAGCACGAGCTGGGCGAGGTCTTCCCGGTCACCGAGGGCGAGGTAGCGCTCCGCGATGCGGCGGTCGGTCTTCGCCAGGGACATCTCGACGTTGTCGATGAGGGCGGCGAACAGCGGCCACTCGGCGTACGCGGCCCGCAGCCGGTCGAGGTCGCCGACGGCCTCCAGGGCGGATCCGAGACCGAACCACCCGGTGAGGTTGATGCGCGCCTGGCTCCACGCGAAGTTCCACGGGATGGCCCGCAGATCCTCCAGGGACTCCACCGACAGCCCGCGCCGCGCCGGACGCGAGCCGATGGCGAGCAGGCCGATCTCCTCCTGGGGTGTGACCTGGGCGAACCACGGGGCGAAGCCGTCGGCGCCGACGAGTTCGAAGAAACGTTCTCGGGAGACGGCATCCATCCGGCTCGCCAGGTCGGCGTAGCGTTCTGCCGCTTCGGCGTTGCGTCGCTCCGTGGACGGCGCGGAGGCCATGAGCGTCGCCGCGGCGACCTGCTCGATGTGCCGCACCGCGATGTCCGGGTTGCCGTAGCGCGCGGAGATGACCTCACCCTGCTCGGTGACCTTGAACCGCAGGTCGACCGAGTGCGGCGGCTGGGCAAGGATCGCCCGGTTGGCCGGGCCTCCTCCGCGGCCCAGCGCGCCGCCGCGTCCGTGGAACTGGGTGAGGACGATGTCGTGGCGCTGCGCCCACTCGGCGATCCGGGCTTGGGCCTCGTACAGGGCCAGCGTGGCGGCGACCGGTCCGACGTCCTTGGCCGAGTCGGAGTACCCGAGCATCACCTCGACGCGGCGACCCGACTGCTCGAGCCGGCGCTGGACGGCCGGGATCTCGAGCATCTCCTCGAGGATGCGGGGGGCGTTCTGCAGGTCCTCGAAGGTCTCGAACAACGGGATGACGTCGAGGACGGGTGCGGCCTCGGCCGAGCCGAGCGCCCGCTCGGCGAGGGTGTACACGTCCGCGAGGTTCTGGGCCGACTGCGTGAACGAGACGATGTACCGGCGACAGGCGTCGACGCCGTGCCGGTGCTGGACCGCGGCGATCGCCCGGAATGTCTCGATGACCTCCTCCCCGGTCACCGACGGCCCCTCCGCCGAGTCCGGGTTCTCCAGCCACTCGAGCGTCTGGGTGTGCACCTTGGAGTGCTGACGGACCTCGAGCTCGGCGAGGTGGAAACCGAAGGTCTCGACCTGCCAGATGAGGTCCTGCAGGTCGCCGTAGGCCGCCCGGGTGGCGCCGGCAGCGGCGAGCGAGTCCTGGACGACGCGCAGCTCCGCCAGCAGTTCTTCGGGGCCGCGGTAGGCGAGGTCGGCGTTACGGGCCCGGGTCGCACCGATCCGTCCGGCGATCGCGAGCAGCACCATGCGGTGCGTCTCGCCCGGTGAATGAGCCGCAGCCTGCGCGGTGAGGTCCTCGGAGAGCTGTCCCTGACGGGTCCACAGCGCCGTGAGGGCCTCACTCGGCGCGGTGTAGCGGTCATCGAGGGTCAGGGCGAGGCCGACGGCGCGCGCCTGCTCCTCCAGGGTGGTCAGGATGCGGTCCGAGGCCTGCGCGGCGGCCTGGCGCGTGACCGAGGCGGTGACGTTCGGGTTGCCGTCGCGGTCGCCGCCGATCCATGAGCCGAGCCGGATGAAGGCCGGCGCCTTGGGCGGGCGGGCGCCGCGCTGCTCTCCCTGGATCCAGTCGTCCAGCCGGCGGTAGGAGCCGGCGAAGACGGACGAGAAGGAGCTGTCGAAGACGGCGAGCGCGGTGCGCACCTCGTCCAGGGGCGAAGGGTTGGAGACCCGGAGCTGGGCCGTTCGCCACATGTTGTCGACCTCTTCGAGCATCTCCCGGCGGTTCTCCTCGAGTGCGCCGGGCCCGAGCCGCGGGTCGTCCCGTGCATCGAGCAGCGCGCCCAGACGGCGCACCGACGCGGCGATCGCGTTACGGCGCGCCTCCGTGGGGTGGGCGGTGAGCACCGGGTGGAACTCGAGGGAGGCGAGGCGTCGTTCCGCCTCGTCCGTACCGACCTCGGCCGCGAGATGGGTGAACGCTGCCGCGACGGAGTCGGAGGGCTTTTGCTCGGTCAGCGGAACCTCGCCGTCACGCGCCCGAAGGGTGCGGACGCGATGCTGTTCCTCGGCGAGGTTCGTCAGGTGGAAGTAACACGTGAACGCGCGAGCGACCTCTTCGGCGCGCTCGGGCGAGAAGCGCTCGACGAGCTCCTCCGCCCGCGCCAAGGTCTCGCCGGACGGGTCCTCGAGCGCGGAGATCGCGAGTTCGCGCAAGGCCTCGACGTCCTCGAGCAGGCCGGGACTGCCGTATTCGGTGAGCACCTGGCCGAGCAGTCCGCCGAGCAGGCGGACGTCGAGCCGCATCGCGTCGGGGATCTCGTGCGTGGCGGCGTCGCGGGTGTGCACGCCGGACGGGGTGACCGATGGATTGTTGAGGGACTCCTGGGTCATACGCGCCAGGCTATCGAGGCCCCGGGGGCTCTCGGACCGTCGTCCAGATGGTGCCCAGTGGGGCCCTCGGCTACAGAGTCCAGGTGGCGTCCGGTGCGGCGACGTCGATCGGGCCACCGTACGCGCCGGCGGCCTCGGCGCGGATGACCTCCGGGGCGGTCCACGGCTGGATGTGGGTGAGCACGAGTCGGCGGGTCTCGCTCGCCGTGGCGAGTTCGCCGGCGCGCCTGCCGGTCAGATGCACGCCGCGGACGGACTCCCGGCCCTCCTGGAAGGCGGCCTCGCTGAGCAGCAGGTCCGCGTCATGGGCGAGCGGGACGAGCCCGTCGCACCAGTCGGTGTCGCCGGTGTAGGCCAGCGTGACCTCCGCGGGGCCGCCCGGGAGCGAACTCGGCCCGGTGATCCGCACGCCGTAGGCCTCGACCGGATGGTTGACCGGGAAGGATTCGACAGTCAACGGGCCGACGCGGACGGGACGGCCGGGCGCGTGCTCGGCGAACCGGAACTCCCGCTCGTAGCACTCGCCGTCGTCCCCGCCGTCGATGGCCCGCAGCCGCTCGAGCGTCCCCGTGGGGCCGAGCACGGACAGTGGTGGGAGCGGCCCGTCGGGGTGCCACTTGCGGTAGACCTGCATACCGACGAGGTCGGCGACATGGTCGGCGTGCAGGTGGGAGACAGCGAGCAGGTCGATCTCGGCCGGACGGACGTGGCCCAGCAGCTTCCCCATGGCGCCGGGACCGAGGTCGAGGACGACGCTCGTGGTGCGTGCTTGTCCGGCGGCGTCGACGGTGTCGGCCTGGACGAGGTAGCAGGAGGCGGGCGAGGTCGGGCCGGACATCGAACCCGAGCACCCGATGACGGTCAGCCTCATGGCTGCCTCGCCAACGAGTCGACGTCCACATGGTCGACGGCGGTGACCTCGGGGCCGAGGAAGCGTTGCGCCAGTCTGGCGAAGGATTCCGGGTCGCCGGTCGCCAGGAACCGGTTGGGTCGGGGTTCGGCCTCCGCGCTGCGCAGCAGATCGTGCCGGACGAGCGTGCGGAAGACGTCCTTGGCGGTCTCCTCCGCCGAGGAGACGAGCGTGACGTCCTCACCCATGACGTAGGAGATGACGCCGGTGAGCAGGGGGTAGTGCGTGCAGCCGAGGACCAGCGTGTCCACGCCGGCCTCGCGGACGGGGGCGAGGTATTCCTCGGCCGCGGCGAGGACCTCCGGCCCGGAGGTGATGCCGCGTTCGACGAACTCGACGAAACGGGGCGCGGCCACGGTGGTCAGCTCCAGGTGCGGGGCCGCGGCGAAGGCGTCCGGGTAGGCACCGGACTCGATGGTGGCGCGGGTGCCGATGACGCCGACCTTGCCGGTCCGGGTGGCGGCGACCGCGCGTCGCACGGCCGGCAGGACGACCTCGACCACCGGGACCCCGGCGTCGATCGCGTACCGTTCGCGCGCATCGCGAAGCACCGCGGAGGAGGCGGAGTTGCAGGCGATGACGAGCATCTTCACCCCGGAGAGGACGAGGCGGTCCATGACCTCCATCGCGAGCTCGCGCACCTGGGCGATGGGCTTGGGGCCGTAGGGGGTGTGCGCCGTGTCCCCCAGGTAGAGGACCGACTCCCCGGGCAGCTGGTCGATCACGGCACGTGCGACAGTGAGCCCGCCGACGCCCGAGTCGAAGATGCCGATAGGTGCGTCGTCCACGATTTTTGAGCGTACTGAGCGCCGGCGCGCCAGGACATGGTTGCCGGGCGTGACTCCTGCCACCCTCCGCGAGCGGCTGCGGAGGACTCAGGCGGTATCAGGGGCGGTCTCAGCCGGTCACCGGCCGCGGCCACGGCCGCGACGAGTCATCGCCTGGAGGAGTGATTCCTGCCACCAGGTCAGCGCGGCGTACATCGTGGCCATCGCATCGTCGACGTCGTCCTCGGACTGCTGGCCACCGGTCCGGGACTGGGCACGCTGATAGACGCGTTCGGCATCGGCCTCGTCGTCGATGCCGAGCCGGGCGGCGAGGACCAGGCGGACGTCGGTCAGCGCCGAGAGCCACTGGCCTTCCGTGCCCTCCCGGACAGTGACGCTCTCGCCGGCCGCCGAGAGCTCGCGCCAGACCGTGGCGAGCCGCTCCACCTTTCCGGCACGCACCGAGTCCTCGGTCAGCGTGCGGAGTTCGGCGGCGAGATCCTCGTCCTGGCTCATCGGTGGCAGCAGCCGGGCCAGGGCGGCGTCGGTCGGTGCCGCGGTGACGACGTCGTCGGCCGGGTCGAAGTCGAGCGCGGCGAGCAGCTCGTCCTCATCGGCCGGTGCCGCGCCGGGCTCCTCGTCGATCCGGGTGCCGAGCAGCTCGGCGGTGTCGGCCACGAGCCGGGCGATGATGCGGCGCTCGACCTCCTCGAGCTTCGAGGCCAGTCCGTTGCGGACGGGGACGAAGGCGTGCACTACTCGTTCCCCTCCTGCTCGAGGGTGGCCCACAGGCCGTAGGAGTGCATGGCCTGGACGTCGGTCTCCATCTTCTCCCGTGGGCCGGTGGAGACCACGGCGCGTCCCTCGGTGTGGACCGTCATCATCAGGCGGTGCGCCGTCGGCTCGTCGTACCCGAAGTAGGCCTGGAACACGTAGGTCACGTAGCTCATGAGGTTCACCGGGTCGTCCCAGACCACCGTCCGCCAGGGCCGGTCCGCCGCCACGGCAGGGTCGCCCGCCGGACGTTCGGCCTCTACCGGCAGCGAAGCTGTGAGCATCACGCGGACCAGGTTACGTGCCGTCGTTCGTCGCTCGCGTGCGCCGCGGCTACGGTGAAACCCATGCGCACCTCGGCCGGCACTGCCAGCACCGCCTTGCTGACGGACATGTACGAGTTGACGATGATCGAGGCGGCGCTGCGCTCCGGGGCAGCAACGCGGCGCAGCGTCTTCGAGGTCTTCACCCGGCGGATGCCGGCGCGCCGGCGCTACGGCGTGGTGGCCGGGACCGCGCGGCTCCTGCGGGCGTTGGAGAGCTTCCGGTTCACGCCGGCGGAGATCGACTATCTCGCCCAGGCGAAGGTGGTCGGTGACGAGACGCTGGACTTCCTGCGCGAGTACCGCTTCCGGGGCTCCGTCCTGGGCTACGCCGAGGGCGAGTGCTTCTTCCCCGGCTCGCCGATCGTCACCGTGCAGGGCACGTTCGCCGAGGCCGTGGTGCTCGAGACCCTCGTGCTGTCGATCCTCAACCACGACAGTGCCGTGGCCGCCGCAGCTTCCCGGATGACGACGGCGGCGCACGGCCGCCCGTGCCTGGAGATGGGGGCGCGCCGCACGCACGAGGCCTCGGCCGTCGCGGCTGCCCGGGCCGCCGTCGTCGGGGGTTTCGCCGGGACGTCCGTGCTGGAGGCCGGCCGGTCCTACGGCATCCGCACCATCGGCACCGCCGCGCACTCCTTCACGCTCGTGCACGACGACGAGGAGGCGGCCTTCGCGGCCCAGGTCGCCTCGCTGGGGCCGGGGACCACACTGCTGGTCGACACCTACGACGTCGAGCGCGGCGTCGAGCGGGCGGTGGCGGCTGCCCGTGAGGCCGGTGGCGAGCTCGGTGCGGTCCGGTTGGACTCCGGCGACCTCGTGGCGCAGGCGTTCACGGTGCGCGAGCAGCTCGACGCTCTCGGCGCCACGTCGACGAAGATCACCGTGACCTCGGACCTGGACGAGTACGCGATCGCCGCGCTGAACGCCGCCCCGGTCGATTCCTACGGCGTCGGGACCAAGCTCGTGACCGGCTCGGGCCATCCGACGGCCGAGCTGGTGTACAAGCTCGTCGCGCGTGAGGACTCCCGGGGGGTGATGCGCGAGGTGGCCAAGGCCTCGACGTCGAAGGAGTCCGTCGGCGGGCTGAAGATGGCCGGGCGGGTCCTGGACGGGCACGCGGCCACCGAGCTCGTCGTCTCCTGCGAGACCGAGGCTGCGGGCCGGGCGGAGCTGGACCGTGCCGGCGCCCGGCCGCTGCAGGTCGAGCTGGTCCGCGACGGTGGACAGATCGTCGACGAGCACGTGGGTGACGGCGCTCTCGAGCGGGCGCAAGAACGGCACCTGGCCTCGCGGGCTGAGCTGCCCTACCCGGCGTGGCGGCTCAGTGAGGGCGATCCGGCGATCCCGACGCGGCACGTGGACGTCTTTCCGGACGACGACGATCCCGCCGTGACGATCTGACGCGCCGAGACCTCCCTGCCTGCGCTCAGACCTTACTGCGCCCTCGCGAGACGAAGGTCATGATCAGCGAGAGCACGAGCAGCGCGATACCGATCCACAGCAGCACCTGAGCCGCCTCGATGGCGACCCCGAGCACGAGCATGACGACGGCCACGATGATGAGGATGAGCCAGAGGTTCACGGTCAGCTCCTACCTGGTCGGCGGGTGCGGCGCCGCCCGGGTCGGGCGACGTTCGCGGTTCTGCCGAGTCTGGCGCCCCGTGGCGGTTGCCGCATCTTGAACCGATGGGGCGCACCAGCCGGTCAGCCGCGGCCGACGAACCACTTGCGTACCAGTTCGATGCGCGCCTCGATCTCCTCCGTGGCCGCCATGGCGACCTCGGGCCCGCCGCAGCGGCGCCGGAGCTCGTTGTGCACCACACCGTGCGGCTGACCGGACCGGCGAGCCCACGCCGAGACGAGGCTGGAGAGCTCCTTGCGGGCGGCCTGGCGGCGCCGGTGGTCATCGACGCCGGCGTTCTCCCGCCGCGTCTTCTCGGCCTTGGCCTGGCGCTTCTGGGTCTTGATCTGCTCGGCCTGGCGGGCGCGCAGCAGCTGTGCGACCTGGTCCGGTTCGAGCAGTCCCGGCAGGCCGAGGTACTCCTGTTCCTCGACGGACCCGACCGCCGCGCCGGTGCCGAACTCGCCGCCGTCGAAGAGGACGCGGTCGAAGGAGGCCTGCGCCTCCAGCGCCTCGAAGCCGGGCAGCAGACCGTCGGATGCCTGCTCGGTACGGTTCGCGGCGGCGACGAGGGCGTCCTCGGGGTTGTACTCGGTCCCCTTCTCCTCGTCCGTGAGCACGCGGTCCAGCGCGTGATCACGCTCGTTCTCCAGCTCACCGGCCAGCCCCAGCAGGTGCGCCACGGACGGGAGGAAGATCGAGGCGGTCTCGCCGCGTTTGCGGGCACGGACGAAACGTCCGACGGCCTGGGCGAAGAACAGCGGCGTGGACGTGGCGGTCGCGTAGACGCCCACGGACAGCCGCGGGACGTCGACTCCCTCGGAGACCATCCGCACCGCGACGAGCCAGCGCTGCTCGCCGTCGGCGAACTCCTCGATCCGAGCCGAGGCGCCGGAGTCGTCGGACAGGACGACGACGGCGTCCTCGCCGGTGATCTGCTTGAGGATGGCGGCGTAGGCGCGTGCCGCGGCCTGGTCGGTGGCGATGACCAGGCCGCCGGCGTCGGGCACGCTGCGCCGCACCTCGCTCAGCCGCGAGTCGGCCGCCTGCAGGACGGCCGGAATCCACTCCCCGGTCGGCTCCAGCGCCGTGCGCCAGGCCTGGGCGGCCATGTCCTTGGTCATCTCCTCGCCCAGGTCGGCGGCCACCTCGTCACCGGCCTTGGTCCGCCAGCGCATCTGACCGGAGTAGCTGAGAAAGATGACCGGCCGAACGACGCCGTCGCGCAGCGCGTCGCCGTAGTTGTAGGAGTAGTCCGCACGGGAGCGGCGAATGCCGTACGCGTCCGGGACGTAGTCGACGAAGGGGATCGCCGCCGTGTCCGACCGGAACGGCGTGCCGGTCAGCGAGAGCCGCCGGCGGGCCGGCTCGAACGCCTCATGGACCGCGTCGCCCCAGCTCAGGGCATCACCGGCGTGGTGGACCTCGTCGAGGATCACCAACGTCGGCTCGGCCGACGTGCGGGCGCGGTGCAGCGCCGCGTTCGCGGCCACCTGCGCGTACGTCACGGCGACGCCGTCGAAGTCCCGGCCGTGCCGGCCCTGCGCGTTGCGGAAGTGCGGGTCGAGGTGCAGACCCACCCGTCCGGCGGCGTCGGCCCACTGGCTCTTGAGGTGCTCGGTCGGGCACACGACGGTGACGCGGCGGACGGTGCCGGCCGCGAGCAGCTCGGTGGCGATGCGCAGGGCGAAGGTCGTCTTACCCGCCCCAGGGGTTGCGACGGCGAGGAAGTCGCGCGGTTGCTCGTCGAGGTAGCGCTGGAGCGCCTCGGCCTGCCAGGCGCGCAGCCGCGACGCCGTCCCCCAGGCCGCGCGCGCCGGGTAGGCGGGCGGCAGCTGCTCCGCGGCGGTCGTGGACACGCCCGCGGGAACGCTCGGGGTGGGACGGCGCTGACCCGCCCCGGTCACTCCCCGCTTCCCGAGCCGCCCCGGCGGCCGAACGGCCAGCCGCGCCCCTTGCCGGAGCCGGCCTCGTCGCCACCGCCCTGCATCTCCTCGTAGATCGCCTTGCAGGTTGGGCAGACCGGGTACTTCTTCGGGTCGCGCCCGGGGGTCCAGACCTTGCCGCACAGGGCGACGACGGGCTGGCCGGAGACCGCGGACGCGGTGATCTTGTCCTTGCGGACGTAGTGCGCATAGCGCTCGTCGTCGCCCGGCGAGGCCTGCTCGCGCTGCTCCTCGCGCTCGAGGACGCCGGTGCTGCCGGCGGTCGAGGGGCCGGCCGGCTCGGAACTGGGCGGGGTCGTCGAGCTCATGGGTGCCAGTCTAAACGCCGCCGTAGACACCTGGAGGGGCACACCATGCACGCGCGTGGCCGGTACGCGTGTCACAGTCCCTGCCAGTCCGGCTTGCCCGCGAAGACCTCCTGGTAGTAGCCGGACAGCTGCAGCCGGGACGCGGCGGCCTCGTCCAGCAGGACGGTCGCGTGCGGATGGTGCTGCATCACCGTCGCGGGCCACATCGCGCTCACCGGGCCCTCGACGAGCTGGTGGATCGCCTCCGCCTTGGCATTGCCGGTGGCGAGCAGGACGAGGTGTCGCGCCGACATGATGGTGCCCAGCCCCTGGGTCAGGCAGTGCCGGGGGACGGCGTCGACGTCGCCGCCGAAGAAGCGGGCGTTGTCCGCGCGGGTCTGCCGGGTGAGCGTCTTGATCCTGGTGCGGGAGGCGAGCGAGGACCCGGGTTCGTTGAAAGCGATGTGCCCGTCGCTGCCGATGCCGAGGAGCTGCAGGTCGATCCCGCCCGCGGCGGCGATGGCGTCCTCGTAGGCGGCGCAGGCGGCGGGGATGTCCTCCGCCGTGCCGTCGGGTCCGTGGACGGCGCCCTCGGGGAAGTCGACGCGTGAGGTGAAGGCACGGGCGATGACGGTGCCGTAGCGCTCTGGATGGTCGGACGGTAGGCCGACGTACTCGTCGAGGAGGAAGGCGCGGGCGCGCGCGAACGAGATGCGGCCGTCCTCGTGCCGGCGCACGAGCTCGTCATAGACCTGCAGCGGGCTGGAGCCGGTGGCCAGCCCGAGCACCGCGTCGGGCTTGTCGGCCAGGAGCCGTTCGATCGCGTCGGCGACCAGGGCGGCAATCTGCTCACCGCGTGCCTGGATGACGACCTCCACCGCTCACCTTCCTCCGTCGCTGCCGGTCGCCACCGCCGGCGCCGGTGCGCCGTCGGTGATCGGGTCCGGACCAACCTACCCGGCGGCCGGCGGCGTGCGGCACCCGTCACACACGAAGCGGGCAGGACCTCCGTGGTCCTGCCCGCTGCGGTGCGCTCGACGCGCGTCAGGGCGTCGTCACGAGGAGACGGCCTTCTTCAGGGCCGAGCCGGCGGAGATCTTGACGCCGTAGCCGGCGGGGATCTGGATCTCCTCGCCCGTACGGGGGTTGCGGCCGGTGCGGGCGGCGCGCTCCACCCGCTCCACGCTCAGCAGACCGGTGACCTTGACGGCCTCCCCCTTGCCCAGGGAGTCCACGAGGACGTCCTGCAGGGCGGAGAGTGCGGCGTCGGCCTGGGTCTTGGTGAGCGAGGAGCGCTCGGCGACGGCTGCGACGAGCTCGGTGCGGTTGACGGACATGAAATCCCTCTCATCGTTCGGGTCGGCGGACACCTTTCCTGGTGCCGCATGCGCCGACATTACGCACACCACGGCCCGGATGTCGCATCACGCGCCGAGTTTTTCCGCGTGTCCGCGCGATTTTGGTCCGTCGAGCTCGGCTCAGGCACAACTCGCGGACCTCCCCTGTCTCCCCTGTCACACCTGCCTCTCGCCTGTCATCCCTCCGGTTCGCGACCGACGGCACCGGAGCGGCAGGATGGGCCGCGACCGGTCCGGTGGGCCGGGCCGACCCTGGAGACAGGCGGAACCCGCGGCGATCACGCCGCCGGGAGCCGGCAGAGGAAGGACACACGGCATGGAACAGCGGACGCTGGGTAGCACCGGACGCGACGTCTCGGTGGTGGGACTGGGGACGTGGCAGCTCGGGACGGACTGGGGCGACGTCGGCGAGACCCAGGCTCTCGACGTCCTGGCCGCCTCCGTGGATGCCGGCGTGACCTTCCTCGACACCGCGGACGTCTACGGCGACGGCCGGAGCGAGCAGCTCATCGGGCGCTTCCTCGCCGAGAACCCGGGCACCGAGGTCTACGTGGGCACGAAGATGGGTCGCCGGGCGGACCAGGTTCCGGGGAACTACCACCTGCAGGCGTTCCGGGACTGGACCGACCGCTCCCGCCGCAATCTCGGCGTCGAGCGGCTCGACCTCGTCCAGCTGCACTGCCCGCCCACCGAGGTCCTCACCTCGACCGAGATCCGCGACGCTCTCGAGACGCTCGTGGCCGAGGACCGCATCGCCGCGTACGGCGTCAGCGTCGAGACCTGCGACCAGGCGCTCGCCTCGATCGACGCACTGGCGCCGGCGAGCATTCAGATCATCCTCAACGCCTTCCGTCGCAAGCCGCTCGAGCAGGTGCTGCCACGTGCCGCCGATGCCGACGTCGGAATCATCGCGCGTGTGCCGCTGGCCTCCGGGCTGCTGTCCGGGAGGTACACGAAAGACACGACCTTCGCGCCGACGGACCACCGGACGTTCAACCGGAACGGCGAGGCGTTCGACGTGGGTGAGACCTTCGCGGGCGTCGACTTCTCCACCGGCGTCGAGGCGGCCCAGGAGTTCTCCGCCCTCGTCGCCGACCTGGGACCGGCGGAGGCGAGTCCGGCCCAGGTCGCGCTGCGCTGGGTGATCCAGCAGGCTGGCGTGACCAGCGTCATTCCCGGCGCCCGGAACGTGGAGCAGGCGCGGGCGAATGCCGCTGCCGCGGCCCTCGAGCCGCTCTCCCCGGAGCTGCTGGCGGCCGTGGAGGAGTTGTACGAGAACCGGCTCCGCGCGCAGGTGCACGACCGCTGGTAGGTTTCCGGGGCCGCGCCGTCCGGAAAGGCAGGGAACATGACTGAGGCACCACCGAGCCGGCTGAACGCCCGCGTCGTCGGCATCTGCGTCGCCGCTGCGCTCGGCGGCTTTCTGTTCGGCTTCGACACCGCCGTGATCAACGGGGCCGTCGACGCCCTGTCGGCCGACTTCGAGCTCGGGACCCAGCTCCAGGGCTTCGCCGTCTCCTCAGCGTTGCTCGGCTGCGCCGCGGGCGCCTGGTTCGCCGGCCCGGTGGCCAACAAGCTCGGCCGCGTCCCGACGATGCTCGTCGCCGCTGGGCTCTTCCTGATCTCCGCGATCGGATCGGGGCTGGCGATCGGCGTGGTCGACCTGATCGGCTGGCGGGTGCTCGGCGGGCTCGGCGTCGGCGCCGCATCGGTCATCGCCCCGGCGTACATCGCCGAGGTCTCCCCCGCCCGGGTCCGCGGCCGGCTCGGCTCGCTGCAGCAGCTCGCGATCGTCACCGGCATCTTCACTGCGCTGCTGTCCGACACCGTGCTCGCGAACGCCGCCGGTGGCGCCGCGGAGCAGCTGTGGTTCGGCCGCGAGGCCTGGCGCTGGATGTTCATGGCCGAGGCGGTCCCCGCCGCGGTCTACGGCCTGTTCGCGCTGCGTCTGCCGGAGTCGCCGCGGTTCCTCGTCGCCCGGGACCGCCTCGACAAGGCCTCGCAGGTCCTGCACGACTTCACCGGGGTCGTCAACGTCAACCTCAAGATCGAGGAGATCCGCAAGACCCTCGACGTCGAGAAGCGCGAGTCGCTCGGCGACCTGCGCGGGTCTCGGCTGGGGCTCAAGCCCATCGTGTGGGTGGGGATCCTGCTGTCAGTGTTCCAGCAGTTCGTCGGGATCAACGTCATCTTCTACTACTCGACGACGCTGTGGCGTTCGGTCGGGTTCGAGGAGTCCGACGCACTGACCATCTCGGTGATCACGTCCGTGACGAACATCGTCGTCACGATCGTGGCCATCCTCCTCGTGGACAAGGTCGGCCGACGCCTCATGCTGCTCGTCGGATCGGTCGGCATGACCCTCTCCCTGGGCGTGATGGCGTTCTCGTTCAGCTTCGCGACCCTGGAGCGGCTGCCGGACGGGACCCAGGAGGCTCAGCTCGGTGAACCGTGGTCGATGATCGCGCTGATCTGCGCCAACATCTTCGTCGTCTCCTTCGGTGCGAGCTGGGGGCCACTGGTGTGGGTCCTGCTCGGTGAGATGTTCCCGAACCGGATCCGGGCCGGCGCCCTCGGCGTCGCGGCCGCCGCGCAGTGGCTGTCCAACTTCTTCATCTCGACGACGTTCCCGACCTTCTCCGAGATCGGTCTGCCGTTCGCGTACGGCTTCTACGCCACGTTCGCGCTCATCTCCTTCTTCTTCGTCTACTTCCGGGTCCCGGAGACCAAGGACATGGAGCTGGAGGACATGTCGGACGCGCCCCAAGCGCGCCGGCGGGCGGGCGCCTCGGCGGCGGGCTGATCCTTCAGGCGCCGAGCTCGAGGTACGGAACCAGCGCCGTGACGAGGGCGTCGACGTCCTCCTCGGTCGTGTCGAACGAGGCGACGGCCCGCACGGTCGAGGTGTCCCACGGAAGGACCGGAGCGGCGGCGACGACCTCCGCACGCCGCTCAGGCCGGACCGGGATGAAGACGAGGTTCGCCTCGACCGGATAGCGGGGCGTCACGCCGAGCGCCGCCAGCCGCTCCGCCAGCACCCGCGCCGCATCGTTCGCGCGGGCCGCGTTCTCTCGCCACAGATCGTCGCTGAGCAGGGCGAGCAGCTGCGCGGACAGGAAGCGCATCTTGGAGGCCAGCTGGGTCGAGGCCTTCCGCAACCGGTCGACGGGTTCGGCCAGATCCGGACCGCGGGTGATCACCGCCTCGCCGAGGAGCAGGCCGTTCTTCGTCCCACCGAAGGAGACGACATCGGCGCCGCCGGCGGAACCGGCCAGGTCGGTGCCGAGCGCGACCGCGGCGTTGGCAAGCCGGGCGCCGTCGAGGTGAACGCGAGCGCCGCGACCGCGGGCGGCGGCGATGACCGCGGCCAGTTCCTCGGGCCGATACACGGTTCCCGTCTCGGTGACCTGGGCGAGGGAGACCGCGGCCGGCCGCGCGTGATGCACGGTGCCGTCGTCGGCGTCGAAGGGCCCGGCGAGCGCCCCGGGCGTCAGCTTTCCCTGCGTGTGCGGCACCGTGGTCAGCCGCATGCCGCCGACCATCTCGGGGGCGGTCGACTCGTCGTTCGCCACGTGGGAGACAGTCGTCGTCACCACGGCCTCCCACCGGCGGATCAGGGACTGCAGGGCGACGACGTTCGCGCCGGTGCCGTTGAAGACCGGGAACACGGCGGCGTCGTCGCCGAAGAGGTCCCGCACCCGTTCGCCGAGTTCGGCCGTCCAAGGGTCGTCGCCGTAAGCGGAGGTGTGCCCCTCGTTGGCAGCACTCAGTGCGGCCAGCACGCGGGGATGGACGCCGGAAGCGTTGTCGGAGAGGAAGCCACGAGTCATCACCCCATTGTCCGCCGATCACCTCGCGCGCGCCGAAGCCGCCACATCGCGGGGGCCGGCATGGTTGGATCGGCGCAGAACGAGACAGCGCAGCCGCGATACCTGGGGGGATCATGGCGATCACCGCGTCGCGGACGATCCGACGTCCCGCGGCCGTGCTGGCGTGTGTCGTGACGGCCGCGGGTCTGGCGGCGTGCACCTCCGAGCCAGGGTCTGGACCGGAACCCACCGGCCTCGCGCCCACGACTGCACCGAGCGAGGAACCCAGCACCGGCCCGGCACCGGATGAGCCGACCGACCCGGGGGCGTTGCAGCACCTCGCGCTCGGGGAATGGTTCGAGCTGTACAGCACCGTCGACAATCCCGATCCGTCCGCGCAGACGCCGACGCGTGCCGGCTCGATGACCCTGCTGGGCTGGGACGAGGTCACCGGCTGCGAAACGGATCTCTCACCCGACGGGCATCGGCTCCTCGCCCTCGACTACACGGCGCACGCGGTCGACTTCGGCGCCACCGCGTGGAACGGCGTGCCGGTGTGGCTGCGACAACTCTTCTACGTCCCGGCCGACGCACCGGCCTACGAGCAGGACCTTCTCGAGATCGAGGACCTGGCGGGCAACGAGCTCGACCAGCTCGAGATGGGCTGCCTCGAGCCGGACGAGCGGGCCGCCGCCGAACTCAGGCCGGGACGGTCCGCCGCGGGCCGGATCGCCCTCTGGGTGCCCGATGAACCGGGCCGGCTGGTGCTTCGGATCAGCAGCGCGTTCGAACTCAGTCCGCACAGCTGGTACTACGGCTGGGACGTCACCGACCCCGCCGTCGCAGACCGAGCGGAGCCCGACGGCGATCCCGAGCTGCCCGAACTACCCGACGGCGCCCAGCCCCCCGACGGGCGAACCGTCCACGGCGCCGTTCCGATCGAGGTCGGGCAACCGTTCGAGCTGTCGATGCGGCCTGACGCACCCGGGGACGTCACGTTCGGCGACGTCACCATCGAGGAAGTCACGGTCGACCCGACGTGCCCGGACGCCGAGCCGCCGGCGGAGGGCCATCTGGTGCACGTGCGCTACTCGGCCACCCGGACCCAGGACGAGGTACCGCGCGCCATCGCGTCGGTCATGCTGCCGAACGAATGGGGGTTCATCGACGAGGACGGTCGCGAGACGTTCGGGCTCGAGGCGGATCGCCGCTGCGACGACGAGGACCTGGCGCTCGGCGAGAGGGACCCGGACCAGCTGCCGCTGAACGGCACCGGCAGCTATTCGATGACGCTGCACGTCCCGGAGTCGTCCGGGTCGATCTACCTGCCGAACAGCTACGAACCGGAGTTCCACTACGAACTCGAGCTATGAACCTCCGCGCGGTACATCTCGCGGGCCTGCTCGAACCCGATGACCCACCCGGTCTGGCGGATGCTTCGGTAGAAGGGCGTGGTGAGCATCTCGCCGTCGGCGTCGTAGACCTCGGGGAACCCGCCGTTGGCCAGCATGGCGTCCTCGTAGGCGGCCAGGTGGCGGCCGGCCTCGTCGAGGTAGTGGCCCTCCCCCGTCGCTCGGTGCAGCAGCACGAGCGTCTTGATGTACTCCATGCCCCAGAAGCTCCAGATGGCGTCACCGCCGTAGGAGGCGACGGCGAGCCGGACCACCGGGACCTGACGGTGCGCACGCTGCTCGACCTGATACTTCACCGGCAGCGGGTCGGCGATGCCGTGGCGCCGGATGTACTCCACCGAGCGGGTGAAGTAGTGCCGCTCACCCGGATCGGCCGGGTCGAGGAACCCGCTGGCCAGGGCGATGAGCCAGTCTGAGGAGTAGTACCGGCCGGCGACCGCCTCGGGCGAGAGGTCCTCGAGGAAGTGTCCCGCCTCGTCCAGCCAGAAGATCTCCAGGACCGAGTCCTTCAGACTGCGCAGGAAGGCCGGGTCGTCGTCGACGATGCCGAGCTTCATGGCGAGCTCGGAGGTCTTCCACAGCACGACGTTGTCGAAGAAGGCGGACCGGCGTTCGGTGATGTCCTTGGCGCCGGAGACGCGCAGGTCGGTGCGCACCCGCATGGCGTGCTCGTCCAGCAGCCGCCTGCGGTAGGTGCGGTAGTGGCGCGCCAGCGAGTAGCCGTACCGCTCGACCAGCGCCGCCGCCGCCTCCGTGGTGCCGAGCTCGTGGACGTCCGCGCCGTACTCGGCCGGCCGCCCCGGCTCCAGCCCGCGGAGCGAGGCGAGTGAATAGAGCATCCCGTACAGGGTGTCCGACGGGTAGTGGTAGAAGTTCACGCACGTCGCGGCCCGCCGCCCGGTGGCGACGATCGTCGTGCTGAGATCGTCCGTGCGGTCGAAGACGCCGAGCGCGTACCCGAGCGTCTGCAGATACACCGTCTGACGGTCGCGCCAGTCCTGCTCGCTGCCGGGGATGGCACGGTCGAGCATCGGGTAGTAGAAGACGCCGAGGTTGCGCACGAACAGGGCACTGAAGTGATCCCCGGAGATGAGCAGCAGCCGCTGGGGGTCGAAGCGCAGGTCGTGGATGTCCTCGATGATCCCGTCGACCGTGGTGGCCTGCGACCGCGGGGAGGAGACGTACCGGGTGGAGAGGATGTTCAGCCCGGTCGCGTAGACCGCGAGGGACTTCCAGGCCGGGCCCTGCCGCACCACGAGCCGGTCGTTGCGGTCGATGGTACGCAGTGCCTCTCCGGTGAACCGCGCACGGTAGGTGCGATCGACGATGGTGTACCGGCTGAACGGGTTGGTCACGTACGTGAAGACGAGCGACCCGAGCGCCACGATCGCCGACGCCACCGCGAGCAGGGGCGAGGTGAGCAGACGGAGCACGGGATCTCCCAGGACGCAGGTCGGGGCGTTCGTGGTGAGATTACGCGCCGGGGTACTCGCGGGCCAGGGTCCGTGAGTGAACCCATAGCAGGACCGAGCGCCGGCTAGGCCTCGCCGCGCTCGCGCTCGAGTTCGTGCTCGAGCTCGTCGACACGGCGACGCAGCTCGAGCACCTTGCGGACCCCGGGGAGAGTCACGCCCTCGTCGGTCAGTTGCAGGACCTCCCGCAGCCGGTCGATCTCCTCCTGGCTATACCGACGCTGGTTGCCGTCGGAGCGCTCCGGCTGCACGATCTCCTGCTCGTCGAGCCGGCGCAGCTGTGCGGTCGGCACCTCGAGTAACGAGGCCACCTGACCGATCGTGTAGAACGGCACGTTCCGGCCGGTCGCCGCCGGGCCCGGCGCGCCGTCGTCCTGACCGTCGCGTCGCATCACCACTCACCCCTCACCAGGATCAGCCCGCATCGTAGTTGCCGGCGCGCGGTGCGGGCTCCCCGGGTTCGGCGGAGGCGGAGCCGCGCCCGCCGTTCGCACGTACCCGCACGTCCTCCTCGAAGGGCAGGTTCTCGATCGAGACCTCACCGAGGCGCTCGGGCGCGGCCTGGGCGTCGCCGCCGGGACGCGCCGGGGTCAGCCCGGTCGCGATCCGCAGGATCTCGAACGGCACCGCGGCCGCCCAGGCCTGGGGTGAGCACGACGTCGGGTACGGCACCGGCACCGGTTTGTCCGCCCGGTCGAAGCCGCAGAACAACTCGGGCAGACGGCCGTCGAACGCCCTGGCAGCATCGATGAGGCCGTCGATGATGCGACGCGCCTGGCCGGCAAAACCGTAGGCGGCGACGCCCGCCGCACACAGCACGGTGTCGTGGGGCCAGACCGAGCCGTTGTGGTAACTCACCGGGTTGTACCGGGCGTTGCCGACGCCGAGCGTACGGATCCCGAAACCGGTGAACATCTCGGGTGAGACCAGCCGTTCGACCACCTGGTCGGCGACCTCCTCCTCGGCGATCCCGGTCCACAGGCAGTGGCCGACGTTCGAGGTGATCGCGTCGACCTGCCGCTTCTCGCCGTCCAGCGCCAGGGCGTAATACCCGGCACCCGGCATCCAGAACGCGGCGTGGAACCGGCGCTTCAGTTCGGCGGCACGGCGGCGCCACCGTTCGGCGTCGACGTGACGGCCCATGCGTTCGTCCAGGTCGGCCTTGGCGAGGTAGGCGGCGTAGCAGTAGCCCTGGACCTCGGCGAGGGCGATGGGTGTGCGCACCGTGGTCCCGTCCCGGAAGGAGATCCCGTCGTGACTGTCCTTCCAGCCCTGATTGGCCAGGCCGCGATCGGTACTGCGCTCGTACTCGACGAAACCGTCGCCGTCACGGTCCCCGTAGGTCTCGATCCAGGACAGGGCGGCGTCCACGGCCGGCAGCAACGGCTCGATCCGCTCCAGCGGCACCCCCCACCGGGCGGCTTGGCCCGCCAGGACGACGAAGAGCGGCGTGGCGTCGACCGAGCCGTAATAGACGCTGTCACCGCCCAGAGCCATGGACGTGTCGGCACCGAGTCTGACCTCGTGCAGGATCTTGCCGGGCTGTTCCTCGGTCATCACGTCGACCTCGGTGCCCTGCATGCGGGCCAGCGTGCGCATGGTGCCGAGGGCCAGCTCGGGCGAGAACGGCAGCGTCATCCAGCTCGTGAGGAGGGAGTCGCGCCCGAAGAGGGCCATGAACCATGGCGCGCCTGCCGCGACGACGTCGTCCTCGGGGTGCCGAGGGTCGACGATGCGCAGGGCGCCGAGATCCTCCTCGCTGCGCTCGAGCGCCTCGGCCAGCGCAGGGTCGTCGACGCGAATGGCGGGCACCGACTCGCGCCAGCCACGCATGCGGCGGGCCGGCTCGGCCTGGTCCACCGGCTGCTCGACGGAGAACGCCATCCCGAGGTCCTCGCCGCCGACCACGGCCACGGCCTCCACGGTCACCGTGGTGCTGCCACCGGCCGGGACGACCAGGGACGTTCGCAGTGACTGCTCGCCGGCCGTGGCTCCACCGGCGGTGACACGCACCCCACGACTGTCCTGAGCACGATCCATCCACAGCGACAGCTCGGACCCGGCTGCCCGCCGCCCCACGCGGCGCGGGTGCCGGACGCGGTTCTCCTTGACCTCGAACAGGTCTGCGAAGTCCGCGTCCACCTCCAGGCGCAGGTCCACGCCCGCCGCCTCGGGACCGAAGTTGCGCAGGGTGATGTCCTCACGCATGCCCTGGGCAACGTAACGCTTTCGTTCGACGACGAGAGTCGGCTCGCTCTGACCGGGCCGCGGCGCTGCACGGCCGACGAACGTCGCCTCGTACGGTTCGCCCGGAGTGACGGCGAGCGGCTCCGGCACCGTCCCGTCGATCGTCAGCTCCCACCGGGACAGCAGCCGGGTGTCACGGACGAAGAGACCGTGGGCGTACTCGGGGTGGATGTCGCCACTCGTGCCGCTGACGCAGAACGACGACCCCTCGACTAGGGTCACCGTGCCGCTCGGACTGCTCTGCATCGCCTCCGACATCAGATCACGCCTCCAACTAGCTTGCTCCTAGACTCATGATAATCTTCATATCGCAGTCGTAGGTTTGGTACCTCCGAGGATGTGGGGCCTTTCTCGATCAGCCGTCAACCGGCATGTGTAAGGAGGGGCGTGTGTCCATCGTTTCGACGCAGACCGCGGCGCGGGCCGACGAGCCGAGCGACAGCGGGAGGCCGTTGAGGATCGCGATGATCGCACCACCGTGGTTCGAGCTGCCGCCGAAGGGATACGGCGGGACGGAGGCCGTGGTGGCCTCATTGGTCGACGGCCTGGTCCGGCGCGGCCACGACGTCACCCTGGTGGCCGCGGGCGAGCACCGCACGCGAGCCACGAGGTTCCATGCGGTCTACGACGTGCCGCCGACCTCGCTCCTCGGGACACCGATGCCTGAAGTCGTCGTCGCGGCCGAGGCCGCGCGAGTGCTCGAGACGTTCGAGGTCGACGTGGTCCACGACCACACTCTCGCCGGGCCGTTGCTCGCCCGTGGCCGGCAGATCCCGACCGTGACGACGATGCACGGGCCGGTGACCGGGGCGAACGGCGACTACGTCGAACGGCTCGGCCGCAGCGTGGACGTGGTGGCGATCTCGGACGCCCAGCGCCGCGCGAACCCACGCCTGAACTGGGTGGGCACGGTGCACAACGCCATCGACGTGGCGTCCTTCCCCTATCGCGCGGAGAAGGACGACTACGTGCTGTGGCTCGGCCGGTTCAACCCCGACAAGGGCGCACACCTCGCGATCGACGCGGCACGCGCGGCTGGGCGCCCGATCGTGCTGGCCGGCAAACTCAACGAGGCGGGGGAACGCGAGTACTTCGAGACGTTCGTCCGCCCCCGCCTGGGTGACGACGTCGAGTACGTCGGTGAAGCGGACGCCCGTACCAAGCGTGACCTGCTCGCCTACGCACGGGCCCTGGCCTTCCCCATCCAGTGGGAGGAGCCGTTCGGCATGGTGATGATCGAGGCGATGGCGTGCGGCACCCCCGTGGTCGCGATGGATCGCGGCAGTGTTCCGGAGGTGGTCGAGCACGGCCGCAGCGGCCTCGTGGTCGACAGCTTCGCTGACTTCGTCGACGCCCTGGAGGCCGTCGACGAGCTCGACCCGGCTGACGCGCGGATGCGTGCCGAGGAGATGTTCGACGTCGACGTGATGGCGGCCGGCTACGAACGGGTCTACCGCATGCTCGTCGAGGGAACGAGCAGCATCCGGCAGCTGACCGACACCGACTTCGGAGAGGTGGCTTGAGCGCTGCACCCATGGCAACGTGACCCGGAACGCACGACTGCGGAGGCCTGTGTCGCGGCAGCCCCTACCGGGTGTGCGCCTGTCCTCACACGCGTTCCCCTGACGCGCTCGAGGGGGTCTGTGACGTGGCCGTCCGGCGGACAGCACGAAGCCCGGACCCCGAGAGGTCCGGGCTTCGGTCGACGCCCGGAGGGCGTCGCGGAATGTGGAGATGGGGGGAATCGAACCCCCGTCCGACGGCGTGGAACCAGGGCTTCTCCGGGCGCAGTCTGCTGCTGATTTTCTCGGCCCCAGCGATCACGCAGACAAGTCGCTGACGGGCTCAGTCACCTGGATGTTCCCGCAGCCCCGGTGACGAGGACTGCGAGCAGTGGCTCTCTAGCTGACGCCAGGAACCGGGTCGAGAGCTAACCCGGGCTGACGGAGTTCGAGGCTCGCTCAGGCGGCGAGGGCGAACTCGGTGCGCTTGGAATCGGCACCTATTGGTTTGCAGAGGGCGTTAACGAGATAACTCTGCGTCCTCGGCCCGCTTCACCTGGATCGACGACCGTCGTCGAAACCGATCATCCCCTGTGGAGTTGTGCTGTGTACCAGCCGGCTCACGCCGGTCCGGTCTCACCATGCTATGGGCACAACACGGATCCGCGCACGGACATTCCCGCGCCGGCCGGTGTGGCGCACATCGCAGCCGCGGGTGCGTCGTGACGGATCGACGGCACATGTCTGGACGAGCGGCACAAGAATGACGAGTCGGCACAAGAGTGACGAGTCGCGGGTGGGTGGGCGGGTGGCGCTAGTTCGTGCGCTTCTTGCCGGAGAGCAGCGAGTCGAGGATGAGTGTGCCCGCGATGCCGAGCAGGAAGACGTCTTTGGCGATCCCGATCCCCTGCTGGCTCGGCTTGATGCGTGAGCCGTCCTCGGTCATGCCCGGGGTGTTGGTGTACATGTACAGCAACGACCCCGAGAACCCGGCGAGCCCGAGGCCGGCGAGCCAGCTCGGCACGAGCGGGGCGATCAAGGCCGCGCCGAGGCCGATCTCGGCGTTGGCCAGGAGCTTGCCGAAGTCCTGCGGCGAGAGATCCTTCAGCTGCGGGAACGCGTTGGCAGCCATGTCCTGGTACTGCGCCGCGTCCTCGGCGGACAGGCCCCGCTTGCCCAGGCCCGAGTTGAGGATGAAAGCGCCGGCGGCGACGCGGGCGGGGACATGGCTGAGCTTGAGCGGCAGACCCATGGGAGCGACCTCCAAGACCGGACGGCTATGTGAACGCCCTCAACCTAACCGGTCGGGCGAGATCGGCACACCCGGAGCGCCGCGAAGCCACGTGGAGCGTCGCGTCGCTCTGCGCAGGATGAGACCTGCGCACTCCTGACACTCACCAGCTCCCGCCGCCGGTGCCGCCCACGCCCGCACCCACGGTTCCGCCGGTGAACCCGGACCCTCCGCCGGCGCCGACCGAGGCCGCGGTCACCGCTGTCGTCGTGAACGCTCCTACCGATGCGGCGAACCGGTCGGACCCCGCCCACACGTGCACCCCGGGAAGCCCGACGTACCAGGCCGGCTCGGGAACGGCCATGCCCCGTGCGGCCGCGTCGGCGACGATCTGTGCCCACCGGTCGGCCAGCCCGAAGACGATGGCCCACGGCAGGTACCGAGAGAAGACATCCTCGCCCTCCTCGAAGCGGAGCTGCTCCGCCTCCGCCGTGGCCAGGTACTCACGGAAGCCGAGCGCCTGGGCGAGCACCGCAGTGCCGGCAGCGGTGCGGGCCGGCATCGACGCGGAGGCGACCATCAGCGCCACGCCGACGGCCAGCGGCGCGAACGCGAACACCAGCGGCAGCTGGGTCAGCCAGAGGACCGGCACCGAGATCGCGCCGAGCCCCAGCACCACCGCACCTCGCGCGATCCACCGGTGGCGGACCTTCTGCGGCGAGGCGGTGAACCAGCCACGCTCGACGACGGTCGTGTAGAGGTCCGCCGAGGTGGCGCTGACCGTCTCGTGCAGGTTGCCGCCGAGGTCCGAGAGAAGTGGTGCCTCGTCATCGGCGAAGAGCCGGTCCAGCAGCGCCGCTTCATAGGCCTCGAGATGATCGGTGTCCGTCCGCAACTGCACGAGCCGCCAGTCCCCCGGTTCCGGGGTCGCCCGGCCGTGAAGCTCACTGGCCTCGTCCACCTCGGAGTCGGCGTCCTCGGGGCCGTCGTCGGGCTCTGATCCGGCGACCTCCTCGATGCGCAGGTATCCCCGGACGGCCAGGTCGACGATCGTCGCCGTCACGTCGTGGCGGTGCGCGATCTCGTCGGCGAGGGTGCCCACCTCGCCGGGCCGGACTCCGTCGGGCGGTGTGAACCGGACGGCCACGGACTGCTGGGGCGCCGGACCGACTGTGCCGGGCGCGTCACCAACCGGAGTCAGGCCCGGGGTGAGCCCCAGGTACGCACGGTCGCGGCCCCGCGTCCGGGCGAGCACGCCGATACCGGCGAGGGCAGCGAGGACGGCAGCGGCCGTGATGCCACCAGTCACAGGCGTGAGCTGGACGACGTTGGCGGGCGTGTATCGGTGGACGAGTTCGGGTTCGGCGCCGGTGAACGTGCCGCCGGGCCAGCCGACGACCACGCTGACGCCCTCACCGTCGCCGAGGCCGGTAGTGCTCGCATGGACGGTCCGGCCGTCGGTGGTGACGTCCGCGCACGGGTCCGTCGAACCCGTCGGTCCGACGTAGCAGGCGCTGCGCTCCGGGGCGACCGGGCCGGAGATCGCGACGCTCAGCTCGTCGATCGGGATCTCGAAGCCGCCCGGGGCGACGACGTTCCAGTACAGCTCGTCCTCACCGCCTGCCTCGGCCGGGTTCACCAGCCCCGTGACGGTGTAGGTGATCCGGTAGTCGTGTGCGCCGGTGATCTCGGTGTCCTCGTCGCCGACGTAGACGCCGACCACTCCGTCCTCATGCTCCACGCGCAGGTCGTCCGGGGCTGTCTGTGAGTGCGCGGTGACGTCGTCGATCTCGAATCGGCGGTAATGGTCCGGGTCGCCGACGATCTCCTGGAGCTCGGCGAGCACGAGGTAGGGACCGTGCGCCTCCTCGGAACCCAGATCGAGCCGCAGGTCGACCGTGACGTCGGCCCGCCCACCCTCGGCGGCCAGGTCCGCCGTGATATCCATCCGGCTGATGGTGCCCACCGCCTCGTCGTCGGCGTGGGCCGGCGTCACCGGCAGGATGAGCGCGCCCAGCACCGTCACTGCCCCCGCCAGGGCCAGCATCGCGGTGACTCCCGCGCGCCGCATGTCCGTCACCATCGGGTGCCCCCCTCTCGTCGATCCCGATCACGGTAGACGGCGAGGTGGGCGCGCACGTCCGTCCGCGGACGGAGATCACGGCCCGGCGGCAGGGAACGGCTCCGACCGCGGGTGGAGCCTCGTCGATCACCCGCCGGTGGACCGACCGGGATCTGCCGTCAGCGGTGCTGACGCAGGCTCATCGCCCGCTGCGCCTCGCGCTGGTCCTGCTTCTCGCGCAGGGTCTGCCGCTTGTCGAACTCCTGCTTGCCTCGCACCAGCGCGATCTCGACCTTGGCCCTCCCCTTGAGGAAGTACAGCTCGAGCGGCACGATCGTGCGGCCCTTCTCCCGGGACTTGCTGCCGAGCTTGACGATCTCGTCCTTGTGCAGCAAGAGCTTGCGCTTGCGGCGCGGGCCGTGATTCGTCCACGAACCCTGCGTGTACTCGGGGATGTGCACGTTGTGCAGCCAGGCCTCACCGCCGGCGACCTCGACCCATCCCTCGACGAGGGAGGCCCGGCCCATGCGCAGCGCCTTGACCTCGGTGCCGGTGAGCGCGAGGCCTGCCTCGAACGTGTCGTCGATGTGGTAGTCGTACCGGGCGCGCCTGTTGCGGGCGACCACCTTGCGGGCGTCGGCGTCCGCCTTGGCCCGCTGCGCCGCGGTGGGCTTCTTCGCCCCGGGTGCGTTCGCGCGGGCCATGGTCGGTTCCTCTCTCGTTCGGGGTGCCACGGTCGTGGCGAGCGGTGTGCGCAGCTGCGCATGCCGACCCTCCAGGATAGGCCACCGACCTGGTGCGGCTCGACGACTTTTCGCTGCCGGCGTGCAGGCGGGCGTCATCGAGACGTAACACCGTGCGCATCGCCCGGCAACATCGCCCTGCCACGGTGCCTCGCATGGAGAGCAACAGATCGACCGACGCCGTCACCACCACGGACCGGACCCGCGCCACCGGCCTGCTGCGCCGGGGGCTCGCCCGGCGCAATGTCCTCCGGGCGGCCGGGGCGGCCACGCTCGCTGGCACCTCCCTGGCCACCGTCGCGGGGAGTGCGCACGCCCGCCGCGCCCGCGGACCCGCGGTCGGAGCGGGTTTCCCGATCCTCCAGCCCGCAGCGGGCCCCACCCGTGGCGTCTACGTGCCGGCGCGGCCCGATGAGATCACCTGGGGGCATCTGCCCACGCGGACGGCCGAACCGGTCGCCGTCGTCGACTCGGGCGCCGTCGTCACGGTCGACACGATCTCCCACGAAGGCGTGCTGGAGGACCAGGGCAAGGACCCGACGGAGTACTTCACCTCGTTCGACGTCCCCACTGACCGGATCCTCGACGACGCCGTCGGCGTCGCGGCGCACGCCGAGCACGACGGCCCGGGACCGCACGTGGTCACCGGCCCGATCGCGGTGCGCGGCGCCGAGCCCGGTGATGTGCTGCGGATCGAGGTGCTGGACCTGCAGCTGCGTGTCCCGTACGGCGTCGTCTCCAACCGGGAGGGCAAAGGGGCGCTTCCAGGCGTCTATCCCGAGGCCTTCCGCGGCGTGGAGGAGTACGCGCCGTACCTGAACGCCGGCGGGAACGTCAGCGTGTTCACCGAGGTCGTCAAGTCCGGCGGGCGGTACCGCGGATCGATGCCGGGGGACGTGCCGGTCTCCTTCGACCTCGCTCCGTTCATGGGGATCATGGGCGTCGCCCGGGACACCGGCGCGATGGTGGACTCGGTGCCACCGACGGATGCCGGCGGCAATCTCGACATCACCGATCTGGGCGTCGGTTCGACGTTGTACCTACCGATCCAGGTCGCGGGCGGGCTCTTCTTCACCGGTGACCCGCACATGGCGCAGGGCGACGGCGAGGTCGCCCTCACCGCGATGGAGGGCTCGCTGCGGGGCACGTTCCGGCTCACGGTCGTCCCTCGAGGCGGCGAGGGCGCTCCGGCGGCCGCTTTCGAGTACCCGTTCGCCGAGACACCCGACCACTGGATCCCCGTCGGCCTGAGCGACCCCGACGGCCCCGAGAACGGCGGCAACGAGACCAGTCTGGACGTCGCGATGCAGACCGCGGTGCGCCACGCCCTGGCGTTCCTCACCGAGGATGTCGGCATGTCCGCTCCGGTCGCCTACGCCTATCTCAGCACGGCCACTGACTTCCAGGTCTCCCAGGTCGTCGACCGCACGACCGGGATCCATGCGCTGATCCGCAAGGCGGACTTCGGCTGATCCGCCGCTGCGCCTCCCCGAGGCCGTCGACCTGATCAGCCGGCCTGGGCGAGGGTGTGACCGGCCAGGTCCGCCTCGAGATCGCCGGTCTCCCCCTCGGCCACGGCGCGCCGGCCGACGACCAGCGTGTACGTCCAGTAGGCGGCGAGAACCAGGGCACCGATGGTCAGCTCGGCCCACGTCGGCAGGAACGAGGCGGTGACGAACCCCTCGACGAGGCCGGAGACACCGAGGACGACGACGAGCCCGACCGCCACCGTGACGAGCGAGCGTCCCTCGTCCGCGAGCGCACGTCCGCGGGTGCGCCCGCCCGGGGAGACGGCCGTCCAGAACAGCTTCAGCCCGGCGCCGCCGGCAATGAAGATCGCGGTCAGCTCCATCATCCCGTGCGGCAGGATGAGAGAGAAGTACACGCCGACGTCGCCGTAGACCTCCATGATCGCCCCGGCCTGCCCGATCCCGACGGCGTTCTGGTACAGCACGAAGACCGGGTAGACCCCGGTGATGCCCAGCCCGATGCACTGGGCGGCTATCCACGCATTGTTGGTCCACACCTGGGCGGCGAAGTCCGGGGCCGGGTAGTTGTTGTAGTAGGCGGCGAATGCCTCCTCGGCGTAGTTCTGCAGCTGGGAGGGCGAGCCGAGCTGCGCCATCACCTCCGGGGTGCGTGCCGCATGGACACCGGCGACGACGGCGAGGACGAGGAACGCCGCGGCGACCGCCACCGTCCACCACCGCACGCGGTAGAACGCGGCCGGCAGCGACCGGGCGAAGAACCGGACGACATCGTCGAGCCGGAGCTCGTGCGTCCCGGCGACCCGCCCGCGAGCGTGGCCGAGCAGGACGGAGAGCCGGCTGACCAGATGCGGGTCCGGTGCCGAACTGCGCAACGCGGACAGGTGGCCGGCGGTGGCCTGGTACAGGCGGACCAGCTCGTCGGCCTCCGGACCGGTCAGCTCCCGCCGCCGGCTCAGCTCCTCGAGGCGGCGCCATTCGCCCTCGTGCACGGCGGCAAACGCATCGGGGTCCACGCCGGTACCCTGCCACAGGTGACCACCCGCGTGTCCGGACCGGAGGCTGCGCTGGCCCAGGCGCGCCTGCAGGACGATCTCATCGTCACCGGAGAGGCGGTCGCCCTCGAGTCGCGGCCCGCCTCGGTGGGGATGCGCGCGCTCGGCAGCATGCTCGACGCGATCGCCGTCGCCGCGGCCGCCTACCTGCTGCTCATCGCGGCCACGCCGCTGCTCAACCAGCTCAACGCGGCCCAGCTCGGGGTGGTCCAGGTGGTCACGGTCGCCACGATCTTCGTCTTCGTGCCCGTCACGGTCGAGACGCTCACCCGCGGACGATCGCTCGGCAAGCTCGCCACCGGCATCCGGGTGGTGCGCAACGACGGCGGCCCCATCCGGATGCGGCACGCCCTGGTCCGCGCACTCGTCGGCATCGGCGACCTCTGGCTCACGCTCGGCGCCATGGCAGTCATCTCCGCCATCCTCACCCGGCGCGGGAAACGGGTCGGCGACATCCTCGCCGGCACCTACGCGGTGCGGATCCGCGGCGACGACCGCGCGCTGCCGCCGCTGATCATGCCGCCCGAGCTGGCCGCCTGGGCCGCCGGAGCAGACATCCGCCGACTGCCCGACGGCGTCGGCCTGGCGGCCCGGCAGTTCCTGTCCCGGACCGGATCGATGGACAGACGGGCACGGGAGGACATGGGCCGCCAGCTCGCCGCCCGGATCGAGCCCCTCGTCTCGCCACCGCCGCCGTGGGGGACGCATCCCGAACGGTTCCTGGCCGCCGTGCTGGTCGCGCGTCGGGACCGGGAATACGCCGTCGGGCTGCGTGCCCGCGAACGCGAGGACGCCGAGGCGGCGCAGGTGACCCGGCTGCCGCACCAGATCGCGGGCTAAGCCATCGCCGGCGCCTTCTCCTCGCCCGTCGTCTCGCCGGTCAGGCGCCGCTTGGGCAGCTCCTTGGTCGGGTCGACGAACGGCTTCGGGACGACGACGGCGGCCACCCGCCCGGCCGGGGTGTCGACCTCCAGCTCGGTGCCGATCTCGCCGAGCTCGACGGGCACCATCGCCAGACCGATGTTCTGCTCCAGCCGCGGCGACCAGCAGGCGGAGGTGACCTCGCCGACGACGACGCCCGAGGAAGAGACGTCGAACGGCTCGATCATGCTGCCGTCGTTGTAGCTTCCCAGGGGGTTTCCGCCGATCTCCAGGCCGACGAGCTTGCGGCTCACCCCCTGGTCCTTGATGCGGCGCAGGGCGTCCTTGCCGATGAAGTCGGCCTCCTGGTCGAGGTTGACCATCCAGTCGTAGCCCATGCCGACCTCGAACGGGTTCGTGTCGAACGTGATGTCGGCGCCGAAGGCGAGCATGCCCGCCTCGATCCGGCGGATGTGGCACGGGCCGATCGGGACCATGCCGTAGGGCTGGCCGGCGTCCCAGACCCGCTCCCAGAGCCGGACGCCGTCGCGGGAGGCGTTGCGCACGTAGATCTCGAATCCGGCCTCGCCGCTGTAACCGGTGCGCGAGACCACCACGCGCATGCCGTCCAGCTCGTACTCGGCGAGCCGGTAGTAGTCGATCTCGAGCACCTCGGGACCGAACAGGTCCCGCATGACGTGCACCGACTTCGGCCCCTGGACCTGCACGGGTGCGACGTCGGCCTCCCGGATCTGCACGTCCCAGCCGGAGCCGAGGGCGACCCCGCGAGCCCACAGCAGGATGTCGCTGTCGGCCAGGGAGAGCCAGAAGTGGTTCTCCCCGAGCCGGAGGAGGACCGGGTCGTTGAGGATGCCACCGTCGGTGTCGGTGAGGAAGACGTACTTGCACTGCCCCACGTCGCACCGGCTGAGATCACGAGTGACGAGGTAGTTGGTGAAGTCGAAGGCGTCCGGTCCGGTGATCTCGACCTGGCGCTCGACGCCGACGTCCCACAGCGTCACACCGGTCAGCAACGACCAGTATTCGGCAACCGGGTCGCCGTAGTGCCGGGCGTGGTAGGTGCGGTTGTAGACGCTGTACATGGCCACGCCGTGCCGGCGTGAGGCGGGGAAGAACGGGGTCTTGCGGATGCGCGGGTAGAGGAGAACACGGGGTTCGGCGTTGATGGGCATCGGGGGCCTCCTGCTTGTCGAGAACCGCGACCGTGATGTCCCTCACCATTCTGCCCACGCCGTTGCGCGGGACGCAATGCATTGCGCCATACGCAACGTGCGTGTCGTGTGCGATGTCCCGGCACCGCGCACGCCGCGACTAGGGTTCTGCGCGTGAGCACCGAGACGACCCGACCGGCGCGGCCGGTCCAGTCGGTCGACCGGGCGCTGTACGTCCTGGAGATCCTCGCTCGCGAGACCGAGTCCTCGTTGGGGCAGCTCGCGGACGAACTCGGGGTGCATAAGTCCACCGTCTCCCGGCTCGTCGACGTCCTCTCCGGGCACGACCTCGTCGAACAGGACCAGGGCCGCTACCGCCTGGGCGTGGGCTGTCTCCGCCTGGCCGGGGCCACCGCGGGACGCCTGAGCGTGACCACCGAGGCCCAGCCCGTGTGCGACCGGCTCGCGGCCGAGTTGGACGAGACGTGCAACGTGGCGATCCTCTCCTCGGGCATGGCCGTCAACGTGTGTCAGGCCGAGGGCTCGACCACGATCGGCACCCGGAACTGGATCGGCCAGCGCACGCCGCCCCACGCGACGTCCAACGGCAAGGTGCTGCTCGCCCATCTCCCCGAGGAGCAGCGGCACGAGGCCGTGTCCGGACCGCTCGAGCGGTTCACCGACCGGACGCTGACCGACCCTGCCGACCTCGAGGCCGCCCTGGCCCGCATCCGCACGGACGGCTACGCCTACGCGGAGGAGGAGTACGAGGAGGGCCTGTTCGCGGTGGCCGCACCGATCCGCGATCACACCGGAACCGTGGTGGCCGCGCTCAGCGCCGCCGGGCCCGGCTACCGGGTCACCGAGGAGGAGTTCCCGCACATCCGCGACGCGGTCATGTGGGGCGCGGCCGAGGTCAGCCGGCGCCTCGGCGGGCGCGCGAGCTGACGGGCGGCAGGGCGCTCAGCCCTTCATCCGGGTGTGCTCCGGGTCGAACGGCGCGGTGCGGCCGACCGTGAGCACCTCGACGGGCAACCGCTCCCCCAGGTAGTCGACGACGAAGCGCTCGCCCGCATGTGCCCGGTCGGCCGGAAGGTAGGCGAGCAGCAGGTATCGCCCCAACGCCGGGGCCGGGCCCGCACTGGTCACGTACGAGCGGCGGCCGCGGCCGTCGATCAGCGGGTCACCGTCGGCCGTGAGCACCGGCTCATGGCCCGTCGGATAGCGCGTGACGCCGTCGGCCAGCGCCAAGGTGCTCAGCACGGCCGCGGGCTCCTGGTCACGGGCTTGTAGGTAGGCGGCCTTGCCGACGAAGTCGGCGTCCTTGACCCGGGGCAGGGCGAGGCCGGCCTCGACGGGGCCGTAGTCGGGGCTGAGCTCGGATCCCATGAGCCGGTGGGCCTTCTCCAGCCGTCCCGTGGTGCCGTACACCCCGGCGCCGGCCGCGACGAGGCCGTGGGCCTGCCCGGCCTGCCACAGTGCGTCCCACAGCGGCAGCCCGTGCTCGGTGGGAACGTGGATCTCCCAGCCGAGGTCGCCCACGTAGGAGATCCGCACCATGAGGGCCGGGATGCCGGCGAGGGTGATCTCCCGGGCCGTCGCGAAGCCGAACCGTTCGGCGGACAGGCACTGCCCGCCGTCCTCGGTGAGCTCGGTGAGCACGTCGCGGGCCCGCGGACCCCACAGGCCGACGGCGCACGTTGCCGAGGTCAAGTCCGTCAGAGTCACGCTGCCGTCATCGGGCAGGTGCTGACGGAACCACGCGAGGTCGCGGCCGGCGTCGGCGGCTCCGGTGATCACCCGGACGTGCTGTTCGGCGAGCCGGATGACGGGCAGGTCGGCACGGAAGCCGCCGTGCGGGTCGAGCATCGGGGTGTAGACCACCCGGCCGGCGGGTCGGTCCGCCTGGGCGACGCACAGACTTTGGACCAGGTCGAGCGCCCCGGGACCGGTGACGTCGAAGACCGCGAAAGCAGTGAGGTCGAACAGTCCCGCCCGCTCGCGCATCGCGAGGTGCTCCGCCTCGATGATCGGCGACCACCAGCGAGCGTCCCACTCGCTGGTGCGTGAGGTCACCCGGTCTCCGTAGCGGTCGAGCAGGGCATCGTTCGCGGCGTACCACTGGGGGCGCTCCCAGCCGGCCGCCTCGTAGAACTCGGCACCGAGCTCGACCTCGCGCGGGTAGAAGGGGCTGGTGCGCAGCGGCCGTTCGCTCGCCCACTGCTCCCGCGGATGGCTGATGCCGTAGATCTTGGGAAAGCCCTCCGCGGCCCGGGCGCGCACGTGTCGTGTGGTGCGCTGGTGCGGCCGGAACCGCGCGATGTCGGCGCCGTGCACGTCGATCTCGCTGGCGCCTTCGGTCAGGAGCTCGGCCACCGCGCGGGCAGCGCCGGGCGCCTCCTTGATCCACACCGCGGCGGCGGACCACAGCCCGCGGACCTCGGGCGTCTCACCGAGTACCGGTGCACCGTCCGGGGTCAGCGACAGCAGGCCGTTGATGGCGTCGGCGCGGCCGAGCTCGGGCCGGTCCAGCAGCGGCCCGAATAGCTCGCGGGCGGCGGCGAGTTGCGGCGTGAAGTCCTCCTCGGTGAACGGCATCCGGGTGGGAGAGGTCTGCGTCCCCTCGCCCAGCGCCGGGATCTCGCTCGGGTGGTGCAGGATCGGGCGGTGGTCGTAGGAGCCGACCTCGAGATTCGCCCCACGCTGGCGCTCGTACATCTTGTGGTCCATGTCCCGCACCAGCGGAAAGCTGATGACCTCGCCGGTCTCGGCCAGCTCGGGGATCGGACCGAGGTCCATCATCTGGTGGACCGCCGGGGTCAGCGGGATGCGGGCTCCGGCCAGCGCGGCGACGGCCGGGCTCCAGACGCCGCACGCCACCACGACGATCTCGGTCTCGACGAGCCCTCGTGAGGTCCGCACGCCGGTCACGCGCGGCCGGTCCCGACCGGGCACCGTCTCGATCCCGGTGACCTCGGTGTTCTCCGCGACGGTGAGCGCACCGGCCTCGACGGCCCGGGTGCGCATGAGCTCGCCCGCTCGGACCGGATCGACGACGGCGCCGGTGGGCGTGTGGAACCCGATGCGGAGCAGGGTCTCGTCCAGCCACGGCACGAGCTCTTTGATCCGCGCGGGCGAAATGAGCTCGGCCTCGACGCCCCACGCGAGCGAGGAGGTGATCCGGCGCGTCAGCTCCTGGTGGCGTTCCTCGCTCCGGGCGACCTCGATGCCCCCGCAGGTGATGAGCACGTCCAGCTCGGCGTACTGCCGCATCGAGTCCAGGGTGAGCTCGGTGATCTCCTTGGAGTGGTCCACCGGGAAGACGAAGTTCGACGCGTGGCCGGTCGAACCGCCCGGATCCGGCAACGGGCCCTTGTCGAGCAGGAGCAGGTTCCGCCAGCCCAGATCGGCCAGATGCCGCACGAGGGCGTTGCCGACGATCCCGGCTCCGATGACCACCACGTCCGCGCGCCCGGGAAGCTCACCCATGGCCCGTCCTCCGTCCACGAGGCACTGATACGCTGACGATATATCAGTTGAGGGCAGGTGACCATGGCCACGCCGACATCGATCGAGCTCGCCACCGAGTTGGCCGATCTCACGGTCGAGGTGCCGGCCGGCACAGAGGTGGTGAGTCGCTCGGATGCGGCGTACTACCGCATCCGTGACCTGGTGGCGACCCTCGAGCTGGCGCCCGGCGCGCCGATCCACGAGCCGGAGCTGATGGCGCGCCTCGGTCTGGGGCGCACCCCGGTGCGCGAAGCGCTCCACCGCCTGGCACGCGAGGGGCTGGTGACGATCTGGCCGCGGCGCGGCATGGTCGTGGCCGGCGTCGACGTCCGCGACCTGACCGCCATCACGCAGGTGCGGTTGCAACTCGAGCCGCTCGCCGCGCGCCTGGCCGCACAGCGCCTCGGTGGCCAGGCATCGCCGCGCGCCGGCGGAGCGGGGGCCGATGACGAGGCGGCGGTGGCTGGGTTGTTCACCGACCTCGAGGGTGTCCCGGACGCCCCCCGCGCGCTGATCAGGGTGGACCAGCGCGTGCACCGATTCGTCCACCGCGCGGCGGCGAACCCCTATCTGGCGGGCACCCTCGAGGAGTACCTCATCCTCAGCCTGCGGCTGTGGTTCCTCGGGCTGGAGCGCGTCGGGCACCTGGCTGGCGCCGTGCGCGAGCACCGCGACCTGCTGGCCGCCGTCCGCGCCGGCGACGGCGATCGCGCCGCGGCGATCAGCGCGGACCACGTGCAGGGCTTCCAGCAGGCGATCGGGCGCGTCATCGCCGGGGGCTGAGACCCCCTGCCCGCCTCCCAGGCTGCGTCCAGGGAGGACGGGATACGGTATCGCGGCTGCCGCGGCGCCCGGTCGCGGCCGGGGAGGATGCATGCGCAAGCTCGTCGTGACAGCGGACGATCTCGGTCTGGACCCTGCCACGAACGCGGAGATCACGGACCTGGCACGCCGCGAGCGGGTGACGGCCACGACCCTCATGCCGGTCGCGCCCGGCGCCCGGGACGCGGTGCGCCGGGTGACCGCGGCCGGGCTGGCGCCGCCGCGACTGCACGTGACGTTGACCAGTGCCCGCGAGCTGCCACCCTGGCGGCCGGTGGCCGCCGACGTCGGGTCCCTGACGGAGGCGGACGGCGTGTTCCCGGTCACGCCCCGCCGTGTCGCCGCCCTCGGCGAGGCCGCCGACGTCGCCCGCGAGCTCGCCGCGCAGTGGCGGTGGATGCGCACCGGTGGGTTGCCGCCGTCGGGTCTCGACTCCCACTCCGGGGTCCTCTACCAGCACACCGGCCTCGGTGCCGCGTTGCGGTTCTGCGCCGAGCACTCCCTCGCCTTCCGGCTACCCGCGCGCCTGCAGCCGGTGGTCCGCACCACCTGGCGCGGCCGGCTGCGCCGTCGCTACGACGAGGCCGTCGCCCGGGCCCGCGACCTCGGCGTGCGGTTGCCGGAGACGGTGCTCACGCCCTGGCTGCCGGGGCGGCTGCTGCTGAGCTACGACCAGCTCCGCGCGCACGTGCTCGCGCAGGTGCGTGCTGTGCCGGAGGGGGTCTCGGAGCTCATCATGCACCCGGCGGCGCCGTCGACCGCCCGGACCCTGGCCCCGGCCGAGGGCCGCAAGCGGGTGTGGGAGCTGCGCCTGCTGCGCGACCCGACCTTCCTCGCCGAGTTGCGCCGGGAACGCATCGCCCTGGCGCCCTCGTGGTGACACAGGTCGACGGGCGCCCCGCCGGTGCGTGCGGGGCGCCCGCCGCCGGGCCGCGAACCGGTCAGGCCTCCAGCCGGAAGGCCTGGCGCCAGCTCAGGGCAGTGCCACCCTGCAGGACGGCACGCTGGTAGATCCGCTCACCGATCCGGACGAGCACGTAGGCGGCGAGCAGGTTGCCCGCGAGGGACACCAACGTCTGCCAGAGCGGGACACCGCCGTCGAGCATCCGGATCGGCATGCCCACCGTGGAGACGATGGGGATGAAGGACGCGACGGTCAGCCAGGTGCCGGTGGCGAAGATCCCGCCGAAGGTCGCGACCATGATCAGCATCATGACCGGCCCGGTGTTGGAGTTGAGGTCCTCCGTCCGGCTGGCCAGTGACCCCAGCACCGCCCAGACGGCCGCGAGGGCGAAGAAGCCGACCACGAAGAAGACGATGAACCACCCGGCCGCGCCGAGGAGGAACCCGATGTCGGCGACGAGGTCGGTGAAGTTCAGGGCCACGAGCCCGACGACGACGTAGAGCGCGATCTGGGCGAGCGCGAGGGCCGAGTTGCCGACCACCTTGCCGTAGAGGATCTGCCTGATCGGGATCGCGGTGGCGAGGATCTCCACCACCCTGTTCTGCTTCTCCTCCAGCACGGACGTGGCGATCGTCATGCCGAAGATGATCGCGGCCATGTAGAACAGGAACGCGAAGGCAATGCCGACGATGCGGTGCAGGAGGGCACTGTCCGCGTCGCCGTCGAGCACCTCGACGGTGACCTCGGACCCGGCGCGCAGCTCGGCCATCGTGGTGCCGGCGGCCTCGGCGTTCCGGGCCATGACGTGCTCGGTGACGGCGTCGCGCAGGAGGCCGTCGAGGGTGTTGCTGACCTCGCTCAGGCCCACGAGCGTCCAACCGCTCTCGGCCGCCAGCAGGGCGGCGTCGGCGTCCTCGGCCTCGACCGCAGCACGTGCAGCACCCGGGTCGGGGCGTTCGAGCGCGGTGACGGAGTCGCCGCCGGCCAGCTCGTCGGCGGCGCGGACGATCTCGGCGGCGTCGGCGTCGGTGACCGCGACGGTGTAGTCCGTGGTCCGGGAGGAGAACCAGGTGGAGACCGCGACGGCTCCGACCATCATGGCAAGGGTGACCGCCGTGGAGATGAGGAAGTTGCGATCGCGCAGCTTGACCATGATCTCGCGGACGGTGACCACGAGCCACGGCTGCTGGACGGCCCCCGGCCCGGAGCCCCGCGGTGTGTCCTGACGCTCGGACGTGGTGACGTTCATCGGACAGCCTCCCGGTAGATCTCGGACAACGACGGCACGATCGGGGTGAATTCGGCGAGCCCGCGCTCGGCGGCCCGGGCGACCACCCGTTCCCGGGTGGGCTCGTCGTCGAAGCCGACGACGGCGGTGGCACCGGCCACGTCGACGACGTCGACCCCCGGTTCTTCACGGACCCAGCCGGCGTCGTGGCCGGCGGTGATCCGGTAGTGGCGCGGGCCGGCGGCGCGCAGGTCCTCCGCCGTCCCGGCGGCGCGAACCTTGCCGCCGGCCAGGATGATCATCGAGTCGCAGATGCGGTCGATGAGGTCGAGCTGGTGAGAGGAGAAGAGCACCGGCACACCCTCGCGGGTGCGCTCGCGCAGCAGGTCGACCATCGAATCGACGGCCACCGGGTCGAGCCCCGAGAAGGGTTCGTCGAGGATGAGCGCCGACGGCGAGTGCAGCAGCGAGGCGACGACCTGGACCCGCTGCTGGTTGCCCAGCGAGAGGGCCTCGAGCTTGTCCTTGAGGCGGTCACCGAGTCCGAACTGTTCGAGCATGCGGGTGGCCTCGGCGGTGGCGTCCCGCCGGGTCATGCCGCGCAGCTGGCCGAGGTAGGCGAGCTGGTCCAGGACCTGCTGCTTGGGATAGAGGCCGCGCTCCTCGGGCATGTACCCGAAGGTCGCGCGGTCGGCGCGGGTGATCGGCCGGCCGCCCCAGCGGACCTCGCCGCCGTGGATGGCGAGGATGCCCATGATCATCCGCATCGTCGTGGTCTTCCCGGCGCCGTTGCCGCCGATGAATCCGGTCAGCCGGCCGGGTTCGACGACGAAGGAGACGTCGTCGACGGCGGTGACGTCGCCGAAGCGCCGGGTGAGGCCGAGGACCTCGAGAGCGGGTGCTGATGACGCAGCTGGCATGGCGTCCTTCCTTTCTCGACTGATGTCGAGACTAGGAAGCGCGCCGCGGCGGGCACATCGGCCGGCAGGGTGAGATCGCGGCGAGGTGACGCGGCGGCCCTTCTCCCCCCGTGGGCGGAGGCACGCTCACCAGGAGGCGGCGAGGCCCGCCTTGTGGGCGAGGACGACGGCCTGGACCCGGTCGCGCGAGTCGGTCTTGGTGAGGATGTGCGAGACGTGCGTCTTGACGGTCGACTCACCGAGGTACAGCCGGCCCGCGATCTCGGTGTTCGACAGCCCCTCGGCCATGAGCGCGAGGACCTCCCGCTCGCGCGCGGTGAGCGTGCCGACGGCGGCCCGCACCTCGGGCGCGAGGTCGGCGCCGGTGGCCGCCGCTGCCGTCTCGGCCATCCCGGCGTCCGGCGGCGGTCCCTGCCGGGTCGAGGCGGCCGAGCTCCCGGCCGGCTCCGGACTCACCGGCCAGTCGGTACCGGCTGGGGGCCGGCTCATCTCACCGGCCGAACCCGCCGCTCGGCCCGAGGCGGCGAGGCGGGCGATGACCCGCACGGTCACCTCCGGGGCGAGCAGTGCGTGCCCTCCGGCGACGGCGTGGATCGCCTCGACGAGGTCCTCCGGGTCGGCGTTCTTCAGCAGGAAGCCGGAGGCGCCGGCGTCGAGGGCGTCGAAGAGGTAGTCCTCGCGGTCGAAGGTCGTCAGGATGATGACCTTCGCCAGGTCCCGGGCGACGATCTGCTGGGTGGCGGTGATCCCGTCCATCACCGGCATCTGGACGTCCATGAGCACCACGTCGGCCGGCGTCGACTCCAGCGTCCGCACCGCCTCGGCGCCGTCGGAGGCCTGGGCGACGACCTCGATGTCGTCCTCGACGGACAGCACCATGGCGAATCCGGAACGGACCAAGGACTGGTCGTCGGCGATGAGGACACGGACGGGCGACGGCATGGTGACTCCTCGGCTGACGACTCAAGCGGTAGGAGCAGTCTGAAGGATCCGCACGCGGAAGCGTGCACGGACCCGCCAGCCGTCCCCGGTCCGGCGCGGACCGATCTCGACCTCTCCTCCGTGCAGCGCGATCCGTTCGCGGATCCCGCGCAGCCCGAAGCCGGAGCCGGCCGTGCCGGTCCTGGGCCGGCCGTCGTCGACGATCTCCGCCTCGACCCAGGCCCCGTCCGCCTCGCCGTCGGACCAGGTCCGCAGGGTCACCAGGGCCTGGGTCGCGGTGGAGTGCCGCACGACGTTGGTCAGCGACTCCTGCACGGTCCGGTAGATCGACAGTGCGAGCGGGGCGGGGACCAGGTCGAGGTCGCCGCGCGTCTCCTCCGCGCGGTGCAGCTGCACGTCGAGTCCGGAGTCCCGGTACTCCTCGGCGAGCGCCTCGAGCCCGGCGAGGTCGGGCTCAGGTGACCGGTCGCGTTCGACCTCGGTCTCGCTGCGCAGGACGCCGAGCAGCGAACGCATCTCGCCGACGGCGTCGCGGCTGGAGGTCTCCACGGTGCGCAGGGCCTGCGTGGCGGCGTCGACGTCCTTGCCGAGCACCCGGCGGGCCGCTCCGGCCTGGACCCCGATGACGGAGATGTGGTGGGCGACGACGTCGTGCAGCTCGCGGGCGATCCGCAGCCGCTCGTCGACGACGGCGCGCCGGGCGAGCTCACCGGCCTGTTCACGCACGCGTTCGGTCTGGTCGACGAGGCGGGAGCGCTGGAGGGCTGCTCGCCAGGAGTTCCGGCCGATGACGATGGCACCGCCGAAGAAGGCGACGTTCATCGCGGTGCCGTAGAGCACGTTCGCGGTGAGTTCGTCGATCGGCCCGTTCGGCTGACCGCTGCCGTCGGTGTAGTAGCTCACGCTCGCGGCACCGGTGTAGGAGATCACCACCCATAGCCCCATCGCGAGCAGCACGAGGCCGAGGGCCAGCCACAGCAACCGGCGGTCGGGCGCCCAGGCGACGGCGGAGTAGAGCGTCGCGAAGTACGTCACCTGGAAAAGGAACTGCACGCTGCCCTCGAGGCTGAACAGAGAGAGGACGACGAACATCGCGCTGGCGACGAGGAGGGTGGTCACGGGGAAGCGACGGCGGGTGGCCAACGGCAACGCCATGGCCGGGACCGCGACGTACGCCCGCCACGTCTCCTCGTCCTCGACGACCATGCCCACGCTCTTGGTCAGGGCCGTCATCCCGACGCCGAGCAGGACGAGGATCGCCGCACCGGCGATGTCGCGCCGGACCTGCGTGGCGGTCGGCCCGGGGCGCTCCCAGAGCGGATCGTCCGGGTCGTTGAGCCATGCGGTGAGCCGGCCGGTCAGCGCGTCGGAGGACATGACCGATCAGGGTAATGAGCGTGCGTACTGCCCGCCTCCTCCTCGAGGGGGATCCGCGACGCTCACTCTCCGGAAGGACCGGCAGGACGTCCCCCGAGGGCCCGGGGCTCTCCGGGCCGAGGCCGGCTCAGGCCCGGCCCGCGACGTCCTTCTCCTGGCGGCCGGTCTCCGGGGCGTCGTGCAGGTCGGGCTCGACATAGCTGACGATCCTCAGCGGTACCGCGTCGCGGACCCGGGCCTCGGCGGCGTCGATCGCGCGGGAGACCTCCTCGGCCGTCGCCTCCGGCGCGAGCTTGACCTTGGCGGCGACGAGCACCTCGTCCGGTCCGAGGTGGAGCGTGCGCAGCTCGACGAGCTCGGTGATGCCCGGCTCGGCCTCGCCGGCGCCGCGCAGTGCCTCCTCGATGGCCCGGTGGTGCTCCGGGAGAGCGGACTCACCGAGCAGCATCGAGGTCATCTCACGTGCCAGGAAGCCGGCGATGACAACGAGGAGGACGCCGATGGCGGCCGAGCCGACGGCGTCCCACCGGCCGTCGTGCGTGGCAAGGGTCATGCCGACGCCGAAAAGGGCGAAGACCAGGCCGACGAGTGCTCCAGTGTCCTCCATGACGATGGTGGGGATCTCCGGCGAGCGGGATCGCTTGATGAACTGCAGCAGGGAGCTCTTGCCCCGCACCTGTTTGGCCTCTGCCAGTGCGGTGCGCAACGCCAGGGCCTCCATGACCATGGCGACGAGCAGGACGACCACCGGGACCCAGTGCCACGCCTCGATCGGGTGCGGTTCGGTGTACTTGTGCCACGCCTCGTAGAGCGCGAAGAGGCCGCCGAGGGTGAACAGGACGATGGAGACGATGAACCCGGCGACGTACCGCGAGCGGCCGTAGCCGAACTGATGGACCTCGGAGGCCCGGCGTTGCGCGCGCTTGCCGCCGAGCAGGAGCAGTGCCTGGTTCGAGGAGTCGGCCACGGAGTGGATGGCCTCGGCGAGCATCGCGCTGGAGGCGGTGAGCAACCAGCCGACGAACTTCGCCAGTGCGATCCCGAGGTTCGCCGCGAGCGCGGCCACCACCGCCTTGGTCCCGCCACCTGACGCCATGTCCGCTCCCCTCTCGTGCGTGCCGGAGCAAGCGTAGGGCCCGCCTGGGCCGAGGACGACCGGGAGCCTCAGTCCTCCGGCGGCGCTGTGTCCACCCGGCGGGCCTCGGCGGCCAGCAGGATCGGTACGCCGTCACGCACCGGGTAGGCCAGGCGGTTGACCTCGCTGGCGGAGACGAGCTCGGGCTGCCCGTCCGGGCCGGTACCGTCGATCAGCTCGGCGCCGGTCACCGGGCAGCGCAGCACATGGCGGACCCAGGGGTCGATCCCGGGGGTGGCGGAGCGGGGCATCGCGGACACGGCGGCCTCAGTCGTTCTCGCCCTGCAGGACCCGCAGGTGGCCGCGCCGGCCAATCTCGCCGTCGGCGGCCGGGTCCGGGGTGCGGTGGGTCACCGGTGCCGGCTCGGCGCCACCCGGCCGCTGGGCCGGGACGGAGGCCTGCGGCGTGGAGCGGGAGGCCTCGCGGACGGCGTTGGCCAGGGCGACGAGGTCGTCGTCGGACGGCGGCGCGGGCACGAACTCGGTGGCGAGGCGCACCACGTCCCAGCCGCGCGGGACGGTGAGGCGTTCCGCGTGCACCTCGCACAGGTCGTAGGCGTGCGGTTCCGCGCTCGAGGACAATGGCCCCAGCACAGCCGTCGAGTCCGCATACACGTACGTCAACGTCGCGACGGCGGCACGGTCGCACGCGGAGCGGGTGCACTGGCGGACGGCTCTCACGTTCCCAGACGCTACCGCGCCGAGCCGACACGGCACAGACGACCACGCCGGGGCGGGTGGTCATCGACGAGACCGTGCGGGCCGGCCACCGTCGGCACGCCTGCTCCTGGGCACCGCGCCGGCCTGGTTACCCTCGTGCGATGACCTCTGCCCAGCCGCCGGTGCCGGCTGTCCCCGCGCGACGCGGTGGCCGGCGCCGCGATCGGCACGGACGGGGCCTGCGCGGGCCGCTGCTCCCGCCGACGCTGCCGGCCTGGCGTACCCGGACGGACCGGTTCGACGATCTGGTGCTGCGTTGTGTGCGACGGCTGGAGCGCCGGTTCCCGCGGGAGCTGGCCGGCGTGGAGTTCGCCGTGGAGGAGGTACCGCCTTCGGACCCGGCCCCGTGGGAGCACCGCGCCGTGGCGCTGGGCCGGTACTTTCCCGGGGATGCGGCCGCAGGTCTGAGTCACCGGATCGTCGTCTACCGCCGCCCGGTGGTCGCCCGGGCGGTGGATGCAGATGAGACCGAGCTGCTGGTGCGGGCGGTCCTCGTCGAGCAGATCGCCGGCATGCTGGGACGCGCCCCGGAGGACATCGACCCGGACAGCCCGTTGCCGTGACGCGGTGACGACACGGACGGCCCCCCGGGCGGCTCACTCGCCGTCGCCCGTCGGTCCCGGGTCAGCCGACGTCGACCCGCACCGACCGTTGCTCGTGCGGATCGGGAGACATCGGCAGGACGCTGATGAGCTGGCCGTCATCCGCCCGCGCGGTGAGGACGGTGGAGGCGAGGATCTCGCCGTCGGCCGCCGCGATCCGCATGGCCGGGCCGGTGCCCACGAGCTCGGTGACGTCGCGGTCGATCGTGCTCCGTGCCGGCACGGTCACCGTCACCGGGTCCTCGACCTCGCCGCCGTCGGCGACGGGGGTCAGCTCGACCTCGACGTCCTGCTCGCCCGGATTGGACAGCACGACCCGGGCACCGTCGACGAGGTCGCCGAGCGACGGGGTCTGCACGAGGCCGCCGCCGCTCGGGCGTGCCGCCGGGCTCCAGGCCCGGTCCACCGGGGGCACGTCGGGGTCGAGCGGTCCGGCCTCACCGATCCGTGCCAGCGCCACGCCCCCGGTGATCGGCTGGTCCGAGGTGACGTCGACGGCGTAGGTTCCCGGCTCGATCCCCGCCAGGGTCAGGTCGAGGACGGCGCCCGGGTCGAGGACCACGTCCTGCGCGCCGGGCACCTCGACCGGGCCGTCCGGACCAAGCAACCGCACCGAGGCGGTGGCTTCCTCCTCGCCGGGGTTCACCAGTCGCAACTCGGACGCGACCTCGTCGTCGATGTCGGACTCGGTCAGCGCGACGCCGGGGATCGTCAGGTGCAGCGCGGGCGGCGCCGAGCCGGTGACCTGGTCGATGCCCGCGCTGACGAGGCCGTCGAGCTGGAGGTCCTGGACGGTGGCCGTCACCTCCCCGCCGTCGGCGTCGACGCGCAGGGCGATCTCGGGATTTCCCTCGCTCACGCCTTCGAGGAGGACCTCCTCGCTGGAGTGGGGGGCGACGACGATCTCGGAGAGCCGGGCGGCGTCGACGGCTCCGATCGAGGTGAGCATCCGCGCCGAGACGGTGGCCGGGGTGTCTCCGCTGTTGGTCAGGACCAGGCGCGAGCTCTGCCCGAGGTCGGTGCCGCCGCCGACCAGCCAGCTGGTCGAGGCGGGCTGCTGGCAGGCGGCGGCGGACAGGCCCCGCAGATCTCCGGCATTGGTGCGAGTGAGGGTGGCGCCGGCCGCCAGGGCGGCGAGGTCGTCGACCGGTGCCGCCGTCAGGACGCCCGGGGCCTCGGGGTCGGTGACCGCGAGGGTGCGCACGTCACCGGTCACCGTCAGGTCCTCGCCGGTGCTCCCGGTGGGTGTGTACTCCGCCTCCGGCGCGTCCGCATCGCCGCGGGGCACGGTGATCGTCCGGGTCAGCGCCGAGGGTTCGACGTCCGAGGGGTCGACCTCCGGATCCACGGACATGCCCTCGCCGGTCGTGAGCTCCGCCGGCCCGGCGCAGACGTGGTCGACGGTGCCGGCCGGCACGTCGACCGCCGGTGGGGACACCGCTGCGGGCGCCGACGGAGGTTCGGCGTCCGCGGCGACGACGACGGCCCCGGTGGCCGCGAGCAACGCGGCTGCGCTCAGTCCGAGCCCGACGCCGCGCAGAATGCGACGCGGACCGATCCGGCGGCCCGGGGCCGGGGCCGGCTGGCCCGCATCATCGGTGGCCGTGGCGTTCGCCGTCGCGGCGGTCCCGTCGCGGTCAGCGTCCTCGGCTGCATCGTCCTGGTCGGAGCCTTGTCCCTCGGGGGTCTCGTCCGCCGTGGCTTCCTGCTGGTCCTCGGACACCTCGTGCTGGTCCTCGGGACCTTGGGACTGGTGCTCCGGAGCCTGGTCGTGGTCCTCCGAAGCCTGGTGCTGGTCCTCGGGAGCCTCGTCCGGTCCGGGCTCGTGCGGTGTTCGTTCATCGCTCACGAGTCCACCTCCGTTCGTCGGCGGCGTACCGGCAGCGCCAGGAGCAGCGTCAGCCCGAGCACGACGGCTTGCACCCACGTCCAGATGGTCGGCGCGGCCTGGTACGAGACCTGCAACGTCCCGGCGTCGGGCGGAAGCTCGAACGCCTGGCGCCACCCCTCGGTCGTCGCCCGCAGCGGCTCGCCGTCGTACCACGCGCGCCAGCCGTTGTCCGCGCGCTCGGCGAGGACGAGGGTGCGGCCCTGCTCCCCTGCAGCCACCTCGGTGCGCATGCCGACGGTCCCCGCCGGCAGGTCGCCGGTCCACTCGCCGTCGGCGTCGTGGATCCGGGCGCGGGCGACGGACGGTGCCGAACCCGCCCCGCCGGTCGTGCTCACCCGCCAGATGGCGCCGGACTCGTTCTCGGTGACCCGTTCCAGCCCGGCCGTGGCGTCGAGCCGCTCGAGCAGAGCCGCCCGCTCGGTGGTCGTCGGCTCGGTCCCGGCCGGGACGAACGTCGGCTCGTGGGGCACGACGACCACGCCGACAGCATGAGCGCCGAGGACCTGACCGACGTCGTCGGCCGCACCGACCGAGATGGCGGCCACGAGGCCGGCGAGCTCACGGTCGGCGTCGTCGAACCCTTCCCGCTCCAGCTCGGCGAGGTCTGCGACGGCGGCGGAGTCCGTCAGTTGCGGCCCAGCGCCACGCCAGATCTGCGCCTGGATCGTGCCGCCGGAGGGCACCAGCGCCAGGACGCGCGAGCGCGAGGACGAGGTCTGCATCTCCTCGGCGACGGCGGGCACCGGCGGTGCCTCGCGGCCGTGCACCGCCAGCAGCTCTCCCGGGCGGTCCGACGGCGTTGCCGTGACGCCGACGAGCCAGCCGGCGCCGGTCGCCAGCGGTCCCGCGACGACGAGCAGGGCGAGCACGGTCGTCGTCACCTGTCGCCAGCCGAAACTCCGGCCCGCCAGCGCGGCCCGGAGGCCGTCACCGGCGGAGACCACGGCGACGAGCAGCCCCAGAACGACCAGGGAGACGCCTGGGCCGGCCCAGGCGCGCACCACCTGGCTGGTGCCGTCCGCTCCGGTGCCGACGCCGACGTCGGTCCGCACAGCGAGCAGGGCGAGCACGAGACCTACCAGTGCGACCAGCCATCCGGCCCGGACCGCGCGTGCCCGACCGGTGCCGCGTGCCAGGGCCAGCACCGCGCCGAGGAGGAGAGTCGCGCCGCCGGCGAGCATGCCGTACTCGGCGGCGGCGCCGACGACGCCCGACGCCTCGGGGTCGAGACCGGGGAACGTCACCGGCTCGACCGGCCAGCCGAGCAGCGGCAGCCACGACGGAGAGGCCCCCGCGCCGCCGGCCGGGTACGGCACACCGCCCCCGAAGAGGATCCGCCAACTGCCGCCGGGCAGGTTCGCCACCGCGGCGAGGACCGACGGGCCGAGCAGGACGAGCGCGGGCACCGGCACGAGCAGCAGCACGAGGCGGCGCCGGGGTGCCAGGACCGCCAGCACCACCGCGACCACCACGGCGGCGGGCAGCAGGGCCGGAACCCCGGCGCAGGCCGCGGCAAGCGCCAGCGCCGCGCCGGCGCCGGCGGCGATGGATCCCGCGCGAGTACGGCGCGTGGTCTCGACACCCTGCGGCGAGACGGTCCGGCCGTCGGCGACGGCACGTTCCTCGGCGGCGCGCGCCCGCTCGGTCCGGCGGGCACCGACCAGGCCCGAGAGCACGACGTCCCGCCGGTCGACGGCCACGGCTCGGGCGAGGCCGAGCCCGGCCCAGGGCAGCAGGAGGTGCGCGAGCACCGGACCGAGCCGGCCCTGCCCGGTGGCGAGCAGCAACGCCGGGGACAGCGCCCAGGTGACCGTCGCGACGGCGCGCAGCCCGACGGAGCGGGTGGCCGCTCCGGCCGCGAACCACGCGCCGAGACCGGCAAGCGGGATCGAGCCGAGCAGGATCGCGGTGATCACGGCGTTGGCGCTCGCTCCGAACGGAGCCACGAGCGCGGCCGGGACCGCGAGGACCTGCAGCAACGGGTCGGCCGGCCCGGGATGGCCGTCGCCGCCGACGACCCACCCGGAACGCGCCATGGTCCACAGCTGTCCGGCCGTGACATCGAGCGGGCGCAGGGCGGCCCCGGTCAACGGGCCGGCGAGCAGCAGGTCGATGAAGGCGATCAGGGCGACGGCGGTGAGGACGACCGCCGTGAGGGTGCCGGTCACGCGGCGCCGGCGGGCCAGTGCGGCGCGTTCGGCGATCTCGAGCTCGCTCGGCGCGGCCACCGCACGGCGGGCGGCAGCCTGGGTGCGCCGGACGTCGCGGCGGGCGCGGCGGATCTCGGCCGGCTTCGCCTCGAGCGGGACGAGTGCGGCCCGGCGGGACAGGCGGCGCGAGCCGCGGTGGCGGCGTCGCGCACGCCAGAGCTCGTCCGTCCGCCCCAGCACGGCCAGGGGAGCTCCGAGCTCCGCGCCGGCCAGCCCGATCTCCTTGGTGGTCACCCGCCACAGCGCGCGCAGGGCACCGAGCAGCAGGAACCACACCGCGACGAACGGCACCGCGAGCCCGGGGACGGTGAGCAGGGCGTTGAACAGCTGGGCACGCCGGCGCGGGAGGAACGAGCGCCGCGGGTCGGGTTCGCTGGCATCCCCGGTGATCAGCCCCCCGCCCCGAAGTCCGTGGAAGGCGGCGCGGGCGTGGTGGACGACGGCGGTCGGGACGACCACGACGCGGTGGCCGGCCAGGCGGGCGCGCCGGCTGAGTTCGAGACCGTCGCCGAACGGGCCGAGCGCGGGGTCCGGACCGTCGAGCTCGTCCCACACGGTGCGGCGCACCAGGGCCCCGGCCAGGCCCACAGCGAGGACGTCCTCGCGGTGATCGTGCTGGCCCTGGTCGATCTCGCCGGGCTCGATCTCCGGAACACGGCGCGCGGAGCGGGTGGCGCGGACGCCGACCTCGAGGAGGCGGTCGGGCTCGTCCCAGTCACACTGCTTGGCCCCGAGCAGGGCGATCGAGCGGCCGGATTCGGCCGCGTGCAGCAGCCGGTCGAGGGCCTCGGGTGCGGGAGCGGAGTCGTCGTGCAGCAGCCACAGCCACTCGGCGGCCGCCCCGGCGTCCGGGGCACCGCCGCCGGCGCCGACAGCGCGCATCTCGCCGGTCGTGACCGGGTTGAGCTCGCCGGTGACGCCGGACCACCCGGTGGCCTCCCGCTTGCGGGCCCGGCGGGCCGCCCGCTCGACGAGTTCGGCGTAGCCCGCGAGTCCGAGGGTGACGGCCTGCCCGAACGTCGACGCCTCGGGGGCACGCACGACCCGGACGCGGGCAAGGTCCTCCAGGCCGGCCTCGGCGACGGCCTCGTGCACCGGGACCCCGGTGCCCACGTCACGACCGGGCGCGCCGACGTCGACGACGAGGACGACCTCAGGGGAGTGCGTCTGGGCGGCGATCGCCGCGAGCGTGCGCGGGAGGTAGGCGGTCACGCCCGTGCTGACGACCACCGCGAGCGTGGTGGGGCGCGTGGGCACGGCAGAGGGAACCGGCGTCGTCAGCGGCGCGGCCGTCTCAGACGGCGCGGCGCTTGAGCTTGCGACGCTCACGCTCCGACAGACCGCCCCAGATGCCGAACCGCTCGTCGTTCGCCAGGGCGTACTCCAGGCACTCGGACCGGACCTCGCAGGAGGTGCACACCCGCTTCGCCTCGCGCGTGGAGCCCCCCTTCTCCGGGAAGAAGGCCTCCGGGTCGGTCTGCGCGCAGAGCGCGCGGTCCTGCCAGGCGAGCGCTCCCTCGTCGTCGCCGGCGTCGAGCAGATGCAGGACGTCAGCCCCGACGGCGTGCTGCTGCTCGTCCTCCTCGGCCGCCATCCCGAAGGTCAGCGGACCATCACCGAGAATGTTCCACACGATCGTTCTCCCCCTCGTCCCTTCGGCAGCTCCCACGTGAATTACACGCGTGTCATCCGCCCGAGTCAACCCCAGGAGTGCTATACGAGTGGGATACGGACTTGACGGCGAGGCCGGTCACGTCCTTGGTGCCGAGCTGCGCCATTCCGCGGCTCGCCCGCTCCCCACCACCGTAGGCGCGGCACCCTACCCTCGTCACCATGAGCGTCTCCGGTACGGCCCCGAGCCGACTCCTGACCGCGCTGGGTGCCGACGGCACGGCACCACGCCTGACCTGGTACGGATCGACCGGCGGCGAACGCGTCGAACTGTCCGGCCGAGTCCTGGCCAATTGGATCACCAAGGCGGCCAACCTGCTGGCCGAGGAGGCGGACGCCGCCCCGGGCTCCGTCGTCGTGATTCATCTCCCAGTGCACTGGCGCGCGGCCGTGTGGACGCTCGCCACGTGGCTCACCGGTGCGACCGCCGGCCTGGACGAGCAGCCGGAAGCGGCCGACGTCGTCGTCACCTCCGACCCCGCCGCGGCGCCTGCCGCGGACTTGACCCTCGCGGTCGCCCTGCCGGCGCTGGCGATGGCCTGGGACGGGGCGGACCTGCCCGCCGGCGCGATGGACGCCGCCGCGGACCTCGGCGGCTACGGGGACACGCTCGGCTTCGTCCAGGCCCCGGATCCGGACGACGAGGCGCTGAGCGGCGTGCGCTACGCCGACCTCGAGACCTGGGCGGCCCCGGCCGCTGCGGCGGGAAGCCGGGTCCTCCTCTCCCCCGGCAGCCTCGAGGACCTGATGCGTCAGGCGTTCGGCGTCTGGCTGGCCGGAGGGTCGGTGGTGCTCGCCGCGCCGGGTGCGCCGGGTCTCGACCGGGTCGTCGAGGCCGAAGGGGTGACGGTTCGCCTGGATGCGCCAGACTAGGCACCATGCGAGGCATCATCCTGGCCGGTGGATCCGGCACCCGGTTGCACCCGATCACCCAGGGCGTGAGCAAGCAGCTCGTGCCGGTCTACGACAAGCCGATGGTCTACTACCCGTTGACCACGTTGATGCTGGCGGGCATCCGGGACGTCCTGGTCATCACCACGCCGCACGACGCCGAGTCCTTCCACCGGCTGCTCGGGGACGGTTCCCAGTTCGGTATCTCGATCTCCTACACCGTCCAGGAGGTACCCAACGGCCTGGCCCAGGCGTTCGTGCTCGGCGAGGAGTTCCTGGGCAACGACCCGGCGGCCCTGGTCCTGGGGGATAACATCTTCTACGGCCCGGGCATGGGCCAGACCCTGAACCGGTTCGGCTCGATCGACGGCGGCGCGGTGTTCGCGTACCACGTCTCGGACCCGACGGCCTACGGCGTGGTCGAGTTCGACGACAACCAGCGCGCCCTGTCGCTGGAGGAGAAGCCGAAGCGGCCGAAGAGTTCCTACGCGGTGCCCGGCCTGTACTTCTACGACAACGAGGTCGTCGAGATCGCCAAGGGTCTGGAGCCCTCGGACCGGGGCGAGTACGAGATCACCGACGTCAACCGGCACTACCTCGATCAGGGCCGGCTCGCGGTCGAGGTGCTGCCGCGCGGCACCGCCTGGCTGGACACCGGCACGTTCGACTCCCTCGCCGACGCCACGGCGTTCGTGCGCACGGTCGAGGCACGGCAGGGCTTGAAGATCGGCTGCCCCGAGGAGGTCGCCTGGCGGCGTGGCTTCCTCAGCGACGACGATCTGCGCGAGCGCGCCGAACCGCTGCGCAAGTCGGGCTACGGCGAGTACCTCCTCGGTCTTCTCGAGCACTGACACCGGCGCCGGCCAGCCCATGACCGACCAGCCCGGCACAGTGAGCCGCCTGCCGCCCGCCGTGCCGGCACTGACGGTCGCCTGGACGCTCATCCTGCTCAGCTGGTCGCTGCTCCTGCCGACGTTCCGCTCCTTCGACGAGGCCGCGCACATCTCCGGCGGCTACGCGCTGCTGGAGACGGGCGAGTGGCCCGGATACCAGGAGCTGCACCTGCTCACCTGGGTGCTCGACGCCATCCCCGAGGAGCACCCCGGCTACCAGCCGATCACCACCACCTCGGCCGAGCCGCTCTCGTTCGCCGAGCTGCGAGACGCGGCGCCGGCCGGCTCGTCGGACGGTGATGTCAACACGATCGGACAGCACCCACCCGGCTACTACGCGCTGCTCGCCGGGTTCCTCGCCGTGCTGCCCGACGACGTTCCGGCGCACGTGACCGTGTGGTTCCTGCGCCTGACGAGCGTGGCGCTGCTCGCGCCCCTCCCGCTGCTACTCGGACACGGTGCGCGGCGGTTGCGCGCCCCGCCGGCGGCCGTCGTCGCCGCGGCCGCCGGGCCGCTCCTGGTCCCGCAGCTCGGCGCTCTTGGCGGCACGGTGACGAACGACAACCTGCTCACCGCCGCCGCTGCCGTGGTGACGGTCCTGGCCGTACGGATCGCCACCGGCGACCTGACCCGGACCGCCGCGGTCCTGACCGGCGGCGCCCTCGCCGTGGCGCTGCTGACCAAGGCGTTCGCGCTCGTCCTGGTCCCCGTGGTCGTCGCCGCGTACCTCCTGGCGGGCCGCCGTGGCGGGGTGCTGCGCACGGCCGCCGTCCGGCTGGTGCTTGCCGGCGCGGTGGCCGCCCTGGGCGGATGGTGGTGGATCGCGAATCTCGTGCGGTACGGCACGGTTCAGCCCGCCGGCCACCGACCGGCGCTGCCCGGCGGGCCGCTCGACCCGCTCGAGGGCCTCGGCGACTACTGGCACGAGGCGGTGATCCGGGTGCCCGTCCGGTTCTTCGCGTCCTTGTCCATCCAGATCGGCCACCAGCCGCCGCCGTTCAGCTACACCCTGACCACCGGGTTGTTCACGGTGATGGTCGTGGCCGCGGTCGTGGTGCTGGCCCGGCGGGCGTCGTTCGGGCTGCGGCGGGCCGACGCCGCCCTGCTGCTCGCCCCGTTCGTCGGCTGCGCCGCGGCGATGATCGCCGGGACCTGGCCGCTGTACCTGCGTACCGGCGAGCCGCTGGGCCTGCAGGGCCGCTATCTCTTCCCGGGGTTCGCCGGCCTGACCCTGGTGCTCGCCCTCGGGGGGCCGGCCATGCTGCCGCGCCGGCTGCGGTCGGCCGCGGCCGTGGCCGTCGTCGTCGCCGGCGGCGTCTTCACCGGGCTGAGCATGCGTCGGGTTCTCGGCTTCCACTGGGCCGAGCGCGACTCCTCCGTCATCGACGGCCTGCGGGCCATCGAGGCCTGGGGGCCCGCCCCGGGCTGGCTGCTGTGGCTGCTGGCGCTCGGGTACCTCGGCACGCTCGCGTGGGTGGGCCGCAGTCTCATCGCGGGCGAGGCGCTGGCACCACAGCGACCTCCCCGAACCGCCGGCGCTGCGTCGCAGCGAGACCGCGCCACGCCACGACGACGATGAGGACGCCGAACACGCTCACCGCCAGCGCGGACCACACCGGCCAGGCCGGTAGGTCGTTCTGGGCCGCCGCCGCGGTGGCCCACGCGAGCCATCCCCGCTCACCGTCCACCCCGAACCGCTCGGCCAGGTGGGCCGAGTACCGCACCGTGCCCCCCAGGAGCACGACCATGACGCTCGCGGCGACCAGGCCGCCGGCGCCCCGGGCGGCCAGGCACGCGAGCCCGGCGAGCAGCCCGAGGGCGATCGACGCCGGCAGGAAGTAGCGAATGTTGTCGTTCCCGTAGCCCACCGTGTGGGCCAGTTGCACGGCGTACATGCCGATGAGGGCGCCGAGGGGGACCAGGGCGGCCCACGTCGTGGCGGCCCGTGAGGGAACGGACAGTGGTGGAGCGTCGGCGCCGCGGCGCGCCGACCACCACCGGCCGGCAGCGACCACGGCGAGCAACGCGAGCGTCACGAACAGCGCCCGCGAGAGCTGGTAGTTCGTCAGCGCTCCGAGATCGACCTCCTCCTGCCCGAGAAGCCGGTCCGGCACGATGAGGTAGAAGTCCGGCCTGGTGAGGTTCTCCTCCAGCGTGCGGTACGGCCGGTCCCCCACCGGGACCCGCGGCGTGGACCGGAACCACGAGCCGCTCAAGGCGAGGTTGCGCAGGTAGAACCATCCCGACGTCGCGGCAGGCAGCGCCAGCACCGGTGCGACCCGCAGCAGCGCCGCACGCACCCGTCCCGGCCCGGGCAGGTGGATCGTCACGGCGATCAGCACCGCCCCCGCGCACAGAAGAAGGACGACGACGAACGTCGCCTTGGTGAGCATCCCGAGGCCGCACACCGCCGCCGTCGCCAGGACTCGCCGCCGGCTGGGCCCGGCGCGCAGCATGCGGATCGCGAGGACGAGCCCCGCCGTGGCAAGCGTGGTGAGCAGGACATCACCGTAGATCTCGCCGGCGAACCGGACGAAGGACACCGACAGGGCGCCGGTGGCGGCCGTCGCGACCGCCAACCGGTGCCGGGAACGGCCACCGAGGCTCCAGCCCGCCCAGCCGAGCAGCAGGACGGTGACCGCGCCGAGGGCCACGTTGAGCAGTCTGCCCGTGAGCACCACCCGCACCCAGTCGGCCGGCTCGGCCCCGCCGGCCAGGGCGAGCACCGGGGCGTAGTACAGCGGCGGGTGCGCGGAGGCGTACTGGCGTTCGTGCGGCAGCGGGCCGTCGGGGGTGAACCGCACGCCGTAGGGGGCGGGGAGGTTGCCGTCGGCGAGTTGGTAGATGTAGTCGAGGTGGTAGGTCGCGTCGATGGTGCCGCGCCAGTTGAGCGTGAGCGCGGCGAACATGGCCGCGCCGACGACCGTCAGGACGCCGCCGAGGACCCCGGCGACGGTCCACCTGGTGGCAGCGGCCACGGCGCTCAGGCCCGGGCGACGCCGTCGATGACGTCGAGCTGTGCCATGGCCCGGACCCGGACGTCCTCCAGCGCGGTGGCGATCTGCTCGCGCAACGGGTCCTGCCGGTGGAGCAGCTCGGCGATCTTTGTGCGGAAGAGGTCGTCGGTGAGGTCGGCGTGGCCGACGGCGAAGTCCTCCAGGTCGAACATCTCGAGCACCTCGCGGTACTTGTGGCTCCAGCCGATGACGAACGTCGGCACGCCGGTCGCCAGGGAGGAGACCATGGCGTGGAACCGGGACGCGACGAAGATCTGGCAGCGCCCGATGAGGTGGCGCAGGGCCTGCGAGCCGAGTTCGTCGTCGACGAAGAGGACCTGCTCGGGTGAGGCCAGGCCGGCGTAGATCTCCCGGCACAGCGGCAGGTCGTTGTTGTGGGTCTTGGTGGTGCCCGCGCGGGCGCTGTGCGCGACGAGGAAGACTTTCTTGCCGAGGTCGCCGGTGAGGTGGTCGATCTGGCGCCGCACCTGGCCCACGTAGTCCTCGCCGCGGGTGTCGGCCGCGGCGCGCAGCACGGCGCTCGGCGAGAAGCCGACGACGTCGCCGGAGTCGAAGAAGCTCGTCTCGACGGCGGCACTCGCCTCGGCGACGTCGGCCTCGGCGACCTCGAGGGTGAAGGCCAGGTCGGCGCCGCGGTGAACGTTGTCCAGGCCGAGGTCCTCGAGGTGCCGGTGGGTGGTCGCCCCGCGGGAGACGATCGCGGCTACGCGCGGCAGCATGAGCGAGGCGGCGAGCTTGTTGAGCGGTTCGGTGAACGGCCCCATGGCCTGGGCGACCTTGACGACCGGGGTGCGCACGAACAGCGCGGGCAGGATCGAGGCGACGTTGTAGATGAGGAACTTGCCGCGACCGTCGACGAAGGTGATCCCACCCTCATCGAGGAGCACGTCGGCGCCGGCCAGCGCTCCGATCTCGGGCACGGCCCGTTCGATCTCGCGGCGCAGCGGCGGCAGGAGGCGATGGGCCAGCGCCGCGCTGTTGAGCAGCACGCCGAGACGCAACGGCGAGGCGTCGAGTACCCGCAGGTTCGGGTAGCGGTTCTGCGCCGCGTCGGAGCATGGGTACATGCTGAGCAGGACGAAACGGGTCTTCGGATCGCGACGGGTGAGGTGCTGGACCGAACTCTCCAGCATGGCGGCGGCACCCTTGTTGCCGGAGAACGCGGAGCCGATGATGGCGACCTTCATGACGTTGCCGTCTCCTTTCGGGGGGTCAGGCGCAGGATGCCGTAGACGGCGACGACGACGGCGTCCGCCACGGTCGCGTACAGACGAGCCACCAGGGCCAGGACGATGGCCTGCTCGGTGGGCAGGTAGGCGGCGGCCAGCAGCACGAGGACCGACTCGCGCACGCCGAGCCCGCTCGGGACGAAGACGGCGAGGATGCCGACAGCGCCGGCGATGATGTAGGCGCACGCCAGCGGCAGATAGGCGGAGGGGGCGACGTCGACCATGGCCACGGCGATGGCGACGAAGCCGGCGCCGTTGATCACACGGGGAAGCAGGTACAGCAGCTGGTACCGGAGCGCCTGCGTCCAGCGGAGGAAGTACTCGGCGGGGATCTCCCGGTGGAGCGCCCGCCGGGCCAGCAGGTTGGAGCCGAATCGGAAGACCGGACCGTTCGTCAGTGCCAGCAGCGGGATCAGGGAGGCGAACGCGAGCAGCAGGGGCGTCGAGCCGGCGCGGCCCGTGCCGAGGTCGACGGTGCCCGCGAGCAGCAGGACGAGCGTGGTGGGGACCAACGAACCGATGAGAAGGAAGGCGTTCTCGTAGACGAAGGTGATGAGCACGAGAGTCTTGGACAGGCCCCGACCCGCCGCCCACGCGACCTTGTTCACCGCCGACCCGACCTGACCCGGCACGTACTTGAGCAGCCAGGACAGGCAGTGCACGCGCACGGCCTCGAGCGGCTGGACGTCCGTCCCGGAGAGCTCGGCGGTCATCCGGCCCCACAGCAATCCGGAGACGGGGACGGCGAGCGCGAACAAGACGACCGCCACGACGCTCCAGCCGTCGACGGTGAAGTCGATCTGCCGCACCGCATCCCAGTTCTGCGCGAGCGAGCGGCCGAAGAAGTAGCCGACCACCGCCAGGACGACGACGGTGACGAGCGCCCGCACGCCTCGGCTGCGCGTGATGGCCCTACTCTGGGACGGCATTGTAGGAACGCAGGACCTCGAGCGACTTCTTCGGTGAGGAGGCGACGAGGGACTCCGGCTGCGGGTAGCCCACGGCGATGAGGCAGACGACGCGGTCGTGAACCTCGAGTCCGAGCGTCTTCTGCATCTTGAGCTCGAGAGGCTCGAAGTCCGGCCAGTTGATGATCGAGGAGCTGAGGCCGAGGGTCTCCAGGGCCAGGACGAAGCCCATGGTGGCCAGGGCGGCGTCGATGTAGATGGCGTGCCGGTCGCGCGGGGAGAAGTAGCTGTCCAGGCGGCCCTTGACCACGACGATGGTCGGGATCTGGTGTGCGTAGCCGCCGGTGCCGAAGGGGATGGCGGCGACCTTCCGGACCAGCTCGGGATCGTCGTAGACGAGGTACTCGTAGGGCAGCCGGTTGCACGCCGTCGGGGCCTCGCGGCCCACGACCAGAGCCTTGTCGATGAGGTCGCGCGGGACCGGCTTGTCCAGGAACCAGCGGACCGAACGCCGTTGTCTGGCCAGGGCGAGGAGCTGGTCGTAGGTGACGTCGCTGCGTTCGATGGACCCGTGCGGGTAGGGCCGGATCGTCGCCTCCGGCGCCACGGGCCCGGGCACCGGGGCGGCCTCGAACGTCGTGCGCGCGCGGTCGACGGCGGCGTCCCCGGGACGCACGAGCGTGAAGTAGGTGCGCAGCACGTCGTGCGCCCACCGCAGCTCGACCTCGTCGATGCTCTGGGTGGCCCCTTCGGTGCGACCGCGGACCGCCACGAGGTAGAAGTCGACGGTTTCCTCGATGTAGTCGCGGGCGAAGACGTCCCGCCGGGGCTGCATGAGGATGCCCTTCTCCAGCCGGTGGATGTTGCGGCGCAGCTCGACGTGGGTGGGCCGGGCCTGGTTCAGGTGGGCGTAGTAGGCGCGGCGTCCGGCGAGGACGGCGTACTGCTCCCGGTTGAAGGTGGCGAAGCCGGGGAACGAGTACAAGGTGGCGGCCAGCCGGTTGGAGCCGACGGCGCCGAGCACGGCCCGGTTGCCGGCCTCGTAGGCCTTACGGACGGCGGGGACCGCCAGGACGTCCTTGACGGTCTTCTTGAGTTTCTGCAGCATCCGGTTCCTACGAGGTGGCCGTTTCGGTGACCCGGGTGCGGTCCGGGACGCCGGTGGTGTCGTCGACGGGGCGAGAGGTGCCCGGCAGGCCTCCGGACGCGCCCGGCTGCTGCGGCGCGGCCCGCAGCGGTGTCCGGGACGCCGGCGGGTCGGGCAGGGTGCGGGCGGAGAGCCCGATCTCGCCGTACTGGACCTCCTTGAGGCGTTCCAAGGTGTCCTCGAGCAGGACGCGGTTGGTGCGCAGCAGGTCGGCGATGATCAGCAGGGCGAAGCACAGCAGGGCGCCGACGAGCATGGCGGTGCCGACGATGAGCGACTGGACATGGCCGTTCGCGTCGCCCGCGAGCCAGAAGATCATGAACCGCACGAACGGGATCAGCGCAACGATCAGCATGACCGTTCCGAGGGTGCCCAGGACGGCGTGCGGCTTGAACATCAGGTACGAACGGGTGATCGCGGCACCCGACTTGTACATGTGGTGCCAGATGTTCTTGAACAGCCGCGACTCCCGGGTCTTGCCGTTCGTCGTGACCGGCACGGACGCGATCCGCAGCCGCTTGTTGCCGGCCTGGATGATCGTTTCCATGCAGTAGCTGAACTGCGTGACGACGTTCAGCCGCACGAGGGAGGCCTTCGAGTATGCGCGGAATCCGCTGGCGGCGTCCGGCAGGTCCGTACCGGCGGCCCGGTTGACCACCGAGGACCCGATGCGCTGCATGAGCTTCTTGAACGGGGAGAAGTGCGGGATCTTCGCGGTCTGCCGATCTGCGATCACCACGTCGGCCTCGCCGCGCACGATCGGCTGGACGAGATCGCCGATCCGTTCCTGGGGGTACTGGTTGTCCCCGTCCGTGTTCACCACGATGTCGGCGCCGTGCTCGAGTGCGTAGTCCACGCCGTCTCGGAAGGACCGTGCCAGTCCCATGTTCCGAGTGTGCCGCAGGATGTGCCGTACTCCGTGGGCGCGCGCGACCTCCACGGTGCGGTCGGTCGAGCCGTCGTCGATGACGAGGATCTCGACGGAGTCGATGCCCGGGATCTGCCGGGGAATCGTGGCGAGGACGGCAGGCAGCGTGTCCTCCTCGTTGAGGCACGGGACCTGGACGAACAGTTTCATGGGTTCCTTCGAGTACGGCCGGTCCGCGGTGAGGGCGACTCGGTCAGAGTACCGGCCTGGGCGGTTCGCCGGGGCGAGACGTGCCGGGCGGGCGCGGCGCTCTCGCCGGTCATGACGGCGGCTCGGCCGTCTCCAGGGCCGCGGGGCGCTCGCCACGTGGCCCGCGCCAAGGCCACCAGCAGGGTGAGCGAGGCACCGACGAGCGCCACCAGCAGCAGGCCGGCCTGCCAGCCGGTCAGCGGGCTCCAGGCGACCCACCGGCGAACCCCTTCGATGAGGGCTTCGACGCCGGTCCCTTCGACGTAGTACATCGTCAGCGCGTACCCCAGGCCGTAGGCGGCGAGTCCGAGACCGGCACCGGCAGCGAGGAGGGTGGCGTGCGCGCGTGCCCGCTCGGTGCGGAGCAGGACACCCACACCCACGGCCGCGACGGCGAGGAGTCCGGCCACCGTCACGAAGAGATACCGCCCCTGCAGCCCGGGGAAGAGGTCGTACCTCAGGTGGTTGCCGTAGCCGCGCACGAGAACCATGACGAGGACGAGCACGGTGGTGCCGACGAGCAACCAGCTCGCCGGCCGGGCCCGGCGCGGCAGGAGCCCGGCCAGGAGGAGGAGTACGAGCGCGGCGGTCAGCAGGACGACGGCCACGTCACTGAAGAGCTCCGGGGTGCCGACGAGGTCGCCCCAGAAGGAGTGAGCGAGCCGGTCGATCGCGACCCCGAGGAACTCGGGCACCGTGGCGCGGTCACCTCCGACGGCCGGCTGGCGATAGACGCTGGGCTGCTGGAACGAGCCGTAGAGGAGGTAGTTGCGCACCCACCACCATCCGCCGGTCGCCATCGTGGCAGCCCCCAGGACGGCGCCGCGGCCCAGGCGCCCGGCGAGCCGGACGTCGCCGCGGGCGAGCAGGACGGCCAGGACGAAGGCGGGACCGAAGAACGCCATGAAGGCCTTGGTCATGAGCCCGGCACCGACGACCAGGGCGGCCAGGAGGAGCGTGCGGTACCGAAGGTCGCCCTGCACGATGCGGACGAGGAGGTAGGTGGCGGCGGCACCGGTCAGCACGAGGAGGTTGTCGTTGTTGACCGAGCCGCCGATGTAGGCCAACTGCGGAATGGCCAGCGCCAGCGCTGCGGCGAGGAGCGCGAGCGCACGCGACCCACCGAGACGCCGGGTGGTCGCAGCGACGAAGAGGGGCAGCGGTGCGACCATGCCGACACTGACCAGGCGCAGCACCAGGAGCTGGACGTCCCACCTGCCGTCCTCCTGGCCTACCAGCGACATCAGGCCGGCCTCGGTGGCGTAGTAGAGCGGCGGGTGCTGCGTCATCTGGTCGACGAGCGCGGAATCCGTGGTCGGCAGGGCGTTGTGCGGGCCGACCCGGCTGCGGGCCTCGTCCCGGGTCGGCGTGACGTCGACGAAGTCGCGATCGAACGGAGTGTCGCTGCCGGGCCGGTTGGTCCACCGTGCCCCTTCGTACGTCGCCGTCCGGATGAACGGTGCGACGAGGGCGTCCCCGGGGGCGGGCCAGCCGCCGCCGTAGGCGAGACGGACGGCGCTGTTGACGTGTTTCGTCTCGTCGTAGGAGCGGTAGGCGGGGGTCAGTGACGCCCACGTGAGCAGGACCAGCGTGAAGACGACGGTGAGCAGGGCGAGGGCCGTGACGTAGGACCGGTGGCCGAACTGCTGCCGGGCCTCGGCGGTCTCGTGCGCAGGCATCTCGCGGGATCGCAGAACTGTTCTTTCCTTTCGCCCCCGGCTCACACGGCGCGCCGGACTCCGATCGTCGAGGTGCCGTTGCCGTTCCAGTCGCCGCTCAGCACGACGTCCGAGGCCCGGCCGTAGGTGTACGACCAGTCCGCTGCGCGTGTGTGCGAGTTCGTCACGAGCTGGAGACGGCCGCGGCGGACGGCGGCGGTGTCCCGGCCGTCGCCGTTCCAGTCTCCCACGAGGGGGGTGTCGGAGGAGCGGCCGAAGACGAAGGTGTGATGAACGACGGAGTCCAGTCGGTTGCTCAGCAGCCAGGTGGCCGCACGCCGCAGGCCCACCGTGTCCCGGCCGTTGCCGTTCCAGTCACCGACGACCGGGGTGTCCGAGGCCCGGCCGAAGCCGAAGGCGCGGTCGGCGCCCGCGCTGAGGGTGTTGCTCAGCAGCCACCGCCAGCCACGACGGGCCCCGACGGCGTCGCGGCCGTTGCCGTTCCAGTCACCGACCACGACGGCGTCCGTGGCGCGGCCGAACCGGAACGTCCGGTCCGGTGGGCCCGTGGTGTCGAGGCGGTTGTACACGTCGAAACGGTTGCCGTCCCGGTACATCGGCGTCTGACGCCCGTCTCCGTCCCAGTCGCCGATGTAGACCTCCAGGTGCGGACGCGCGTCCGTGGCCCGGATGTCTCGCGAGGGATTGCGCGGGTGGTTGGCGAGTAGGAAGTTCGACTCCGGCATCCGCTCGGCCACGGCGCCGATCATCGTGCTGATGCGGCGGTAGATGTTGTCGCCGGGGCACGTGGTGTCGCCGACGTCGCGGTGGGCGAAGATGCGCGGGAGGTTCTGCCCGGCCGGCCGGGCGGCGGTCCCGGGGGAGACGAATCCGCTGGGCGACCTCGGATCGATGCCGGACCGGCCGAACTGCCACGCGATGACGTCGTTCATCCGGTCCAGGATGAGTTGCGGGGCTCGGACGGTGCTGTAGTCGCCCATGGCGGACAGGCCGACGCTGCCGGTGTTGAAGCCGCGCGCGTGCCCGGCGACGACCATCTGGCCGGGTGGGGCGGCCATCGTGCCCTTGCGCCCCTGGAAGATCTGCCCGTACTTGTCGACGAGGAAGTTGTATCCGATGTCGCCCCACTCGCGCTGGACCGCGTGGTAGTAGTAGATGCCCCGCACGATCCCGGCGGACTCGGCCCGGGTGTAGTTGTTCGTCCCAGCGGTGTGATGGACGACGGCGGCGCGCAACCTGGCGTTCTCGGGATCCCACTCCTCGAGGGACTCGTCCGCTCCCCAGCCGGCCCGACCGATGACGCTCGGCCGCTCGATGTCGACGCCGGGGGCGAGGGTGGTTGCGTCGGGGGCGGGTGGCTGGGGCGGCGGCACGTCGCCCAGGTTCTGCTCCCGCGGCTGCGCCTGAGCGGAGGCGTCCGGCAGGACGCGGGGCGCCGCGGGGTCCCGCAGGGCCGCGGCCTCGCCCGAAGGGTTCGCAGGGACCAGGAGAAGGTCGAGATCGGCCGGCAGGGCGGCCGCGGTGCCGGTGACCTGGGCCTGAACGGCTGTGGCCCCGCCGGTGAGGAAGGGGTCGGTGCCCGCGCGGCCGTGTTCGGCGTCGTCGGCCCCGACCTCGAGCCAGTCGGACCAGCCGGAGTCCTCGAGGACCCGCAGGAAGAGATGCGCGTCCTCCGGCAGGCGCGCCCCCTCCTGCCAGGTGAACGCGGCCACGACGAACCGCGGTGCGGCGATCGGATCGGTGAGGACGGACGGGGCCGCGGCGCCGGGTGCACGCCGCGCCCGTGGGCCGTCCTGCTGCCCGTCGGCTCCGTCGTCCGCCAGGTCGGTCGGCTCACCGGCGTGGTCGGTGAGCGGCACGATCGTCGGCGTCGCACCGTCGTCCACGTCGGGCGAGCCGCCGGTGCCCGAATCCGGGGTGGTCTCGTCCTGCTGCGGGCCGATCGCGCCCTCGTCGGTCGCGCTGTCGTCGGTCACGCGCTCGCCGTCGTCGCTGTTCTCGTCGCCGTTCGGGTCCTCGCCCTGACCGTCAGTGATGCCGCCGCGCTCCTGCTCCTGGCTGATCTCGCCCTCGCCGGTCCCCGGCCGTATCTCGGCGCCGGCGGCCGACGACGGCACAGCCGTGAGGACGAGCGCGAGAGCGACGCTCCACGAGGCGATGTGTGACCGGTGGTTCACGGCGGTCCTTCCGCGCGAAAGAGAGGCAACGGGCATCGCCCGCGCGGCGCAGAATCTACCGCCCGAGCGGCGCCGTGTCCGGCATTTGGACGTCGTGACGGTCGGTGCGTCCCGCCGGCGGGCCCGGTCAGGCGAGAACGAGCGGTGCCGCGACGCGCCACCGCTCGGCCCAGTCGCCGATGGGTGCGACCCCGGTACGGGAGAACGCCTCGTGCCCGAGGACCGAGAACGTCGGCCGCGGCGCCGGGCGCGGGAACGCCTCAGACGTCGTCTCGTGGACCATGGCCGGATCCTTACCCAGCCCGGTCACGATCTCCCGGGTGAAACCGTGCCAGGAGACGCGACCGGACGCGGTGCCGTGATACGTGCCGGCCGGTGCCGCGGCATCGACGAGACGGACGAGGAGGTCGGCCAGATCCACCGTCCAGGTGGGCTGCCCGACCTGGTCGGCGACGACCGAGAGGCTGTCCCGCTCACCGGCGAGACGCGCCATGGTCTTCGGGAAGCAGCCGCCGCGGGCGCCGTAGAGCCACGCCGTCCGGACGACCAGGTGGTCGGGCGCCTCGGCCCGCACGGCCCACTCCCCCGCCGCCTTGGTCCGGCCGTAGGCCGACCGAGGCGACATCGGGTGGTTCTCCGGGTACGGCGTGTTCGCCGTGCCGTCGAACACGTAGTCGGTCGAGACGTGGACGATCCGCGCCCCGGCCTCGCGTGCGGCCCGGGCGAGCAGGTGCGGACCGACCGCGTTGAGGGTGAACGCGGCCGCCTCGTTCGACTCGGCGTCGTCCACGGCGGTCCAGGCGGCGCAGTTGGCCACGACGTCGACGTCACGCACAGCGCGGCCCACGGCGGCCGCGTCGGTGATGTCCAGGTCGCCGCGGCGTGCTGCTCGTACCTCGTGCCCGGAGTCCGCGAGCCGTGCCGTCAGGTCGGCCCCGAGCATGCCGCCGGCACCGGTCACGAGCCAATGCATGACGATCTCCTTCTGGTCGGTGCCGCTGTGATTCCTCGGCAGCTCTCAGGCGTACCCGAACGAGACGAGGTCCTGGGCGTACATCGCTCGCAGCCGGGTGGTGAGTTCACCCGAGAGCTCGATGTCCCGGCTCGCCACCCCCTTGGTCTTGGTCGACTCGCGCACCCGGGGCACCCGGTTCGGAAGTCCCAGGTCGTACAGCTTGTTGAGGTCCTGCACCACGGCGTCCAGCCCGTCCTCGAGCCGGTAGACGTGTGAGCCGGGAAGCAGGAACTCGGACTGGGGCCGCAAGTGGTTGTCGAACGCGTACGGGTTGGCGCGGTACAGGCGCAGCGCGCGGTTCGACCATTCGTCCACGGACTGCACGTCGGTGGCCATCTCACGTGGCTTGCGCATGACGAACTCGGACCGGAACCGCGCCAGCGGCTCGCGGACCACCATGAAGATCGCGGTGAACCGGTCCAGACGCAGGGTCTCCCGTAGAGGCGCCGCGTGCATGTGCTGCGGCGAGCAGTGCCGATACCAGTTGTGCGAGTACTTGCCGGTCCTGCCCTCGCGGTAGGTCGTCTCCCAGCCTTCCGCGGCGAACAGGTTCTCGATCGCCGATCCGCCGGCCTTCGGCACGTGCACGAACAGGATGGCCTTCTCGCCCTTGCTGAAAACCGGCATGAGGTCGTGGATTCGCTTTCTCTCGGGAGTGGGACGACAGCCATGCATCCGTCGGCCCGCCGCCGGGGAGTCTAACCGGCGACAGGACCTGAGCGCTGGCGTGCGGCCGGGCGCCACCCGTTAGTGTGGCCCACGGTCGCAGGCGTAGGCGAGGACGGCAAGGAGTGGTCGGTGGAGTTCCGCGAGCTGACAGTGCCCGACGCGTGGGAGATCACGCCCCGACAGTTCGGCGACCCCCGCGGGGTCTTCCTCGAAGCGTTCAAGGAGGGGCCGTTCGCCGAGGCGGTCGGTCATCCGCTGGACCTGAAGCAGGCGAACTCCTCGGTCTCGGCCGCCGGCGTCGTCCGCGGCATCCACTTCGCCGACCTGCCGCCGTCCCAGGCCAAGTACGTCATGTGCCCGCGCGGGGCGGTGCTCGACGTCGTGGTCGACATCCGCGTCGGCTCGCCGACATTCGGCCGGTGGGACAGCGTGCTGCTGGACGACGTCGACCGACGCGCGATCTACGTCTCCGAGGGACTCGGACACGCCTTCTGCTCGCTCGAGGACGACTCGACGGTGGTCTACCTCTGCTCGGCCCCGTACGCGCCGGGGCGCGAGCACGGGATCAACCCGGCGTGCCGAACGGTCGGGATCACCTGGCCGGAGACGACCCGCGACGGCCGGCCGCTGGAGGTCCGACTCTCGGAGAAGGACGCCGCCGCTCCCGGCCTGAACGAGGCCCGGGATCAGGGCCTGCTGCCCTCGTACGATGAGGTCCAGCGGTTCTTGGCGGACAAGCGGGCCGCCCACTCCGCCTGAGCCGCAGCCTGCGCCCGCTCGCGGCCGCTGTCGGACGTCCTCCCCCGAGACCATCGTCGACCCCAAGCCCCGAAGGAGCATCCGTGAAGGTCCTGGTCACCGGCGGCGCCGGATTCATCGGCGCCAACTTCGTCCATCAGACCCACGAGTCGTATCCGGACGCGGACGTGACCGTCCTGGACAAGCTCACCTACGCCGGCAACACCGACTCCCTCTCCGGCCTCGACCGCGTCCGGCTGGTGCGCGGCGACATCGCCGACGCGGACGTGGTCGACCCGCTCGTCGCCGAGTCCGACGTCGTGGTCCACTTCGCCGCCGAGTCGCACAACGACAACTCGCTGAACGATCCCTCCCCCTTCGTCACGACGAACCTGGTCGGGACGTTCACCCTGCTCGAGGCGGTGCGCCGGCACGGGGTGCGCTATCACCACATCTCCACCGACGAGGTCTACGGCGACCTCGAGCTGGACGACCCGGCGAAGTTCACCGAGACCACGCCGTACAACCCGTCCTCGCCGTACTCCTCGACCAAGGCGGGCTCCGATCTGCTGGTGCGGGCGTGGGTGCGCTCGTTCGGCGTCGAGGCGACCATCTCGAACTGCTCGAACAACTACGGGCCGTACCAGCACATCGAGAAGTTCATTCCGCGGCAGATCACCAACCTCATCGACGGGATCCGCCCCAAGTTGTACGGGGCGGGGCTGAACGTGCGGGACTGGATCCACGTCCGGGACCACAACACCGCCGTCTGGCGCATCATCGAGCGCGGCACGATCGGCGAGACGTATCTCATCGGGGCCGACGGCGAGAAGAACAACAAGGAGGTCGTCGAACTCATCCTGGAGCTCATGGGCCACGACCCGGGCGACTACGACCACGTCGCCGACCGGCCCGGTCACGACATGCGCTACGCGATCGACAACACCCGACTACGCACGCAGCTCGGCTGGGAGCCGACGTTCTCGGACTTCCGCTCCGGGCTGGCGGACACCATCGAGTGGTACCGACGCCACGAGGACTGGTGGCGTCCGCGCAAGGCCGAGGTCGAGGCGAAGTACGCCAGGACCGGCCAGTAGCACCGTCGCCGCGGCTCCCCGGCTCGACCTCGCTCAGCCCTGCTCGAAACTCAACCGGCCGTCCTTGCCGACGGTGACGACGACCTTGGTGTCGACCGGACGGCCGGAGAAGCGTGCGAGCATCCGGTAGCGCCCCGGCCGGGCGCGCAGCCGGCCGCTCAGGACGGCCGGACCGCCCGGCTCGGCCGTGATGGTGGCGGGCTGCTCCTCGAGCGGCTGCAGCACCACCGAGCCGTCCAGCTCGCTCGTGCCGACGGCGGTGAGATCACCGAGGGGGATCTCGTAGCCGTCGGCGCCGAGCCGTCGATGGCGGCCGCGGGCCTGCGCGGCCCGGGTCCCGGCGGACCCGATGAGGCTGCGGGTGTGTTGGCCGAGGTCGACGGCGAGCATCCCGGACCCGGTCCGGTAGGCCACCCGAGTCTCGCCGTCGACGAGGGCGACGCGCGCCGGCCGGGAGGTGCGCAGCCCACGTTGGTTGAGCACGCCGAAGAGCTCGTTGCGGGCGCCGACGTCCCACACGCCGGCGCCCAGCGGGCGACCGAGCGCCGCGGTGGCCGGATCGAGCTCGGCGACAGCGCGCACCGTGACCTCGGCGGCGTCCCCGGGCTCTCCGGCGACCTCGACCTCGCACGTGGTGGGCAGCTGCCAGGTGACGCCGTCGGCCCGGGAGCGGACGGCAAGGGCCGAGGCGGCCTGGTGTACCTCGGCGGTGACGTCCTGCAGCTCCTCCGGCAGCGCCTCGTGCAGGTAGGTCGGTAGCGCCAGGCGGATGCCGCCGTCCTCGGTGCGCACCAGTGGTGGCGGTCCCCCGCCCCGCACGGTCCAGCGTGCCGTCGCCTCGATCCTGAGGGTGCCGTCCGCGTTCCACGAGGTGTCCTCGACGCTCGAGACGCCCGCCAGCTCGGCGTCCAGTGCGCACAGCTCGCCGAGGAGCTCCCACTCGCCGGCCCGGGCGAGGTGGGCGCGGGCGCGCAGCCGTACGGGTAGGTCGGCGTCGAGTCGCGGCGGGATGCGTTCGGCCAGGATCCGGCCCGCGATCTCCTCGGCGCTGCGGCGCCGGCGCGGCGGGGCGGCGAAGAACCCGGCACCCAGGTTCGGCATCATGCGGTGGCGGAACTGGTACCAGCGCATCTGCTCGTGCTGGCGAGCCAGGGCCTCCTCGTCCGGGTCGGCACCGAGGATCTCGTCGGTGCGGGCGAAGATCTGCTCGAGCCAGTACCAGAACTCCTCGAGATCCTCGCCGTAGCTGGAGGAGGCGGTCCGGCCGCCGCGCACCCAGTGGTAGAAGGGCGTCTCGGCAAGGATCGCGACCCGGGGGCGGTGGCCGCCGACGTCGATGTTGAAGAAGACGTCCTCCCACAGCACGCGGCGTCCCTCGGGGAAGCGGATGCCGTGCTCGAGCAGGAACCGACGGCGGTACAGCTTGTGCGGGTTCGTCGGCAGCAGCGGATGCCGCCCGTGGTCGCGGTCGGCCGCGGCGTCGGGGCGGTTGGCCGTGTACACCTCGAGCGCCCACTTGGCCTGGTCGGTGCGCGTCTCCTTACCGGCCAGGACGTCGGCGTCGTGCGCGCTCGCGTAGGCGTATCCAGCCGCCAGCGCCTCGGGGTAGAGCTCGTCGTCGTGGTCCATGAACAGCACGTACTCGCCCTGCGCGGCCTCAAGTCCGGCGTTGCGCGGGTGGCCGGGCCAGCCGGTGTGGTCGAGCTCGAGGAGCCGCGTGTACGCCCGGCGCGCCGCGACCTCACGCAGCCTCGCCACGTGGTCCTCGCCGGAGCCGTCGTCAGCGAGGATCAGCTCGTGGTCGCCGGCCGGGAGGGTCTGTGCGTCGAGCGAGTCCAGGACGCGGTCGAGGTGCTGCGGCCGGTAGGTCGGAACGACGACGCTGACCTTCACCGGTCCCTCACCGTTCCGTCCGGTGGGCCATGATCCGGTCCGCCACGACCATGTCGGTGGGCGTGGTGATCTTGATGTTCCAGTCCTCGCCGGGCTCGATCTTCACGCGGTGGCCGGTGTACTCGGCGACCAGGTCGGCGTCGTCGCTGACCCGGGAGTACCGGTCCTCGATGGCGCGGGTGTAGGCCTGCTCGAGCAGGTCGCGGCGGAAGACCTGCGGCGTCTGGCCGAGCCAGCTGTGACTGCGGTCCAGGGACCCGGTGACGTAACCGTCGTCGTCGACGAGCTTGAGCTGGACCACGGTCGGGGTGCCGAGCATGGCCGCACCGTAGGTGTTGCCGGCGGCGAGCGCCCGGTCGATGAGGTCGGCGTTGACGAACGGGCGGACGCCGTCGTGCACGAGGACGAGGTCGCCGGTGGTGGCCTCGAGGCCGAGCTTTGCGGAGATGAAGCGCTCGGCGCCGCCGTCCACGAGGGTGACCGGCAGCGCAGCCTGCGCCACCAGGATGTCGCTGTAGACCTCGCGGTTCTCGGCGCTGATGGTCACGATGATCTCGTCGATGGACGGGTGGACGAACTCCCGGACCGTCTTCTCCAGGATCGTCCGGCCGCCGATCGTCTCCAGCAGCTTGTTGCTCCCGAATCGCGTGCCCTTCCCGGCGCACGTGACGATCGCCGAGACCCGCTTGCCGTCGTACATCTCTACCTCCTCGTCTCCGGCGCATCACCGGAGGATGACCGACCATCGTGCCGCACCACCGCCCGCCGCGACCGCACGGCGGCGCGACGCGGTGCGGTCAGCGCCTGCTCTCCACGAACGCGCGGATACCGGCCAACTCCTCCTCGGCGGTCATGAGATAACCCTCCGGCCCGTCGAACAGCGACGCGTGCCTGGTGCGCATGTCCCGGGTGTATCCGAGCGTCTCGGGGGTCTCCACCACGTCGGCGTGCTGGGCCCAGATGTCCACACCGAACACCTCCTCGGCGACCGTTCCTGACTTCAGCGGCGGCGTGGCGATGTTGAGGGCGTCCAGCCCTGCCTCGAGGGCGAGGCTGGTGTCCGCCCAGACACGGCCGAGGTCGTAGTGCTGGAACTCCAGGTGGGGACGGATGTGCTCGACGCGGTAGTCGTTGAGCAGGTCGTAAACGATGCCCTTCTTGACGTTGGCGCCGTAGAGCTGGGGCAGGCGCAGGATGAGCGTGTCGAACCGCTCGGCCAGCGCGTGCTCCTGCCAGGCCCGGTTGGCACCGTAGGGCTGCAGGCCCTGCTCGGTGACCTTGGTGTCCTCGTCGGGGCTCGTCAGCGGCGGATACAGCGAGACGGTCGAGACCAGCACCAGTTTGCCGATCTCCACCCGGGAGAGCAGCTCGACGTAGTCCTCGATCTCGGCACGATCCTGCTCGCCGGCTCCGTGGTTGATCCGGTGCGAGTCGGCACGGTTGGCGGCGCTGACCACGAGGTCGTAGCGCTTGCCGGCGATGTCCGCGATGTTGCGCGTGTTGTAGGTGTCGTCGAAATCGTGCTGGAGCGCGAAGTTCGATCCGACGAAGCCGGTGTGGCCGATCAGGGCGCTGGTCATCGTTCTCCGTCCGTGGTGGTGCCTGGGCTGTCCGCGAGCTCGAACCGCGGCGTCCGGCCGGCCGCCCGCAGGGGGACGCGCAGCAGCAGCGGGCTCACCACGGTCCTGCCTTGGAAGCGGAAGGCGACATGGTAGGTGCCGGGAAGTGCGCGGACGAGACCCTCGATCCGGGCGCCGTCGGCGTCGCCGACGAGGCGCGCGGGCTTGGCTCCCAGGGCGCGGTGCAGGACAGGCCCGACCTTGGGAACGGTGTGCAGCCGACCGCTGAGCGCCACGCGGGCGGGCAACGAGCCGGCCGGGCTCAACGAGATGCTTCCGACCAGGGCGGTCCGGCCTGCCGTGCGCACCCCGGCCAGCGGGAGGTCGAACCGGTACAGGCCGCCGCGGCCCGCCGGGACGAACCGGGCGCCGTCGACCTGTGCGGTCGCGTCCGCGACGACGCTGCGGACCTTCTGCGCGAGGTCGAGGCTGAGGTGACCGGACTTGTTCGTGTAGGCGACGGCGCTGCGTCCCCGCAGCAGCGCCACCTGCGGTGGCGTGCGGGTGAGGACCGACTTGTGCAGGCTCGTGCCGAGCAGCACGTTCTTGGCGTGGAAGTCCCACAGCGGACCGGCCAGCGGCCGCCCTCCGGCGCCCGAGCGCAGGTCGACCGTGGCGGTGGCGCGGACGGTGACGGTGACGGCGTCGGCGCGTGCCGCGTTCCCGCCCGCGTCCTCGGAGTTGAGCGGCTCGACGACGATCTCGCTGTCGGTCGGCAGCTCCCAGGTGACCTTCTGCTTCCGGTCACGGACGGTGAGCAGTGACCGGGCCTTACGGATCTCGTCGGTGACGTCGAGGTAGGCCTCGGGAACGACGGCGGCGACGTCGTCGGGCACGGACCGGACCAGGCGGTCGCCGCGCCGGAGCAGCACCAGCGGCTTGTCGTCCGCGGTGGACCAGCGGGCGGTGGTGTGGATCGTCAGGGCCTCGCCGTCCCAGCTGACCTCGCTGGTGCGGCTGCGGCCGGCGAGCCCGTTCTCCTCGGCTCGGAGGCGCCGGGCGAGATCGATGCGTCCGTGGCGCAGCAGGTGTGCGCGCGGCCGCGTCAGCGGCGGCATCTGCGCGTCGACCTCGGGTGGGAGGTACCGCTCCTGGAGGGCGTGCAGGTGTCCGAGCGCCATATCGATCCAGTCCTCGCCCGGCTGAGCGAGCTCGCGCCAGAACCGTCCGACGATCCGGGTGTTGTACTGGTGGCGCATCATCGACCCGCGTGCCGCGGCGAACTCCTCGGCGGGCAGCTCGCGGTCGATGAAGTCGTAGAGCAGCCGGAGCTTCTGCCAGAACTCCTCGTCCCGCGGGCCGTAAGTGGCCGAGTTGTTCTGCTCCGTCTCGACCCACAGGTACACCGGGGTCTCGGACAGGATCGAGATGACCTGCGCGTGCTTGTAGGCGGAGATGTTGAAGTAGACGTCCTCCCAGAGCATCCGCCGCCCCTCGGGGAAACGGATGCGGTGGTCACGGAGGAACGCGGTGCGGTAGAACTTGTGCGGCATCATCGGGAAGAGCGCGCCCACGCCGCGGGTAGGCCGGGCGTTGTCGATGTTGCCGCTGTAGTTCCCGATCCCCCACCCGACGTCGGAGGTCTTGGACTCCTTGGGGCTGAGCACGTCGGCGTCGTTGGCCTTGGCGAAGTCGTACGAGGCGCGCAGCCCGTCCTCGAAGAGGGCGTCGTCGTGGTCCATGAACAGCACGTACTCGCCCTCGGCCATGTCGATGCCGACGTTGCGCGGCCGCGAGGGCCAGCCGGAGTTCTCGATCCGCTCGATGCGGACGTTGTCGTGGCTGTCCCGGATCGCCTGCAGCCGCTCCCAGGTGTCATCGGGTGAGCCGTCGTCGACGATGATCAGCTCGAACTCGTCCTGGGGCAGGGTCTGCTTCTCGATCGACCGGACCACCCGGTTGATGCCCTCGCCCGGACAGTAGGCAGGGACGACGACGGAGACCTTCTTCACGGCAGACCCTCGACTCAGGCGCCGCGACCGGACTCGTCCGGGCCGTGACCGGCCACCGCGTCCGATCCGTCAGCCGAGGCACCGGTGCGGCGGGCGTGCTCGAACACGGCGTCGTAGAGCTCGACGACGCGGCGCTGCTCGCGGCGCATCGCGTCCACCTCGCGGCGCAGCTCGCGCAGCTCGCGCTCGTAGACGACGATCCGCGGTCCGTGGTCCTCGTACTCCGAGTCCCACCGGCTGATGGTCTCGAGGTTGGTCATCGTGCGCGGAGCGATACGCCGCGCGAGACGGCCGATGGCGTCCTTCATGGATTGCCCCTTCGTGAGTTCGGTCGTGTCAGCGCCACACGAGAACGGTCTGCCTGGTGCGTCTGCCGTAGGGCGTGTCGACCCTGACCGCCCCGAGGGAGTGGAACGACAGGCCGAAGCGCCGTGTCTCGCTGTGCAGTGTCTTCAGGCGCAGGTGCCAGGTCTCGGGCACCTGCGAGTCGTACTGCGGGTGCGGGTCGGTGAAGAACGTGAAGAAGGCGAAGGTGCGCTCGTTCAGGATCGCCCGGAGGAACACGTAGATGGACTCGCGGCCGTTCTGCGGCACGTCGTGCAGCATCGATCCGGCGAAGACGTAGTGGTCCCGCCCCTCGTCCAGCAGGTCCAGGGCGAGAGCGAGCATGTCGTGGCGGTCGTTGGCGTTGAGGTAGCCGTACTCGACATTCTCCGGCCGGGTCTGCCGAGCGATCCGCAGCGCCTCGTGGCTGTAGTCGAACGCGCGCAGGCGGTGGCCGGCCGCCGCGATGCGCTCCGTCAGCCGGCCGTCGCCGCAGCCGAGCTCGATCACCTCGGCCCGTTCCGGCAGCCGGCGCAGGAACTCGGCCACCGAGTCGGCCTCGTCCTCGGACAGCTGCGAGCTCTCGCGTGCCGGGAGCTGTTCGTAGTACTTCTCCCACCAGACCCGCTGTCGGTTGTAGACGCCGAAGCGTGTCTCGAACAGCCGCAGTGTGCTCGGCGGGGTGACGAACTTGAACGACGGGTCGGGCACGAGCCAGTTCGGCCCGTAGGCGAAGGCGCACCAGTCTTCCGGCGAGGCCGGCGCGGGCAGTTCGCGCCCGCCCACCTCGAGCGTCGAGGTCGGCACCAAGGATTCGCGCGGCAGCTCGCCACGCAGTGCGAAGGGCTGGTTGTAGAGGCCGTCCTCGGTGTGGAACCCGGTGAAGACGTCGATGTAGTGGTCGGTGAACCCGTCCTCGTCGAAGTACGTCACCTGCAGGTGGGCCAGCGAGTGCCGCACCACGGTCAGCCCGTCCGCCTCGAGCCGGCGTTGCATCTCGTAGCTGGCGAGCGAGACGTCGGTCAGGGACGAGCGGTCACTGAGCCAGGCGAGGTCGATGTCGTCGTCGTGCGGCATCAGCTGCCCGTTGCGCAACGCGCCGAGGAGAGTGCCTCCGACGGCGTAGACCGGGTAGCCCCACTCCTGCAGCCGGGCAACCAACGCGGTCGCGTTGTCGAGCAACCTGTCCTGGACGGCGCCCGAGGTGTCGCTGTCCAAGGTGGGGCCGAGGCGATCCCACTTGTTGATCGAGAGCCACCGCCCGCGCTTGTCCGTCACGCTCACCCGGCCCGAGCCGGGGAATCGCACCTGCCCTGCGGCGATCTCCTCCCCGGTCGAGGAAGAGGTGATGGTCAGGTACGTGCGACCGTGCAGGTAGGGGCGCAGCGCACGCGGCCAGGCCACCGCGATCGCCGAGCCCAGATTCCACCGGACGGGTGTCGACCAGACTCGATGCCCGTCGAAGTTGACGTCGAGCGTTCCGGAGGGAACGTCCGTGCCCGGCAGGCGGACCATGAGCAGCCGCCTCGTGGCGAGAGGTGTGGGCACCGACCCTCCTTGCGACTCGGGGTGGGGCTGGACGGATCCTGCGAGTGTAGCCAGGGCTCCCTGGGCACATCCTGAGCACGCGCGGCGGCATAGTCTGCGGGCGCCGGCCCGGTCCGTCGGGCCGCACCTCGCGTCTGGTTCACTGTCCGGACAGGGCGTGTTCACCCTCCAGCCACCCGACGTTCCCGAGGAGCCCCGTGACCACCGTGCAGAACCTGGTCCTGCCGACGGACCACGAGCGCCTGCCGTTGTACGTCGACGCCGAGGGGCTGACCGTCCGCTCCCGTACGAGCGCCGCGATCGGAGCCGGCGGGCGCGCGAGCTTCGCCACATACTTCAACGCCTTCCCGGCTACGTACTGGGTGCAGTACACGGCGGTGCGCGAGATCACCCTGCGGCTGCACCTGACCGGGTCGGGGCGCGTGGTGGTCAGCCGCTCCGGCCGGGACGGCGACGCCTGGGCAGTCACGACGCGGGCGTTCACCGGCGGTGAGGTGACCGTGTCCCTCGCGCTGACCGGGTTCGAGTCCGGCGGATGGCTCTGGTTCGACGTCGAGGCGCACGGCGAGGTCGAGCTGCTGGCCGGCCGCTGGGAGGTGCCCGACGCGCAGGCGGACGGCAGGCCGACGGCCGCTGACCGCTCGGCGGGGACCACCATCGGGATCACCACCGTGAACAAGCCCGACTTCTGTGTCCGGACGTTGCAGGCCCTTGCGCAGGCGCCTGAGGTGCTGGACGTGGTCGACCGGATCTGCGTGATCGACCAGGGCGAGCGGAAGGTCGCGGCCGAGCCGGGGACCGCCGAGCTCACGCAGTCGCTGGGTGGGCGGCTGCGGTTGATCGACCAGGCGAACCTCGGAGGCTCGGGCGGGTTCTCCCGCGGGATGCTCGAGGCCCTCGAGGCCGGTTCCGCCTCGGCGCTCATCATGGACGACGACGTGGCCGTGGAGCCCGACTCGGTGCTGCGGGCGGTGCGCTTCGCGGCCGCCTGTCCGGCACCGACCGTCGTCGGCGGGCACATGCTCGACCTGCAGCATCCGACGGTGCTGCACTCCTGGTCCGAGGTGGTCGACCAGGCGACGTTCATGTGGGGGGCAGCCGACCGGTCCACGGAACGGCACGATCTGGCCGCCACGGGCCTCCGGCAGACACCGTGGATGCATCGCGTGGGCGTCGCCGACTACAACGGCTGGTGGATGTGCCTGCTCCCGGTCGAGGTCCTCGATCGGGTGGGACTGGCCGCCCCGTACTTCATCAAGTGGGACGACGCCGAGTTCGGCCTGCGCGCCGGCGAGGCCGGCTACCGGACCGTGTCGCTGCCCGGCGTGGCCCTGTGGCACGTCAGTTGGCTGGACAAGGACGACACGATCGACTGGCAGGCGTACTTCCACGAGCGCAACCGGCTCGTCACCGCCTTGTTGCACGCCACGCAGCCCCGTGGTGGCCACTTGCTGCGGGAGTACCGGCGCCTGCACCTGAAGCAACTGCTCTGCCTGCAGTATTACGCGGTGACGTTGCGGCACCGGGCGCTGCGGGACGTGCTGCGTGGCCCCGAGCACCTGCCGGAGACCCTCGCCACCGCGATCGGCGAGGCGCGCGCCCTGGCGCAACGGTTCCCCGAGACCCGTGTCCGTCCGTTCCCGGACGGCGTGGCGCCACCGCAGGAACACTCCCGCGAGCCGCGACCGGGACCGAAGGGACTGCGCCTGGCGTTGTTCACCCTGCAGGCGGTGACCCGCCACCTGAGCGTCCCGGTCCGGCACCGGCAGCCGCAACGCCTCCTGCCCAAGGGTGAGGCCACCTGGTGGCACGTGCCGTCCTACGACTCGGTACTGGTGGAGTCCGCGGACCGGTCCGGCGTGCTCTGGTACCGCCGTGACCGCCGCCGGTTCGCCCGGCTGTGGTGGGACAGTCTGCGGTTGACGTGGACGCTGGCGCGCCGGTGGCCGCAGCTGTCGGCCGCATACCGTCGCCGGTGGCCCGAGCTGACCTGCCCGCGGCGGTGGGCGGCCGCCTGCGGCCGCGGATCCGACGACCACGCCGTGTGACCAAATACCCAGTTCGAGGGGCCGCGACCGGGACCCGGCACGCTTGTAGACTCGACGCGCCTCAGCGGCGCGTCGAGCCCGCGCGCGGCGCCGCAGACGACGAATGAGGGAGCTCAGTGGGCGCAGTCAGCGCACAGACGGCCGGTGGTGAGGACCACGGTGACCTGCGAGCGCTCGCCGAGCGGCACGGACTCCGCCAGATCGGCGTGCGGCCCTCGATCGGCACGTATCTGAAGCAGCTGTGGCGCTTCCGCCAGTTCGCGCAGTACATGGCGACCTCACGCGCCTACGCGCAGAACCAGAACTCCTACCTCGGTCAGCTCTGGGCCATCATCACGCCGATCCTCAACGCCACGGTCTTCGTGGTGATCTTCGGCATCCTGCTCGATGCGAGCCGCGGCGTGGACAACGTCATCGCGTTCATCGTGATCGGCGTCTTCCTCTTCCGCTTCTTCGACCGCTCCGTCGTCGCCGGCGGCAAGTCGATCTCGGAGAAGCTCCAGATCGTGCGGTCGTTGCACTTCCCGCGCGCCGTCCTGCCGGTGGCAGCGGTCGTCACCGAGTTGACGACGTTGCTACCCGCCACGGCCGTGATGTGCGTCATCACGTATTTCTCCGGCTTCATGCCCGACTATCCCCCGGTGCATGTCACCTGGCAGTGGCTGCTGCTGCCGGTGCAGGTGGTCATCTTCGGCATGTTCAACCTGGGCTGCGCGTTCATCATGGCGCGGATCATCGCCCACGCACCGGACATCCTGAACGTCGTGCAGTTCCTGCTGCGGTTCGTCATGTACGGCTCCGGCGTGCTCTTCCCGATCGAGCGGCGCTTCGCGGAGAACGTGCCCGAATCCATGCACTGGCTCACCCCAGTCCTCGAGTACCAGCCGGTGGCCCTCGCCCTCGACCTGGGCCGGCAGGCGCTGACCGACGAGCCGACCATTCCGCTGGACTGGCACAAGTGGTTGCTCATGCTCGGCTGGGCCGTGCTGTTCCTGGTGGTGGGTTTCCTCTACTTCTGGCAGGGGGAGGAGACCTATGGCCGAGAGTGAGCTCGACTTCGAGTTCGACCCCGAAGACCTCCCGGAGCGCCACGACGTCGGCGACATCGGACCGCCGTCACTCATCGTCGACAACGTGCACGTCAAGTACCGGGTTTTCGGCGCCAAGCGCGCCGGCGCGGTGAGCAACGGGCACACCTCCCTGCTCAACCGGCTGCGCTGGCGCCTGCAGGGCAACGTCGGGCAGACCTCCGAGGTCCATGCGGTGCGCGGCGTCTCCTTCGTCGCCCACCACGGTGAATCCATCGGCATCGTGGGCACCAACGGCTCCGGCAAGTCGAGCCTGCTCCGCGCGGCCGCCGGGCTCATCCCCCCGGCGGAGGGAGCGGTCTACGTCGACAACGAGCCGTCGCTGCTCGGCGTCAACGCCGTGCTCATGCGCCAGCTCAGCGGCGAGCGCAACATCATGATCGGTGGTCTCGCGCTCGGGCTCAGCGCCAAGGAGGTACGCGAACGCTTCGACGAGATCGTCGACTTCGCGGATCTCGGTGACTTCGTCTACCTGCCGATGAAGACGTATTCCTCCGGCATGGCGGCACGGCTGCGATTCGCGATCTCGTCCGTGGCCACCCCGGACATCCTCATGATCGACGAAGCGCTCGCGACCGGCGACGCGGACTTCAAGCAACGCAGCAACGCCAAGATCGAGGAGATCCGCGAGCAGGCGGGCACGATCTTCCTGGTGAGCCACTCCCTGGAGACCGTCAAGCGGATGTGCACACGGGTACTCTGGATGGACCACGGGTTGCTCGTCCAGGACGGCGACCCCGAAGAGGTCACCGAGGCCTACCGCGAGCACGTGCGCAAGCAGCGGGAGGGCAAGAAGAACCGGCGCAAGGGCGGCGCCCGCCCGCGCGGTAACGGGCGCTCACGGAACGCCCGGCCGGACGGTCCGGACTCCGGCGGCGCGAGCAACGCCCGGTCTGACGGGGAGACCGGCGCCACGACGTCCTGAACGCTCCGCGCCTTGCCCGGCGCCGGGCCACCGAACCGTCAGATCGCACCGGACCGATCGATGTGACAGCCCTCGGACGGCGATATCGGTGCCGGCCCGCGGACCACCGGACGCCCATGTCGCACATTTCCTACTAATCTGATCGGGTATGCTCGTCAGGCTTTCCGCGGGACCCCGCACAGAGACCGGAGGAGGACGCGATGGCCAGGACCGAGGCCCCAGCCGGGGACAGACCCCGCGTGATGCTGGTCGGCGCCTACGAACGCGACAACTTCGGCGATCTGCTCTTCCTGCTGCAGACCGAGCGGTACCTGCGGCAGGCAGCCGTCACCGCGGCCGCCCCGTTCCCCGGCGACATGACGAGGCTGCTCGACCGCGCGATCCCGGCCTACGGCCCGCTGCTCGCGTCCGAGCGGTATGACGCGATCTGGACAGTCGGCGGCGAGGTCGGCTCGACGAGCGTTCTCGGTGCGCTGCGCATGTCGATGCCGCCGGGGTTCGTACGCGCCTACGACGCCGCGGCACCCGCGGACCGGCAGGCCATGCTGGAGCGGGTCCACGGAACGGCCCCGATGGAGTCCCCGTACGTGCCGCGCCCCACGGCGTACCCAGCCAACGCCACAGCGGCCTCGGTGCTGCACTCCGTCGGCCTGGCGGGGGTGACCGGCCTGCCGCCCGACGAGCAGGCGCGGCGACTGGAGGTCCTCCGCGAGGCGGATCGGATCTCGGTCCGGGACAGGCTCTCGTCCGAGCTGCTGGCCGCGCACGGTATCGCGCACCGGCTCGCACCGGACCTCGTCCACACCCTGGCCGTGACGCGGCCGGTTCAGCGCCACCCCCGCGAGGCGGACACCGTCCTGGTCCAGATCTCCGCCGCCCACCTGCGCACCCTCGGCGTGGAGGCCTTCGCCGAGGCTCTGGCGCGCAGCACGCGGCTGGCGCCGTACCGCATCCGTTTGTTCCTCGCCGGCTCCGCGCCCGGGCACGACTCCGTCGGGTCGTACGAACGGCTGGCCGACCTCGTCCGCGCACGCCGGCCGGACCGCGACATCGCGATCTCGCCCGAACGCCGGCCCTACGACCGTGTCGACGCGATCGCCGCGGCACGACTGTGGATCGGCCTATCGCTGCACGGCCGCATCGTCGCCGCCGCCTACGGCGTCCCGCGCATCAGTCTGGCCAAACGCAAGCTCAACGCCTACGCCCAGACCTGGGACCCCGACATGCCGTACGGCGTCACGCCCGAGAATCTGGACGACGCCGTCGCCGAGGCACTGTCACCGGCCGTGGCGGCACGGTCCGCCGATGTCGGCGAGGACCTCGCCCGCACCGCCGACGCGGAGATCCGCCAGGCTGTGACGGAAACGCTCGGCCCGTCACTGTCCGATCCGGCCGTGCTGGTCTCCCGCGCGGCACGCCGCATCACGGCGCTCGAGGCGCTGCGCCACGACGAAGTGGCTCGCGCGAGAAACCGGGCCGCTGAGGGGGACGGCGCCGCCCTCGTTCCACAGCGACCGCTCGAGCGCCTCGCGGCGCTCCCCCGGCCGGCGACCGGCCGTCTGCTCACGAGTGGCCTCCGGCGCGTCAGAGCGGGACGACGGCGTCACCGGCAGCGGTGAACCATTTACCCCAGGACGTCCGGCAGCACGTTGTCGTAGGTCGACAGTGCCGAGCCGATGGCCATGTGCATGTCCAGGTACTTGTACGTGCCGAGCCGGCCGCCGAAGACGACCCCGCGCTCCTGCTTGGTCAGCTCGCGGTACCGCAGCAGCGCCTCCCGGTCCGCCGCGGTGTTGACCGGGTAGTACGGCTCGTCGCCGCGGCGGGCGAAACGGGAGTACTCCCGCATGATGACCGTGGCGTCGTCCGGGTACTGACGCTCCGGGTGAAAGTGCCGGAACTCGTGGATCCGCGTGTAGGGCACGTCCTCGTCGGCGTAGTTCATCACCGGTGTGCCCTGGAAGTCCCCGACGTCGAGCACCTCCTGCTCGAAATCCAGCGTGCGCCAGCTCAACTCGCCCTCGGCGTAGTCGAAGTACCGGTCGATGGGCCCGGTGTAGACCACCGGCACCTGCCCGACGACGGCGGCCTTGTTGATCGGCTGCGACGCGTCGAAGAAGTCCGTCCCGAGCCGGACCTCGATGTTCGGATGGTCCGCCATCCGCTCCAGCCACGCGGTGTACCCGTCGGTGGGCAGCCCTTCGTAGGTGTCGTTGAAGTACCGGTTGTCGTAGGTGTAGCGCACCGGCAGCCGCGAGATGATCGACGCCGGCAGATCCTTGGGATCGGTCTGCCACTGCTTGGCCGTGTACCCCTTGAAGAACGCCTCGTACAGCGGCCGCCCGATGAGCTGGATGCCCTTGTCGTTGAGGTTCTCCGGGTCGGTGCCGGCGAGCTCACCGGCCTGCTCGCGCACGAGCTCGCGCGCCTGACCCGGCGTGTAGGCGGCGCGGAAGAACTGGTTGATGGTGCCGAGATTGATCGGCATCGGGTACACCTCACCGCGCACCGTGCTGTACACCCGGTGCCGGTAGTCCGTGAACGTCGTGAAACGGGTCACGTACTCCCACACACGGTCGACCGAGGTGTGGAACAGGTGCGCCCCGTACCGGTGGACCTCGATCCCCGTGGTGGGTTCCGCCTCGGAGTAGGCGTTGCCACCGATGTGCGACCGCTGGTCGATGACCAGGACCTTCAGGCCTCGTTCACGCGCGCACCGCTCAGCGATCGTGAGTCCGAAGAACCCCGATCCGACGACGACTAGGTCAGGCGTCACATTCCCGTCCACTGCAGTTTGTCCATTGTTCATTTACGCTGACCGTTATGACCTTGTTATCTGACGTGGCTCCGGCTCGGGCGGAACGGCCCGATCCGGTGCCCGCGCCTGGTCAAGGCCGCTGCGCGGACGACGCTACCCCAGTGGTCGTCGCGGTCGTCGTCGCGTACAACCGACGCGACCTGTTGACCAGGGCCCTGGACGGGCTGGCCGAGCAGGCCCGCCCCTGTGACGCCGTCGTCGTCGTGGACAACGGCTCCACCGACGGTTCCGGAGAGCGGGCCGCCGCGCACCGCCTCCGTCCCGACGTCCTGACGCTCGAGCGCAACACGGGAGGTGCCGGCGGCTTCGCGGCCGGTCTGGCGCACGCCGTCCTCGCGCGCGGCGCGGACCTCGTCTGGCTGATGGACGACGACACCGTGCCGACCCCCACCGCACTGAGCGCCCTGCTGGACGCCCGCGCGCGCTACGCCGGCCGGCCGGCGGTGCTCGCCTCTCGGGCGGTCTGGCACGACGGGCGTGACCACCCGATGAACACGCCGCGGCCACGGTTCGGCCTCACCGCCGGCCTGCGCGCCCGCGCCGCCGCCGTCGGCGCCGTCCCGGTACGGTCGGCCTCGTTCGTCTCCGTCCTCCTCGACGCCACGGCCGTGCGGACCGAGGGCCTGCCCGAGGCTGACTACTTCCTCTGGAACGACGACTTCGAGTACACCGCCCGACTCCTGCGCCGTCGCACCGGACTGTGGGTCGCCGACTCCGTCGTCGAACACCTCACGGCCACCTTCGGAGACAGCGACGCCGACCCCGGCGGCCGCTTCTTCTTCGAGGTGCGCAACAAGCTCTGGCTGCTGCGCGCCTCGAGCGCGCTCGGCCCGCTGGAGACCCTCCTGTACGGAGCCGCGACGCTGCGGCGGTGGGCGCGCACCCTCCGCCGCGCGAGCGACCGCGCCACGGTGCTGGCCGCCGGCCGCCGCGGCCTGGCCGAAGGCCTGCGCGGTCAGCCGCAGCCCACCTCCGCGGTCCTCGCCGGGCTGGGCACGGTCAGCGACGAGGTACGCGCGATCGAGAAGGGAGCCGGCCGTGACTGACACCGCTCTTGCACCCGGCACCACGGGTACGGCCGGCGAGCCGGAGCCGTTCAGCGTCCTGATGTCCGTCTACGGCGGCGACGACGCGGAGCAGTTCCGCCGCGCCGTCCGGTCGGCGACGGTCGAGCAGACGCTCCGGCCGGACGAACTGGTCGTCGTCCAGGACGGCCCGCTACCGCCCGCCCTGGCCGTGGCGGTCGACGAACTGGCGTTCGCGGGCGGATACTCGCCGGCCGGTGCGGTGCCCACCCGCGTGGTGCGCCTGCCGCAGAACCGCGGACTCGCCCGTGCGCTGCAGGCGGGGCTGGCCGCCTGCTCCCACGACATCGTGGCCCGGGCGGACGCGGACGACATCAACCTGCCCGAGCGCTTCGAGATCCAGGTACCGCTCGTGCGGGACGGGCTCGACCTCGTGGGCTCCGCCATCACCGAGTTCGAGGAGGAGGGCGCCCCGCTGGGCATGACGCGCCTGCTACCCACGGACCCGGAGGAGATCGCCGCCGTCGCCCGGTTCCGCGACCCGTTCAACCACCCGTCGGTGGTCTACCGCCGCAGTGCGGTGGACCGTGCCGGCGGCTACCGGCACCTGGACCTCATGGAGGACTACTGGCTGTTCGCGCGCATGATCCGGACCGGCGCGCGAGTGGCCAACGTCCCGCACTCGCTCGTGCTGTACCGCGTCGGCGACGGGGCGTACGCCCGGCGCGGCGGGATGCGCCTGCTCCGCTCCGAGTGGGCCCTGCAAACCTGCCTCTACGAGGAAGGGTTCATCCAGGCCAAGCACCTGGCGCGTAACCTCGCCGTGCGCGGGGTGTACCGCCTCGTGCCCGAGTCCGTCCGCAAGCCGATCTACCAGTCGGTGATCTCCCGCCGTGGGCGCAGGTCCCGCACGACCGGGGGGCAGCACCAGGCGACGGCGTTCCACGGCGCCACCGGCGCACGCTGACGCGTCCCGGACCGCTTCGATCGTAGGATCGCCGCATGCCCAGACACGCCGTGTCGCTGCCTGAGCTCGCCCACGCGGCGAGCCGCCGGCTGGCGGCCGCCCGGCACGCCCGCTCGTTACGTCGCCACGACCTGCGCCGACGGCTGCTCACCGGGCTGCTCGGGGTGGCCATCTTCCTCGTCAGCTCCCTCGGCTTCGCCTACGCCGAGCTGCAGGGCAACATCGGCCGCCACGACATCGACGACCTCGTGGGCACCGACCGCCCCACGCGCGCCGGGCAGAACTCGGACGACCCGCCGGAGGACCCGCAGGCCGGTGAGCCGCTGAACATCCTCGTGATGGGCAGCGACGAGCGCACCGAGGACGAGGCCGCCCAGGAGGGTGTCGAGGGCATGCGCTCGGACACGACGATGATCGCGCACGTCAGTGCGGACCGCTCCCGTGTCGAGGTGGTCTCCATCCCGCGCGACACGATCGTCGAGATCCCCTCCTGCACCTTGCCGGACGGGACCGAGACCGCACCGCAGTACCAGGCCAGGTTCAACTCGGCCTTCGCCACCGGCGGGAGCACCGGTGATCCGGCGACGGCTGCCGCCTGCACCATCAAGACGGTCGAGCAGATGACCGGCGTGTTCATCGACGACTTCGTCGTCGTGGACTTCGCCGGCTTCGAGAACGTCGTCGACGCGCTCGACGGCGTGCCGATGTACATCCCGGAGGCGGTCGACGACCCCCGGGCACACCTGCAGCTCGAGCAGGGGTGTCAGGTCCTGGGCGGGGAGGAGGCTCTCGGGTACGCCCGGGCGCGGTACTCCCTCGGTGACGGCTCGGACATCTCCCGCATCGAACGCCAGCAGAAGCTCGTCGCCGCGATCGCCCGCGAGGCGCTCAGTGTCCAGCTGCTCACCAACGTCCCGCGGCTGTACCGCTTTCTGGACGCCAGCACCAGCACCCTGACCACCGGAGAATGGCTCGGTGAGATCCCGACCATGGCCGGGCTCGCCGCGTCCCTGCGCGGCATCCGACCGTCCGAGATCCGCTTCGCGACCATGCCGTTCGTGCCGCAGGGCGCGACCGTCTCACCCGCGCCCGAGGCCGAGCAGATGTGGGAGAACCTCCACAACGACCGCCCGATCGACGCCGACCTGACCGGGACCGGGGAGGAGCCGACCGAGGAGTCGAGCGAGGACGCCTCCGAGACGGCCACCGAGGAGGAGACCACCGAGGAGGAGACGTCCGAGGAGCCCGACGACCAGACCGCCACCGAGGAAGAGACCACGCCGGAGTGCACGCGCTGACCGCAGGCGGCACGCCCGCCGGGCTGCCCGGGCGCGGGATCACCGCAGAGGTAGGCTGCCGGTGCCCCGGCGGCCAGACGTCCGCCGCCGGGCCGGCGAGCTGGAGACGGAGGGCCGGATGAGCACCGACGACAGCCGGGAACGTCCCCCGAGCTTCCGGCCGGCCTCACCCGGCAAGCGGCCGGACCCCCGTACCGCGCGGCCCGTCGGCGGCGGCTCGGAGCACACCCGCCGGATGCCCACGACGCCACCGGAGCAGGGCCCGATCGCACCTGCGGGAACGCGGGGCGAACGTCGTCGTCGGCGGTCGGCCGTCGCCGCCGAGCGGCCCTCGCACGTTCCGCCGCCGTCCTACACGCCCCCGGGGGCCGCGGCTGCCGAAGGCGGGCCGTCTGCCCGCCCCGCTCGCTCCCCGCAAGCGCCGGCCGGGCCTCCCCCGGCCGAGCGTCCACCGCGACGACGGCGCCGGCGTCCACCGATCGTCCGCGGCCTCGTCCTCCTGCTGGTGCTGATCATCGCCTGGCCCGTCGGCCTGCTGATCTACGCCAACGGACGTATCCAGCACACCGACGCGCTCAGCGGTGCGCCGGACACGACGGGAACGACGTACCTCATCGCCGGCTCGGACTCACGATCGGACGGGGCCGTGGGAGAGGACGGCACCGAGGGGCAGCGGTCGGACACGATCATGCTGCTGCAGGTGCGGTTCGGATTCGCGGCCCTGATCTCGCTCCCCCGGGACACGTACGCCGAGATCCCCGGTGTCGGCCCGAACAAGCTCAACGCGGCCTACGCGCTCGGGGGACCGCCGCTGCTGACCGAGACGGTCGAGGAGCTCAGCGGTCTGACCGTGGACCACTACGCCGAGATCGGCATGGGCGGAGTGCAGGACGTCGTCGACGCCGTCGAGGGCGTCGAGCTGTGTCTGGACTACGACGTCGACGACAGCCGCAGCCGTCTGCAGTGGCAGGCGGGCTGCCACCACGCCGACGGCGAGACGGCGCTGGCGTTCTCGCGGATGCGCTACTCCGACCCGCGCGGGGACATCGGCCGTGCCGAACGCCAGCGGCAGGTGGTCGGTGCGGTGATGAGCGAAGCCACGAAGCCGGCCACGCTGCTCAACCCCGTCGACCACGTCCAGCTCGTCAACGCCGGGACCGACGCCGTGGTCACCGACCCGGACTCAGGCATCCTCGACCTCGGCATCATGGCGTGGGCCTTCCGGTCCGCCACCGGCGAGGGCGGGATCGCCGGCACGCCCCCGATCGCTGACCCGGCCTACGACGTCCCGGGGGTCGGTTCGACCGTGCTGCTCGACGAGGAACGCGCACCGGACTTCTTCCAGCGGCTTCAGGAGGGCGAGCTGCGTCCCTCGGACGTGGAGACCGAGACGAGCTAGGACACCCGGCGGTACGTCAGATGCGGCGCGGGCCGGCCTGCCACGCCTCCCACGCACTGCGCACGATGTCGCTGAGCCCGTGCCCCGCCTTCCAGCCGAGATGGTCGCGGATGCGGTCGGGCGAGGCCACGAGCCGTGGCGGGTCACCGGGGCGGCGGGGCTCGATGTCGGCGGTGACGTCGAGACCGCTGACCTCGCCGATCGTGTCGATGACCTCGCGGACGGAGGCGCCGGTGCCGGTGCCGACGTTGAAGACGTTCTCGCCCGGCTCGCCGTCCAGCCCGTCGAGCGCGGCCAGGTGCGCATGGGCGAGGTCCAGGACGTGGATGTAGTCGCGGATGCAGGTGCCGTCGGGGGTGGGGTAGTCGTCGCCGAAGATCGCCGGTCGGCGGCCGTCGGCGAGCCGGTCGAACACCATCGGGACGAGGTTGAGCACCGCGGGGTCGCCGAGCTCGGGCCAGCCGGATCCGGCGACGTTGAAGTAACGCAGCGCGCTCCAGCGCAGCCCCCACGATCGGGCACAGTCGGCCATGAGCCACTCCCCGACGAGCTTCGTCTCGCCGTAAGGGTTGATCGGCTGCGGCGTGACCCCCTCGGTGACGATGTCGACGTCGGGCTGCCCGTAGACGGCTGCGGAGGAGGAGAAGATCATCCGGGTGACCCCGGTGGACTCCATCGCGCCGAGCAGGTTGACCAGGCCGCCGACGTTCTGACGGTAGTACCACACCGGGCGCTCGACCGACTCCCCCACCTGCTTCTTCGCCGCGAAGTGGATGACGCTGTCGATCTCACGTTCGCGCAGCACGAGCTCGAGCCGTTCCTGCGCGTCCGGGGCGGCAATGTCGAGCTCGACGAGCCCGGCGGCACCGACGCGGTGACCGACCCCGGTGGAGAGGTCGTCGACGACGAGCACGTCGTCACCGCGATCAGCGAGGAGTCGGACCACGTGCGCTCCGATGTAGCCGGCTCCGCCGACGACCAGGGTGCTCATGCAGGCCACACTAGCTGGCCGCCCGCTGCGGTCTAACGTGCTGCTCGTTGCTCGCGGGCGGACGTCCCCGCCATGCCGGGCAGACGGCGCTGCAGGCGGCGCCAGGACCGCCTGAGGCGCCGCCGGCCCCGCCGGCCGAGCTCACGCGCCAGGTCGTTGCCGCGATAGTGGGCGAGCGGCGTGGGCACGGCCTGCGGCGGACGCCGGACGTCCGCGGCAGGCTCCCGTCCTCGCCTCCGGGCGGCGAGCAGTTCCCGCTCGAGCGCGATCGCGTTCCGGTTCGCCTCCCGGACCATCTCGCGCAGATCGGCGATCCGTTCATGGACGGCGCGCCGCGCGGCGATGTCGTTCATGGACTGCTCGGTCCAGGAGATCGGCCGGGACATCACCTTCTCGAGGGACCACAAGGCCCCGAAGCGGTCGAAGTCCGCCGCGTAGTGGCGCTCGATCTTCTGCCGGATCTCGTCGGGGAAGACCTCACGACCGGCCGCGAGCGGCGTGTCGTTCTCGCGGGCGAGCGTCAGCTCGCCGACGTGCTGGCCCACGGTAACCAGGTGGTCGGTGAGATCGCCGGTCAGCTGCCCGATCTCGGAGATCTCGTAGACACGGCTGTAAGGGACGAGATCCTCGCGCAGCCGTGCCGTCTGGGGGGCGAAGTGCCCGTCGCCCGCGGGGCCGCCTCCACCCCGGCCGGCGGTCAGCACGTCCACGAACCGGGCCCAGTCGGCCAGGACCTCCTCCGGCGAGGTCGGCGTGCGCGGCAGCCAGTCGCGGCCGGCCCACTTGCGATGGAAGTAGATCGGGTCCCCGACGAGGAACTTCGACTGCCACGCGGAGAAGAGTCTCAGCCGCGGATCTCGGACGACGCCGAAGACGAACCATCCGTTCGACGGCGAGATGGTCCCGAGGGTGCCGGCGTCGAGGTCGCTCAGTCGCGGGGTGTTCTGCCAGAGCTTGCGGTTGTGGATGAGCATGCGCCGGCTCGGCTCGGCCGACGGGTGGGACCGGAAGCTCTCGACGTCCTGACCGGAGATCTCCGCGAGCAGCCACTTGATGGAGGTGCAGGCGTTCTTCCCGATCGAGGTGAACACGATCTTCTGCCTGGGCAGCACGTAGGTGTTGCGCACCTCGGCGGCCTGCGCGGCGGTCGCCGGGGACGCGAGGTCTGCGATCTTCACCGCCGCATGGTCCCATACGTCCGCCGCGGGCGCAGAGCAGGCCGTCAGCGTGCCGCAGCCCCGGGTGCGAGGCGGTCAGCCCGAGGTCTGCGAGACCGAGCGCAGCAGGGTGCCCAGTGCCGCGCCGTCACGGTCGAAGTCGAACCGGTAGTCGGCGTGGAACCCGCTCCGCTTCCCGGCATCGTCCTCGGTCGCCGGGTCGCACCAGAAGTAGTGCAGTTCCCCGCCGTACATCGCGGCGAGGTGGTACTCGTTGGTGGCCCAGTAGCTCGTGGAGGCGATGACGATCCGGGTGGCGGGTCGCCCGGAGAAGACGGTGTTGATCATGCCTGATCCGGCGTACCCGGCGACGACCGAGGCGTGGGTCATCACCTTGATCTGGTCCGGGAGGGACATCTCCTCGGGGTGGAGCACGGCGAAGCCCGCCTCGGCGAACCGCCGTTCGAGGTCGGCGCCGTTGAGGCATCGGCGCCTGGAGGCACTGCGCCGGGAGATGAACACACGGTCTGCGACCGGCTCCTGGCGGGCGTGGGGCAGGAGCGCGCGGGCCACACGCTCCCACACCTCGCGCGCCGCAGGATGGAGGAACTTCGGTTGCTGGAACGCCTGGGTCGCGGTCACCAGTGTCTCCACCCGCGCCGCCTCGCGCAGAACGGTGATCCGGTCCGGGCCGATGCCGAAGGCCTCGAGCAGTTGCCGGGTGTACGGCGGCACCTCGTCCTCGTGGTGCAGCGCCGGGCTGAGGAGCACCTTGAGGTCGGGGAAGCGAGCGGCGGCCTCGTCCCATGCCCACAGCCGCGACAGGTCGTGGGTGATGACGTGGCCGTAGTGACCGGGCACCTGGTTGTCGAGATGGAAGTAGGCACCGGCAAGCTCTCCCGGTTCGCCCTCGAACGCCGGTACACGCGAGTAGTCCGGCCCGAAGTCGTGGACACCGAAGGTGCGCCGTCGCGGGTTCCAGGGCAGGAAGTACGACGCCGGCAGCAGGATCCCGCTGACGGAGGCGATCTGCCGGGGGGCGCAGAGTGCGTCGCCGTAGGCCGTGCACACCAACTCCTCGGCCACGTCCGTGCCCGGCAGCCGCTGACGCTCGAGTTCGGCGTCGTTGGATCGGATGGTCGAGGCCGAGCGGACGGTCACCGCTGCTCGCCGCGCCAGGACCTCGCGGGCGCCACCGCGTGCCGGCACGGCACGGGCGGCGGTCGCGGGGTCGACCTTGAGGACGTGATCCCCGCCCTTGGTGGCGGCGAGGAAATCCTGCTCGACGCGCACTGCGGCCAGTGCCTTGCCCAGGCCCCGCTCGACGGCGCTCATCCCGGGCCACCGTCCCCGGGGCGAGCGCGCCTTCCGGGCGGCGAGCGAGAGCACGAACTCGGCCACGTTCGCCGCCCGGCGCTTCCCGCCCTGCTCGGACGGTGTACCGGCGACGAGGTAGCGCCCACCGCCGGTTAGGGAGAGGAACGCACGGGAGAACGTGGCCGACTTCCTGGTGCCGGCGAGCCGCCGCAGGTCGATGATCACCTCGGCCGGGGGCCGGAGTGCGAGTTCCCGCACGACGTCGTCGTCATCGTCGACGTCGGCGAGGTCGAGCCGCGCCGGCCGCCGCAGCGGCGCCACCGTGGTCAGCACGGTCACACTCGCGTCGGGCCACCGGTCGGCGAAGAGGCGGCCGCTCGGCACCGGAAGCCGGTCACAGACCAACACGAGGTGCGTCGGTTCGAGACCGGCGAGCTCGGCTTCGATGAGCGGCAGATGGTGACGCTGCACCGCCACGGTGGACAAGCTGCTCTTCTCCGCGAGCTCTGCCAAGGTGCGCGTCATCGTCGTCCTAGCCGTCGGCGGACTTCTCCGGTGCCTCCACCGCGGCGATCAGCGGCGCGAAGTCCCGTTCGAAGCGGGCCGTGCACTCCTCGTACAGCGTCTGGTCCACGCCGTTGGCCTCCCTGAGCCGTCGCTCCTGTGCCTCGTCCAGCGCGCTGCTCGGTTGTCCCGACCTGCCGCGGTGGACGATGCGCCGGGCGACCGGGATCCCCACAGTGGCGGCGCCCGCGAGGTGGCTCGCGGCGAGATGCGCCATGCTCCCGACGACCGAGAACTGCTCCTCGAGGGTCTCGCGGCACATCTGCAACAGTCGCTCGTCCGACAGCTCGGCCGTGGCGTCGAACCAGAACATCTCCTCCTCGGAGCCGATGCCGCGGAAGGCTGCGGGTCTGTCGTACCGGCGCGCGTACCGCTCGACCATCTCCGGATGGGTGACCACGAGCTGCCGGGCGAGCATGTTCGTCAGTCCGTGCCGCACGGTGTACTCCGCGTGCTCGGCGAACGTCGTCGACTGCTCGGTGTCGCCGGTGGGCACGATGCCCTGGGTGGACAGCCGCTTGTGATAGCCGGACGAGAGCTGGGAGACCGGGTCTCGCAGCACCGTGAAGTGGCGCAGCGTGCGTCCACGAATCCGGAGCGCGAAGGGATGGTGGAGGTGCACCAGCCGCAGTCGTGCCGTCTCCTCCTCCGGCATCGCGAGGATCCGCTCGAGCTGGTGCAGACCGTAGCGCCGGTTGACCTCGGCGACCGCGGCCCGCGGGACGGTCTGCTTCAGGGACACGATCATGGACGTGCCGCCGGAGAACGGGAGGTGGACGAACACCGCGAGCTCCTCGGCGGAGCGCCGGCGGGTCGCCAGATCGGCGTAGGCGCGGCCGATGTCGCTCTCGTCCCAGCTGGCGACGAACTCCTCCGCGAGGTTGGGGAAGCGACTGCGCAGACCAGCGAGCAGGCTGCGCGCCTCGTCGTCGCGGCCGAGCATCGCGAGCACGCTGACGAGGACGACGAAGTCGGCAGCTGCCGGTCGGCCCTCGGCCATGGTGTACCGGGTCTCGACCGCCTCCTCGTACCGGCCCGCGTGCGCCAGCATGGGCGCCAACCAAGCCCGCGCGGCCGGGTCGGCGAAACGCCCCGCGAGCATGGCCATCACCCCGAGCGAGGCGTTGTCCCAGTCGTTCTGCCTGGTGCCGGCGGCCAGCTTGCGCAGCTCGGCGCGGTCCTCGGCCGTGACCGGATGTCCGAGGGCGTCCCTGACCGTCAGGTCCGCCGCGAGCCGGCGAAGGTTGTCCCGAGGCGTGAACGCCGCCCCGATCGGGCCGAGCTCACCCCGGAAGCGGGCGCCCTCACGCTTGCCTCGGGCATAGCCGTCGAGCCATGACTGAGGCTCGTCAGAAGTGATGTCCACGGGATTCCTCAGTGCGTCTCGGACGGAATCTGCTCGATGCCACTCGGTCAGCCTCGCAACCGCTCGGCGAGACGTCGACGCAGATCCGACTTACGGGTGACCTCGTCGACCTTGCCCAGGGCGGGGTGGCGCAACGCCTTCTGGGCGGCGGTCGTCGCCACCTTGACCGCCGGGTGCTGCGCCGGAGCCCCCGGCAGGTCGAGGAGCCTGAGTCGGGCCGGCGAGAAGTACCGGCGACGTTCGGTCTCCTCGAGCTGCTGCAGGAACACCGACGCCTCCGGGCGCCGGCTGCGCAACGCTTTGGGCTGCATGCAGTACGCCACGGTGTCGACCAGGCCCTGCAGGCGCTCGACCTCGCCGTACGGCTCGCCGGGACGGTGTACGGCATCGATGACCGTGGTGGGGACGCGGTTGCTGTTCTCGAAGGGCTTGAGCCGGGCGAGCAGCATCTGGGTGTCCACCGCAACGGTCGGGACCTCGAGGATGGAGCGAGCCGTGGCCAGCGCGGTGGAGAAGCAGCCGACGAGTGCGACGTGCCCGCCGCCGGCGAGCATGACCTCGACCGGGAGGGCGCTGTCGATGACCTGCAGCGTCACGCCGGAGCGCTCCGCGGCGCGCTCGAGCGGCTCGATCAGCCCCGGCGGGGCGGACGGGTGCGGCTTGAACCGGACGACCTCGGCTCCGGCGCGCGCGGCGGCCTCGACCATCCGCACGTGCATGCCGGTCTCCTCGGCCATCGTGACGAGGTCCAGGGCTGCGAGGTACTGGCCGACGACGATGGCGCGTGGGCGCGGGTCAGCTTCGCTCTCCCCGGCGCCGGCGGCGACCTCCTCGATCAGTGCCCGGAAGGAGTCGCCGGGGATGACCGTGGGGCTGACGCCGTACTCGGAGAGCAGCACGGGACGCAGCCCGGGCACGAGGTCGAGGTGCAGCAGACCGTGCAGCCGCTGCGAGATGGCGAGCGGCAGCGGGTCCCGCGTCGGTCCGTAACTCATCAACCCGTCCGCGTAGACGGTGACCGGCGCGGCGTGGAAGACGCGGGCGAGCGCCTGTGCAGGGTTGACCCAGATGGACTCGCACACGAGCTGCAACGGCCCCTCGCCCAGGCCCCAGTAGTCGCGGAGCAGACGCTCGAGCATCGGCAGCTCGCGGTGGCCCGGCCGCCAGTCGGAGGGGTGGACGGGGGCGATGAGGTCGGTCAGGTGGACGACCCGGTCGAAACGCCGCAGCACCGGGTCGGCTCCGGGGATCTCGTCCAGCGACGGTGTCAGCTCCGGCGCGGGGGCGTTGTTGACGACGAGCAGGACCCGCTCGCCGTGCGGGTCCGGCAGGAGCCCGGCGTCGGCGGCTGCGGCGGCGGTGGTGGCACCGAAGAGGGTGGACGCGACGACCAGCTGCGTCATGAGGCGTACTCCTCGGCGGATCGGTTGATCTGAAGCCCGGCCACCCGGGGCAGCAGGCCGTGCAGGCTGCGCGCCCGCTCGTGGCTCATCTCGAGGACCTCGTCGGCCAGCACACCGGCAGGCAGGCGCGCGAAGAATTCTCGGGCCCGGGTGCGCAGGTCACGGCGGTCGGTGAGGGTCATCCCCCGGCTGCGCCGGACGTGGTGACTGATGAGAGCCAGCGACGTGCGGGTGACCTTCGGCAGGTACAGCTGGCTGTCGCGGTCGGCGCGTACCAGCTCGACCGCCTGCTCCAGCGCTGGGAAGATGTCGAGCTGGCGCCGGTCGTAGGTCGAGGTCAGCGACGTCGAGACGTCTCGGCGGTAGCACAGCGTCGGCGCGTCGACCACGGCGTACCGCGGCCCGTTGAGGAAGAGATGCCAGATCCAGGGCCGGTCCTCTGCGGTGTGCAGACCGTCCGGGAAGGTGAGCATCCCGTCCTCGGCCATGGCACGGTCGAACATGCCGGCCCACGCGTAGGGGTAGTCGACCATGGTGGAGTCGTGGACCGGCAGGATCGAGCCACGCGGGTCCAACGGCTGCTGCCGCCGCGCCTCGGGGGCGCGGACCAGGTTCCGCCGTCGTCCGGAGACGGTGGTGTGGTCCGTTCTGACCCAGGCGACCCGGAGGTGCTCCATCGCGTCGGCCAGGACGGGCAGCCGCCCGGGGGCGAGCCAGTCATCGGCGTCGAGATAGGCGACGAACCGGCCGGTCGCGGCCGCGACACCCTGGTTCCGGGCGCTCGCGAGCCCGGTGGGGGCGGGGTTGGTCAGCACGGTGAGGTTCGGCAGCCTCGATCGGTAGTTCTCGAGGACTTCAGGTGTGGCATCCGTGGACCCGTCGTCGACCACCACCACCTCGAGCTGCGCCGGGTCGTCGAACTGTCGCGTGAGGGACGTGAGTGCGTCGCCGAGGTAACTCGCCGCGTCCTTGCCCGGGACGACGACGGACACGCGCGGTCGGTCGGTGCTGCTCATCTACCTTCGTCTCACCAGGGAGCGATTCGCGCCATGGTAACCACAGATCCCCCGCCCGGCCCGGTCCGACGCCGTCGGCCGCGGGTCGTTACCGGCGGCCACGACGGGGATGCGGCAGACTCGTCGCCGTGATCAGTCAGGACCGCCACGCATGACCCGTACCGCCGGCGCGCACTCGGCCCTCGTCATCATCCCCGCCCGGGGTGGCTCCCAGGGTGTCCCGCTCAAGAACCTGCAGCGCGTGGACGGCATCACGCTGGTCGGTCGCGCGGTGCACACGGCGACCGCGTGCGGCTCGGTCAGTTCGGTGATCGTCTCGACCGATCACGACGAGATCGCCGCGGAGGCGCGCTCGCACGGCGCCCGGGTCGTCACCAGACCCCAGGAGATCGCCGGGGGAACCGCGTCCTCGGAGTCGGCCCTGCTGCACGTGCTCGACCAGCTCGAGGCCTCCGGTGAGTCGGTCCCGGCGGTGACCGTGCTGTTGCAGGCGACCTCGCCGTTCATCGACCCCCAGGACCTCGACACCGCGGTGCGCCGGGTGCTCGACGACGAGCTCGACGTCGTCGTGGCGGTCTCGCGCACCTTCGACTTCCAGTGGCGCCTCGACGGCGACCAGGCCTCGCCGGTGGGGCACTCGACCGACTACCGCCCACGCCGCCAGGAGCGCGCCCCGCACTACCGGGAGACCGGCGCGTTCTATGTCATGCGCACCGCCGGTTTTCGCGAGCGTCAGGTGCGGTTCTTCGGCCGGATCGGGCTGCAGCCGTCGGCCCCGGAGTGGGCGCTGGAGATCGACGAGCCGCGCGACCTCTGGCTCGCCCGGCAGCTGGTCGGCCAGCCGGACGCCGCCGCGCTCGAACCGGAGACCACCGGCGGTGCCGAGGTCGCCTCGGCCCTCGATGTCGACGCGCTGGTGACCGACTTCGATGGCGTGCACACCGACGACGCCGCCTGGGTGGACCAGGACGGCACGGAACAGGTCCGTGTGACCCGCGGTGACGGGATGGGGATCTCGCTGCTGCGGCGTCAGGTGGGCATCCCGGTCCTCATCCTCTCCACCGAGACGAACCCGGTCGTGGCCGCACGCGCGGCGAAGCTTCGGGTGGACGTGCGTCACGGCGTCGACGACAAGGCTGCCGCGCTGCGCGACTGGATCGCGGACCACGGCCTGGACCCGGCACGGGTCGCCTACGTCGGCAACGACGTCAACGACCTGGCCGCCATGGCGGTGGTCGGATGGCCGGTCGCGGTCGCCGACGCCCGCCCGGAGGCTCTCGCAGCCGCGCGAATCGTGCTCTCCCGGCCCGGCGGGAAGGGCGCGGTGCGCGAGGTGTGCGACCGTATACTCGCAAGCCGCCCGACTGCCGCCGGTCCGGGCACCGGCGCACCGACCACGCCAGTTCCGGGCCAGGAATCCCCGGGGCCCACAGAATCCTTCCGGAAGGACGTTTGACCATGACGGCGACCACCACGCAGCCGGCACCCGTCGCGATCGGCGAGCACCTCGTCGGGCCGAACCAGCCCGTGTACGTGATCGGTGAGATCGGCATCAACCACAACGGCGACGTCGAGAACGCGAAGAAGCTCATCGACGTCGCCGCCGAGGCGGGCGCGCAGGCCGTCAAGTTCCAGAAGCGCACGCCGGAGATCTCCACCCCGAAGGATCAGCGCGACAAGATCCGGCAGACGCCGTGGGGCGAGATGACCTACCTCGAGTACAAGTACAAGGTCGAGTTCGAGGAAGCCGAGTACTCCGAGATCGCCTCCTACGCCAAGGAGCAGGGGATGCAGTGGTTTGCCTCCCCGTGGGACGTGCCGTCGGTGGAGTTCCTCCAGAAGTTCGACATCCCGGTCTACAAGGTGGCCTCGGCCTCGGTCACCGACCACGAGCTGCTGCGCGCGATGAAGGACACCGGCAAGCCGGTCATCCTCTCGACCGGTATGTCGACCCTGGAGCAGATCGACGCCGCCGTCGACATCCTCGGCACGGACAAGCTCATCATCCTGCACTCGACGTCCACCTACCCCCTGCCGCCGGAGGAGGCCAACCTCCGCGCCATCCACACCCTGCAGGAGCGGTACGGGGTGCCGGTCGGCTACTCGGGCCACGAGACCGGCCTGCAGATCTCCATCGCGGCGGTCGCGCTGGGCGCTGTCGCGGTCGAGCGGCACATCACCCTTGACCGGGCCATGTGGGGTTCGGATCAGGCGGCCTCCCTCGAGCCCAAGGGCATCGAGAACCTGGTCCGCGACATCCGTATCCTCGAGCAGGCCCTGGGCGACGGTGACAAGCGGGTCATGCCGGGCGAGTTCTCGAAGCTGTCGAGCCTGCGCCGCATCGACGCCTGAGGTCGGCCGGCGGGCCCGGAGCCACCCGCGCTCCGGCCGGCGAGCGGGGACCACGACAGTGACCCACATGGTTGAGCACACGGAGCAGCAGTCGAGGACCGAGGACTCGGCGACGCTACCCGGGGTGACGGTCATCGCGACCGTGCGGGACGAGGAGCCCTACCTCGCCGCCGCGGTGCGCTCCATTCTCGACCAGGACTACGTGGGCGACCTGCGCATGGTGCTCGCCGTCGGTCCCTCGCACGATCGCACGCGCGAGATCGCTGACGAGCTGGCAGCCGTCGATCCCCGGCTGCTCGTCGTGGACAACCCCTCGGGGTCCCGCTCCGCCGGCCTGAACACCAGCCTCAGCCACGCCGCCGACGACCACGAGATCGTCGTCCGCATCGACGGTCACACGGTGTTCGAGCCCACCTATGTCCGGCGAGCGGTGCGGATCATGCTCGAGGCGGGCGCCGACGGCGCCGGTGGGATCATGTACCCGGTCGGTGACTCCCCCACCCAGGAGGCCGTCGCGCGGGCGATGAGCCATCCGGCCGGACTCGGGGGCGCCTCATTCCACGTCGGTGGCGAGCCGGGGCCTGCGGACACCGTCTACCTCGGGGCCTTCCGGAAGTCGGCGATCGAGCAGGCCGGCGGGTTCGACCACGGGATCGTGCGCGGCGAGGACTGGGAGTTGTGCCTGCGCATGCGCCGGCGAGGCTCCCTGCTGTGGTTCGACCCGACGCTGCAGGTCACCTACCGGCCCCGGCGCCGACTCCGGGAGATCGCCAAGCAGTTCTGGCGCACCGGCATGTGGCGGCGGGAGATCGTCCGCCGCCATCCCGAGACGGCGAACTTCCGCTACCTGGCCCCGCCGGCGGCCGTCGTCGGCCTCGCCCTGGGACTTGCCGCGACAGTGGTCGGGCCCGTCGTCGGCTCCGGCCCCGTGGCGGTCGGTGGTGTGGCGGTTCTCGCGACCTACGTCCTCGGCGAGATCGGGGCCGCGCTGCATGCCGCGGCCCGTCGGCCGCGGCTGAGCTGGCGCGCCACGGTACGCCTACCGGCTGTGCTCGTCGTCATGCACCTCAGCTGGGGTGCGGGGTTCCTGCGTGGTGTCACGGCCCGCGCAGCCTCCGACCACCGCACGTAGGTCAGCGGGCGGGTCGGGCCAGCCGCTTGCTCAGCCCGACCGGCAGCAGTGAACGCAGCTGCGTACGCAGGTGACCCACCCGCGAGATCGGCCGCAGGTCCCGCGTCGGCAGCGCGCCCGCTCGCCGTGCCGCCGCCAGTTCCGCCACGGCCCGGGGCAGCTCGGAGGGCGCGGTGTGCAGATAGTTCTGCTCGAGCCAGTCGGGATCAGGCCGTGGCCCGCCGCGGGCCAGCAGGTCCGGCACGTCCACGAGGGGTGCCAGGCAGCCGCTGCCGGCGAACGGCTCGTTCAGCAGCTCCTCGGCGATCCCGAAGTCACTGACCAGGACGGTGGGCAGGCCGAGGGCCAGTGACTCGAGGGCTGCCGTCGAGCTGACCGTGACCAGCGCGGCGTCCGGCGTGAGCCAGGTGTGCATCGGGCCGTCGACGAACCGCAGCGCCGCGTGGGGATGCCCGAGCCGGTGGTGCTCGGCACGCCACAGCACCTCGTACGGGTGGTTCTCGTTGTGGGTCTGCCGTTCCCCGGCCCGCGCCCGGAGCTTGATCACGACCTCGTAGCCGGCGGCCGCGACGTCGGCCAGGCCGGCGAGCACGGCGAGCCGCTGCTGACGGACCGCCGGGACGATCGACTGTGGGGCGAACACCACCCGCCGTACCTTGCCGGCGGCCTCGCCGTCACGGAGGAACGGCAAACGGGACAGCACGATCCGCGGCTCCGCTCCCCGGGCGGTGAACCGATCCCGGTAGGCGGCCGCCTCGGCGCGGGAGTGCACGATGAACGCGTCGGACCACCGCCGGTAGGCGACCCCTAAGTCGGTGGCGGGCAGCGCCATCCCCGGCAGACCGGAGATCAGGACCGGACGTGGCCGCACGCCCGCCCCGGCACACGCGCGGGCGATCATCTCGGACACGGGGCCGGTGGCTCCGACGAGCACGACGTCGGGTACGTGCCGGGCGACCACGCGGCGTAGCCCGCCCGGCCCTGTCCGGATCGGCGCGGCGATCGCGGTGCCGGCGACCGCCGCCTCGACCTGCGGCGGAGTCGGCGCCAGCGGCGAGCGGACGATGACGACGGACCGTGCGCTGATCCCGCCGGTGCCGTCGTCGAGGGCGTCCAGTGTGCTGCACGCCCATTTCAGGTACGAGTCGCTGTCGACGACGGCGAGCACGGACACCACGCCGGGCAGTCTCTCACGGCCGGTCAGGGCTGCCGGGACCGCACGGCGTCGAGGGCACGGAGCAGGCGGCTGCGCTCGAGCAGGTAGCCGGTGGCCGGATGACGCACCGCCCGCCCGGCGGCCCGGCGACCGCGGTCCGCGACCGTCCGCCGGCCGCCGCCGGGCAGGTCGAGGGCCGCCAACCGTGCCGGATCGAACCACCGCTCCCGCTGCTGGTCCGGGCACGCGGTGAGGAATCGCGCGGCGTCACCGCGCAGCCACGGCAGATCGTCCGGGCGCGCCACGTACCCCAGCGCGGCGGCGAGCTGGGCCATCGGCGCCTCCGGGGCCGGGAGCGATGCGGCGGTCCGCTCGATGTCCGGGAACGCTCGGGCGGGGACGGCGTACTCGATGGAGAGCCACGGGATCTGCTCGGCGTGGTCCGGGCTGTGCCAGACGTCGGCGAGTCGCTGAGCGAGCGCCGGCGGGAGCCGTTCCGAAGCCGGACGGTACACCTCGGCGCGCGCCGAGCAGAGCGTGAGGCTCGCCCCCGGGAGGAGCTCGGCGAGGGTCCGCGCAGGTGGATGCTGCAGGGACGGGACGACGAGGTGCGGGCGCGGTCCGAGTCCCCAGCGCACATGGAAAAGGCGTGCGAGCATCGCGGCGGTACCCGCGGTCCCGGCGCGCCACGCCGCCGGTTCGACCGGGTCGAGCAACGCCGCCAGGTCATCGCCTCCGGCGGTCTCCGTCTCCCGACCGGGGCCGCTGTGAGACCGCGGGTCCCAGGCGAAGCCCGGAACCTCGCCGGAGGCGAGGACGTGCACCGGCGCACCGTCGAGCAGGCCGGCCTCGGCGGCGGCTGTCAGGACGGTGGTGTCCCGCCGGTCACCGAGCACGACGACGTGGTCGGTGGGTGCCGGAGGCGGGGGCGGCGGCACCGGGGTCCGCACGTACCGTTCGGGCAGACCGTGCCGGCGGCCTCGTTCCGGCGCGGGCAGAAGTCCGTGCAGCACCCAGGCACGTCCCGGGTGGGTCCGTGCCGCTTCGTGGGCCAGGAGGTCACGCGGCAGGCGCCCGAGGAGCGTGCCGGCCCCGGCGCGCAGCGACTCGCGGGCACCGGCAGGCATCCGGGCCGAGCGGCGCAGGTGGTGACTGAGCAGGTCCACGACGGTGCGGACGAGCTTGGGCAGGAAGCGGTCGGAGTCGGGGTCGTCCTCGACCAAGTCGATCGTCTGCCGCAGGGCCGGGATGACGTCGAGCTGGCGCAGGTCCGTGGTGCGGGAGAGGGAGCCCGGCAGGCCGCGGCGGTAGCAGATGCCCGGCGCGTCGACGACGGCGTAGGAGCCGGCGCGGAGGAACAGGCGCCAGATCCACGGGCGGTCCTCCGCGGTGCGCAGGCCGTCCGGGAACCGCAGCAGGCCGTCCTCGGCGAGGGACCGGTGGAACATGCCGGCCCAGGCGTACGGGTAGTCGACCATGGTGCGTTCGGCCGTCGGGAGAATGCCGGTGCGCGGGTCGAGGGCCACCGACCGCCTGGCCTGCGGAGCTCGGCGGAGGCTCCGTCGTCGCCCGTCGACGGTGGTGTGGTCCACCCGGAGGATGTCGACGGCGAGCTCCTCCATCGCCTCCGCCGCGTACGTCAGGTGCCCGGGGGCGAGCCAGTCGTCGGCGTCGAGGAAGGCCAGGTACCGACCGGTGGTCGCGGCGATGCCCTGGTTACGGGCGCTGGCGAGGCCGACCGGGGTCTCGTTCGTCAGAACGGTCAACCGGGGGATCCGGCCGGTGAAACGGGCGACGATCTCCGGCGTCGCGTCGCGGGAGCCGTCGTCGACCATGACGACCTCGAGGTCGTCCGGATCCTCGACCTGACGGGTCAGGCTGGTCAGCGCGTCCGCGACGTACTCGGCGACGTCGCGTCCCGGCACGACGACGGAGATCCGGGGTCTCGCCACCTTCGCCTCCCCCTCGCTCAGTCCTGGGCCGTCCGGGCCGCCGCCGCCATGGTGAGCACGCTGCGCAGATGACTGCGCAGCGCCGGCGTGGCTGCGGCAGTCCACCAGGCCTCGGGCACGTCCTGCGGCTCGACGCTCACGCCCTTGGGGCCGAGGATGCGGGTCAGCAGCACCGAGGACGTCGAGGGCAGCCCGACCACCCGCTGCCCGGCGCGCAGGCCTTGCAGTCGGAGCTCGACCGGTGCGCCCGGTTCGTCCACGGCGACACCCCGCACCTCGCCCAGCCGGTCCAGGAACGCGCGGGTCTCACGCCGGTGCGGGAAGTAGCGCACCGCGCCGTCGGCGGCGAGCTCGCGCAGCCAGCCGAGGTAGGCGTCGGCGTCGACGAGACCGTCGGCGACCATCCCGGAGCCGATGACGAGCGTGCGCTCGACCGGCGGTGTGCCGGGCAGCTCGGCGCCGGCGAGCCAGGCGAAGGCGTTGACGACGACGCGTACTCCCCGTGCCTCGAGCGCGCCGATGACGTCGGGCTCCAGGGGCATGGCCGTGAAGAGCACGAGCCGCCCGCTGCGGGCCAGCGCGGCGAGACGTCGCGCGGTGAGGCCGCCCAGCGCTCGCCGCGCCCACGGCAGCCGCGGACCGAGGCGCACCACCGGCGTGCCCGCGGTGGCGAGGATACGGGCGAGCTCGACCGTGGCGAGGCCGTCGTCGAGGAGGACCGCGCGCTGCGGGTCACGGCGGCGCAACGAGGTTGCCTGGTAGAGCCCGGAGAACGCGTCGCCGACCAGCTCGACCGGCTCGCCCCGGGCGAACGCCACCCGGGGCCCGGACATGAAGAACCTCAGCCCGTCCGGCAGGCCGACCTCCTCAAGCGTGCGGCGGGCGTCGTCGAGCGCCGGGACGTCCGTGCGGACGTGGATCCGGGTTCGCTCACCCGCCAGCCCCGCCGCATGGGCCTCGACGGCGCCGAGGAGCTGCAGCGGGGACTCGACGAGTCCGCGTGCGTCCACTCAGGCTCCGAAGCCCACGCGGTTGGTCCGCTGCGCCCGCAGCCGCGCGCCCTTCTCCTCGGCCTTGGCACGCAGGTCCCCCTGGAAGCCGGCCATGCGCTCGCGCACGGCCTGCGCGGTCTCGTCGGTCCCGGCGCCGAGGATCCGGGCGGCGAGGAGGCCGGCGTTCCGCGCTCCGCCGATGGAGACGGTGGCGACCGGCACCCCGGCCGGCATCTGCACGATGGACAGCAGGGAGTCCATGCCGTCGAGGTGTTGGAGCGGGACGGGGACGCCGATCACCGGCAGCGGAGTGACAGACGCGAGCATGCCGGGCAGGTGGGCGGCCCCGCCCGCGCCGGCGATGATCACCTGGAGTCCCCGTTCGGCGGCCTGCTCACCGTAGGCGAGCATCTGCTGCGGCATGCGGTGCGCGGAGACGACGTCGACCTCGGTCTCGACGTCGAACTCGGCCAGCACGTCGGCGGCCTCACGCATCACCGGCCAGTCGGAGTCCGACCCCATGACGATCCCGACCGCTGCAGCCATCTGTTCCTCCGTTGGTTCGCCGACGTCTCCACGCCCAGTCTCCCACCGCCGACTCGTCAACTTTGTGCCGACTCGTCAATCCTGTGCCGACTCGTCAATCCTGTGCGCGCATCAGTCCCCGCGCAGCAGCGCGACCGCGCCGTGCGCGGTCCGGCGGGCGGCCTCGAGGTCCGTGCCGGTGACGGTCACATGCCCGAGCTTGCGCCCGGGTCGGACCTCCTTGCCGTACAGGTGCACCTTGGCGTCCGGGAACCGGCGCATCAGCTCCGGGTAGGCGCTGCGCGGGTCGGTGAGCTCCGACCCGAGGAGGTTGACCATCACCGCGTGCGACGCCCTCGGCTCGGTGGCACCGAGCGGCCAGTCCAGGACCGCGCGCAGATGCTGCTCGAACTGGCTCGTCACGGCGCCGTCGATCGTCCAGTGGCCGGAGTTGTGCGGCCGCATGGCGAGCTCGTTGACGACCAGTCCGGGCCTGCCGACGGCCTCGACCTCGAACATCTCGACGGCGAGCACGCCGGTGACGTCCAGGCCGGTGGCGATCTGCTCACCGATCTCCCGTGCCCGCCGGTCGGTCTCCTCGTCGAGATCCGGCGCCGGGGCGAGCACCTCGAAGCACACCCCGTTCTGCTGGACCGTCTGCACCACCGGCCAGGTCCGCACCTCACCACTGGGCCGCCGCGCGACGAGGACGGCGAGCTCGCGGACGAAGGGCACCCGCTCCTCGGCGAGCAGGTGCTGCCCGGGTTCGAGCGCGTCCAGCCAGTCGACCGCCTCGGCCGCGGAGGCCACGACGCGCACCCCTTTGCCGTCGTAGCCGCCGCGGGCGGTCTTGACCACCACCGGCCAGCCCGTCTCGTCCCCGAACCGGTCGAGCTCGGCCGGGGTGGCCACGGCCGCCCACGCCGGGCAGGGCGCCCCGAGCTCGCCGAGCCGGCGCCGCATGACGATCTTGTCCTGGGCGTGCACGAGTGCGTCCGGGCCCGGCCGCACCGGGACGCCGTCGGCCACCAGCGCACCGAGCAGGTCACCCGGGACGTGCTCGTGCTCGAAGGTCAGGACCGCGGCGCCGTCCACGATGCCGCGGACCGCGGCCGAGTCCGACGCCGCACCGACCGGGGCGTCCGGCACGACCTGCGCCGTCGCCACCGTGGGCGATTCCACGAGGACCCGCAGATGGATCCCCAGCGCGATTGCCTGCTGCTGCATCATCCGGGCCAGCTGGCCCCCACCGACGACGGCGACCACGGGTGCACTCACGAGCACCGAGCCTAACCTCGTTACGCTGGGCCGCGTGACGAGGTCCGATCCGCCCGCCCCCGCGCCCGTGACGGCGGACCGACCGGACGCCCCCGCCCGGGCGACCGCACCGGCGGGGTTCGCGACGCGGCTGCGGCGGGGCCAGAGCCTCGGGGCGTGGCTGGCCGAGGTGCTGCGGTTCTGTGCCGTCGGTGGGATGGCGTACGTCGTCGATGTCGGCCTGTTCAACCTGCTGCGCTTCGGACCGGGCGAGCTGCTCGGTGACAGGCCGTTGACGGCGAAGGTGGTCTCGGTCGCCGTCTCCGTCCTGTTCGCCTGGATCGGCAACCGGCGCTGGACGTTCGCCGCCACGCGCCGCACGGCACGGCGACGCGAACTCACGCTGTTCGTCGCCGTGAACATCGGCGGCATGCTCATCGCCGTCGGCTGCCTCGCCGTCAGCCACTACGCCCTGGGGCTGACCTCGCCGCTGGCGGACAACATCGCCGCCAACGGCGTCGGCCTGGTGCTCGGCACCGCCTTCCGCTACGTCTGCTACCGGTACCTCGTCTTCACCGGCCCGGCTCGGAGATGATCGGCTCGCCCCGGCGGGCGGCCCGCAGGGCGCCGGCGACGAGCAGCGCCTGGGCGGCGATGTAGGTCGACATGACGAGGAAACCGTCCAGCGGGATGGTCACTCCGGCGAGGTCGCGCACACCGATCAAGCCGTCGGAGACCACGAACAACGCACCACCGACGGTCCCGTAGACACCGAGCCCGGTCGCCAGGACCGCGGTCACGCAGAGCACGACGGCGTAGACCGCGGCCGGCAGCACCAGGATCCCGCCGGCCAGGACGCACAGACCGATGATGACGACGGCGACCTCGGCGTAGATCGCGATCGGCCAGAACCGGGACAGGCCGGCCGGCGGCGCGGCTCGCCACAGCGGGTAGAACGCGGCGCTGTAGGCGGACAGCGCCAGGAGGAAGCACCCGAGCATGACGACGAACGCGACGTCGCCGGCCAGCAGTTTGGGCAGGCTGTCGCCCAGCCAGGACAGCGCGAGAGCCAGCAGCACATCACGGACGATTCGCCCGCGCACCCCGGAGGTGACGACGGCGAGGGCCAGTGCCGGCATGAGCAGCACCTGGGTGAGGTCGGCCAGGGCGGACCGGTCGGCGAGCTGGGCGGCGAGATGGACGGCCGCCAGGACGGCGAAGACGTGCCACACCGGACGTGTCCACGCGCTCCTCGGTCCGCTCACGCTCACCGCCGCCGGCGCCGCCGCCCGACCGTGACCAGTCCGCCCTGCGGTAGCACCACATCCGGGTCGAGACTGGCCGGGAGCGCGTTGAGAAAGACCGTGAAGATCGGCGGACGGCGTTGGCTGAGCTCCAGGCGCCCGCCGTCGGCGGCGACGAGGTCCTTGGCGAGCGCGAGCCCGATGCCGGTCCCGGAGCCGCCCGAGACGTGCTTGGTGAAGATGTCCGGCGCCACCTCGTCGCTGACGCCCTCCCCCTCGTCCAGCACGTCGATGAACACGCCGCTGTTCTTGCCCTTCCCGGACGCCCGGGCCCGCACGGTCGTGGTGCCGTCGCCGTACTTCAGCGAGTTCTCGATGAGGGTCGCGAGGACCTGTGCGAGCGATCCTGGGGTGGCGAGCACCGAGATCTTCGCGGCGTCCTCGAACACCAGCGGCCGGCCGGCCCGCGCGAACGCCGGCGCCCATTCCTCCTCCTGCTGGGCGAACACCTCGTCGAGGTGGACGGCCTCGGTGGTCCCGCCGGACCCGGACCGTGAGGACTTGAGGAGATCTTCGACCACGCCGGTGAGCCGTTCGACCTGCTCGAGCGAAACCCGGGCCTCCTCCCGGACCTCCTCCTGCTCGGCCAGCGCCAGGATCTCCTCCAGCCGCATCGACAGCGCCGTCAACGGGGTGCGCAGCTGGTGCGAGGCGTCCGCGGCGAACTGCCGCTCCGCGGCCAGGCGCCCGGCCATCCGGTCGGCACTGCGCACCAGCTCCGCCGCCACCAGGTCGATCTCCTCGATCCCGGAGGTCTCCCACCGGGGCCGCGCCTGACCGGAGCCCAGCTGCTCCGCGGAGGCGGCCAGGTAGATCAGGGGTGCCGAGAGCGCGCGCGCCTGGCGGCGCGCCACCACGACGCCGACGGCGAGGGCGATCGCCGCGCCGGCGACGACGAGGATCACCACCTGGACGACGCGCCACTGCACCGCCGCGGCGTCGATCTCCATGCGGACCGTGGCGCCGGAGGGGGTGATCTGCGAGGAGTAGAGCACTCGCCCGTCGATGGCGGGCCCGGCGCGGTACTCGGAGCCGTCCGGGCCGCGCACGATGATCGAGGCCGGGGGCTGCCCCCCGCCGCCGACCCACGGTTCGAGCATCGAGGAGTCGAGGTCCTCGGGCAGGTTGATCCGACGCTCCACGGAACGCCCGAGGGAGGAGACCCGCAGGTCCAGCGTGGCGTTCTCGTTCTCCCAGACGATGAAGCCGCCGAAGACGGCGATCGGGACGCCGAGGATGAGCACCGCCACGGTGACCGCGACGGTGATCATCTGAACGGCGCGACGGCGCACGGCGCGCTACCCGTCGGCGCTGGTGGACTCGAAGCGGAACCCCATCCCGCGGACCGTGGTGATGTACTTCGGGTCGTTGGCGTCGTCGCCGAGCTTGCGGCGCAACCAGGACACGTGCATGTCGAGGGTCTTGGTCGAGCCGGTCGGGTCGGTGCCCCACACCTCCCGCATGAGGGTCTCGCGGCTGACCACCGACCCGGCGTCGCGCACGAGCACCCGCAGCAGGTCGAACTCCTTCGCGGTCAGGTGCATCTCGCGGTTGCCGCGGAAGGCACGGTGGGCGGCGACGTCCACCCGCACGTCCTTCGCGGACAGCTCGTCGTCCTCCGTCACGTCACCGCCGGCCCGGCGCAGCAGCGCGCGGACGCGGGCGAGGAGTTCGGCGAGCCGGAACGGCTTGGTCACGTAGTCGTCGGCGCCGGCGTCCAGACCGACGACGAGATCGACCTCGTCCGCGCGCGCCGTCAGCACGAGGATCGGCACCGACATGCCCTGGCCCCGGATGTGGCGCGCCACGTCGAGGCCGTCCATGTCGGGCAGGCCCAGGTCCAGGACGACGAGATCGACACCGCCGGCGAGATCCTCGATGGCCCCCTTACCGGTGCCGTGGGGACGGACGTCGTAGCCCTCGCGCCCGAGCGCCCGAGCCAGGGGCTCCGCGATGGCGGGATCGTCCTCGACGAGCAGCACATTGGTCACGCGGCGAGTCTAAGCCAGATTCTCAAGAGCAGGTCAAACATCGCCATGATTGCGTGCGGAGGGTGCCATCGCCGCTGGTGGCCGCCCTGCCCGCGCCATGGCCGCGCTCCCCGGGCGGTGGCGCGCCGCTCAGGTCACCGGGGCAGTCGCCGCAGTTCGATCGGCGAGACCTGACCGAGCCCCTGCAGCTCCGCGACCGCGCGCGGGACCATCGTGAATCTCCCGGCCGCCGACGTCCGCGCCAGGGTCTGCGCGCTGGCCGCGTCCATGAGGATCGAGCCGGCCGGGGCGACGTCGACGAGCCGGGAGGCGAGGTTCACAGTGGGGCCGAAGATGTCACCGTGCCGGGAAATGACCCCGCCCCATACGACGGAGGCTCGCACCGGCAGCATGTTCTCCTTGCGCTGGAGCGCCGCGAGCAGGTCGCTGGCGACGTCGGCGGCGGTGGTCAGCTCGTCGGCGACGAACAGGATCGCGTCGCCGATGGTCTTGACCACCCGCGCACCGTGTGTGGTGATGACGTCGCGCGAGGTGTATTCGAAGGTCTGCACCAGGTCCGCGAGTGCCTGCGAGCCGAGCTCGGTCGAGCGGCGCGTGTAGGCGACCATGTCGACGAACCCGACGGCCCGGGTAAGCGGCATGTGGAACGGATCCGTGTCCGGCCGGCCCGTCCCGGTGACCTCGGCCTCGGTGCGCACCATGAGCGCGGCGAGCTGGCGCCGCCAGGAGTAGGTCAGCTGGGACTGCAGGACGTCGACCATCTCCGGCAGCCGGTCGAGGACGACCAGGCGGGCGGAGACGTCGTCGAGCCCGAGCTGACGGGCGATCCCGTCCACCAGGGCCTCGGTCTGCCACAGCACCAGCCGGTCCGTGGTGTGCGACTGGGCACGCAGCAACGAGATCGCCGTCGTCGTGTCGATGCGCTCATCGGAGATGAGCTGGCCCATGACGCGCAGGGCGTTGACGTCGATGTCGCCGAAGGCGACCGCATCGTCCTTGACGTTCGGAAAGCCCATGGCCTTCCAGAACGTCCGGGCGAAGTCGACACTGACGCCCGCTTTCTCGGCAAGCTCGACGATGGTGTACCGGCGGGAGCCGCCGAGGAGCTGCTCGACGGATCCGCGCACGGAGGAATCGTCCGCGCCCGAGGCCTCACCGATGTCGTCCACACCGGGATCGGCCGTGGAGGCGCCACCCGGGTCGGTGTGGTCGTCGACGGTGACCTCGCCGTCCCAGGGATGACGTGCCGGACTCTCGCTCACACCTCGAGGGTAGTGCTGGCCACTGGGAGCCGGCTGGACGCAGTCAGGGAGCCCGCCGAGCGGATCCGGCGGGGTCTCAGCCGGCCGCACGGAGATGGTGCACGTCGCCCGCGGCGACGGCGGTCACCGCCTCGCCGGTGTCGACCAGCAGGTGGCCGTTCCGGTCCAGCCCGACGGCGCGGCCCGACGGTCCCGACCCGCCGGGCAGATCGACGCGCACGTCGGTCCCCAGAGTCGTGCAGGCCGCGGAGACCTCCGCGTGCAGGCCGGCGGTCTCGACGTCGCCGCCCGCCGCGGACCATCGCCGCAGCAGCGGCATGAGCTCGCCGCCGACCGCGTCCAGCACCTCGGGCACCTCGGCCCGGCTGCCGAGCAGCCGCAGCGACGTCGCCCACGGCACCGGCAGCTCCCCCGCGGACTGGGCGACGTTGACCCCGATGCCGGCGACGGCGGCCGGGGGCGGCGTCGGGAGCACCTCGACGAGGATGCCGGCCAGTTTGCGGACGTGGCCCCAACCTTCGACGTCGTCGTCACCGGCGCCGGCGGCCACGACGTCGTTGGGCCACTTGACCGAGACGCCGGCTCCGGGGACCAACGCCGAGGTGGCGCGTTGAACGGCCAGACCGACGAGGAGCGGCAACCACCCGAACGTCTCGGCCGGCACGCCCGGCCGCAGCAGCACGGAGGCCGTCAGCGCCGTCCCGGCGGGCGTCTGCCACGTCCGGCCGGCCCGGCCTCGGCCGGCATCCTGGTGATCGGCGACGAGGACGGCGCCGTGCGGCCAGGCGGGTGGGTCGGCGAGCGCCGCCGCGCGCAGGTCGGCGTTGGTCGAGCCGGTGCGCCCCAGGCGCACCACGCGGGCGAACGGACTGTCCACGGGTAGCACTCTTTCACCTGCTGTCCCGTTCTCCTACCCGCTCCCCGACCTGCCCCTCTCCTACCCCGATCGGCCCTACTCGCCCACCGGCTCCTCACCGGCGGACACGGATGGGTCAGGGTCGCGGCGAGCGGAGCGCACCTGTGCCAGCACGAACCAGCCCAGCACACCGACCGCCACCCCCGACGCCCCGAGCGCGAGCGCCGGGGACCGGTCATAGAGTGCGCTGACCGCGGCGAACGCGACGAATCCGACGGTCGCATAGAGGAAGGCCCACAGCAGCGCCCCCACGGCCAGCGCCGGGACGTACCGCCGGCGGGGCATCTGGGCGACCCCGGCCGCCACGTTGACCAGCGTCTGGAACCCGACGGTGAGGAAGGAGATGCTGACGACGGGCGCGCCCCAGCGGCTCACGGCCCGGCGGGCGCGCCGGTACGCCGGGGTGCGCATGAGCCGCGCCACCCGCGTGCGGGCCGCGCCGAGTTCGACCGCGCGACCGAGCAGGTAGGTCAGGCCGCCGCGGAGGAAGGCGATGGCGAAGAGCGCGGCGACGGCGACCGGATAGGGCCATCCGGAGAACAGGCCACTCACCGGTGTCCGCCCTCTCGCACCCGGTCAGTCTAGGGTCGCGGTTTGTCGGCTCTCCACAACAGTGACCCCGGTAACACGCCTGGCTCCCGCAGCGATCGGTGGACATGCGACAACTACGCTGACGTCCGTGACCGCGCCGAACACCGACCGGCCCCGCGCCGAGCAACCAGCCAGCCCGACCCCGTCCACCCCGACGCCGCCTGCCGACGCCACCGCGGCGGCGGCAGACGCTGCGACGACCGCGGCGCCCACCTCCTCCACGGCGGCCAAGCTCGCCGACCTGGCCGAGCGGGTGGCCACGGGTCTGACCGCCCCGGCGCAGGCCGCGATCGACAAGCAGCACGGGCGCGGCAAGAAGTCCGCCCGCGAGCGCATCGAGGCCCTGCTCGACCCCGACTCGTTCGTCGAGCTGGACGCGTTCGCCACCCACCACTCGACGAACTTCGGGCTGGACAAACGCCGGATCCCCGGAGACGGCGTCGTCGTCGGATACGGCACCGTCGACGGACGGCAGGTCTGCGTCTACTCGCAGGACTTCACCGTCTTCGGCGGCTCCCTGGGCGAGACGCACGGGAGGAAGATCACCAAGGTCCAGGACATGGCGCTTCGTACCGGCGTCCCCCTCATCGGCATCTCCGACGGCGGTGGTGCGCGGATCCAGGAAGGCGTCGCGGCGTTGACCCAGTTCGCCGAGATCTTCCGCCGCAACGTCGCAGCCTCGGGGGTGGTCCCGCAGATCTCGCTCATCCTCGGCCCGAGCGCCGGCGGGGCGGTCTACTCCCCCGCGCTGACCGACTTCGTGGTCATGGCCGAGGGCACCTCCAACATGTTCATCACCGGACCGGACGTCATCAAGACGGTCACCGGCGAGGACGTGACGTTCGAGGAGCTCGGCGGAGCCGCCACGCACCATCAGCGTTCGGGCGTCGCCCACTACCAGGCCGCTGACGAGGACGACGCGATCGACTACGTCCGTGCCCTGCTCTCCTACCTGCCGGCGAACAACCTCTCCGACCCGCCGAACTGGCCCCACGACGTGCCGGCCGAGGTGACCGAGTCCGACGAGGAGCTGGACACCCTCGTGCCGGACTCGGACAACCAGCCCTACGACATGCGCACGGTCGTCGAGCACGTCGTCGACGACGGCGAGATCCTCGAGGTCCAGCCCGGGTACGCCGCCAACATCATCACCGCCTTCGGTCACGTCGAGGGCCGCCCGGTGGGCATCATCGCGAACCAGCCGCTGCAGATGGCGGGGACGCTGGACATCAGCGCCTCGGAGAAGGCAGCGCGGTTTGTGCGCACGTGCGATGCGTTCAACGTCCCGGTGCTGACGTTCGTCGACGTCCCGGGCTTCCTGCCGGGCACGGACCAGGAGTGGAACGGCATCATCCGGCGCGGCGCGAAGCTCATCTTCGCCTACGCCGAGGCCACGGTCCCGCTGGTCACCGTCATCACCCGCAAGGCCTACGGCGGCGCCTACATCGTCATGGGGTCGAAACAGCTCGGCGCCGACGTCAACCTCGCCTGGCCCACGGCTCAGATCGCGGTCATGGGCTCCTCCGGTGCGGTGAACATCCTCCAGCGCGGCGCACTGAAGAAGGTCGCCGACGAGGGTGGGGACGTCGAGGGCGAGCGCGCGCGGCTCGTCGCCGAGTACGAGGAGGCCCTCGTCAACCCGTGGGACGCCGCCGAGCGCGGGTACGTCGACGGCGTGATCGCCCCGTCCGAGACGCGGCTGCAGGTCACCAAGGCACTGCGGGCGCTGCGCACCAAGCGCGCGTCGTTGCCCGCCAAGAAGCACGGGAACATCCCACTGTGAGGAGCGGACTGAGCACGGAAGCCGCCCGGAGCGGTGGGACCGAGTCCCGGGAGGCACAGGCCGACAAGGAGGCACCGTGACACTGATGGACGCCGACGAGCGGCCGGTCTCGGCCGGCTCGCCTGCCGAGTGGTCCGGGGGCGGTCACGACGACGTCGTCGCCACCGCCCTGGGCGGACTGGATCCGGCCGGTCCGGCGACGCAGGCGGGCGGTGCACCGGCCGTCCGCGTGGTGCACGGCCGGCCCGACGAGGTCGAGCTCGCCGCACTCGTGGCCGGCATCGTGGCGGCGCGGACGCGCAGCGACGAGCTCGGCGGCATCCCGGACGAGTACGCGCCGTCCGTGATGAGCCGATGGACCGACCACGGCCGCCGGCTGGGGCTCGCCCCGCAGCCCGGCACGGGGTCCTGGCGGTGGTCCGCCCACCCCTGACCAGGTGTTGGAGCCGCGGCGGGAGGCCCCGGGTCGCGCTGGTAGCGTCCGTCCCGTCTCACGGGTCGCGACGGACAGGCAGGCGAGATGACCGCACTGAACGAGGAGAACCTCCCCCGGCTGGAGGGCACGGTCGCCGTCCCCTCCTACGACCGCAGCCGGCTGCGGGCCGGGATCGTCCACGTCGGTGTCGGCGGATTCCACCGCGCCCACCAGGCGATGTACCTCGACCGGCTGATGAACGAGGGCGAGGCGCTGGACTGGGCGATCTGCGGTGTCGGTGTCCTGCCCGGTGACGCCCGGATGCGCGACGCCCTGCGCGCGCAGGACGGCCTGTACACCCTCGTGCTCAAGCACCCGGACGGCACGTTCGAGCCCCGTGTGATCGGCTCGATCATCGAGTACCTGCTGGCCCCGGACGACCCCGAGGCCGTCATCGAGAAGATGGCCGCGCCCGAGGTGCGCATCATCTCCCTGACCGTGACCGAGGGCGGGTACAACATCCACCACGTCACCGGCGAGTTCGACGCCGCGAACCCCGCCGTCGTCGCCGACCTCGCCGACGGCGCGGTCCCCGCCACCTCCTTCGGGCTCATCACCGAGGCGCTGCGCCGCCGCCGCGACCGGGGCGTGGCCCCGGTGACCGTGATGAGCTGCGACAACATCCAGGGCAACGGGGACGTCGCCCGCCAGGTGTTCACCGCCTTCGCGCGGCTGAAGGATCCGGAGCTGGCCGCGTGGATCACCGAGCATGTCCCGTTCCCGAACTCGATGGTCGACCGCATCACCCCGGTCACCTCCGAGCAGGATCGCGCGATGGTGGCCGAGCGCTTCGGGATCGAGGACGCCTGGCCCGTGGTGGCAGAGCCCTTCACCCAGTGGGTGCTCGAGGACCGCTTCGCCTCCTCCCGTCCGTCCTACGAGGACACCGGGGTGCAGATCGTCGACGACGTCGAGCCGTACGAGCTGATGAAGCTGCGGCTGCTCAACGCCAGCCACCAGGCGCTGTGCTACCTCGGCCGCCTCAGCGGATACCGGTACGCGCACGAGGTCGCCCAGGACGAGGTCTTCGCCCGCTTCCTCCTCGACTACATGGACCGCGAGGCCACGACCACGCTGCAACCGGTCCCGGGCATCGACCTGGACGACTACAAACGCACCCTGATCGAGCGGTTCGCCAACCCGCACGTGCGCGACACCCTGGCACGCCTGTGCGCCGAGTCCTCCGACCGCATCCCCAAGTGGCTGCTGCCGGTAGTGCGCCACAACCTCGCCACCGACGGCGAGATCGTCCGGGCGGCCACCGTCGTGGCCGGCTGGGCGCGCTACGACGAGGGCGTGGACGAGCAGGGCGAGCCGATCGAGATCGTCGACCGGCTCGCCGAGCGGCTGCACGCCGCGGCACTCGCCCAGCGCGAGGACCCGCTGGCCTTCCTGCGCGATCGTGAGGTCTTCGGTGACCTCATCGAGGACGAGCGGTTCACCACGACGTACCGCGAAGCACTGGAATCGTTGCATCGCGACGGTGCCCACCGGACCGTCGAGCGCCTCCTCACCGCCTGAGCCGTCGCGGCTTCCGGCGCCCGGAACGGGCCCTACCGGCGCGCGGCGCGGCCTGTTAGCGTCACCACCGGCGCCTTGGCACGCCGGAACCGCTGCTAGTCTCGCAACCGGCGCCCCTTCCGCCACCCAGCGTTGTCCGGTGCCTCGATGACGAGGCCCTGACCGGAAGGAGGCCGCATGCCCACTCCACCCGGTCGCCGCCCGACGGACGGCACCTCCGGGAGCAGACGCCGTCGACGCACGGCCGTGGCCCTCGCCCTCTCCGCGGCCACCGCCCTGGCCGGATGTGCCGGCGCCGGAGCACTGCCCGGCAACACGGACGGCGAGCAGATCGTCGTCGCGATCGTCTCCAACCCGCAGATGCAGGACGCCATCGCGCTGCAGGATCACTTCCGTGCTGACCATCCCGGCATCGACGTGCGGTTCGTCTCACTGCCGGAGAACGAGGCCCGCGCGAAGATCACCGCATCGGTGGCCACCGGCGGCGGCGAGTTCGACGTCGTGATGATCTCCAACTACGAGACGCAGATGTGGGCGGAGAACGGCTGGATCGAGAACCTCCAGCCCTACGCCGACGCCACCGAGGGGTACGCGCCGGAGGACTTCGTCCCGAGCGTGCGCGAGGCGCTCTCGTACGACGGTGACCTCTACTCCGTCCCCTTCTACGGCGAGTCCTCCTTCCTGGCCTACCGCGAGGACATCTTCGACGAGCGCGGGATCGAGATGCCGCAGCGGCCGACCTGGGACCAGGTCCGTGAGCTCGCGGCCGAGTTGGACGAGGGCGACGACTTCGCCGGCATCTGCCTGCGCGGCCTGGCCGGGTGGGGCGAGAACATGGCTCCGATGTCGACGGTGATCAACACCTACGGCGGGCAGTGGTTCGACGAGGACTGGAACGCCCGGCTCGACTCGCCCGAGGTCCGCGAGGCGGTCGAGATGTACGTCGATACCGTCCGGCAGTACGGCGAGCCGGGCGCGGCGACGGCCGGCTTCGGCGACTGCCTGACCCGCTTCACCCAGGGGCAGGCGGCCATGTGGTACGACGCGACGTCGATGGTCTCCTCCGTCGAGGACCCGAACGCCTCGACCGTGGCCGGCGACGTGGGGTACGCGCCGGCGCCCGTGGCGCAGACGGAGGCGAGCGGCTGGCTGTACAGCTGGTCACTGGCCATCCCGACGACGTCCGAACGCAAGGACGCCGCCTGGGAGTTCATCTCCTGGATGACCCATCCGGACTACATGCGCCTGGTGGGCGAGGAACTGGGCTGGGAGCGCGTGCCGCCCGGGAGCCGCCTGTCCACCTACGAGATCCCCGAGTACGCCGAGGTCTCCTCCGCCTACGCCGAGGAGACCCTGCAGGCCATGGAGGAGGCGACCCAGGACAACACCATGGCCGCCCCGGTCCCCTACCCGGGCATCCAGTTCCTCGGCATTCCCGAGTTCCAGGATCTCGGTACGCGGGTAGGCCAGCAGATGTCCGCCGCGATCGCGGGCCAACGCAGCGTCGAGGAAGCTCTCGCCCAGTCGCAGCTGTACGCGGAGGCGGTCGCGGAGACCTACCAGGACGAGGCAGGAGGGTCACGATGACCGCGGCGGTCGCGACACCGGCGCACACCCGTTCCCCGCAGGACGCCCGAGCGGTGGCGCGCGCCGAGGGATGGCGCCGGCGGGCGCCGCTGCTGCCGGCGCTGATCTTCACCATCGTGGTGACCCAGGTGCCGTTCCTGGTGACGATCTGGTATTCGCTGCGCTCACGGAACCTGCTGCGGCCCGAGTCGGACCTCTTCGTCGGGTTCGACAACTATGTCCGGATCGCCCAGGACGCGACCTTCCGGCAGGCGGCGGCGAACTCCGTGGTGATCACCCTCGGCTGCGTGCTGGTGGCGATGCTGCTCGGGATCCTGCTCGCGCTGTTGCTGGACCGGCCGTTCGCCGGGCGCGGCCTCGCCCGCACGCTGCTCATCACCCCGTTCCTGCTCATGCCGGTGGCCAGTTCAGTGCTGTGGTCGGTGGCGATGCTCAACCCGACTTACGGCCTGCTGAACTGGACGCTCTCGCTCGTGGGGATCCCCTCCGTCGACTGGACCTCGACCTACCCGGTGGTCTCCATCCTCATGGCGCTGGTCTGGCAGTGGACGCCGTTCATGATGCTGCTCGTGCTCGCCGGCCTGCAGGCCCAGCCGCGCGACGTCCTCGAGGCGGCCGCGATGGACGGCGCCGGCTGGTGGCGCACCTTCGTCTCGATCACGCTGCCGCAGCTGCGGCGCTACATCGAGCTCGGGGTGCTGCTGGGGATCATCTACGTGGTCAACACGTTCGACCAGATCTACATCATGACGGCCGGCGGGCCGGGCACCGAGAGCGCCAACCTGCCCTTCTACATCTACCAACGCGCCTTCCTCGGCTTCGACATCGGTCAGGCCGCGGCGATGGGCGTCGTCGTCGTCATCGCCACCATCATCGTGGCGACGCTGGCACTGCGCCTCATCTTCCGCAGCTTCGACGTGAGGGAGTGACCATGTCCGCACAGACGTACACCGGACCACGTCGCCGCGGCGTGGGCGTGGCGCTGACCACCGTGACGTGGTTGCTCGCCCTGGCGTTCTTCTTCCCCGTCCTGTGGTTGGCGATGACCGCGTTCAAGCAGGAGAACCAGGCGTCCTCCAGCCCGCCGACGTGGGTGTTCACGCCCACACTCGATCAGTTCCGCGCCGTCATCGAGGGCGGGTCGGCGGTCTACGTCGGCAACTCGGCGATCGCGACCGGGGTCTCCACGCTACTGGTGCTCCTGCTCGGGATCCCGGCCTCGTACGCGTTGTCGATCCGGCCGGTCAAGCGCGTGAGCGACGTGCTGTTCTTCTTCATCTCCACCAAGATGCTCCCGGTCGTCGCCGTCATCGTGCCGATCTACGTCATCGCCGGGCAGCTGCGGGTGCTCGACAACATCTGGACCCTGGTGGTGCTGTACACCGCGATGAACCTGCCCATCGCGGTGTGGATGATGCGCTCGTTCTTCCAGGAGATCCCGGTCGAAGTGCTGGAGGCGGCCTCGATGGACGGCGCCGGACTGATGCGCACCCTGCGGTCGGTCCTGCTGCCCATGGTGGCGCCGGGGATCGCCGCGACAGCGCTGATCTGCGTGATCTTCGCGTGGAACGAGTTCTTCTTCGCGTTGAACCTCACGGCCTCCCGCGCTGCGACCGTGCCGCTGTTCATCACCTCGACGATGACCAGTGAGGGCCTGTTCCTGGCGCGGCTGTCCGCCGCCGCGATCCTGGCCTCCCTCCCGGTGATCCTGGCCGGATGGATCGCGCAGAAGCAGCTCGTGCGCGGGCTGTCCATGGGTGCCATCAAGTAGGCGAGCATCGAGGCCGGCCAGGCCCTTTCCCTGCCCTGCCCTGGGTGCCCTGCCACGCCATGCCACGCCACCGGTCCGTATGCGCGGTCAGCGCAACAACCGCTCCTCGGGGACCGCAAGGCCCACCGTCTCGCCGTCGACCGCGGCGATCTCATCACCGGCGACATACCGGCTGCCGCTGAACGGGCCGTGGGCGTCGACGCGCACGTACCCCGTGCGGGCCAGGTGCTCACGCGCCTGCTCCGGCAGATCGCTCCCGACGAGCGCCTCGGCGACGGCACCGAAGAACCCCTGGCGCGGCTCCTGCCCGGCCGGCGTCGCGGCCTTGGGATCTCCCATCCGTACCTCGCGCACGGTGCCCACGTCCGCACCATCGGCGTCACGGACCGACATACCCTCATGGACCTGGCTGATCAGGCTGTCGCTCACCATGTGCTCCCCCTCGAACGGTCACCGTCAGTCTCACCCGGGCGACCGATCGTCGCCACCGCGGCCAGCCGGTACCGGCCGCCGTCACACATCCCCGAGGCCGGCGTGTGGGCGCATGTCGCGTGCATGTCCAGGTCACGGCGCTAGGCTCGGCGCGTGAGCCAGATGTCCGCGCGCGCCAGCACACCGACCGACGCCGTCGCGGATGCATACGTCGAACGCCTGGCGGCACTCGATCCCCTCACCGCCACCGAACTGGGCCTGCCCGGTCACGACCACGAGCTGCCGGACCTCTCCCCGGACGGCATCGCCGCCCAGACGGAGCTGCACCGGGAGACCGTCCGCCGCCTGTCGCACACCCCGCCGGTGGACGACGTCGACGTGGTCACCCACGCTGCCATGCGGGAACGACTCGGCCTGCTCATCGAGCTCGCGGAGGCCGGCGAGCTGCAGCGCGAGCTCAACGTCATCGCCTCACCGCTCCAGTCCGTCCGCGAGGTCTTCGACCTCATGCCCACGGACACCGCGGAGGACTGGGCGACGATCGCCGCGCGTCTGGCCGCGGTGCCGGCCGCACTCGAGGGCTACGCCACCTCCCTGCGCGCTGCCCGCCGCGCGGGACACGTCGCGCCGTTGCGGCAGGTGCGGGCGTGCCTGCACCAGGCGGAGGAACTCGCCGACGCCGACTCCTCGTTCTTCACCGCGTTCACGACTCAGGCGCGTCCCGACGGCAACGTGCCACCGCCGTCGCTCGCCGCGGACCTCGCGCGCGGCGCCGCCGACGCCCGTCAGGCCTACGCCGATCTCGCCTGCGTGCTGAGCGAGGAGCTGGCTCCGGACGCACCGCGGCAGGACGCCGCGGACCGCGAGCGATACGAGCTGTGGTCCCGGTACTTCCTCGGCGCCGTTGTCGATCTCGACGAGACGTACGAGTGGGGTCTGGCCGAGTTGGAACGGATCGTCGCGGAGCAGCAGCAGGTCGCGGACGACCTGTACGGGTCCGGCACCGACATCACGGAGGCGATGGCGCGTCTGGACCAGGATCGCAGCCGCATGCTGCACGGCACGGACGCGCTCCGTGCGTGGATGCAGACGACGTCGGACGAGGCCGTCGCGGCGCTGGCCGGCACCCGGTTCGACATCCCAGACCCGGTCCGGCGCCTGGAGTGCCGGATCGCCCCGACGCAGACCGGCGGCATCTACTACACCGGGCCGAGCGCGGACTTCTCGCGGCCGGGCCGGATGTGGTGGTCGGTCCCGCCGGGCGTCACCGAGTTCGCCACCTGGCGCGAGAAGACCACCGTCTATCACGAGGGCGTGCCGGGCCATCACCTGCAGGTGGGGCAGACGGTCTATCGCTCCGAGCTGCTCAACCTCTGGCGCCGCCTCGCCTCCTGGGTCTCGGGGCACGGCGAGGGCTGGGCGTTGTACGCCGAACGCCTCATGGCCGACCTCGGATTCCTCGACGACCCGGGCGACCGGATGGGCATGCTGGACGGCCAGCGGCTGCGGGCCGCCCGCGTGGTCCTCGACATCGGTGTCCACCTGGGCAAGCCGGCACCGCAGCAGTGGGGCGGCGGGATCTGGGACGCGGACAAGGCGTGGCCGTTCCTGGCGGCGAACGCGAACATGGCCGAGGGCTTCCTGCGGTTCGAGCTCGATCGCTATCTCGGCTGGCCCGGCCAGGCGCCGAGCTACAAGATCGGCCAACGCCTGTGGGAGGAGATCCGCGACAGCGCCCGCGCCGACGCCGAGTCCCGCGGTGAGACGTTCGACCTCAAGGCCTTCCACCGGCGCGCGCTCGACCTGGGCTCGGTCGGTCTCGACGTGCTGCGGCAGGCGTTGGCCGGATGAGCGCACCCGTCCTGCTGCTCGCCTCCGCCTCACCCGCACGGCTGGCGACGCTCCGCAGCGCCGGCCTGGATCCGCAGGTGGCCGTCTCCGACGTCGACGAGCCGGCCGTCCTCGCCCGCGCCGCCGCCGCGGCCGAGGCCGCGGGCTCGGGGCCTGTCCCGGCCGCCGACCAGGTCCTGCTCCTGGCGCGTGCCAAGGCCGAGGACGTGCGCGGCCGCGCGCCGACCGTCGACGGCACGGCACCGACCGTGACCGTCGGCTGCGACTCCATGCTCGAGATGACCGCCGCCGACGGCGAGCGCGCCGTGGTCGGCAAGCCGGCCGACGTCGCGGAGGCGACGGCCCGCTGGCGCTCCATGCGGGGCCGGTCCGGCATCCTGCACACAGGCCACTGGTTGATCCGGGCCGACGGCGCGACAGCGGCAGCCACGTCGTCGACGACCGTGCACTTCGCCGACGTCACGGACGGCGAGATCGAGGCGTACGTGGCCACCGGCGAGCCGTTGCGGGTGGCCGGTGCGTTCACCGTCGACGGGCTCGGCGGCCCGTTCGTCCGGGGCATCGAGGGCGACCATCACGGCGTGGTGGGCCTGAGCCTGCCTCTGCTGCGGGAGCTGCTCGGCGATCTGGGCCTGGCGATCACCGACTTCTGGCGCGAACGCTGAGAGGCAGCCGACGCACCGGTGGCGCGGTAGCGTGAATGTATGCGCATACAGCACGCGGATCCGGTGGCGAGCACGGAAGCCGTCGTCGCCGGCGATCACTACCGGCTGACCGTGCTGACCGACGGGTTGATCCGCCTCGAGTTCTCCCCCGACGGGGCGTTCGAGGACCGCGCCTCGACCTTCGCGATCAACCGCCGACTTCCGGTCCCGGACTTCACGGTCTCCGACGCAGGCACGCACCTCGAACTGACGACGGCGCGTCTGCGTGTCACTTACGACCGGCAGCCCTTCTCCGCCAACGGCCTGAGCGTGGCCGTCCGCGGCCCGATCGACGCGGTCTGGCGCTACGGGCAGCCGTCGGACGACCTGGGCGGCACCGCCCGAACGCTCGACAACGCCGATGGCGCGGTCCCGCTGGGTCCGGGCGTGGCCGGGCGGCGCGGGATCGCCGTGATCGACGACTCGGAGTCCTTTCTCTTCGACGGCGAGTGGATCGGCACCCGCCGCCCCGGCCGTCTCGACGTGTACGTCTTCGCCTACGGCCGCGACGTCTCCGACGCACTGCAGGCCTTCTACGCCGTCTCGGGCCTCCCCCCGGTGTTGCCGCGGTACGCCCTCGGCAACTGGTGGAGCCGCTTCTATCCCTACACGACCGAGAGTTACCAGGAGGTCGTCCGGCGCTTCCGCTCGGAACAGGTGCCGATCTCGGTGAGCGTCATCGACATGGACTGGCACCTGACCGAGATCGACCCGGAGCACGGGGTGGGCTGGACCGGTTACACCTGGAACCAGGAGCTCTTCCCTGATCCGGAAGCGTTCCTGACGTGGCTGCACGATCAGGGGATGCGCGTCACGCTCAATCTGCACCCGGCCGAAGGGGTGCGTTCCTTCGAGGCCCCGTACCCGGCGATGGCCCGGGCACTGGGCCGCGAGCCCGACGGAACGCCGATCCCGTTCGACATCACAGACGCCCGCTTCGCCGAGGCGTACCTGGACATGCACCGTGATCTCGAGGCCCAGGGCGTGGACTTCTGGTGGATCGACTGGCAGCAGGGTGAGCACACGCGATTGGTGGGGGTCGATCCGTTGTGGGTCCTCAACCACCTGCATTTCATCGACTCGGCGCGAGATGAACGCCGTGGCCTGATCCTGTCCCGGTACGCCGGTCCGGGTTCGCACCGCTACCCGGTCGGCTTCTCCGGTGACACGGTCATCTCCTGGGACTCACTCGCCTTCCAGGTCGCGTTCACCGCAACCGCCGCCAACGTCGGGTACGGCTGGTGGAGCCACGACATCGGCGGGCATTTCGGGGGCGTACGCGACGACGAACTCACCACGCGATGGGTCCAGCTCGGCACTTTCTCCCCCGTCCTACGACTGCATTCGGGACGTAATCCGTTCCTGACGAAGGAGCCGTGGAGCTTCGAGGAACCGGTGCGCGGGGTGATCGACGACTTCCTCCGGCTCCGGCACCGCCTGGTGCCTTACCTGCACACGATGAACCACCGCGCGGCGTCCGGGACGCCACTGGTTCGCCCGCTCTACCATGCCCATCCGGGCACCACGGAGGCGTACGAGCGCTCCGACCAGTTCCTGTTCGGCTCGGAGGTCATGCTCGCCCCGATCACGAGCCCGCACGACGAGGTGACACAGCTCGGTTCGGTGCGGACCTGGCTACCGGAGGGCACCTGGGTCGACCTGCTCACCGAACTCGTCTACGACGGCGGCCGGGAGATCGTCATGCACCGGGACCTGGCGAGCGTGCCGGTCCTGGCGCCGGCGGGCGCGATCGTGCCGACCGACGGTGCCCGGTCGCTCGGCAACGAGCCGGTCAATCCCGAGCACGTCGAGGTTGTGGTCGTCGTCGGCGCAGACGGGGAATTCGTTCTCGTCGAGGACGACGACACGGCCGGCGGTGCGCTCGCCGGGACGACCATTCGATTCGACCAGGCCACCGGCCGACTGCGCATCGCGCCGCCGGAGGGCGAGACGTCCGTCCTCCCGCGGCGGCGAACCTGGACAGTGACGTTCCCGGCCCTGGCCGGGAACGTCGTGCAGGTCGAGATCGGCGGTGCGCAGGTGGACGGTTCACGGCTCGAGACTGCGTCCGACACAGCCCCTGTGCGCGGCGACACGGCCGGCCGGCTCGCTCCGGCAGCTCGGTGCTCGATCACCGTTCCCGACGTGCCGCTCACCTCCGGGGTGGTCGTCGATGTCGGCCCGTCCCCGGTCCTGCACGACAATCCGGTCGACGCCGAGCTGTTCCGCCGCATCGACCGTGCCCGGATCGGGCACGAGACGAAGAACCGGTTGTACCGCCTGCTCACCGCGCCGATCCCGGTGGCATCGCGGCTGTCGGGTATGCAGGCCCTCGGGCTGGCACCCGAGATGGTCAACGCGCTCAGCGAGGTCTTCCTCGCCCGGGCGTGAGCTCCGTCGGACCGGCCACAGTCAGCGCGTGCGGGCGAGCACCGCGTCGAGCATCTCCTCGGTGAGCTTTCCCGTGAAGGTGTTCTGCTGACTGACGTGGTAGGACCCGAGCAGGCGGAGCCGACGCCCCTGCGGAGTGATCAGGTGAGATTCGGCGCCGTGCCCGAAGCGCGGCTTCGGGCGCGGCACCGTCCAGCCCAGCCGGCGCGCCGCGGCCAGGGCGGCGTCCCAGCCGATCGCGCCGAGGGCGAGCAGGCACCGCGCCGTCGGTGCGGCGAGCTCAAGCTCCCGGTCCAGCCAGTGCCCGCAGGTTCGGCGTTCCTCCGGAGTCGGTTTGTTGGCGGGCGGCGCACAGCGCACCGCCGCCACGATGCGCGCACCTGTCAGCTCCAGACCGTCGCCGGCATGGCGCGACGTCGGCTGACTCGCGTAACCGGCGCGGTGCAGGGCTGCGTACAGCCAGTCACCGCTGCGGTCTCCGGTGAACATCCGGCCCGTGCGGTTGGTCCCGTTCGCGGCCGGGGCCAGTCCGACGACGAGCAGGCGAGGCCGTGCGTCGCCGAACCCTGGACCGGGGCGGCCCCAGTAGGGCTGGTCGGCGAAGCCCGCCCGCCGGCCCGAGACGGCGACCGACTCGCGCCAGCCCACCAGCCGCGGACAGGCGCGGCAGACCGAGACCCGGGCGTCGAGCTCGGCCACGTCCGCGGCCGACCGGGCGAGATCGACCACCTCGTCCGCGCTGTGCGCGACCGGCGTGCCCGCATCGGCCGGGTCGTCCGGCCAGCCGCTGCCCGGCGGCACCGGCGAGGCGAACGGCACCCCGGTGAGCGGATGCGGCAGCTTCGGCGGATCCGTGCTCGTCGTGTGGTCCACCAGGCCATGGTGCCGCACGGACGGCCGCCGACGTGATTTGTGCCACTCCTACAACCTACGGCTACGTAGCCGCAGCATGCGCGACCTGTGTTGTGGGACCTCCACAAGGGTGGCGCCACCGGGTTAGCCACTCGGACAGACTTCTCCGCAACGGCAGGGTCGAGGTGGGCCGCCCGGACGCGACGTGGATAGTCTCGGCCGAGCATCCACCCTTCTCGCGCACCTCAGGAGCCTGTTCATGCCCAGCACCTCGACAGCGTCGGCCTCGCCCCGCCCGCTGGAGAAGGTGCTCATCGCGAACCGGGGGGAGATCGCGGTCCGTGTCGCCCGCGCCTGCGCCGACGCCGGCCTGTCGACCGTCGGCGTCTATGCGGACCCGGACCGGAACGCCCTGCACGTGACACTGTGCGACGAGTCCTACGCGCTCGGTGGGGCACGTGCGGTGGAGACCTACCTCGACATCGGGAAGATCCTCGACGTCGCGCGCCGCTCCGGCGCGGACGCGGTCCACCCCGGCTATGGGTTCCTCTCGGAGAACGCCGACTTCGCCCGTGCCGTCCTCGACGCCGGCCTGGTGTGGATCGGCCCGCCGCCCGAGGCGATCGACGCCCTCGGCGACAAGGTGACCGCCCGCCAGATCGCCCAGCAGGTCGGGGCTCCGCTCGTGCCCGGCACCCCCGATCCGGTCTCCGACGCCGACGAGGTGCTGGCGTTCGCCGACACCCACGGACTCCCGGTGGCGATCAAGGCCGCCTACGGCGGTGGCGGCCGTGGCCTGAAGGTCGCCCGGAGCCGGGAGGAGATCCCGGACCTGTTCGAGTCCGCCGTCCGGGAGGCCACGGCGTCCTTCGGACGCGGCGAGTGCTTCGTCGAGCGGTTCCTGGACCGCCCCCGGCACGTGGAGACACAGTGCCTGGCCGATGCGGCCGGCAACGTGGTCGTCGTCTCGACCCGGGACTGCTCGCTCCAACGGCGCCATCAGAAGCTCGTCGAGGAGGCTCCGGCGCCGTTCCTCACCGCCGAGCAGGAGACCGCGCTCGTCGAGGCGTCCCAGGGGATCCTGCGCGCAGCCGGTTATGTGGGCGCCGGGACCTGCGAGTTCCTCATCGGCGCAGACGGGACCATCTCCTTCCTGGAGGTCAACACGCGGCTGCAGGTCGAGCACCCGGTCAGCGAAGAGGTCACCGGCATCGACCTGGTGCGCGAGCAGCTCCGTCTGGCGGCGGGCGAGGAGCTGGGCTACGACGGCACGCAGATCCGCGGGCACAGCATCGAGCTTCGCATCAATGGCGAGGACCCGGCCGCCGGGTTCATGCCCGCGCCCGGCACGATCAACTCGCTGACCTGGCCCTCCGGCCCGGGCGTGCGCGTGGACTCCGGGGTGGTCGCCGGGGACGCCGTCACGGGCGCGTTCGACTCGATGCTCGCCAAGATCATCGTCACCGGCGCGACCCGCGCCCAGGCGATCGAACGGGCCCGGCGCGCACTGAAGGAGACGGAGATCGGTGGGATGCCCACCGTGCTGCCGTTCCATGCCGCCGTCCTGAGCGCGCCGGACTTCGTCGCCGCCGACGGCGCGGCCTCCTTCCGGGTGCATACGACCTGGATCGAGACGGACTACGCCGAGACGGTGCGCGCCCTGTCGTCGACCAGGCCGGCCGAGACGGCTGCCTCCCCGGAACCGGCGGCCGAGCCCGAGGCGACCGAACGCGTCGTGGTCGAGGTCGGCGGCAAGCGGCTCGAGGTGGTCCTGCCCGCGGGACTCGGGATCTCGGGTGGCATGCGAGGCGGCCAGCGGCGCCCGGTCCGGCGGACCGCGGCTCGCCAGAGCGCGGGCGCCTCGAGCAACGGCGCCGCGCTGTCCTCACCGATGCAGGGCACCATCGTGAAGGTGGCCGTCGACGAAGGGGACATCGTCGAGGCCGGTGATCTCGTCGTCGTCCTCGAGGCGATGAAGATGGAGCAGCCGCTGCTCGCCCACCGGTCCGGCCGGGTCCAGGGGATATCGGCCGCGGTCGGGCAGAACGTCGGCACCGGCGCGGTCATCTGCCAGATCGAGCCGGTCGAGAGCTAGCGCGCCGGTCGGCAGGCCGGCGACGACGCGGCGACCACCGATTGTGCGAGGCTGGAGACGTGAGTGCGCCCCAGCCTGCCCGGCGGCCGCCCGATGCCCGGGTGCATCGCCAGCCCGGGGACGGGTGGGTCGAGTGCGCCTGCGGGTCCCGGCACTGGGGCCTGAACGGCGCGGCCGGGTTGCTACTGTGGCGCCACGCCACCGACGGCGTCGAACTCGTGCTGCAGCACCGAGCCCTGTGGTCCCACTTCGGAGGCACCTGGGGCCTACCCGGCGGCGCGCTCGGCGACGGCGAAGACGCCCGCCGCGGGGCGGTGCGAGAAGCGGTCGAGGAGGCCGGCCTGGACGCCTCGGCGCTCGAGGTCCGCGCACAGCGCAGCCTCGTGCACCCGGACTGGACCTACACCACGGTGCTCGCCGAGGCCGTGGGACGGCAGGAGCCCTCCGTGGCGGACCCGGAGAGTCTCGAGGTGGCGTGGGTACCGCTGCGCGAGGTCACCGAACGGGAACTGCTCCCGGCGTTCGGCGACGCCCTGGGCGAGCTGCGCGGCATGCTGCGCCGCCTGGTGCTGGTGATCGACGCGGCGAACGTCGTCGGTTCGCGGCCGGACGGGTGGTGGGCCGACCGGGCCGGGGCGACGACCGCCCTGCGTGACCATCTCGCCGGAGTGAGCGCCGGCGGACTGTCCGGGTCGGACGTCGGCCTGCCCGGACAGACGTGGTTCCCCCGGGCGGTCCTGGTGACCGAGGGACGCGCCCGCGGTGTCGGTCCGGCGGCCGGTGTGGACGTCGTCGATGCCCCCGGCAGCGGCGACGACGCGATCGTCAGTGAGGTGCGCCGCCTGTCCGGCGACCCGTTGAACGAGGTGGTCGTCACGACGGCGGACCGCGGCCTGATCGACCGGGTCACCGCACTCGGCGCCCGGGTGGTCGGGCCGCGCCTGGTCCGGCACTGACGCGCCTTAGGCTGGAGCCATGACCGACCGCACCGCATGGGCCTTCGGCCTCGCCACACTCACCACCTCCGGCGACACGCTCGACGTCTGGTACCCCTCGCCCGCGCTCGGCGCCGCACCTGCGGACGCGACCGCGCCGGCCGAGCTGACGGCTCTGGAGCGCACCGACCCCGACCGCGAGGTGCGCACCCAGGTGGTGCGCACCGAGGCGGACCTCGACGCCGCCCCCGACTCGGCCGCCGACGCCTACCTGCGCCTGCACCTGCTCTCCCACCGCCTCGTGACCCCGAACGCCGTCAACCTCGACGGCGTCTTCGGCGTGCTCACCACGGTCGTGTGGACCTCGGCCGGCCCGTGCGCCGTCGAGGGGTTCGAGACCGCGCGGGCCAGACTGAAGGCGCGCCACGGCGCGGTCACCGTCCACGGCGTCGACAAGTTCCCCCGGATGGTCGACTACGTCATGCCGACCGGCGTGCGGATCGCGGACGCCGACCGCGTCCGTCTCGGTGCCCACCTGGCCGAGGGCACGGTCGTCATGCACGAGGGGTTCGTCAACTACAACGCCGGCACGCTGGGCCGGTCCATGGTCGAGGGACGGATCTCCCAGGGCGTCGTCGTCCACGACGGCGCCGACATCGGCGGCGGCGCGTCGATCATGGGCACGCTCTCCGGTGGCGGGAAGGAGCGGATCGCCGTGGGGCCTCGGTCGCTGATCGGCGCCAATGCCGGCCTCGGGATCTCGCTGGGGGCCGACTGCGTGGTCGAGGCGGGCCTGTATCTGACCGCCGGCACCAAGGTCTCGGTGATGGCGGGCGACGGGATGCGTCCGGACGGCGGGCAGCTCGACGAGCCGCCGGTGGTCGCGGCCCGGCAGCTCTCGGGCGTGGACAGCCTGCTGTTCCGCCGCAACTCCCTCTCCGGCGCCGTGGAGGCGCTACCGCGTTCGGGGAGTGGTGTGGAGCTCAACGCCGCCCTCCATGGCTGAACGCGGCAGACCGCGGCGCGGGTGCCTCGCCGGACTGGCGCTCGCCGTCGTGGTCTTCGCCGTCACCGTCGTCGCCGTCGTGCTGGCGTTGCGCGTGTTCACGGCGACGGATTCGGGGACCGGCCGCTGTACCGCGCCGCTGGAGGACGAGACACTCGGCCTCGCCCCGGACCAGGCCGACAACGCCGCACTCATGGGCGCCGTCGCCCTGCGGCGTGAACTACCGGCACGCGCGGTGACGATCGCCATCGCGACGGCGATGCAGGAGTCGCGGCTGCGGAACATCGACTACGGCGACCGTGATTCCGTCGGGCTGTTCCAGCAGCGCCCCTCGCAGGGCTGGGGAACGGTCGAGGAGATCATGGACCCGGTCTACTCGACCAACGCGTTCTACGACGTGCTGGTCACCGTCGAGGGGTGGGAATCTGCCGAGGTCACCGACGCCGCCCAGGACGTCCAGCGTTCGGCGTTCCCGGACGCCTACGCCCAGCACGAGTCCCGCGGACGGGCGTTCGCGTCGTCACTGACCGGGTACTCGACCGGCGCCCTGGTGTGCCGGCTCGATCCGGCGGCCGACGGCGGCGGGTCGGCGGCCGGCGCGCTCGATACCGTCTCCGATCGGCTGGCACGCGACTTCGTCGACATCGGCCTACAACGGGCCGAGGACCACCTCCTCGTGGACGCCACGACCCTCCCGGCAGGGCTGGACGACGCGCCCGCGCGCCGTGGCTGGGCCCTCGCCCAGTGGGCGGTGGCGACCGCGGAGGCGACCGGGGTCAGCGTGGTGGCCACCGACGGGCAGGCGTGGGTGCGCGACGACGGCGCGGAGGCGGGCTGGGCTCCGGTCGGGGACAGCGACCTGCCCGAGTCCGTCGCCCGGGCCCTCCAGCAGGCCGGCCCGGGCGCCGTCGTCATCGCATGAGTTCCCCTGAGCGCGCGAGGCCGCGCGGTGCCGGTGCGGGGCCCATCATCGACGCAGATGCGTACGATGTGCTGCGGTCCCTGCCCGGGAGGTATCCCTGTCCGTCAAAACCCCGACCGTCTACGACGTCGCAGCGCAGGCGGGTGTCTCGATTGCGACGGTCTCCCGTGTGTTCCGGCAACCGGAGGCCGTCCGTGAGGCGACCCGGGAGCGTGTCATGGCCGCGGTCCGCGAGCTGGGATACGTCCCGAGCGCCAGCGCGCGCGGACTGGCCGGACGGCGCACCTCCGTCCTGGGCCTGCTGCTGCCCGGACACGACGATCTCGAACCAGGGCGCTCCGCACCGGTCCGCTCGGGCGAGGTGGCGTTCATCGACGACCGGGCCGCCGCACTGACGCCCACGTCCCCGAATCTCTACTTCGACGAACTGCTGCGGGGCGTCGAGGTCGCGTCCTGGCGTGCCGGATACGCGCTGACCGTCACCGCAGGCCGGGGGATGAGCCGCGAGATGGTGCTCAGCGACATCGCCGGCCGGGTGGACGGACTGGCCGTCGTCGCTCGCACCCTCTCCGACGACCTCGTCTCCCGCACCGCCCGCCGCCTGCCCATCGTCGTCCTCGCGGGGACGGGGGCCGGCGGCGTCGATCACGTCGAGGTCGACAACCGCGGGGGGATGCGCGCACTGAGCCGCCACGTCCTCCAGGTCAAGCCCCCGGGCCCAGTGCTCTACCTCGAGGGCCCGCGCCAGTCCCCCGACGCCGAGGCGCGCGCTGCGGGCTTCGGTGAGGCCGTCGACGGAGCCGACGAGGACGTCCACCGCCGCCCGGCCGAGTTCACTCACGAGGGCGGCTATGCCGCGACGGCGGACTTCCTGCGCGTCCGCCGCCCGGGCGCCGTGGTGGCCGCGAACGACCAGAGCGCCCTCGGCGCCCTCGACGCCCTGCGGCGGGTGGGCGTGCGCGTGCCCACCCAGTGCGTGGTCACCGGCTTCGACGGCATCGACGCCGGGCGCTACGCCAACCCGTCGCTGACGACGGTCCGCCAGCCGATGACCGCGCTCGGCGAACGTGCCGTCGAGGTCCTCCTACGCAGGCTCGGCGAGCCCGAGCTTCCACCCTGCGGCCTTCAACTCCCGGTCGAGGTCCTCCTGCGCGACAGCTGCCCGCCTGCGGACTGACGCTCCCTCGCCCGGACGGCAGGCCACCACCCCGCCCGAGCAGGCCGTTTGCCGAATGGCAATGTATGCGCATACATTGCTCGCATCGGCCGACGAAGCCGAGACAACGACGTGAAGGAATGAACGACGTGGCAACGACGCAGAAGCGGCGCAGGTGGCGACTGGTACTGGCCACCGCGGTGGCCGTGGGGCTGGCGTTCGGCGGGTGCAGCGTCCAGATCCACAGCCGTCCGGACCCCTCGATCGGGGACGACACCCTGCTCGTGGCCGGCGACGCCGGGTCGCCGAACTTCGAGCGGAACTTCAACCCGTACCTGTCCAGCTCCCGGGCGGCCACCGACTACATCTACGAGCCGCTCATCATGATCAACCCACTCGACGGCGAGCAGAGCCCCTGGCTCGCGCGGGACTGGTCCCAGCCGGATCCGGCGACCATCGAGATGCAGCTGCGCCCGGACGTGACGTGGCAGGACGGCGAGCCGTTCACGGCCGAGGACGTCCTGTTCACCTTCCAGCTGCTGAAGAACAACCCGGCCATCGACCTCAACGGGGCGTGGAACCGCCTCGAATCCGTCGAGGCCGACGGGGACACCGTGACCTTTCACCTCAAAAGCGCGGACGTCCCGGCGGTCTCGGTCATCGGCAAGACCCTCATCGTGCCGGAGCACATCTGGGCCGACGTCGAGGACCCGTCCACCTGGCGCAACCAGGACCCGGTGGGCACCGGTCCGTTCACCGTCGGCAACTTCACCCCGCAGCAGTACAGCCTCGACAAGTACCACGACTACTGGCAGGCCGACACCGTCCGCATCGAGCACGTGGTGCTGCCCGCGGCGAACAAGGAGGTCGATCTGGTCACCCGCGGGTTCGATTTCGGGTACTCGTTCATGAGCGACGTCGAGGGCACCTGGGGCGCTGCCAACGAACACAACAAGTACTGGTTCCCGCCGGGCGGCACGATCAGCCTGCAACCCAACCACGAGGTCGAGCCGTTCGACGACGTCGACGTGCGCCGTGGCCTCGCCCTAGCCCTGGACAAGGCGCGCATCGCCGAGGTCGCCGTCGAGGGCCACATGGACGTGGCTAGCCAGACCGGGCTCCTGCTGCCCAACCAGGAGGATCTGCTCGATCCGGTCATCCCGGACGACGGCATCATCGCCCAGGATCGCGAGGCCGCCATCGAGTCCTTCGAGGAGGCCGGCTTCAGCTACGACGGCACGACCATGCGCGAACCCGACGGGCAGCCGTTCAGCTTCTCGATCATGACGGCCAACGGGTACACCGACGCATTGCGCGCGTGCCAGGAGATCCAACGGCAGCTGCGCCGCATCGGCATCGAGGTCACCATCGAGGCGCCGCAGGCCGCCGCCAAGGAGTCCGCGATGAGCAACGGCGACTTCGAGACGGCCATCAACTCCTCCGGTGGAGGCGACGCGTACCAGGGCTACAACAATCTGCTGTCCTCGGAGTTCTACGCCCCGGTGGGCGAAGCGTCGCAGAACAACCGCATCCGTTTCCGTGACGACCACGTCGACGATCTGCTGCAGCAGTACCGCCGCACCACCGACGAGGCAGCGCAGCGGGAGATCATCACCGGCCTGCAGCACGAGTTCTACGACCAGGTCCCGGTCATCTCGCTCTACTACGGAGCGCTCTGGGGCCTGTACAACGACGGGCGTTTCACCGGCTGGCCCACGGAGGAGGACCCGTACGCCCCGCTGCAGACCTGGGGATCGAGCCTGTTGCTGATCATGACCCACCTGCGGCCCGTCGAAGGCGCGGGTGACCAGTGAGGTACGCGCTGCAGAAGGTCGGCCTGTTCCTGCTCACACTGTGGGCGGCCGTCAGCCTCAACTTCCTCCTCCCCCGTCTCATGCCCGGGTCCCCTACCGACGCCGCGATCGCCCGGCTCAGTGAGAACGGACCGGTCACCGAGGCCACCCGCGCGGCGATCGAGGCGCAGCTCGGCATCCCGGGCGGAAGCCTGTGGAGCCAGTACGTCGCCTACCTGGGTCAGGTGGTCCGCCTCGACTTCGGCAACTCCTACGCCTTCTATCCGGAGCCCGTCGCCGCCCTCATCGGCCAGGCCCTGCCGTACACGCTGGTGCTCGTCGGCGCGGTGACGGTCCTGGCCTTCGTCGTCGGGACACTGCTAGGGGTACTGGCGGCCTGGCGGCGAGGCACGTGGCTGGATGCGCTGCCCACCGTGGGCGGCTCCTTCGTCAACACCTTCCCGTACTTCTGGACGGCGCTGCTGCTGCTGTTCGTGCTGGGCTACCTCTGGCACCTCTTCCCCAGCTCCGGCGCCTATTCCGCCACCGCCGTACCGGACCTGTCCTGGGAGTTCCTCGGGGACGCGCTCTACCATGCGGCGCTCCCGGCTCTGACGATGTTCGTCACGTCCCTCGGCGGGTGGATCATCGGCATGCGGAACGCGATGATCAACACTCTCGGCGACGACTACGTCACCTTCGCCGAGGCGAACGGGCTGCGCGGACGCACCGTGGCGCTGCGGTACGCCGCGCGGAACGCGATCCTGCCGAACCTCACCGGGTTCGGTCTGGCCCTGGGGGGCGTCGTCGGCGGCTCCATCCTCGTCGAGCAGGTCTTCAGCTACCCGGGCATCGGTTACCTGCTCTTCAACGCGGTGCTCGGCCAGGACTACCCGCTCATGCAGGCCCTCTTCCTCATGATCACCGTCAGCGTGCTCGTCGCGAATCTCGTGGTCGACCTGTTGTACGGCGTTCTCGACCCAAGGACACGACGATGAACTCTGCGACGACGCATGACCCGACCGAGCCGCTGACCGACCGTGGACGTGGTCCGGTAACCGGGGGGCAGCAGGCACCGGGGCGGTTCGTCTCACTCGCCCGCGCCGGGCGGACCATCTGGGGCAACCGCAAAGCACGAGCCGGTGTCATCATCCTCGGCGTTTTCGTGGTGATGGCGCTCGTCGCACCCGTGCTGGCGCCCTACTCCCCCACCGACAACAGCTTCGAGCGCAGCATGGACGCCTCCGGCGCCCACTGGCTCGGCACCACGGCGGCCGGCGAGGACGTGCTCAGCCAGCTCATCTACGGCGCGCGCATCTCGTTGCTGGTCGGGTTCGGTGCCGGTGGCATCGCGACAGTCATCGGCGTCCTCGTCGGCCTGACCTGGGGATACATCTCCGGGCTGCCGGCCGACATCGTGAACTTCGTGGTCAACCTCTTCCTGGTGATCCCGGGCCTGCCGCTGATGATCGTCATCGCCGCCTACCTCCAGAACGGCGGCATCGCCGTGATCATCGCGGTCATCGCGATCACCGGCTGGGCCTGGGGTGCGCGCGTGATGCGCAGTCAGACCAGGTCGCTCCGGTCGCGTGACTTCGTCCAGGCTGCCAGGTTCTCCGGGGATCGGGCACCGCGGATCATCTTCCGGGAGATCCTGCCGAACATGACCTCGATCATCGCGGGCGGCTTCTTCGGCTCTGCGACCGCGGCGATCCTCGCCGAGGCGGGCCTGGAGTTCCTCGGGCTCGGGGACAGCTCGATCGTTACCTGGGGCACGATGCTCTACTGGTCGCAGAATTCCAACGCGCTGCTGTCCGGCCAGTGGGCGCTGCTCTTCGCTCCTGGTCTCGCCATCGCCCTGCTGGCGACATCGCTGACGCTGATCAACTTCGGCGTCGACGGCATCAGTAATCCTCGGCTGCGCGAAGGGAGCACGGGTCGATGAGCGAGCAGAGGAGCACGACGGTTTCGGATCCGATCCTGCGCGTCGAGGATCTCTCGGTGGTGTACGAACCGGTCGGTGCGCCGACCACGCACGCCGTGACGGACGTCTCGTTCGACATCGGACGTGGCGAGTTCGTCGGCCTGGTCGGCGAGTCCGGTTCGGGCAAGTCCACGCTGGGATTCGCGATCACCAAGCTGGCGAAACCGCCGGCGCGCATCAGCGGCGGGCGCATCCTCTTCCAGGGCCGCGACATCGCGCCGCTGTCCGCGGAGGAGCTGCGGGTGCAGCGTCGCGGCGGTTTCGCCATGGTGCTCCAGTCCGGCATGAACGCGCTCAACCCGGTGCGCACGATCCGCAACCACTTCCGCGACATCTTCGCGGCCCACGGCCACGTCCCGGCCGCCAGACGTGAGGAGCGTGCTCGCGAGCTGGTGGCCAAGGTCGAGCTGGAGGAGTCCGTGCTCGAGCGGTATCCCGACGAGCTCTCGGGTGGCATGCGTCAGCGCGTCACGATCGCCCTCGCGCTCTCGCTCGAGCCGCAGCTGATGGTCTTCGACGAGCCGACCACGGCGCTGGACGTCCTGGTCCAGCACGCCGTGATGGACACCATCCGGGACCTGCAGCGTGCCGAAGGGTTCACGGCCGTCCTCATCAGCCACGACCTCGGCGTCGTGCTGGAGTCGGCCCAGCGCGTGCTGGTCATGCACGACGGCGAGATCGTCGAGGACGCCCCGAGCGGCCGGATCCTCCACGAGCCACAGCACGACTACACCCGCATGCTGCTCGGCCACTATGCCGACCCGCGGGCCGAGATCGTCACTCTCCCGGGGCTCGAGGATCGTGCCGTCGTCGACCGCGACGATCCGGGCACGAACGGATCAGCGTCGGACGGGGATCCCGTTGCGCACGACCGCGGGCCGGGGCAGGCCGACGGCCGAGACCACGTCTCCGGCGGCCCCCGCGAGGACGCGATGAGCCGGTTCGCAACTCCTGGCGCCGAAACGGGCGGGGCACGGCGCGGCGAGCGAGCCCTGACCGTCGAGCACGTCTCGAAGGTCTACCCGCCGCCGCGTCGCCGCGCGGCGGCGGTCCAGGCCGTCGACGACGTCTCCTTCACCCTGGAGCCCGGTGCCGCCCTGGCCCTGGTGGGACAGAGCGGCAGTGGTAAGTCCACGATCGCGAAGATGCTCACGGGTGTGGAGCGCCCGACGTCCGGCAGTATCCGGTTCGGGGACGTCTCGGTCGGCGATCTTCCCCGCCGCAGGCTGCGCGTCCTGCGCCGGGACATGCAGATGGTCTTCCAGGACCCGTACGCGGCCCTGAACCCGCTGCACACCGTGGAGTACGCACTGACCCGCCCGGTGGTCAACCTCGCTGGGCTCAGGGGCCGCGACGCCCGACGTCGCGTCCTCGAGCTCCTGGAGACGGTGGGACTGACGCCGGTGGAGGAGTTCGCCGCCAAGCTGCCACACCAGCTCTCCGGCGGCCAGCGTCAACGCGTGGTGATCGCCCGGGCGCTCGCCTGCGACCCGCAGGTGATCATTGCCGACGAGCCGGTCTCCATGCTCGACGTCTCACTGCGCGCCGGCGTGCTGCAACTGCTGCGGGACTTGCGTCAGCGTTGGGGAGTCTCGCTGCTGTACATCACCCACGATCTCCTCAGCGCGCGCCTCATCACTGACGACATCCTCGTGCTCAGTCAGGGCCGCGTGGTCGAATCCGGTCCGACGGCGAGGGTGATGCGCCACCCCGAGCACGAGTACACGACCGCCCTGTTGGACGCCATCCCGAACCCCGCGCGTATCCATGGAGCCGCATGACCCCCGGTCATACCCACGGCAAGCACTCCGGCCGGAGCAGGCTGGCCACTCTGCCCGCGCGCCCTCCCTATGGCGAGCTGACGCTGGCCCCCTTCGTGGAGACGGTCGAGATCGCCATGCCGTACGGGGCACTCTCGGGCGCACGCGTGCTGCCCGACGGCGACCCGCTCGGGACCGTTCTCCTGGTGCCCGGATACACAGGGTCGAAGGAGGACTTCCGCAGCCTGCTGCCGATCCTGCGCAAGCGCGGCTGGGCCGCGCTGGCGATCAGCCGGGTCGGACAGGCAGATTCGACCGACCCCCAGGACCCTGCGGCCTACACACTGGACGCCGAGGCGGGCGACGTCGTCACCGTCGCGCAGCAGCTCGACGGCGGTCCCGTGCACCTGCTCGGCCACAGCCTGGGCGGCGTGATCGGGCGTGCGGCCGTCATCGCGCGGCCGGAGTTGTTCGCCTCCGTCACCCTGCTGTGCTCCGGCCCGCGAGGCTGGCCGCACCGGAAGCTGCGGGAACGCGTGCTCGCCGCGGGACCGGGCAACCGGGCACTGTGGGAGGCCGGGAACCCGCGGTGGATCGGGATCGATGAGTCGGAGATGGACCCGGACACCCGGTTCGTCCGTCGGCGTCTGCTCGACACCTCACCGCTGAGCATTGTCGGAGGAGGCGAGATTCTCGAAGTCGCCGACGACCGCACGGACGCGTTGGGGGCCACCGGTGTCCCCGCGCACGTGGTGCGGGCGAGACCGACGAGCACTGGCCCTCGAGTTGGCAGGCCGAGATGGCCGAGCGCCTCGGCGCACCCTACTCGGTGGTTCCAGGGGCCGACCACTCCCCCGCGCTGGAGAACCCCGGCGCGACCGCCGAGATCCTCACCTCGTTCTGGAGCCGCCACCGCTAGAGAACACGCAGAGATGTCACTGCCTGTCGCCGTGACCGCTCCGGCGGCCGGGCGGACAGGACACCACCCATGTCATGCAGGACCGGGGCGACGCCGACGGCACCGTCCCCGCCCGGCTGAGCCGGGCGCCACGATCAGATGAACGGAGCACTGTGCTTTCCTTCCCCGACGGCTTCCTCTGGGGCGCCGCCACCGCCGGCCACCAGATCGAGGGCAACAACATCAACTCGAACTGGTGGGTGCACGAGCACGAGCCGGACACGCACATCGTCGAGCCGAGCGGCGATGCCGCGGACAGCTACCACCGCTACGCCGAGGACATCAAGATCCTCGCGGACCTCGGGCTGAACTCCTACCGGTTCTCGATCGAGTGGTCCCGGATCGAGCCCGAGCGCGGCGTGGTCTCCAAGGCCGAGCTGGCGCACTATCGCCGAATGATCGACACATGCCTCGAGCACGGCGTCGAGCCGATCGTCACCCTCATGCACTTCACCGTGCCGCGGTGGTTCGAACGGGACGGATTCTGGCGTGCCGGCGACGCCCCGGATCTGTTCGCGCGCTACACCGAGACGGTGCTGCCCATCCTGCAGGGCGTGCGCTATGTCTGCACCATCAACGAGCCGAACATCGCTGCGATGATCGCCGGCGGCGAGGACGCGAAGAACCTGGTGGCGCACGGTCTGGCGTTCCCCGATCTGCACGTGGCCGACCAGCTGCTCGCGTCCCACCGGCGCAGCCGCGAGGTGCTCTCCGCGGTACCCGGTCTGCGGTCCGGGTGGACCGTCGCGACACAGGCGTTCCATGCGACCGGGGAGGAAGGCAGCGCCGAGAAGCTCCAGGAGTACGGCTATCCTCGGGACTTCTGGTACCTGGAGAACAGTGCCGGTGACGACTTCCTGGGCGTACAGGCCTACACCCGTACCTTCATCGGCCCGGACGGCCCGTTGCCCACTTCCCCGGAGAGGGAGACCACACTGACCGGCTGGGAGTTCTTCCCCCCGGCCGCCGAGCTCGGGCTACGCAGCGCGTGGGAGCTGTCGGGGCAGGTGCCGTTGATGATCACCGAGAACGGCATCGCCACCAGTGACGACACCCGCCGGATCGCCTACACGCAGGGTGCCCTTGAGGGCGTGCACCGGGCGATCTCCGACGGCATCGACGTGCGCGGCTATCAGCACTGGAGTCTCCTGGACAACTACGAGTGGGCGAGCGGCTACCGCCCGACGTTCGGCCTCATCGGGTGGGACAGCGAGACCTTCCAGCGGCACATCAAGCCCTCGGCGCGTTGGTACGGCGCCGTCGCGCGGGCCAACGCCCTCTGACCGGGTGACCGGGCCGCCACACGGCCTGGTCACGCCCGACCGACCCGTCGTCGAGAGTAGCCGATTCCGCGGAAAGCCGACGTTTGAACATCCGCTTTCAGCGCAAGTGGCAGCACTCGGCGCGGATCCACAGCACTCGGCCCCCATCCGGCGCACAAGGAGAGGAACCACGATGAGTCGCCGTCGTCCGAACATCCTCATGGTCCTGACCGACGATCACGCCTCGCACGCCGTCGGCGCGTACGGGTCGGTGGTCAACCGCACCCCCCGCATGGACGAGATCGCCGAGCACGGCTGGGTGATGGAGAATTGCTTCTGCACCAACTCGATCTGCACGCCCAGCCGGGCTTCGATTCTCACCGGCACGTACAGCCACATCAACGGCGTTACGACACTGTCCACGCCCATGGACCGCGAGCTGCCCACGTTCGTCAGCCGCCTGCACGAGGAGGGGTACCGCACCGGGATCGTCGGCAAGTGGCACCTCGGTGAGGGCGAGGGGAGCCGGCCCCGCGGGTTCGACCGCTGGGAGATCCTGCGCGACCAGGGCGAGTACTTCGACCCGGTGTTCCGCACCGAGAACGGTGAGACCCGGCGGCATGGGTACGCGACCGACATCATCACCGACGTGGCGCTGGATTGGATGGACGAGTGGCACGAGCAGGATCCGGACCGGCCGTGGTGCCTGCTGGTCCACCACAAGGCGCCCCACCGCTCGTGGGAGCCTGACGCCGCGCACGCCGGGATGTACTCCGACCCCATCCCGGTGCCGACGACCTTCACCGACGACTACGCCACCCGCGGGCTCGCGGCGCACCGGGCCGCCATGCGGATCGCGGACCATCTGACGCTCGAGGACCTCAAGCAGCATCCGCCGTCGGGTCTGAGCTACGAAGAACTGGCGGTCTGGAAGTACCAGCGGTACATGGAGGACTACCTGGCCTGCGTGGCGTCGGTGGACGACAACGTGGGCCGTCTGACCGACCGCTTGCGCCAGTACGGGTGGTTCGAGGACACCTTCTACTCCTACGCCTCCGATCAGGGCTTCTTCCTGGGGGATCACGGCTGGTTCGACAAACGTTTCATGTACGACGAGTCGATCCGGATGCCGCTGCTGCTCAGCTATCCGGCGGCGCTGCCGGCCGGACGCCGCAGCGACCGGATCGTGACGAACGTCGACTTCGCGCGGACGTTCCTCGAGGCCGCCGGAGTGACGCCGGATCCGGGCATGCAGGGCACGAGCTTCTTCACGGCACTACGCGACGGCATCCCGAACGATCCGGACCAGGCGCTGTACTACCGCTACTGGGAGAACGACGACGGTATCCACGGTGCGCTTGCCCACTACGGCATCCGCACCGACCGCTACAAGCTCATCTACTTCTACAACGACGGACTCGGGCTCCCGGGCACGCGCCGCAACCTCTACTCACCCGAGTGGGAGCTCTACGACCTAGCCGAGGACCCGGAGGAGTTGAACAACGTGGCGCACGACCCGGCCTACGCGGAGGTGCGAGCCGAGCTAGAACGCCGGCTCGCCGAGGAGCAGGCCGCGGTCGGGGACGAGCCGTACGAGCTGCCGGTGGACGCCGACGGTCGGCCCACCCGAGTGGTCAACCCACCCCGGCCGCGGGCAGCCAGCGCCCCCCGGCCCTGACCTGATAGCGGTATCCGGCCGGGCGCCGTCGCCGTCGCATGAGCGGTCGGCTCCCCGCCGGGCGCCACCGGGCACCGGGCTCCGGGCGCCGGGCATCGACGACGAGGCCCCCGCACCGACCTGGTACGGGGGGCCTCGCGGCGGACGGCTCAGCGCCGCTCGACTGGGACGTACTCCCGCTCGGCGGCACCGGTGTAGACCTGACGCGGACGCCCGATCTTGGTGCTCGGGTCGGCGATCATCTCCCGGTACTGCGCGATCCAGCCCGGCAGTCGGCCCATCGCGAACAGCGGGGTGAACATCGATGTCGGGAAGCCCATGGCCTTGTAGATGAGGCCGGTGTAGAAGTCGACGTTCGGGTAGAGCTTGCGCTCGATGAAGTAGTCGTCGTTGAGCGCGATCTCCTCCAGGCCCATGGCGATGTCGAGGAGTTCGTCGTCCTTGCCGAGTTTCTGCAGGACGTCGTGGGCGGCGTCCTTGACGATAGCAGCGCGCGGGTCGTAGTTCTTGTAGACCCGGTGGCCGAAGCCCATGAGCCGGACGCCGTCCTCCTTGTTCTTCACGCGGCGCATGAAGTCCGAGGCGTCGCCGTCGCTGGCCTGGATCTCGGTGAGCATCTCGAGCACCGCCTCGTTGGCGCCGCCGTGCAGCGGCCCGGACAGCGCGCCGACGCCGGCCGCCACCGAGGCGTAGATGTTGGCGTGGGCGGAGCCGACCATGCGCACGGTCGAGGTCGAGCAGTTCTGCTCGTGGTCGGCGTGCAGGATGAGCAGCATGTCGAGGGCCTTGACGATGGCCGGGTCGATGTCATGCCGCTGATACGGCAGCCCGAACGTCATCCGGATGAAGTCCTCGACGTAGCCCTTCGACGCGTCCGGGTAGAGCAGCGGCAAGCCGGTGGCACGCTTGGCGATCGCCGCGATCATCGTCGGCACCTTCGACATCAGCAGCACGGTCGACAGCTCGCGCTGGTACTCGTCGTGCGGGTCGAGGGTGTGCTGGTAGTACGTGGCCAGCGCGGAGATCCCGGCCTGCAGGATCGCCATCGGATGCCCATTGGATGGGAAGGCGGTGAAGAACGCCTTGAAGTCCTCGTGCAGGATGGTGTGCCGCTTGATCCGGCGTTCGACCGCCTCGAGGGTCTCGGCGTCCGGCAACTCCCCGTAGATGAGCAGGTACGCGGTCTCGAGGAAGTTCGAGTTCTGGGCGAGCTGCTCGATCGGGTATCCGCGGTATCGCAGGATGCCGTTGGCGCCGTCGATATAGGTGATGGCCGAGGTCGTCGAGGCCGTGTTCATGAAGCCGGTGTCGAGCGTGACGAGTCCGGTCTCCTTCAGCAGCGAGGAGATGTCGACCCCGTCGTTGCCCTCCACGGCCGGCACCCGCTCGAACTGGAGGGTCTTTCCGTCCACGTTGAGCGTCGCCGGGCCGGCATTGTCGACCGCCGTCGCGCTGACTTCGGTCTGCGACATGTGGTTCCTCCTCGCTGGGCACCTGTGGGCGCCGCACCGCATACGTACGTCCCCGGGTTCTGCCGGGATCCGGCTACCAACATATGCCATCGGCAGAGGTATGCAGAACCCGGCGAAAGCGGTGGCCTCGCACCGTTCCCGGGCGGTGGCCGCACCAGCCGTGCCCCCGAGCCCCGTGCCGCGCTCCGACGCCGTCTCCTCCACCGTGTGAGACCGTCCGGGACAGGATCGAGAAGTCGGCACACGAATGACGAGTGGGCACAGGATCGACGAGTGGGCACAGGAATGACGAGTGGGCACAGGAATGACGAGTCGGCGGGCCTGGGGTGGGTGTGGGGTCAGCGGAGGGAGCCGCCGTCCACGAGCCGGGTCACCGCCTCCTGGACACGTTCATCCGTGGCCGTCAGCGCCATCCGGACATACCCCTCGCCGGCCGGGCCGTAGAAACTGCCGGGCGCGACGAGGATGCCGCGCTCCGCCAACCGGTCGACGATCTCCCACGACGACGCCGAGCCGCTCCGCAGCCACAGGTACAGCCCGGCCACGGAAGCCGGGTCCTGCTCGAGCCCGGCGGTCGCGACAGCCTCCAGCAGCGCCAGCCGTCGCGCCCGGTAGCGGGCCTTCTGCTCGGCGACGTGGTCGTCGTCGCCCAACGCCGCCGCCATGGCCGCCTGCACGGGCGCCGGCAGGATCATCCCCGCGTGCCGCCGCACCTCTCGCATCGGGCCCACCAGGGCCGGATCACCCGCCACGAGCGCGGCGCGGTATCCGGCGAGGTTCGACTGCTTGGACAGCGAGTACAGCACCAGGAGGCCGGACGGGTCCTCCCCGCACACGCGCGGGTCCAGCAGGCTCGGGACGCCGTCGCTGGCCCACGGCTCGGCCCAGCCGAGCTCGGCGTAGCACTCGTCCGAGACCACCACCGCGCCCTGGCGGCGTGCCCAGGTCACGACGGCGGCGAGCTGCTCGACGCCGAGCACGTGCCCGTCCGGGTTCCCGGGCGAGTTCAGCCAGACGAGGCGCACCCGCTTGTCGTCCGGCCAGGAGTCCGGATCCGCGGGGTCCACGGGTCGCGGCGTCGCGCCGGCGAGCCGGGCTCCGACGTCGTAGGTGGGGTAGGCCCGCTGCGGATGGAGGACGACGTCGCCGGGTCCCAGCTCGAGCAGGGCCGGCAGGAGCGCGACCGCCTCTTTGGAACCGATCGTGGGCAGCACGCCGGCCGGTTCAAGGGCGGTCACGCCACGCCGGCGGGCGAACCAGTCGACGATCGCAGTACGCAGCTCGGGTGTCCCCGCTGTCTGGGGGTATCCCGGCGCGTCGGCCGCTGCGACGAGCGCGTGGCGTGCCACCGCCGGGGTCGGGTCGACCGGCGTCCCGACCGACAGGTCCACGATGCCGCCGGGATGCGCACCGGCTCGCTCCTTGGCCCCGGTCAGGGAGTCCCAGGGGAAGTCGGGCAGTGCCGTGCCGTGCAGCGGCACGTCAGTCCTGCGGGGGGAGCGCAGCGACCAGCGGGTGGTCCTTGTCGATCATGCCCATCTTGGCGGCACCGCCCGGCGAGCCGATGTCGTCGAAGAACTCGACGTTGGCCTTGTAGTAGTCGGCCCAGATGCTGGGGGTGTCGTCCTCGTAGTAGATGGCCTCGACCGGGCACACCGGTTCGCATGCGCCACAGTCCACGCACTCGTCCGGGTGGATGTACAGCATCCGCTTGCCTTCGTAGATGCAGTCCACCGGGCATTCGTCGACGCACGCCAGGTCCTTGACGTCCACACAGGGCTGGGCGATGACGTAGGTCACGGAGGCCTTCCTTTCGTCTCGAGCGGGACGCACGCGGCGGCCGGTCCGTCCAGTATCGCGCAGGGAGCGGCGTGACGACGACCGCGCGGGGACTCGGGGCACGATGTGAGACATGACTGATACTGCGCCGTCGTCACCCCCGCCGTGGACCCGCTGGCAGATCGGCGAACGGGTGGTCGTGCGATACCGGGCCGAGGACGGGCTGCATGATGCCCTCGGTGATCTGCTCGACGTTGCCGAGGACGGCGTCGTCGTACGCACGCGGCGCGGTGACGTGCGCGTGCCCGGCGAGGCGATGGTCACCGGCAAGCGGGTGCCGCCGCCTCCGCCGCGCAGGCGGCCGCGCGCGGACTGACCGGAGTGCGTAGCGGGCTCAGCCGCCGCCGTCTCCGTTCCCGCCGCCGTTACCTCCGTTGCCATCGCCGTTGCCGCCGTCACCGCCGCTGTCGTCACCGTCACCGCCACCTCCGGACGAGGGCGGCGAACCGCAGACGACGTGGTTCCACGGCGAGTACGTCCAGTTCCAGCTCTCCTCGTCGACCACCTCGCCGTCCCGCGAGCGGGTGCGCGTCACGGTCACCGAGAAGCCGTTCTGACCGCCCGATTCCGGGACACACTCGGGAGAGGGGTTGTAGACGGTCTGCGGGCTGACGATGTTGTACGGATCGGAGGTGGACGTCTGGACGTCCCACACATCCGTGCCCCAGAGCCGGGCGTGGACGCGGTCCGAGCTGACCCAGGCCTCCACGAGGACGCCGTAGTCGGTGTTGTTGCGCCACACCATGTCGATGGATGGCTCCCACAGCGTGGCCTCGCGGCCCTGGGGGTAGCGGTCGAACCAGCGGCTGTGCGGGGTGTGCTCGACGTCATCCATACCGGCGAGGAAGGCGACGTTGTACAGGGTCGTGGACAGCTGGGACAGGCCACCGCCGACGGCCTCGGACTCGAAGCCGTCCTCGACGACGCCGGAGGAGACGTAGCCGTTGGCGGCGGAGATCGGACCGATGACGTCGAGCAGCGAGAACTCCTCGCCCGGCATGATCAGGGTGCCGCTGGCCTTGTCCGCGCCGACCTGGAGATTGGTGGTGCGGACCGGGTTGTAGGGCATCGGGGTCGAGAACTCGGAGATCACCTCGTTCACGCCGAGCTCCTCGGCGTCCTCCGTGGTGAACTCGGGCTCGGACTCGACGAGCTCGACCTCGGCGGTGCGTTCTCCGGAGGTGCCGGCCTGCTTGACGGCGCGGGCGAGCTGGTCCGGATCGAGGCCGGTGCCGGTGGACGAGGGGCGGATCTCCGGGCCGTCACTGCCGAGGACGATGCGGGCGTCCTCCCCTGCCGTCTCGATGTCCGGGTTGACCTCGGTCACCTCGTCGGCGAGGCCCTCGCCGTCGAGGCGTAGCTCGAGTGCGCCGTCCCGGGCCTCGAACGTCGCGTGCGAGGCGAGCTGGTCCGGACCGAGCTCGGCGAGCTGGTCGCCGACCTCGACGGTCACCGAACCGGACACGAGCGGCTCCGCCTGCTCGGTGAGCGCGGTCTCGACGGCGTCCGGCCCGATATCGGGCGCCACCTCCTCGGTCGACAGCTCGATGGGACGCTCCTCGGTGAGCCAGCCCTCGGCGATCTGCTCGGTCGCGGCGTCGACGTCGACGGCGGTTCCCGGTTCCGGTTCGGTGACCTCCGGTGTGGTCCCGGAGAAGGCGATCGCCCCCTCGACCGGTGCCACGTCGAGCTCGGTCGCGGACGACTGCACCGCCTCCCGCAGGGCCGCCTCGTCGTGCTCGGTGACGGGGTCGACGGCACCGAGCCCGAACGCACGGCCCCAGAGCACACGCGGATCGAGCGTGAAGCCGACCAGATCATCCACGGTGGTCTCGGCGTCGAATCTCAGGCCGGTGGAGGCCGGGTCGATGCTGGAGACACCCTCACCGACGGTGACCGGGACCTGTTCCTCCGCGACCGGACCCAGTTCCCGCTCGAGCCGGTCGACCGCCTCGTTGCCGGACATCCCGCCGATCGGCACCCCGGCGACGGTCGCACCTGTGGGGACCCGGTCGCCGAGGAACCAGGCGGCCGCCCCGTAGGCGGCGGCGAGGACGACCACGACCAGGAGCGTCACCAGAGCCGCGCGCCGACCGCGGCGGGGCCGGTCCGTCTCCGGTGCGAAGGCGGCCATCGGGTCCTCCTGGTGCGAGGTGGCGTCCGGATCGGCCGTTGCCGACGGGTGCGCGGACGCTCCTGCGGCGGCGTCGGTCGCGGGCGCTTCCTCGGGCGTGATGACGGTGGTCTCCGTCACGTCCTCGTCCCGTGTCGCGGCGGACCCGGCGGCGGTGCCCTCCGCGTCCTCGGGCCCGTCCGGTGAGGGCGCCGTCGCGCTCTCCAAGGCCGCCGTCCCGGGCTCGCCATCACTGCCGGGGTCGGCCTCGGAGCGGCCCGAGGCGAGGTCCTCGTCCGCGGGCGGCGGGGGCGGGGGGACCTCGTCCGGGTCGCGCTGGCGCCGATCGAGCACACGGTCCAGGTCCGCCATCCCGGAGCCCGGCTCCGGGGCGCCGTCGTCCGGCGTCGCGTTCTCGCGCCCGTGCTCGGGCGTGCGGTCGTCAGTCACTCAGTAGTCCCTATCCCCCTGGGCCCGGCGCGGACCCTCATGCATGCTAGTCGCCGAGCCGGGCGCACCCGCTGTGCGGCGCGCGCCGTCACCACATCGTTACTCGCGACCCCGGCGGGTCAGGACAGTGTCCGGAGCCGTCCCAGGTGGTGGACCAGTCCACCCGTCCCGGTCGATCCTGCTGCGACGTCGACGACGTCACCGACGACGACGTCGTGGTCCCCGGCGGTGCGGATCCAGGCCGTCCGGCACTCGAGCCACCCCTGCGCCGGTTCGATGAGGGCGGCGCCGCTGTGCGGACCCCGGCGGTGCTCGATGCCGACGAGCTGGCCGACGGCGGGACGGCCGGGTTCGGCGAGCCGTTCGGCGGCGACCGAGCCGGAACCGTCCAGGATGCTCAACGCCCAGCTGTCGACCTCGTCGAGCGCCTCTCGCAACCGGGCGTCGGTGTGCACGCAGAAGAGCACCATCGGCGGTCGCAGCGAGACCGAGGCGACCGCCGTGGCGGTCATGGCCAGGTCGAGCCTGCCGTGGCGGACGGCGACGACGGTCACGCCGCCGGGCAGGCGCGCCATGGTGGCGCGGAAGTCGTGGACGAGTTGCTCGCTGCGGACCTCGCTCACGGCCGTCCGTCCTCCCGTGTGCCACGCGGCCGGTCGGAGAACAGCGACCGGGGCATCAGTGCCGCGGCGGCCCCGGCCACCGGCGCACCGAGCAACCAGATCCGGCTGACCAGGTCGTCGGTCACCAACACGTCTCGTCCGGGTCCGAGGAAGGTCAACCCGAGAACCACGACGACGGCGGTCAGCAGGTACAGCACCATTCCGGCGCGGTCGGCCGCGGCGCGCGCGAAGAGCCCGCCGAGGAGGACGAGCAGGAGCGCGAAGAGCAGCCCTTCCGGCAGTCCGTCGTCGCCCCAACGGTGCGCGAGAGTGCCGCACAGCCCGACGAGCACGCCGACGACGACCGCGGCGACGTGTGCGGCGATGCCGACGGGTGCGTCGGTGCTCATGGCCTCCTGGTCCTGGACCGGTTCGGTCATACCCGTGCGCCACCGAGGTAGGCGGCCAGCCGATCCAGCCCGTGGGTGCCGGCCAGCCGGTCCCGTGTCAGGCCGTCCACGGTGCGCGGGTCGGTCAGCTCGGAGACGAGGTCGCGGCCGGAGGCCAGGCGCAGGCCGGCGGTGCCCAGGATCGGCTGGAGCATACCGTTGCTGAGGGCGAACCAGCCGACCAGCGGCAGGCCACGCTGCTCCGGGCGTGAGCGGTCGAGCAGGCGGGTCGCCTGGATCTGGGTACGGTGCGCGTGCAGCGCCTCCGCCAGCACGGGCAGCACCGGCTTGATGTCAAGCGTGAGGTCGACCGACTCGAGCGGGACCACGCGCGAGGGCACGTCGCCGTCGGCGGGACTCGCGCCGAGCACGTCGCCCCGCAGGCCGAACTGCGGATCGTGCTCGACCATCTCTTCCAACCAGTGCAGCGCCGCGCGGTAACGCTCCTCCGCATTGACCGGCCACGCGAGGACGGGCACGAACCACGGGTCGAGCCCGTCGAGCGGGTCGTCCTCGTCCTCGACCGGTGGGGCGTCGGCCGCGAGCTCGACCGCGCGCATGGTGACGTGGTGGACGTGCACGTGGTCGGGATGCCCGTAGCCACCGCCCGGCTCGTCCGTGAGGACCACCTGTGGGCGGCACTGGCGCAGGAGCGCGGCCAGCAGCCGGGCGGCCACCTCGACGGCGACGCCGGAGAATGCGTCCGGCCCGGCCTCCTCTCCCGGCCCGGCCAGGCCCGGGCGGATCCACGCCATACCGGAGTCGGTGAACCGGGTGGGCCGCCGCGCCTCCAATCCGGGCTGGGTATCGAGGAAGCGGTGGGCGGTCAGGCCGAGGGCTCGCAGTGCCCGGCCGATCTCGTGCTCGCGCTCGTGGGCGAGCGACTGGGGGTCGGTGGCCAGGTGCGCCAGCTCCGGCGGGATGACCTCGCCGCGTTCGCCGCGGGTGGCGGTGACCACCGTCGTCGGCACGCCGGCGGCGGCGGCCGTGGCGAGGACCGTCCCGGCGCCGAGTGTCTCGTCGTCCGGGTGGGCGAACACGCCGAACACTCCGCCGGTGGCCAGCGGCGCATGGGAGAGGGCGTGCGGGTCGCTCATCCCTCCATCATGACGCGTCCTCGCCGCGGACGGCACATCTCGTGCCGTTCGGCCGTAGCAGGTCCCGCCCGCGAGGTTCGGGGACGCGCGGTGCGCGGCCTCAGACCGACGCGGCCGCCCGCTTGTTCCGTGCCGCCGCCCGGTAGCGCTCCTGGCTGTCGAGGATGACTTTGCGGATGCGGACCACCTCGGGCGTGACCTCGACGCACTCGTCCTCCGCGGCGAACTCGAGGGACTCCTCGAGCGTGAGCTTGCGCGGCGGGACGAGGTTCTCGAAGGTCTCCGCCGTCGAGGAGCGCATGTTCGTCAGCTTCTTCTCCTTGGTGATGTTGACGTCCATGTCCTCGTTGCGGGAGTTCTCCCCCACCACCTGGCCTTCGTAGACCTCGGAGGTGGGCTCGACGAAGAACGAGCCGCGTTCCTGCAGGTTGATCATCGCGTACGGGGTCACCGCACCGGGACGGTCAGCCACGAGCGAACCGCTCGAGCGCATCTCGATCGGGCCGTGCCAGGGCTCGAAGCCCTCGGAGATGGAGAACGCGATGCCGGTGCCGCGGGTCTCGGTGAGGAACCGGGTGCGGAAGCCGATCAGACCGCGGGCCGGGACGAGGAACTCCATGCGGACCCACCCGGTCCCGTGGTTCGCCATCGTCTCCATCCTGCCCTTGCGGGCGGCCATGAGCTGCGTGACGGTGCCGAGGTACTCCTCCGGCACGTCGATGGTCATGCGCTCCATCGGCTCCTGACGCACGCCGTCGATGGTGCGGGTGACCACCTGAGGCTTGCCGACGGTGAGCTCGAAGCCCTCACGCCGCATCTGCTCGACGAGGATCGCGAGCGCCAGTTCCCCGCGGCCCTGGACCTCCCACGCGTCGGGGCGATCGGTGGGCAGCACGCGCAGCGAGACGTTGCCGACTAGCTCGGCGTCGAGGCGGTCCTTGACCTGGCGGGCGGTGAGCTTGTGCGCCGCGCCCTTGGCCGCCCCCTTGCCGGCCAGCGGCGAGGTGTTGATGCCGATGGTCATGGAGATGGCGGGTTCGTCGACCGTGATGCGCGGGAGCGGGCGCGGGTCGTCGAGGTCGGTCAGCGTCTCGCCGATCATGATGTCGGCGATGCCGGCGACGGCGACGATGTCCCCGGGGCCGGCCGAGGTGGTGGGGACCCGGTCGAGCCCGCGCGTCTGAAGTAGCTCGGTGATCCGGACCGAGCTCATGGTGCCGTCGTGGCGCGCCCAGGCGACCTGCTGGCCCTTGTTCAGGGTGCCGTTGAATATGCGGAGCAGGGCGAGGCGGCCGAGGAACGGCGAGGCGTCGAGGTTGGTCACGTGCGCCTGGAGCGGCATGTCCGGCTCGTAGGTCGGTGCCGGGATCTTCTCCAGGATCGTGGCGAACAGCGGCTCGAGGTTCTCACTGTCCGGGAGGGCACCGTCCTCCGGCTGGGTCAGCGAGGCGCGGCCGGCCTTGGCGGAGGCGTGGACCACGGGGACGTCGAGGATGGCGTCGAGGTCGAGCTCGGCCCCGTCCGGCATCTCCTCGGTCAGGTCACTCGCCAGGCCGAGCAGGAGGTCGGTGGTCTCGGCCACGACCTCGGTGATGCGGGCGTCGGGCCGGTCGACCTTGTTGACGACGACGATGACCGGCAACCGGGCGGCGAGGGCCTTGCGCAGGACGAAGCGGGTCTGCGGCAGCGGCCCTTCCGAGGCGTCGACGAGCAGGACGACACCGTCGACCATGCTGAGGCCGCGCTCGACCTCGCCGCCGAAGTCGGCGTGCCCGGGGGTGTCGATGACGTTGATCGTCACGCCGTCGTCCTCGCCGCGGGCCGCGGCCGACGGGCCGGTGTACCGGATCGCCGTGTTCTTGGCGAGGATGGTGATGCCCTTCTCCCGCTCGAGGTCACCGGAGTCCATGACACGCTCCTCGACCTGCTGGTGGGCACCGAACGCTCCGGCCTGGCGGAGCATGGCGTCGACGAGAGTCGTCTTCCCGTGGTCGACGTGGGCGACGATGGCGACGTTGCGCAGGTCGGAGCGCACGGACATGCTGACTCACTTTCGAGGAGAAGGGGCCCGCGATCCGCGCGGGCGGGCGCCGGAGAACGGCGCACTGCTACGCGGCCATGGTACCGGCCGAGGCTGCCGGCGCTTCCGGTCGGTGATCGACATCACCGGCCGCGCACACCGCCTCAGCCGAACAGCGCGATCGTCGACGCCGCGAGCGCGGCCGAGCCCAGCACGAGGCCGATGGATCGGGCGTTGGCGCGTGCTGTCACGGTCGCGGTCTCCCCACCGCCGGCGCCGGCGAGCAGCCGGGTCTCGATGACACGGCCGACCTCCTCGGAGTTGGCCGAGACGGTCTGCCCGGTCTCGGGCGGCAGGTCGAGCAGGTCGGGTGTCGGTTCGTCCGGTCGTGGCCGGCGGTACCGGCTACGGGCAGGCACCGCCCACGAGGAGTAGCGCTTCGTCGTCGTCACCAGGCGCAGACCCCAACGGGTGTCCACCGATTCCAACGCGCCCCACGGGATGGTGACGGTCCGCCACACGTTCGCGAGGTCGACGCCGTCGGCATCGACGCGCACGTGCGGCTCCCAGAATACCGCCCAGGCCAGCGCGGCTCCCGCAAGCGCCACCGGCCCGTACGCCGCCAGCTCAGCGAAGCCGCCGTTGACGAACACGGCGACGACGACCAGGGCGCAGGCCACCCAGCAGGCGATCGCCATCCGTCTGCTCGGCCACGGGCGGACCAGGAGGGTCGAACTCATGGGAGTCATCCTCTCGCGACACAGCCGCACCGGCCGCGCACGACGAGAGGGAGGCCCCGGCTGCGCGTGGCAGCCAGAACCTCCCTCTCGATCACGACCGTGGGGTCGCGGCGGCGAGTGAGCAGATCACTCGGCGACGTAACCCCAGTTCTCCGGGCGCATCTGGTGGAACCCGTAGGCGCCGTAGTTGGCCAGGTTGCTGACCGTCGCGTAGATCTGCGGCCGCTGGTAGAGCGGCAGCGTGTGCCCGGACTCCCAGATCATCTGGTCGACCTCGTTGGCGAGCTCCGTCCGCCGCTCCGGGTCAGCCTCGGAGTCCACCTCGCGGATGAGCTCGTTGAGCTCCGGGTTGTTGAGGTTGGCGTAGTTGGACTCGTTGGTCTCCGGGTTGCCGTAGATCTGGGCGATGTTCGCCAGTGGGTACTGCGTCCCGAGCCAGGAGAAGGCGATCATCTGGAAGTCGCCGTTCGACAACGCCTCGCCCCAGGTGGCCACATCCTGCTGCTGGAGCTGGACGTCGATACCGATCTCGCGGAGCTGCTCCTGGATGAGCTGGCCCTCGTTCTCCGAGACCGGCACGCCGGTGAGCACCATGAACCGCACCTGCAGCGGCTCGCCGTCCCGCTCGCGGATGCCGGTCTCCTCGTTCATCTCCCAGCCGGCCTCCTCGAGCTGGGCGCTCGCGGCGTCCGGGTCGTAGGCGAACTCGCCAGTGTTGTCCTGGTAGCCGTCCTGACCGTTGACGTACAGGTGGTTGCCGAGCTGGAGCTGCAGCTCCTCGGGCAGGCCGGCGAGGTCGGAGGCCGCGATGGCCTCGCGGTTGATGCCCTTCTGGATGGCCTGACGGACCTCGAGCTCCTGGAGCACGCCGGCCTCGGAGTTGAACGTCACATGCCGCCAGTCGGGGGCCGCGGCGGTGCGGATCTCGGCGTCGGCCACCTGAGAGGCGGTGTTGTAGGCGTTCGGGTCCGGGCCGACCTCGAAGGCGTCCAGCTCACCGTTCTGGAAGGCGTTGGGCTGGGACTCGGTGCTCATCGCGTGGAACTGGACCTCGTCCAGCAGCGGCGCGTCGCCCCACCAGTTCTCGTTGGGAACGAGGGTGATGATCTGCTGCGCGTCGTTGATGTCGTCGATGACGTAGGGGCCGGTCCAGTCCTCCTCGTGGTACTCCAGCCACCGCTCGTTGAACATCTGGTCGTCGGCGATCGCCGAGGCCGGGACGACCTCGTCGAGCGGGGACTGCCAGTCCGGCCGGATCCCGTCGTAGGTGATGACGACCTGGAACTCGTTCTCGCCCTGCTCGACGGACTCGATGGCCTCGTACGGGCCGGTCTGGACGCACTGGACGTCGTTCGTGCCGTCGCAGATGGTCAGCGTGGCGGCGACGTCCTCCCAGGTGATCGACTCGCCCGAGTTCCACACCGCATCCGGGTTGAGGTTGAGCGTGACGACCTGCTGGTCACCCGAGTCGTCCACCTCGTAGTCCTCGAGGTAGTTGGGGTTCGGGCTCGGCACGCCCTCGGCGTCGTAGTCCCACATCCGCACGGCCATGAGGTCGCGGACGTCGTCGATGTCGCCCTCGTTGCCGTTGACGTGCATGGGGTTCCACTGGCTCGGCAGGCCCTCGCCGATGGCGATGCGGAGCGTGCCGCCCTGCTCGAGGTCCTCGCGGGCGTGGGAGTTGATGTCGATGACGTCGCCGTCGCCCTCGACGACGGCTCCTTCGCCACCGCCACCGCCGGCGTCGTCGCCGCCTCCCCCGTTGCCGCCGCCGCTGCATGCTCCCAGCACCAGCGCCATAGCGGCGCTGGTGGCGAGGATCGCGGCACCCTTTGTCGTGCGCACTGTGTGAACCTCCGTCGGATTGCTGCGAACGTGCGCGGAAGTCTCCGCCGGGGCGCAGATCACGGCTGCGGCACGCTCGATGACGAGTACTGAACCATGTTCGAATGTGACCTCCGGCACCTGCCGGCGGATTCGGGTCGAGTTGTGACCCAATTGAGACCGCCGGTTAACAGCCGCCGAAATCTGGCCGCATCGCTGCGGCGAGCGCTCAGAACACCTCCACGGCCTCGGCATAGTGACAGGCCGACTCCTGGTCCGCCGCCATGCGGCGCAGAGCCGGATCCTCCTCGATGCACAACTGCTGCTCCTGCTCGCTCAGCGTGAGGAACCGCTGGCAGCGGGTCCGGAACCGACATCCCGACGGCGGATTGGCCGGCGAGGGCAGATCCCCGCGCAGGATGATCCGCTCGCGCTCACGTTCCTTCTCCGGGTCCGGCACCGGGATCGCGGAGAGCAGCGCCTGGGTGTACGGGTGCGTGGGGTGCTCGAAGACCTGATCCACCTCGCCGATCTCGACGATGCGTCCCAGGTACATCACCGCCACCCGGTCGGCGATGTGCCGGACCACCGACAGGTCGTGCGCCACGAACAGGTAGGACAGGCCGAGTTTGGCGCGCAACTCGTCGAGCAGGTTGATGACACCGGCCTGGATGGAGACGTCCAGTGCACTGACCGGCTCGTCGAGGACCAGCAGCTTGGGTTCCAGCGCCAGGGCGCGGGCGATGCCGATGCGCTGCCGTTGCCCACCGGAGAAGTGCTGCGGGTAACGGTTGGCGTGGGAGGGCTCCAGGCCGACGAGGCCCATGAGCTCACGCACCCGACGTTCGATCTCCGTCTTGGGCACCCGATGGGCCGTCATCGGTTCGGCGATGATGTCGAAGACCGGCATCCGCGGGTCGAGGGAGGCCATCGGATCCTGGAAGACGACCTGGAGATCGCGGCGCAGCTGCTTGCGGGCGCTGCGCCCGACATGTGAGACGTCGTTGCCCAGGACGACGATCGTGCCGTCCTGCGGCGTTGTCAGGTCCAGCACCTCGAGCAGCGTCGTCGTCTTGCCGCAGCCGGATTCGCCGACGAGGCCGAGGGTCTCCCCGGCCCGGATGTCGAAGCTGATGCCGTCGACCGCCTGGACGGTGCCGATGCGGCGGCGGAAGACGCCCTTGGTCAGCGGGAAGTGCTTCTTCAGGCCGTCGACCCGCAGCACCTCCTCGCGTTCGTCACGCCGGCGCCGCGCGAGCTCGGCCTCGATGACCGGCGGCACAGGGTAGATGTCCGCGTGGTCCAGGTCGCCGCGGACGATCTCGCTCGAGCGATGGCAGGCCGAGCGGTGATCCGCGTGCCCGCGGGTGTGTTCGAGCGCTGGCTCGACCTCGCGGCAGACGTCCACGGCGAGCGGGCACCGAGGTGCGAACGGGCACCCGGCCGGCAGGTCGAGCAGGGACGGCGGGTTGCCCTCCACGGGCGCGAGCGCCGTCTTCTCCTCCTGGTCCGGTCGGGGGAGCGAGCCGAGCAGGCCGATGGTGTAGGGCATCGTGGACCGGTAGTAGATGTCGTCCACCGCGCCGTGCTCGACGACGCGCCCGGCGTACATCACGGCGACCCGGTCGGCGATGCCGGCCACCACACCCAGGTCGTGGGTGATCATGACGACGGCGGCCCCGGTCTCCCGCTGTGCCGTCTTGAGGACCTCGAGGATCTGCGCCTGGATCGTCACGTCCAGCGCCGTCGTCGGCTCGTCCGCAATGATGAGGTCGGGGTCGTTGGCGATTGCCATGGCGATCATCGCGCGCTGGCGCATCCCGCCGGAGAACTCGTGCGGGAACGCCCGGAACCGCACCTGCGGGTTGGGGATGCCGACCAGGTCGAGCAGCTCGACGGCGCGCGTACGGGCCTGTCTGTCCGAGACGCCGCCGTGGATGCGCAGGGCCTCGACGATCTGGTCGCCGACCGTGTAGACGGGGGTCAGGGCCGAGAGCGGGTCCTGGAAGACCATGCCGATCTGGTTACCGCGAACCTGCGACATGGCGGCGTCGGAGCGGCCGAGCAGCTCCGCCCCGTGGAGCCGGACCGAGCCGCTGACGTCGGCGCTCTCCGGCAGCAGCCCCATGACCGCCTGGGACGTGACGGACTTGCCGGAGCCGGACTCGCCGACGACGGCGAGGACCTCACCGGCGCCGACCTCGAAGCTCACCCCGCGCACGGCGTGGACCACGCCGTCCTCGGACGGGAACCGCACGCTCAGGTCGTCGACCGCGAGGACCGGCACGCCGTCCTGACTTCTCGGCACAGCGGCTCCTGGTCCGGCATCGCGGCTCACGGATCGGGTGCGGATGTTCACGCCTGGCCTCCGGACTTGGACGAGGGGTCGAGTGCGTCGCGCAGGCCGTCACCGACGAAGTTGATGAACACCAGCATCAGCGTCAGCGCGGTGGCCGGGGCGAGGAAGATCCACGGGTAGGTGGCGGCCATCCGCTGGCCCTCGGACATGAGCGTGCCGAGCGAGGTCTCCGGGGCCTGCACGCCGAACCCGAAGAACGACAGCGTCGTCTCGCCGAGCACCGCGGCGGCCACGGCGAGGGTCGCGTCGATGATGAGCAGCGAGGAGATGTTCGGCAGCAGATGGCGGAACACGATCCGCGGGCCGGAGACACCCATGTAGCGCGCGGCGGTGACGTACTCGAGGTTCTTCACCCCGAGCGTCATCGACCGCACCACGCGGGCGGAGAGCATCCAGCCGAGCACCGACAGCAGGATGATCAGGGTGAGCACGGAGCCGCTGCTGCCGCTCCCCCACGTGGTCATGATGATCGCGATGACGAGCACGTTCGGCACGACGAGGAGGAGGTCGATCACCCACAGCGCGACGCGTTCGAACCAGCCCGAGAAGTACGCGGCGAAGGCGCCGACGGTGGCCGCGATGACGGTCTGCAGCAGGGCGACGCCGAGGCCGATCATCATCGACTTGCGCAGACCTTCGACGGTGAGCGCGAGGACGTCGCGGCCGGCCTGCGTGGTGCCGAGGAGGTGGTCGCCGCCCGGCGGCTGGAGGAACGCGGTCTGGTCGACCTCGCGGTAGCCGTAGGGCAGCACCAGCGGGGCGCCGAGCGCGACGAGGACGAGCAGGAGATACCCGATCAGCCCGACGACGGCGGTCCTGTTGCGCCGGAACCGCCGCAGCACGATGCGGCCGCGCGAGAGACGGCGGGTGTCCGGCTGCTCGTCGGCCTCACCCTCGGGGGCAGCCGGATTCTGCTGGAGACCGCCGGAGTTCAGGGCCGGGTCGGTGCCGAGTCCGGAGTTCATCGCCATGGGTCAGCTCACTCTCACTCGGGGGTCCAGGACGGCGACGAGCACGTCCGAGAGCGTGGCGCCGATGAGCACGCACACGCCCGCGAACGCCGCGAACGCCACCGAGCCGTGCACGTCCATCTGCTGGATCGCCTGGACGCCGTAGATGCCCATGCCGTGCCAGTTGAAGATCAGTTCGACGAACAGCGAACCGAGGACGAGTTGGGCGACGGTGAAGGCGAAGTAGGTGCCGGTCGGGATGAGGGAGGTGCGCAGCGCGTGCTTACGCAGGGCCGTGCCGCGCCGCAGGCCCTTGGCACGGGCGGTGCGCACGTAGTCTGCGCCGAGCGTGTCGAGCATGAGGTTGCGCTGGATGCGGCTGTAGAACGCGATGCCGTTGAGCGCCAGCGACAGCGTCGGCAGCAGCAGATGCTGGAGCCGGTCGACGAGCTCCGCGCCGGGGTAGTCGCCGGTCTGGCCGGTCTCGCCGACGAACTCGAACAGCTGGAAGCCGAGGGCGTTGTTGGCCTGGATCGCCAGGAGCTGCAGGACGACGGCGATGACGAGGATCGGCGTCGAGATGAGGATGAGGGAGAAGAGGGTGATGACGCGGTCCGACGTCTTGTACTGGCGCACCGCCGTCCACGCGCCGACCGCGACGCCGATCACGATGCCGAACAACGAGCCGAGGGTGACCAGGCGCAGCGAGACCCAGATCCGGACGCCGATCTCGTCGTTGACGTGCTCACCGAACGGCGCCTGGCCCCAGTCCCATTGGGTGACGACGCCGGTCAGCCAGGTCCAGTACCGCTCGAGGAGCGGGATGTTGTTGCTGAGGTTGTACGCCTGCAGGGAGTCCTCGATGGTCTGCGGGTCGATCGGCGGGTTGCGCTCGAGGTACAGCGAACGCGGGTCGAGCGTGGTGGCCGCCAGTAGGTACACGAGCGAGACCGCGATGAACAGCAGGATCAGGTAGTTGAGGAACCTGCGTGAGATGAACAGGAGCATGGTCACGCTTTCGGGTCGTACGGGTCACGAGCGCCGACCCGGTCCGGGTCGCCTCCGTTCGCCGTCGGACGGATGGCACCGGCCGGTCGGGCCGACGCCGGCCCGGGGCCGACGCCGGCCCACTTTAACTGTCGCTTCGTTGCCAACATGTTGCCTCGTGGTGACGAGCCGGAGTGTCGGTCCGGCTCAGCGCCCACCGCCGTCGGCGACGTCGGGGACGTCCGGCCCGATCTCCAGCGAGGCACCGGGGATCGCGGCCAGCAGCTCTCGGGTGTAGTCCTGACGCGGGTTGTCGAAGACCTCGTCCGTCGTGGCGTGCTCGACGATCCGGCCCTTCTCCATCACCGCCACCTCGTCGGCGATCTGCCGGACGACGGCGAGGTCGTGCGTGATGAAGAGGTAGGTCAGGCCCAGCTCGGACTGCAGCTTGTCCAGCAGGGTGAGGACCTGGTCCTGGACCAGCACGTCCAGGGCCGAGACCGCCTCGTCGCACACCACGAGCGCGGGCTCGAGCGCGAGCGCACGCGCGATCGCCACGCGCTGGCGCTGGCCGCCGGAGAGCTCGTTGGGGTAGCGCCGCATGGTCGAGCGCGGCAGCGCCACCATCTCGAGCAGGTCGGCCACACGCTGGGCGCGCTCGGCCTTGGTGCCTACGCGATGGACTCGCAGCGGCTCCTCGATGATCCGGAAGATCGAGTACATCGGGTCGAGCGAGCCGTACGGGTTCTGGAAGATCGGCTGGACGCGCCGCCGGAAGTCGAACAGGCCACGCCGGTCCAGCGAGGCGAGATCGGTGCCCTCGAAGACCACGCTGCCGGACGTCGGCTCGAGCAGGCCGAGCAGGATGTTGGCGACGGTCGACTTGCCGGACCCGGACTCCCCCACCAGCGCGGTGGTGGATCCGCGGGGGATGGCGAAGGAGACGTCGTCGACGGCCTTGAACGCCTGCCCGGTGCCCGGAACGCCGCCGCGCAGCTGGAAGACCTTGGTGAGGTCGCTGACCTCGACGATGTGCTTGGCACGGTCGAGGTCGAGGTCCTCGTGGGCGCGCAGTTCCTCGGACTCCAGGCCCCGCTCACGGGCGCTCTCGATGCGCCGCGAGGTCAGCGACGGCGCCGAGGCGACGAGCCGCTGGGTGTACGGATGGCGCGGCTCGCGCAGGATCTGCCGGGCCGGGCCGGACTCGACCACCCGGCCTCGGTGCATGACCACGAGGTGCTCGGCGCGTTCGGCGGCGAGGCCGAGGTCGTGGGTGATGAACAGCACCGCGACACCGCGCTCGCGGGTGAGGCCCTCGAGGTGGTCGAGGATGGTGCGCTGGACCGTGACGTCCAGCGCGGAGGTGGGCTCGTCGGCGATGAGCAGCCGTGGGCGCCCGGCCAGTCCGATGCCGATGAGGGCACGTTGGCGCATGCCGCCCGAGAACTCGTGGGGGTACTGGCGGGCGCGCCGCTCGGCATCGGGCAGACCGGCGGCCTCGAGGACCCGGGTGACCTCGGCGTCGGCCTCCTTGCCGGAGGCGATGTTGTTGGCGATGAGCGCCTCGCGGACCTGGAACCCGATCTTCCACACCGGGTTGAGGTTGGACATCGGATCCTGCGGCACCAGGCCGATCTCCTGGCCGCGGAGCTCCTCCATCTCGCTGCGGGAGGCACCGACGAGCTCGCGGCCGAGGTATCGGATGGATCCGCCCGTGACCCGTCCGGTCCCGGGCAGCAGATCGATGATCGCGTGCGCCGTCGTCGACTTGCCGGAGCCGGACTCGCCGACGATCGCCACGGACTGGCCCGGGTAGACGGTGAGGTTCGCGCCGCGCACGGCGGGGACCATGCCGGTGGAGGACTTGAACGCGACCTCGAGGTCGCGGATCTCGAGCAGCGGGGTGTCGGGGTCGACGTCGCCGGCGAACTGCGTCTCGGTGGAGGTGGTGGTCATCGTTCACGCTGCTTCGGGTCGAGGGCGTCGCGCACGGCGTCACCCATCATGATGAAGCCGAGCACCGTCAGGGCGAGGGCTCCGGCCGGGTAGAAGATGATCTCGGCGTTGGTCCGCACCGCGCGCTGGCCGGCGGAGATGTCACCACCCCAGGAGACGATGTTCTCCGGCAGTCCGAGGCTGAGGAAGGACAGCGTCGCCTCGGCGACGATGAAGATGCCGAGCGCCACGGTGGCGTAGACGATGATCGGCGCGGCCGCGTTGGGCAGCACGTGGCGGACGAGGATGGACCCGCGGCCCATGCCGAGGGAGCGTGCCGCGGTGACGAAGTCGTTGTTCTTCACGCTCATCACCGAGCCGCGCGTGATGCGGGCGATGTTGGTCCAGCCGAACGAGGCGAGCACGACGGCGACCATCACGGCGTCACGGTCGGTGAAGACCTGCATGATGACGATCGCGGCGAGCACGATGGGGATGGCGAAGAAGATGTCGGTCAGGCGCGAGAGCACCGAGTCGATCCAGCCGCCGAAGTATCCGGCGACGGCGCCGATCGTCGCCCCGACGACGATGACGATCGCAGTCGCCAGGACGCCGACCGTCACCGAGGCCCGCGCGCCGTAGATGGTGCGCGAGAAGATGTCGCAGCCCTGCTGGTCAAAGCCGAAGGGGTGGCCGGGTGCCGGCGGACCGTACGAGTTGCCGAGGTCGCAGTCGCGGCGCGGGTCGATCGAGGTGAACAGCTGCGGGAACAGCGCGACCACGCAGACGACGACGATGATGGCGGCCGAGACCCAGAAGATCGGCCGGCGGCGCAGCTTCCGCCACGCCTCGGACCACATCGACGAGGGGGCCCCGGAGTCGTCGACGGCGTCGACGGCGCCGAGGCCCGTCTCGTCCGTCTCGGCGAAGAAGTGCTCCTGGTGGCGCCGCGCAGCCACCGGGCTGCGGCCGCCGTCGGTGTTCTCAGGCATAGCGGATCCTCGGGTCCAGGGCGGCGTACAGCAGGTCCACGAGCAGGTTCGCGAGGATGTACACCACGACCAGCACGGTTGTCAGCGAGACGACGGTCGAGGACTCCCCGCCGATGATCGCGCGGTACAGGGTCCCGCCGACGCCGTTGATGTTGAAGATGCCCTCGGTGACGATGGCCCCGGCCATGAGCTGGCCGAGGTCGGCACCGAGGAAGGTCACGACCGGGATGAGCGAGTTGCGCAGGACGTGCACCCGCACCACCCGGCCGCGGCTCAGGCCTTTCGCGGTGGCGGTGCGCACGTAGTCCGCGGCGCGGTTCTCCGCGACCGACGTGCGGGTCAGGCGGAGCACGTAGGCCAGGGACACGGCGCCGAGCACGATCGCCGGCATGAGGAGGCTCTCGAAGTCGGGATCGTTCCCGGCGGTCACCGGCAGCCACTCGAGCTGGACCCCGACGAAGAACTGCAGCACGAAGCCGATGACGAAGGTCGGCACGGCGATGACGAAGAGACTGACGACCAGCACCGTGGCGTCGAACACGCCACCGCGGCGCAGGCCGGCGAAGAGACCGAGCAGGATGCCGAGGACGGCCTCGAAGATCAGCGCCATGACGCCGAGCTGGAAGGTGACCGGCAGCGCGTCCGCCACGACGTCGATGACCTCGCGGCCGGAGAATGTCACCCCGAAGTCCAGGGTGACGACGCCCTTGAGGTAGAGCAGGTACTGGATGAGGAACGGCTCATCGAGGTTGTACTGCTCGCGGATACGGTCCGCCACCTGCTCCGGCAGCCCGCGCTCACCGCCCAGGGCCGCGACCGGGTCCCCCGGCATGGAGAACACCATGAAGTAGATGAGGAGTGTCGCCCCGAGGAACACGGGTATCAGCTGCAGCACTCTGCGCCCGATGTACCGGAGCATGAGCCTGGTCTCCTTCTTTCTCGGCCGACGGCCAACACGTCAATGCGACCGGATCTCCGGCCGCGACCGCGTGCACGATACGCCGTCTCGACGGCCTCGAGCGATCACGGCACGGCAGCGGCGAGGGACGGGACCTGTGCAGCCCCGCCCCTCGCCGGCTTCAGCGACGTTGCGCTGCGGTCTCGATCACTCCTGCTTGGTGACGGGGTAGAGGATCGGGTCACCGTTCCAGGAGAACTCGACGTTGTCCACGAGGGTCGAGTGCCCACCGGTGGTGTTCTGGTACCACAGCGGGATACCCGGCAAGTCCTCGAAGAGCACGCCCTGCGCCTGGATCAGCAGTTCGTTGGCCTCTTCCGGGGTCTCGGCGGCGTTCGCCTGGCTCACGAGCTGCTCGAACTCCTCGTTCGCGTAGCCCATGTCGTTGGAACCGGCGCCCTCGGTGTAGATGGGCGCGAGGAAGTTGCTCAGCGTCGGGTAGTCACCGAGCCAGCCGCCGCGGTAGATGCCGCGAACGGCCTCGTTGTCACGGTCGTCCAGGAACTCCTGGAACGTCGGGTATCCGTCCATCTGGCACTCGACGTCCAGCGCGCTGCGGATCGAGTTGCACGCCGCCTCGACCCACGCCTGGTGGTCGGAGTCGGTGTTGGTCGCGATGAGGATGGGCTCGTCGCCCCACGGCTCGATCTCCTCGGCCTGCTGCCACAGGTCAGCCGCCTCGTCCGGTGCGTACTCCAGCACCTCGTTGCCCGGCACGTCCTCGGTCCAGCCGTCGATCACCGGCGAGGTGAAGTCGACCGCCGGGGTCCGGCTGCCGTTGAAGATCGCCTCGGTGATCTCCTCGCGGTTGATGGCCATGGAGATCGCCTGGCGGCGCAGGTGGCCCGCCTCGCCCGCGTACTGGTCGAGGTACTCGGGCACGTTGAGCACCTGGATGGTGGCGGCGGGCTCGTTCGTGGCCCGGTCGCCGAGCTCCTCCTCGAAGGTGGCGAACGCGGAGGCCGGGATGTTGTCGACGATGTCGATGTTGTCCGACAGGAGGTCGTTGTACATCGAGTCCTCGTTGTCGTAGATGACGAACTCGACGCCACCGTTCTGCGGCTCGCGGTCGCCCGCGTACTCCGGGTTCGGCACCAGGCTGATGCTGTTGCCGTGGTCCCAGGCGCCCTCGCCGTCCATCATGTACGGGCCGTTGCCGATCGGGTTCTCCCCGAACGCCTCCATGTCCTCGAACGCGGACTCCGGCAGCGGGTAGTACGCCGAGTAGCCCAGGCGCATCGGGAAGTCGGACTCGGGCTGGTTGAGCGTGACGGTGAAGGTCAGGTCGTCCTGGACCTCCAGGCCGGTCAGCTCGCTGTCCTCCTCGTAGGAGAAGCCCTCGATCGACTCGAAGAAGTAGCTGTTGTTCTGCGCGTTGGAGGCCAGCGCGCCGTAGTTCCAGGCGTCGACGAAGCTGTTGGCCGTCACCGGCGAGCCGTCGGAGAACGTCCAGCCGTCCTCGAGGGTGATCGTGAAGGTCTGGTTGTCCTCGGTCTCGATGGACTCCGCGACCTCGTTGTGCACCTCGCCGTCGGCGTCGTAGTAGACGAGCCCGGCGAAGAGCTGCGTGATGACCTTGCCGCCGCCGTTCTCGTTGGTGTGGGTCGGGATGAGCGGGTTCTGCGGCTCGTTCGTGTTGACCGAGACGATGCCGCCGCCGGCACCCTCGCCCTCACCGCCGTCTCCGGATCCGTTGCCGCCGTCGTCGCCCGACCCGCCGCAGGCGGCGAGGACGAGCGCGGCGGCGATAGCGGACGCAGCAATGCCCGCGGTACGCCTGGTCTTCAATGTTCCTCCTGGTGACTGAGCAGACTGCTCGCCCGCTGCGCCATCGGCTGTTTCGGCACAGGGCCACCCGGCCCCGGCAGCGGGATTGGGTAGGACCCTAAGACGCGTGCGAAGTGTCACCGAATCCGCGGGCCCGATCGTTACAACATCGTGACCGCATTGTGAGACCGACGACACATCCGGGGCAAGCCCACCACGCCGGGTGCACCGGGTGTGATCGGCACGGTGCCGCGGATTCGGGGACCGGAAGACCGGCGGGCGGCCTGGTGTGTCGTGTCCATGGTTTTTCCCTGCGGGTTGCAGGTGCGCCACCGCCCGTACAACCGTGGGAGATGTCCGAGGCGCGTGCGTACTGCCGACGGTGGGCGTAGGCGTCACCCGGCCCGGCCTCGTGCCGGCCCAGCACCGCACCGACGACAGGAGACACAGTGCTCACCCTGACCGACAACGCCCAGGCCGCCGTCAAGGGCCTGACCAGCGAGGCCAACCTTCCCGAGAGTGGTGGCGTGCGCATCGCTCTCACCGAGGACCAGAGCCAGCTCGAGATGAGCCTGGTGACCGAGCCGGAGGCGAGCGACGAGGTCATCGAGACCGAGGACGCCCGCGTCTTCGTCTCGGCCGAGACCTCCCCGATCCTCTCCAGCCACACGCTCGACGCCGGCCAGACCCAGGACGGCATCGGGTTCAGCCTCAAGCCGCAGGACCAGCCCGAGGAGGCTCAGGAGGCCTGAGTCCGGGGAGAACGCCGGATCGGCCGGCGCGCCCGCACGATCGGGCGGCTGTCCGGTTCGGTCGGGCGGCTGTCCGGCTCTTCCGATACGCAGCGTGGCCACGCTCTCAGTTCGAGGGCGTGGCCACGTTGCGTGTGGGGCCGGATCTCACGGGAGGTGGGCCCCGGATCTCACGGGAGGACGGATTCAAGCCTCACCGTGGCACGACGTCGAACCGCCGGTTGGCGAGGGACGGGTTGCGATGCCGCACAGCCTCGATCGTGGCCGCCTCGACATCGACGACGGCGACGTCCGGCTCCTCATCGAGAGAGGCGAGGATCTCGCCCGAGGGGTCGACTGCCAGTGACCGTCCGGTGCGGTACCGGCCGCACTGGCCGGCAGCGAGAACGTAACTCGTGTTCTCCAGTGCTCGGGCGCGGACGAGCACCTCCCAGTGCGCCACCTTCCCGGGTCCGGCCATCCACGCGGCCGGCACGAGCAGGACGTCGGCGCCCGCATCGACGAGGAAGCGGCCCATCTCCGGGAACCGCAGGTCGTAACACGTCATGACGCCGACCGTGAGGTCGCCGACGGGCAGCACCATCGCCTCGGGTGGCGCAGCGATCAGCCGGTCGGACTCGCGGTCACCGAAGGCGTCGTACAGGTGCACCTTGCGATAGCTGCCGGCACGTGTCCCGTCGGGGCCCGCGATGACGACTGTGTTGGCCGGGCGCTCCCCCGTCGCTTCGGTCATCCCGGCGACGACGGTGATGCCGTGGTCGCGGGCGAGCAACCCGAGGGCGGTGACGAAGGGACCGTCCAGGGCCTCGGCCTCGGCGCGCAGACCATCGGCGGTCGGTCGCGCGCTCCAGGTCATCGCGTACTCCGGGAACAGGACGAGTTCGGCGCCCTGCCTCGCCGCGCGGGCCGTGAGGTCACCGATCGCCGCCCGGTTGGCGTCCTTGTCCTCGGTCACGTCGAACTGAGCCACCGCCATACGCATGATGCCGAGCGTACGGCGAGCTGGACCGCGCGGCGCCCGGAGCTCGAGCGGCGGGACCGGCAGGCGGTGTGGTGCTGACTGGCCGGTTGGTCTGACGGGCGGCGGCGTGCTGGCGGCTGGTGGTGCCGACTCGCGGTTGTGGTGCCCGAGCGCCCTCCATCCCCGCTCCGGTGCCGATCGCAGGCTCGTGTCCGCACCAAGGAATGCGTGCGCACCAAGGCTCGCGTCCGCAACAAGGCTCCCGTCCGCGCCAAGGAGCGCGCGGCCTCTCGATAGAGTCGGAATCGCCCTGCCCCGACGTCGGAGCTCGTCTTGGCCGCCTTCCTCACCGTGCTCGCCGCTACCCTGGCCGCCGGTGTGGTGGCGCGGCTGGCACGCCTGCCTCCCCTGGTCGGCTTCCTCGCCGCCGGCTTCGGCCTGCACGCGGCCGGACTTCAGGAACCGCCCGGTCTGGAGATGCTCGCCGACCTCGGGGTCACGCTCCTGCTCTTCGGCATCGGCCTCAAATTGGACGTGCGGTTTCTGCTGCGCCGCGAGGTCTGGCTGACCACGGTGGCGCACGCGGCGGCGAGCGTCGTCGCCGCGGCTGCGCTCCTCGGCCTCCTCGCGGCAGTCGGCCTCCATCTCCTCGCGGGCGAAAGCGCGCGGACGTTGGCGCTGGTGGCGTTCGCGCTGTCGTTCTCCTCGACGGTCTTCGTCGTGAAGATCCTTGACGAGCGCAGTGATGCACAGTCGCTGTACGGCCGGCTCGCCGTCGGAATCCTCGTGGTGCAGGACGTCGCCGCCGTGGTCTTCCTGGTGACCTCGGAGGGCGAGCCGCCCAGTCCGTGGGCCCTGGCGTTGGTGCTGCTCGTTCCGGCGGCGTGGGGCTTTCGCCGCCTGTGGGATCACGTCGGCCACGGAGAGATGCAGACCCTGTTCGGTCTTGCGATGGCCCTGCTGCCCGGTTACGCCCTGTTCGAGGCGGTCGGGATCAAGGGGGATCTCGGTGCACTGGTCATGGGCGTCCTGCTCGCCTCGCACCCGGCGTCGGGCGAGGTCGCGAAGTCGTTGCTGACCGTCAAGGACCTGCTGCTGGTCGGGTTCTTCGTCTCCGTAGGGATGGCGGCGACCCCGACGGCGGAGGCTGCCGGCCTCGCTGTGCTGCTCCTGCTGCTCCTGCCGGTCAAGGCAGTGGGTTTCGTGCTGCTCATGCGCGCCATGGGTTTGCGCTACCGCACGTCGTTCCTCGCCGGAATGGCACTGGGCAACTACTCGGAGTTCGGGCTGATCGTGGCCTCGGTCGGGGTCGCGGCCGGGCTGCTGGCCGAGACGTGGCTGACGGTGATCGCCTTCGCCGTCGCGCTCGGCCCCGTCGTCGCGGCGATCGCGAACCGGTTCGGCTACGAGCCGGTGGACCGCCTGGCCGCACGCCTGCCGGAACGGGTCGAGCGGTTACACCCGGACGACCGACCCATCGACATCGGTCATGCGCAGGCACTGGTGCTCGGAATGGGCAGGGTCGGCAGGTCGACGTACGAGCAACTCACCGAGGTGTACGGGCTCTCGGTAATCGGGGTCGAACACGACACGGCGCGCGCGACGGCGCTGCGCGAGGCGGGCTTCGACGTCGTGCTCGCTGACGCGACGGACGCGGACTTCTGGCTGCGGGTCAATCGCGGCGGGGACGTGCGCATCGCGGTACTCGCGATGCCTTTCCACGGGTCGAACCTGGCCGCGCTGGAGGAGTTGCGGCGGACGGGCTTCACCGGACGGGTCGCGGCCATCGCGCAGTACGACGACGACGCACACGAGTTGCGCGAACACGGCGCGGACGTCGTCTTCCACCTCTACGGCAGTGCCGGGACGGCTCTGGCCGACGGGGCGGCCGAGGCCGCGGCGGCACCGGAGGAGTGAAGCCGGCACCGTCGCCGCAGCACGGGAGAAGTGAAGCCGGACCCGCCGCCGCAGCACGGGACGAGTGAAGCCTGCCCCCACGAGCCTGCCTGCGGGCCCGACTGTTACCGTCGAAGCGTGCGCGGGCTTCTCGGTCTCGTCCTTGCCCTGCTGTTCTCGGCGGGCGGCTGGACCGCGCTCAACGCCGGAGGCGCGGACCAGATGCGCGCCCTGATGACCGCTTCCTCGCCGCTCGAGGATTCGACTGCGGTGCAGCTCATCGCACTGTCCGCCATCCTGTTCGCCCTCGCGGCGGCCACCGGCCGCCTCTCCCCGACCGGCCCTCTCGCTGTCGGCGTGGCGCATCTGGCGGGGTCAACAGTCCTGCTCCTGTTCGGGTGGCCGGCCGGCATGCCGACCTCGCCGTACCTCACGTCCGTCCTCACGATGGGCCTCGGCGTCAGTCTCGGTGCGACGCTGACCGGCATCGGGCTCGGGGCACGGCCGCGGAGCGAGCGGCGTGGCGCCGGCGCCGTCATCGTCGGAATCATCTCGCTGCTCGCCGGCACCGCGGTCATTGCCGCCGGCGGATCGTCAGCGATCCGACAGGTCGACCTCGTCGAGCCGGCAGCGGTTGCACCGTTGGGGATGATGCTGGCGGGAGCAGCGCTGACCGTCGTCGGTGCCTCGACGGTTCGGCGTTCCCCGGGCGCGCTCATCGTGGTGGGGACGGTGCTGCTGGTGGTCAGCGGGGCGACCATGTTGGGCTGGCCGGACGTCGCCCGTGTGTTGATGCAGGTGGAGCCCGCTTCGATCGAGTGGCTTGGCTCCGGATTGATCGCAGTGATCGGCGCGACGATGTTGGGCGGCGGACTCGGGCTGGCCGGCCGGCAGGGTGAGCGCGCGTCGTCGGGCGACGAGGCTCCCGGACTGGGTGATCGGGTCGCGGAGCGGTTGGGCGACAGGGCGGCGATCGATCCGGCGCGGTCGGGAACCGTCGGGAAGTACCCGTCCCCGAACGCGCCGATGCCGGGGACGACGAGCATGCCGCTGCCCGGTACCACGAACACCACGGGCCCCGGTCGGACTGTGGGTCGGCGCCGCGACGGGTGAACTCGGGCGGGCGCCGGTACGGGACCCGCGCGCCGTCGACCGGTTCGCCTCGGTCGCCGACAAGGCAAGGCGCTGAGAGCCGGTCGCTTTCGACCGGTTCGCCTCGGCTGCGGACAGGCAGCGTGCTCAGGGCCGCTCGCTCTCCCCATTCCTGGCCGGCCCACAACGGGCCCCGATGGCCGACACATACCCGCGGAAACCGTATGGCTGCCGCCCGACGGGGATGGAAGCATGGAGCCATGAGCGCGACGACGGGTGTCATCTTCCTTCCGCAATCGCCTCCGGAGGACTTGCGCGGCGTGGTCGAGGCGGCGGAGCAGTCCGGGATCCACGAGCTGTGGCTGTTCGAGGACTGCTTCCTGGAAGGGGGTCTGACGGCGTCCACCGCGGCGCTGTCGTGGTCACAGAACCTCCGGGTGGCGATCGGCCTGCTGCCCGTGCCGCTACGAAACCCAGCCGTCACGGCGATGGAGATCGCAACCGTGGCCCGCCTGTTTCCCGGCCGCTTCGTGCCCGGACTGGGGCACGGCGTTCTTGACTGGATGCGGCAGGTCGGGGCGGGCGTCGAGTCGCCGATGACACTGCTGCGCGAGCACACCTCAGCCGTGCGGGATCTGCTCGCCGGCAAAACGGTGAACGCCTCGGGCCGCTACGTCCGATTGGACGACGTGGCGTTGGACTGGCCGCCGGCGGAGGTGCCCGAGCTTCTCGTCGGAGCCCGCGGACGCCGGACGGTGGCACTCGCCGGAGAGCTCGGAGACGGCGTGGTTCTCGACAGCGATGATGCCGCTCACGTGCGTTCCGTGCGCACACAGCTCGATGACGCTCGTGCAGCCGCGGGCCGCGACGGGCATGCCCGCCTCGTCGTCTACACCGGGACCGATCCGGCGCACGACCCGAGCGGCCTCGAGACGCGGCTGGCCGAGCGGTTCGCCCAGCTCACCGATGCCGGTGCGGACACGGTGGTCGTGCTGTCCACCGGCGACTCACCGGACCCGCGCCCGCTGATCGAGGCGATCGCGCCGTTGTTGTAGCCATGACCAGTCAGCGCGTGTACTGACGGTCCCCACCTCCTCCTGCGGCGTGCGCGGTCCTGCCCACGAGCACTCCCCTGCGACATGGACGCCCGAGGCGGCACGCACCGTCGGCCGGCGTGGCCGGACCAGCCCTGTTGGTGAACGGCCGCTGTGCAGGGGCCTGAGTGTGTGGACGAGCCTGCGTTCTCCGCGGACTCAGGCCATCAGTTCGGCGGCGACAATCTCGGTGCCGTCCGGTCGTCGGAAGACCCAGCGGCCGGAACGTCTTTCGATGCTGATGTGTCGTTGGTGGACGAGGTCATGGTGGTGCCAGCACAACAGGACCCCGAGCCAGACGGTCGTCGTGCCGACCTGGCTCCACCACCAGATGCTGTGGTGGATCTCGCCGTCACCAGGCGGCGCGTCGCACCCCGGGTACTGGCAGTGAACGTCGCGCGCGACGATCGCTCTGGTCTGGGCGGCGGTGAAGAGCCGCTCCTCGCGCCCGACGTCGAGGACTTCGCTCTCGGGTCCGAAGACCACGCGATGGATCTGGCTCGAACAGGCGATCCGAGCCAGTTCCGACGGCGCCAGCGGGGTGCCGTCCTCGTAAACGGCAGGCTCGAGTCCGGCCAGGACCGCCGGGTCCAGATCAGCGGTGATCACGCGCGACGGATCCGGGATGGCCGCTGCGCCGTCGTCGGGCGGAACCTCCGCACTGGCGCCACCGGACCGACTGCCGGCGAGACGGTCAGTCCCATCACCCTCGGCCGGTGGCTCCGGAGCACCGCCTGCCGGCGCCGTGGCGGAGATCAGGCCGTCCAGGGTCTCGTACGTCACCGTCACGGCGAGATGGGGGCGGATCCGTGCTCCTGGTTTGAGTGCGCCCGAGTCCAGCGCCAGGTGCGCCAGGCCGGCGAGCGCCTTGGCGCGCCGCTGCCCAGGGGTACGGCGATCGTCTGCGGCCGGCGTGCCCACACGCGCCTTGAGTGCGGTGAGCACAGTCCTTCCGGTGGTTTTCGAGAGCCAGCCTCCGGGCACGTAGCCGTCCGTGGTCTCGGCGAGGTAGAACTCTTCGCGATCGCTGTCCTCCACATAGGCGCGATCCGCAGCTTCCGGATCCGCACGATGGGACCAGTGGCGCGTGAGAACGGCGAACCGGGACGCATCGAGCCGCTTCGCCGAGTCGATGAGCGCTTCCTCACCGACGGCCTCATCATGCAATCGCTCCCGTTTCGCGGGGCTGTCGACGGTGTGGCGGGCCATAGCCGCCGAGTGATCTCCGCTGATCTCGCCGGCGGCCAGTGCGGCAGCGGTCACGGGAAGGTGGTCACGCAGGGCGCGTGCCTGGGCAACCTCGCGAGAAGCGGTCGACCGGTTCCGACCGGAGCGGTGGCGCCACCATGTGGCGAACGAGCGGGCGCCGCCGATGGCCCACATGCCGTCGGTTTCCACGCTGGCCAGGACGCTGCAGGTCAACGACTCGACCCTACGGCGAACCTGCTCGAGCTGGTCGAGCACCTCAACTCGCGCCTGGCCGGACAGCTCGTGCGGGTCCGTGCCGGTCACCGACTCCAGCGCGTCGAGCGCCCGCGCGACCTGGGCCCGCACCTGCTCCGCGCGGGGCTGCGAATCCCCCGGCGAAACTGGTCCGTGTCCCATTTCTCCACACATCCTGGCGTTGGCGGAATCACCGCTGCGGTCATTCCTGGTGCTCTCAGCCTAGGCAGTGCCACTGACACGGGCAGGGAGTGGCTTTCGACATTGTGGATAAGCTGCCCCGAAAGCTCCCTTGTGGAGAGCGCGGCGTTCTAGATCACGGCGGCGGCCGGCCGGATTCGGTGCCGATACACAGGCACCCGTCACAGGCGCACGCCGCACCGCGAACGCCCGACGAACCGGCGGAAGCAGCAGAAGCTCGCGCCGCCGGCCGAGGTCCCCGACAACGCAGACCGACCGACGTACGCGGCGACCGACCAGTGAACCGGTAGTCGATCGACAAGTCGGCACAACAGTGACAACTCGGCACAACAATGACCAGTCGGCACAACAGTGACAACTCGGCACAACAATGACCAGTCGGCACAACAGTGACAACTCGGCACAACAGTGACAACTCGGCACAACAATGACAAGTCGGCACAACAACGGTGGGTGGCCCGGGAAAGTGCTGTCAGGCGGCGTCGTCGACGTTCAACGGAAAAATGTGCTCGGCGACGGCCGCCCAGAGCGAGAATGCGGCGACGCCGTACCCGAAGGCGTGATATCGACGGCCCCAGCGCCTGCCGCCGCCCTGGGGGCCGGCCACCAGGGCGAGACCGCCGACGAGGTTGACGCCGCCCCAGACCAGGTTGACCCACCGATTCGACGCCTTGCCCGCCAGTGGCGTCATGTGCTGGTGGCCCGCCGCCGCGGTTGCCAGGTGCGGCAGGCTGTTGGCGCACAGGACGCCGGCCCCGAAGGACGTCAGAGTCTGTCGTTTCATGGTGCCGTTCTACCGCGCTCGCGCCCCGCGCGAGGCGGAATCAACACCACCCTCAGGAGGCCTCAGGCCGACTTCGCGGGGCCTCCGCCTGCGCGGCCAGGCGCTCGAGGGAGGCGCTGAGCATCTCCGCCGTCGTCGCCCGTGCCCGGGCCTGACGCTTCTCGTCCCGCAACTCGGACCAGTCATAGGTATGCGTGACGCGTGTGCGGGTGTCGTCGAGGGCCTCGAGCTCCCACCTCCACAGGTGCCCGGGCGGCTCTTTGCCGGGCTCTGCGGGCCGCCACGCGAGGCAGGAGCTCTCCTCGAACTCCACGACGTGGTTCTCGCGGTCCTGACCATTCGTCAGCCGCGTCGTGAAAACGTCCCCGACCGCACGCACCCGTTGACCGGGGGCCGCCTCCGCGAGGTTGTCGTTACCGTCCCACCGCGGCTGCTGAGCCGGGTCCGCGATGAGGTCGAAGATGAGGTCGGCGGGCGCATCGATGTCGCGGGTCGCCCGGACCACGCGGGAAACGTCGTCGGTTGCCATGGGCCCATCAAACCAGCCCAGGGTGGTGCGACGGCACCCACCCGCCCGACGCCGTCCCACGACCAGCTCCGGGCCGCGCGGCAGCCATTCACGCGGTCCGGAACGGCAGGTCGTCCGGGACCAGGTCGGCGTCGTCCTGGTAGGCCCGCATGGCGGAGGCCGCCTCACGGAAGTACGCGGACAGGTCACGAGCCGCAGCAACCGGGACTCCGACGTCGTCCAGGGCCACGTCGAACAGGCGCAGGCACGCCTCCTGCAACGCGTCACCCTCGCCGTTACCGGCGTGCAATCGCTGGACGAACGATTCGTCGCCGTACCCCGCGGTATACAGCGCCGGTCCGCCCAGCGCCTGAGCGAGATAGGCGGCCAGTCGTTCGTCGTGTTGGCGGTGGAGAGGGCGGGCGAACGGGTGCGCGGCCACCGGGTCCGCGAGGCACAGCTCGTGCCATCGCCTGACCACCGCGAGCAACGCGTCGAAACCGCCGACGTGGTCGTAGAGCGTGGCCTCCCCGGGCTCCTGAGTCGTCATACCCCGAGTCTGGGAGCGCAACCGGCACCCGTCTTGAACGAACCGGCGCACTACGGTGGTGCCGTGCCCGCCAGCACAGGTGCGCCATGACCGAGGCCCCGGCAAGAACCGCGCAATCCGGCAGGAACCGCGCAGCCCGGCCGGTTCAGCCGGTGCGACCAGTCCGGACGGGAGAGCCAACGGCCACGCGAGTGTGAACGACGCGGAAGAGGTGAGCGCCACGCACGACGACGCGAGCCTCGCGCTGCCCCTACCGTTCACCGGTCGATGGCGGGTGGAGAACAGCCCTTCCCGGCGCGTCCCCAGCCACGGCACCGATCTGCTGGGCCTGCGGTACGCCATCGATTTCGTGGGCGTCGACGACCGGCACCGCACCTCGCCGGTGAGGGACTGGCGCACCCTGATGGCCACCGAACCGCCGGAGCGATTCGTCGCCTTCGGCAGACCCGTCCTCTCCCCCGTCGACGGCGTCGTTGTCGCCACCCACGACGGCGAACCTGACCACGCGGCGCGACGGTCCCAGTTCACGCTGGCGGCCTACGCGCTCGGGCAGGCCTCGCGGCTTCGCCGTGGCATGGCCGCCGTGGCGGGCAATCACGTGATGATCCGCGACCGGGCAACCGGGTGGATCGTCACGCTCGTTCACCTTCGTGCCGACTCGCTGCGGGTGCGGGTCGGCGACGACGTGACCGCCGGCCACCCGGTGGCGGAGTGCGGCAACTCCGGAAACTCGACGCAGCCGCACCTGCACCTGCAGGTCACCGATCGTGCCGACGTCGGCTCGGCCCGGGCGGTGCCCGTACGGTTCCGCGACTTCCGCGAGTGGCCCCGGCGAGGCGCCGGGCCTCAGGAACGCCGTGTCGGTCTGCCGGGTGAGCGATCGGTCGTCGAGCCGCTGGGGTCCTGACCTGCCGGGCGGGTTCCCTGACCGGATCGTTCGGTGCCGTCGGCGCTGCCCGGCGCGGTTGCGAGCCCGGCCAACTCGGCGCTGCCGTCCCACAGGGCGCGGACGACGTCGTCGCGCCGGGCCAGTTCGGAGGGAGCCTTCCAGACCAGATGGCCCCGCCGCAGCGCGGCGTAGTACTCCTCGGCCGGCGGCCGGACGTCACCGAGCGCGAGATCGGCGAGTGCGCGCCCCGCGGCCGCGGGCGTGTTGAGCCGTGGTACGAGTACGCCGACCGGACGGCCGAGGACCCGCCACGCCGTGCGCATCGCACGCGGCATCTCGCGGGCAAGCCCGGTGCCGGGCGTCTGGCCCGGGCAGTAGGCGACGCCGACGAGGTCACGGCTGCGCAGCTGCGGCAGGACCTTGAGCGCCCGGACGGTGAGCACCGTGCACAGCTTGGACGCCGTGTAGGCACGGCGTCCGGCGACAGCCGGCCCGTCCGGCTCCGCGCCGCGGAACTGCTCCGGCTCGTGCTCCGGATGGGCGAGCAGATACGGGTCGGCGTGCCGGGGCAGCGGCAGGCCGGCCCCTTCCGTTGGGTCGTGGGTCCCGCTCGTCGTCGCGACGACGACGGCGCCCCGACGCAGGTGGTCCAGGAGCAGCCGGAGCAGCAGGTACTGGGCCAAGTGATTGACGGTGAACGTCGTCTCGTACCCGTCGGTGGTGCGTCCGTCAGCGTCCGGGCGCAGCGTGCCGGCGTTGAGCACCAGCGTGTCGATCGCGGCGCCGTCGAGCCGGTCGATCACCGTGGCGGCGAACGACCGCACCGCCTCCAGGCTCGCCAGGTCGAGGGGCACGGACTCGACGCCGTCGGGAGGAGCGTTCCGTGCCCCGAGGAGGAGGCGGGTCTGCGGCGCCGCCGAGATGTGGCGGACGGCGACCGCCCCGAGGCCGGACGTCCCACCGGTCATGACGATGGTGTTCATTCGGTGCCCTTCCCGCTCGGGGTCCGCAGCTCGCCGCGGCACCCGGTCGGCAGTCAGTCGAGCACGGAGACCGCGCCAAGCAACATGAGACTCGCCGCCGTACTCACGGTCCGCACGTGGGAGACTTCGCCCGATTCGATACCTGAGTTTCGCTACTTCAGTATCGTATGCTGGCAGCATGACACGTGTCCGTCAAGGGGGCGGCCGCCCGCGCGAGAGCAGGATCGACGCGGCGGTTCTGGCCGCTGCCCGGGAGCTGCTGGCAGAGGTCGGCTACGCCGGGGTGACGATGGACGCCACAGCGGCGCGGGCCGGTACGTCCAAGGCGGCGATCTACCGTCGCTTCCGTTCCAAGGCCGAGCTGATGTTCGCCGCAGCCGTGCACCGCGGTGAGGTCACCCCACCCCCGGACACCGGCTCACTCCGGGGCGACCTGCTCGCTCTCGCCCGCACGATCCGGGACGCCATGTCCTCGCCGGCGGCGCGCGAGGTCGCTCCGCAGGTGCTCACTGAGATCCGGCGGTCACCGGCGGTGTCGGACCGGCTGCGCGAGGTCTTCGTGACGAGCGAACGGTCGGAGATCGAGACGGTACTGGACCGCGCGGTCGGCCGTGGTGAGCTCATGCGCCGGCCGGACATCGCCACGGTGCACCGCATCCTCGGTGGTGCGCTGTTCTTCGGCGTCTTCGTGGTCGACGAGGACGTCGGCGAGCGCGAGCTCCACCAACTGGTCGCGGTGCTGTCGGCGGGCGTTGTGGCCGAGGTGAGTCCACACTTGCGCGCGCACTCTCCCGACATTTGACTGGCCGACATGGAGACCTCGATCACACTGACGGTCGACGGCGCCGAACGGACGGTCGACGTCGACCACCGCACCACGCTGCTCGACGCCCTACGGGACCGCCTCGGTGTCACGTCCCCGAAGAAGGGGTGCGATCACGGACAGTGCGGCTCGTGCACCGTGCTGCTCGACGGGCGCCGGCACCTGACGTGCCTGACGTTGGCGATCGCCCAGGACGGCGCGGAGATCACCACCGCCGCCGGACTCGCCGACGGCGACGACCTGCATCCGGTGCAGCAGCAGTTCCTCGACCAGGACGGGTACCAGTGCGGGTACTGCACGCCCGGCCAGGTGTGTTCCGCCGTCGGCATGCTGGAGGAGGTCAAGCAGGGCAGGCCGAGCCACGTCACCGAGGACCTCACCGGCGACATCGAGCTGACGGATGAGGAGGTCCGTGAGCGCATGAGCGGGAACCTGTGCCGGTGCGGGGCCTACCCGAACATCGTCGCCGCCATCCGAGAGGCTGCCCGATGAAAGCTCTGGCCCATGAGCACGCCACGGACGTCAGCTCCGCTGTGCGGACGGTCGCGAGCTCGCCTGACGCCGCCTTCCTCGCCGGCGGCTCGAACCTCGTCGACCACCTCAAGCTCGGCGTCACCGCCCCGAGCCGGCTCGTCGACATCACCCGGCTCCCGTTGGACACGATCGAGGAGACCGACGACGGCGGACTGCGGATCGGCGCCACCGTCCGCAACAGTGATCTCGCGGCGCACGCCGTGGTCCGCGAGCGCTATCCGGTCATGGCGCGTGCCCTGCTGGCCGGTGCCTCCGGGCAGATCCGCAACCAGGCCACCACCGGCGGCAACCTCTTGCAACGGACCCGGTGCGTGTACTTCCAGGACATCACGACGCCGTGCAACAAGCGTCAGCCCGGCAGCGGCTGCTCGGCCCGCGAGGGCTACGGCCATGACAACGCCATCCTTGGGGCGTCGCCGGAGTGCGTCACGGTGCACCCGTCCGACTTCGCCGTCTCCCTCGCCGTCCTCGACGCCACCGTCGTCACCGCCGGCCCGCACGGCGAGCGGCGATTCCCGTACGCCGAGCTGCACCGCCTGCCCGGGGAGCACCCCGAGCGGGACACGACGCTGGAGCGTGGTGAGCTGATCACCGCGATCGAGCTGCCCCCTCTCGCCCGTGAGATCCGTTCGACGTATCACAAGGTGCGCGATCGGGCGTCGTACGCATTCGCCCTGGTCTCCGTCGCCGCAGCCGTCGAGATGGACGGGCCGCGGCTCGCCGACGTCCGGGTCGCCTGGGGCGGCGTGGCGCACCGGCCCTGGCGAGCGCACCGCCTCGAGGAGACGCTGCGGGGGCAGGAGCCGACGCCGAAGGCGATCCGCGCGGCGCTGGACGCCGAGCTCGAGGCCGCCGATCCCACGTCGCAGGCGGCGTTCAAGGTGCCGATGGTCCGGCGCACCACCGCCATGGTGCTGCGCGACCTGACCGACGGGGGGACCCGATGAGCTCCGTGCCTGCCCTCGTCGCCGACGCCGTCGGCCGGCCCGAGCCACGGGTCGAGGGCCGACTGAAGGTCACCGGCACTGCGCCGTACGCCTACGAGGTCCCGGCGGCGGATCCAGTGTTCCTGCACCTGGTCACCTCCACCGTGGCCAAGGGGCGCATCACCCGCATCGACACCGACGCGACGCAGGCCATCGACGGTGTCGTCGCCGTCGTCGATCACACCAATGCTCCCACGCTGAGCGCGGACGGTGACCCGGAACTGCGCGCACTGCAGTCCGACCGGGTCGCGTTCCGTGGCCAGGTGGTGGCGGTCGTACTCGCCGAGACTCCGGATGCGGCCCGCGAGGGAGCGCGGGTGGTCGAGGTGACCTACGCCGAGGAGCCGCACCTCGCCGACCTGCGTGCCGACGGCCCGGAGCTGTACAAGCCGGACAGCATGCCGACGGTGCGTCAGGGCGATCTCGACGGCGCGATGGCGACCGCCGCCGTCACGGTCGACGAGGTCTACTCCACGCCGCTGGAACACGCGAGCCCGATGGAACCGCACGCGGTCACGGCGCGGTGGACCGAGGCCGGGTCGGACGGCGTGGTGCTCACGCTGGACGCGTCGACGCAGTCCGCGCACGGTACGGCACGCGCGATCGCCACGCTGTTCGGCCTGGATCCCGACCAGGTGCGGGTCCGTTCGCCGTACGTCGGTGGCGGGTTCGGCAGCAAGGGGATGCCGCACGTGCACGACGCCGTCGCGGCCATAGCGGCGCGGGTGGTTCCGGGTCGTGCGGTCAAGCTCGCCATGACGCGCCAGCAGATGTTCGCGCTCGCCGGCTACCGGGCCCCGACGATCCAGCGGTTCCGACTCGCGGCGGACGCCGACGGCCGGCTGCTCGGCATCGGCCACGACGTGATCGCCCAGAGCTCGACGGTCAAGGAGTACGGCGAGGCCGCCGCAGGCGTGACCGGGCACCTGTACGCCGCGCCGTCCCGGACAAGCGGATACCGGCTCGCAGCGCTCGACGTCGCCGTACCGACATGGATGCGCGCACCGGGCGAGATGCCGGGGATGTTCGCCCACGAGGTGGCGATGGACGAGCTCGCCGCCGCCTGCGGGGTCGACCCGATCGCGTTGCGGGTCCGCAACGAGCCGGAGACGGATCCGGTGTCGGGCAAGCCCTTCGCGAACCGACGGCTCCTCGAGTGCCTGCGCGCCGGCGCGCAAAGGTTCGGCTGGAGCGGACGCGATCCGCGGCCGGGCACGCGCCTGGACGGGGACTGGCTCGTGGGGACCGGTGTGGCGGCGTCATCGTTCCCGTACCTGCGTTTTCCCGGTAACCGTGCCCGGGTGCGTGCGGACGGCGAGGGCCGGTTCACGGTCCAGATCGGCGCCGCGGACATCGGCACGGGCGCCGTCACGGTGCTGCGGCAGATCGCGGCGGATGCGCTGGAGCGGCCGACGGCTGCCGTCGCGGTCGAGATCGGGGACTCCTCGCTGCCGTCGGCGACGGTCGCCGGGGGATCCTCGGGGACCGCGTCGTGGGGCTCGGCCGTGGTGGCCGCAGCCCGCCGGTTTCGTGAGGAGCACGGCGACGCTCCTCGGCCGGGCGTGCTCAGCGAGGCCGAGACGAACGCCGATGAGGCGGCACAGCGGTACGTCATGTACTCCTTCGGCGCGCAGTTCGCCGAGGTGCGGGTGAACGTCTGGACCGGTGAGGTACGCGCCGCGCGACTGTTCGGGATGTTCTCCTCGGGTCGCATCATCAATCCGCGCACCGCCCGCTCGCAGTACATCGGCGGGATGACCATGGGCCTGGGGTCGGCGCTGCTGGAGGGTGGGGTCATCGACCCCCGGTTCGGCCACGTGGTGACCCAGGACCTGGCGAGCTACCACGTGCCGAGCCACGCGGACCTGCCGCGGATCGAGGCCGAATGGCTGGACGAGGTTGACGAACTGGCCAACCCGATGGGCGCCCGGGGCGTGGGTGAGATCGGCATCGTCGGCGTCGCCGCCGCCGTCGCGAACGCCGCCTGGCACGCCACCGGTATGCGGGTGCGGTCACTCCCGCTCACCACCGAGCAGTTCGTGGACCTTCCGGGCGACCTGCCGGCACTCGCCGGACATCCGGCGGCGTACGCCTGAGGCTGCCCTGCGGGGCTCAGTCGCCGTCGGCCGGGGCCGTGCCGGCCTCCCCCGGCGCCCTGGCCTCCCGCAGCAGCCGGACGGCGCGCGGGCCGACGCCGTGCAGTTCCAGCAGCTCACCCAGATCCGCGGGCAGGTCGCCCACGGTGCGATAGCCCGCCGCCAGCAGCGCCCCGGTGGCGGGCCGTCCGATCCGCACGCCGTCGAAGACGGGCCCGCGGTCCGCCGCCGGGTCCTCATCCGTGGCGCTCACGGCCGGGCCCGACCGAGGTAGGCGGCGAGCCGCTCGGTAGGTCCGGCGCCCGGCCGCGGCTCGACCTGCTCGCCGAACGGCATGCCGGGCCCACGGACCTCGTCGCTGACGGCCTGCTCGGCGAGCGCCTGCGCCCTGGCCACGACCGCCGGGTCGGTCTCGGACTCCTGCCCCGTGGCGACGGCAAGGTCCCACCCATGGGCCACGAGCTCCATGAGGAAGCCGCTGAGCGCCACGTGACCCGGGACGGGGCCGTACGGTGCGGTGACGGTCGCGGTGAGAAGCGCGTCGTCGGCCCAGGCGGCCCGCGCCTCGGCGGCTCCGGCGGCGTACTGGTCCGCGAGGCGGCCGGGGTCGACCGGGACCCGGAACGGCCGGTCGTGCGGATTGCCACCCTCAGCCACGGTGCGGAGCTTGTCCGAGACGGCATTGAGATGCTCGGTCAGCGCGCGCACGTCGAACTCGGTGCACGGCGTGGGCGCGTCGAGCTGCTCGTCCGAGGTGTGGGCCAGGAGCGTGGTGATCCACTCGTGGGTGGCGGCGATGTCGGCACGCGTGTCGGTGATCTCGCTCATGCCCCTCAGTGTGCCGACCTGCGCAAGCCGTGGTGCCGGAACGGGTGGGCCGGGGCCGCCGCTACGGCCGGTGAGCCGGGTGTCGTGAACGGAGCCGCTCCACACCCGGGCCGTCGAGGTCGGCGAGGGCCACCGTGCGCCCGCTGATCGCCATCGCCAGCGCCTCGCTGGGTCCCTCGACGTTTGCCCCCGTCCCCCAGGACCACTGCTGATCGGTCGCGGTGAGCCGGAGCCCGTCCAGCATGCCGTCCGGCACGACGCCGCGGGCGGCCTGCTTGCTGGGCAGCCAGTCCAGCACCATGCGCCAGTCCTCCAGGGGCACGTCGGTGGGCAGGCCGAGCGGGCGTGCGCAGTCCCGCAGGTGGATGCAGCCGTCCGCCATCTGCCCCATCGGCCCGACGCCGGGGGCCGGCACCCGGGCATCGGCCCGCTGCCGGAGAATGGTGGTCAGGTCCCCCACCGGCCGGGCGGCCAGCTCGGCGGCGATGGCCTCGCTGGCCGCGTGGATGTCGCCGCGGGCACGGACAGTGCGCCACGCCAGACCACCGAGGCCGACGACGAACGGCATCGTCATGTGCCCGAGGACCTGACGGACCGTCCATGCTCCGCACAGGCTCGGCGTGGCGAGCTGCTCGCCGGTCAGGCCATCGAAGAAGTCGGCGAGGCGGTGGCGGTTGGCGGCGGTACGGTCGGCGACGTCACTCATCGTGGTTCATCGTGCCAGGTGAGGACGGCCCTGGTAGCGGCTCGCGCACAGACCGTCCGCCGCCGCGTCATCGCCCCGCCGCTCACCGGCGTGCACCCGGCGACCGTCGCCGCGGTGTCCCGGCTCCGCTGATCGAGGCGGGTCCGAACCAGCCCCGGAGGATGAGGACCAGTGCTCCGCCCGACAACACACCGTCCACGATCCCGGCCGGCAGCAGGAAGACCATCAGCACCAGCGTGACCAGGCACATGATGGTGGTCAACGCCAGCCCCCAGAGACGGTCGCGCAGGACGGCGACGGCTCCGACCAGACGCAGCCCGCCGAAGACGCCGCTCATGACCATGAGCAGGTACAGATTCTCCTGGAAGAACGGCACGACGAACTCGAACCGTTCGCCGACGGCTTCCTCGTCGACACCCGCGATCCGGAGCACCGGGAGGGCCAGAAACACGCTCAGTTCCATCAGCACGGCCTGCCCGAGCTGGAGCCACGCGGCCAAGCGGAATGCCGGGCTCGCTGTGCGGACCTCCGCCTCCGGCGCCACTTGTCCACCTCCGCCTTGTCCGCTCATGCCTGCGCGGCCGCGGGACACGCTCGACCGGCCGGGTACCGGTGGCTGCGTCGTCGCCGCTCGTGGATCAGGAGCACGGCTCCCACCCGGGGAGCACCTTCCCGCCGTCGGCTGCGCGGGTAGCCGGTACGGTCGAGATCCACCCGGTAAGCGTATGCGGCACCCGCCGGTCCGACCGGCAGAACCACGGCACTGTCGCCGCAGCGCGAGACTCGGGGTGACACGACAGGAATGCCCATGCCAGCCACACCGACCTTCGAGAGCGTGCTCGAGGCCGCCGACGACGGTGCGACGCACCGGGAGGTCGAACGCCTCCTGCGTATGGCTGACTGGACGCCGTGCGGTGCCGGGGACTGGGCAGTCGCCTTGGCCGCGCCCGGCGCCGACGTCGTCGCGCGCATCAGTCCGTTCGATCCCGTGGGGCCGTACACCGCCCGCCTCTACGAGGAGGCAGCCGCGACGGGCCTCACCCCTCGGCTCATCGCGCATCGGCGCCTCACCGGTGGTGGTGATCTTCAGGTGATGGAACGGCTCCGGCCGGTACCACCGGTGCAGGCGACGGAGTTCCTCGGCCGGCTCGGCGACGGCGAGCAACGGCTCGGCGGTCTGGGCGCGATCGTGCGCCGGATCCACGCCGAGGCGCTGAGGGAACTGCCGTGGTGCGGCCCGCTGGACCACAACCCCGCCAACGTGATGCAGACCCGCGACGGACGACTCGTCCTGACCGACCCCTACTACGCGGACGGGCCCGATCTGTACGCGACGGCGGCACGCGACCCGGATGCGGTGGTCGCCGCGATCCCCGAGCACCTTCGCCGCTACATGACGGAGATCCCGCTCGCCGAATCCGGCCCCTGGGACCCGCAGGAGCAGGCTGCGATCCGGGAGAACCTGCGGCTGGCGGACGAGCGTGCGCGGTGGGCATGAGCGGCTCACTCGGGCGCGATGAAGAAGTTGTCGCGAAAGAGGCCGGTCGGGTCGTACTCGCGCTTGAGACGCCGCAGGCGCGTGAGATGTGCGGGTGGGAAGGCCCGCTCGACGGGCGCGGGGGTGCGCGTGTCGAAGCTCAGGTACATCCCGTCGGCGTGCTCCTCGACCCGCTGCCAGGCCTCAGGAAGGCCCGTCGCCGCGCTGCCGACGGCCACGATCGAGAAGTTCGCGTCACGCCAGCCGTAGGCGGTCTCGTCCGCGGGCACGTCGGCCACCGCGCCGCCGACGGAGCGGATCTGGAGCAGCGGGGCTGCGCCGCGGTCGACGATCTCGGCAAGCGCTCGGGTCATGTCGGGGTCGAGGTGGTTCGCGAGCGCCGAGCGGAACGTCGGCTCCCCCTGGCCACGCTGCGGTTCGTCCGCCGGGAACGCGCCCACCACGTCGTCGTAGGACCCCATCGTGACCCGCTGATCCACGAGCGGACCGAGCTGGGCGATCGGCTGCAGATGGCCGATGAGCTGGTCCGGGTCGTCGCTGTCGACGACGAGCATCGCCTGCCCGACACGCTGCCCACCCTGCACTGTCGACAGCGCGACCTGACCGCTCACGGCGCGGTCGGCGTTCTCCATGAACTCGCCCCACCGCGACAGCAGATCCGCGGTGTCGGTGGCGTCGAACACGAACTGCGCGAAGCCGACCTGGCCCACGCGCGCCGCCTCGAACTCGAAAGCTGTGACGATGCCGAAGTTCTGGCCCGCGCCGCGCACAGCCCAGAAAAGATCCTGGTTCTCCGACGCGCTCGCCCGCCGCAGCGTCCCATCCGCCAGCACGATCTCGACGGCGCGCAGGTGGTCGATCGTGAGGCCGTGCTCGCGCGCGAACCACCCGATGCCGCCTGCGGTGGCGAGCCCGCCGACGCCCACGCCGCCGAAGTCGCCGCTCGTGATCGCGAGACCGCGGGGCGCCAGGGCGCGTGCGACGTCGATCCATCGGGCGCCCGGTCCGACGCGTACGCGCCCCGACTCGGCGTCGAGGATCGCGACGTCGTTCATCGCACTGACGTCGATGACGAGACCGCCGTCGTTGACCGACCGGCCGGAGACCCCGTGGCCCGCGCTCAGCACGCCGAGCGGCACCTCACGCTGCGTCGCGGCGAACGTCACCGCGTCCTGCACCTCGCCGACCGCTTCGGGCCTGAGGACGAGGCCCGGCCGGCCGCCGCGCAGGTACGTCGAGCGGTAGCGCCCGTATGCGCGGTCGCCGGGCTCGATCGTGCGCTCGGTGAGCGACGGCGGAACGGCGTCGTAGTCGATGCCGGGCCGACGCTGTGCCAGGGCGGCCGCGCCACGCACGCGCCCCGTGACGGCCGTGCCGCGAGAAGCACGTTCGTCGCCGACCATCTCGCGTACGGCGGGCACGATCTCGCCGGCGAAGCGTTCGAGCGTCCGTTCGTCGTCGCCCATGACGATGAACGTGCTCATGCCGTCCTCGAGCGCGAGCCGTGCGATCTCCTCCGCGGGCAAGTTCGGCTGCAGGTTGAGCAGGCGCGTGATCTCGCGTGGGTCACGCCCGGCGTCCTCGGCCGCGGCGTCGATCACCGCGTTGCCACGGGCGAGGTCGCCGGGCTGGAGATAGGGCAGGCTCGGTAGCCAGCCGTCGCCCGAGCGCCCCGTGAGCCTCAGCATGCGGGGCTTGTACGCGCCGATCCAGATCGGGATGTCGTGCGCGGGAGCCGGGCCGCGTTTGGCACCGGCCACACGATGGTGGTCGCCGCCGGCTCGGGCGCCCCCGCGCACCGACGTGTCCCAGATGGCTCTGATCACCTCGATCGCCTCGTCGAGCGCCTCGACCGCCTCCCCGGGCCTGAGCCGCCGTCCGCCCATCGCCTCGATCGCCTCCCAGAACCCGCCCGATCCCAGACCCATCGCGACGCGCCCACCCGACAGCAGATCGAGGCTCGCCGCCGAGCGCGCCAGCACGGCGGGCTGCCGCAGCGGGATGTTCAGCACGTTGCCCGAAATCTGGATCCGCGACGTCTGCGCCGCGACCCATGTCAGCAGCGTCCACGTGTCATGGAAGCCCGGCTGATACGGGTGATCCTGGAAGGTGACGAGGTCGTACCCCAGGCGTTCCGACGCGATCGCGAGGTCGACCGGCCGCTGGGCGGGCGCATTGGTCGGCGTGATGAACGTGCCGAAGCGCAAGGGGTGGCCGTAATCGGGCATGGCTCAAGCGTCGACCTTCGCGACCCGGATCTCAAACGAGGGTGAGCAACTTATGATGGATAAGTGACTATCGCGCAGAGTCTGCACACCATCGACGACGAACGTTGCCGCCTGGCGACAGCGACGCTCGAGCACATCGGGAAGCGCTGGACGGGCGGCATCCTGCTCGCGCTCGGGCGGGGTGCCACCCGCTTCCGCGAGATCCTGCACCTGGTGGACGGCCTCAGCGACCGGATGCTGTCGGTGCGGCTGCGCGAGCTCGAACGCGACGGCCTGGTCACCCGCGCGGTGGAGCCGACCATACCGGTCTCGGTGCGCTACGGCCTCACCACCCGAGGCAAGGGGCTGCTCGCGGCGATGGCGCCGCTGGTGGCGTACAGCGAGCGGTACGCCACCGACTGAGGTATCTGGCGCGCCGATTCACTCGGCCCGTCGATAGTGCATCGCGACGGCGCCGTTGCCGAGTGGCTCGGCCGAGATGAGGTCGAGGCGCCGGGTGCTGGGCAGTCCGTCCGCGTACAAGGTGGGGCCGTGACCGGCGATCATCGGGTGGACGAGGAAGCTGTACTCGTCGATGAGACCGAGTCGGTCCAGTGCTGTGGCAAGTCTGCCGCTGCCGACGAGCACTCCGCGGGGCGTCCGTTCCTTCAGGTCCTGCACGGCCGTGCCTAGGTCACCGGCGAGATGGTGGCTGTTGGTCCACGGGAAGGCGCTGCGGGTCGAGGACACGACGAACTTCGGCTTGGTCTCCAGCTTGAGTGCCCACTCGCGCATCGCCCGAGGCGCGTCGACGTCGCCGCGAGCCACCGCCGGCCAGTACGCCTCCATCATCTCGTAGGTGGTGCGGCCCCAGAGCATCGCGCCGCTGCCGTCCATCAGGCGAGTGAAGTGCGCATGCGTCTCGTCGTCGGCGATGCCTTCCGCATGGTCGACGCAACCATCCAGGGTGACGTTGAGGCTGAACGTCAGTAGACCCATGCCATGCCCTTCCCTCGGCCGTCCTGGGCCCGTCGTCGGCGACTTCGCCCAGGCAGTCATCATCGGGCATGTGGTGAGTTCCGTCAGCGCTTCGCGGGGATGAGCGCAGCTGTCGCGTCGGCTGCGGGGAGCAGCAGGTGCGCGATACGCGAGCGTTCCTCATCGTCCTCATCATCCTCGTAGAGGTCGGTCAACAGGTCCCGCACCAGCCCGCCGAACGTGTCGAATAGCAGCCACCGCAATGAGCGAACCAAGCACTGTGGCACGCCCCCTGATACGGACACCGCCCCAGCCACCTCGTGCCGAAACGACGGGGGGCTGTGTCCCTCGACGGGCTCGCGACGAGTCACACGTTGAAGCGGAACTCCACCACGTGCCCACACATAGGGCTATCACGCGGGACAGGTTCGATCTGGTGACGGCGTCCCGGTCAGCCTAGGTTGACCGCTCCCTGCCAGGCGTCTCGACCAGCGGCCTTAGTAGTCCATGTTGTCGATCATGGCTTGGCGGTAGGCATACGCGTCGACCAACTTCACAAGGTCGCCCTCAGAATCGAGACAACCTGCCACCTGTTCCGTGAACTCCCGGTCGAATCGGACGTCGAGTCCAGAGTCGATCCACTGCATTGCGTAGGGAAAGGTCTTGGATACGTAGGCGTCGATCTCGTCGAACAGAGCGAAGACGCCTTCGACGTCGGTCTCCGACACCGAGTGGAACGAGAACAGCGGGCTGTCGCGGATGCTGGACAGCCCAACTGGCAGCGCACCGAGACTCGGCGTGTGCAGATAGACGGTGGCACCGTGGCCCTTCTCGAAACCTCCGTGCGAGTACGGGTTCCGCCACCGCTCCACTACCTCGGCCAGCCGCTCGCGCAGCCGCACCGCCTCCGGGTCCGAGTGGCCTATCACGCGCCGCCACTTCTCGCCCCACCGGTCCCCAATGATCTTGGTCAGATCGTCCTTGCTCGGGTCGAAGTTGAGGAAGGGCAGAGCCAGCACGAGGTCGTGTTCCAGCGAACTCAGGAAGGCCGAGATCGCAGCCACGAGGTCGTGGGAGGCGTTGAGCGCCATCACGTTCTTGCCCAACAGGAACGTCGACCACTTGCCAGTCTCGCTCTCTCCACTCTCGTGCACGTCCTCGACCACGTCGGGGTTGGTGGCCCGCGCACGGAAGTAATCGTAGGCGCGGCGCAACTGCCGGTGTTGGTTCACGACTGTGACATTCCCGGCGTTCAGGATGTCACTCGCCGTCTCGACCAGGAGCGCCTCAACAGTCCTGACCGCTGACACCAACTTCTTGCGCATCTCCGCCAACAAGTCGCCCGCGTGTTCTTCAGTGAGGTCACCGCCGATGCGCAGGCGGAGGCCGAACTTCTGGTGAGCGAGCTCGCAGGGATACCCCTTATAGGTGAATATCGTCCACCACGCCACCTTCTCTCCCGGCCCGTTGTGACGGATGCCGATGAGAGTCAGAGCATGCCGGAGCAACACCGGCAGCGGTGCCTCCTGAGGAGACAGAGTCACCGTGTACGACGGAAAGTCATAGTTGCGTTCCTCATGCGGAATCGGCTGGCCGAAATCACGCAGTGCACTCTTGGACAGTCGTTCCCCTGCTGCCTCTTCTGAAGTTGACACCCTCTGAGGATGCCACCAGGCATTCGAGAGTTGGGAACATCCGTGTCCCAGGCCCGCGCCGTCCAGTGAGCTTGAGCCAGACGCCCTCCGAAGCGGAACCCGACCAACGTCGCCGCACGGAGAATCTCTTGATGTCTAGGGTGCAGAGGCCGCAGAGGGGCGCGTTGGTACTCGATGCCCACTAGGGCGCTACACACATCTGGCCCCCATCTTTCGGTACGACTTCGAGGACGGCTGCGACGCGTAAGGACTGGCATCTCAGCCGAGCGGCACGAATCACCCCTGAGGTCAGGATCAGTCATTGCTGTGGCGGCTCGACCAGTTTGAGAGTCGTGGGGTCGAGGTCGTCACGAGTGCGAATCTCGGGCAGTTGTGAATCCTCTAGCGAGGCCATCTGCATCGCGGCCTTGGCCTGCTCTACCGCAGATGCCACGGACTGCGCTGACGCGATGGCCGCGTAAAACCGGGCCGCGAAGGTGATCGCCGCAAGATCCGTGATGGACTCCGACATTCCGATAACTGTCGGTACGGTCTGGAGTAGATCGTCTGCGCCCTCCAAGCTTTCGCACGCATTGAGCACGACTAACCGGGGCGGCTCGTCCGTTGCCCCGAGAACGCGTGCCAGCAGATCGAACGCCAACCGGACCCCGTCCTGGGAGCCTTCCTCGCTCTCAAACAACAGCCCCCAGGCTGACGCGTGGCCAGAGAAGTGCACGACGTGTGGTCGATGGTCGTTCAGCCCGTCGATGAGATCTAGGCCGGTCGCGGCCGGGAGGTGTTCGACAGTCACAAGATCACGCCACTTCGATGCTCGCAGCGACTGCCTGACCTGGCGAACCTCCTGGTCCACCCGCAGCCATACCCCGTTCGTCTCGACCGATCCGTACGGATGCTCGATAGTGGCTTCCATGGCATGGGGGTTTGCCGTCAAGTAGAGAACCCGGAGGGGCTCGGGCTTAGGCGGCTGCACCGACACGTACCGAATCTCAGCTGACGGTCGTGAGAGCCGGGCCATCTCCCGCGCGTGGGCCTTCTCCTGATCCTGGCGCTTCTTGGTCTCACGATCCTTGGCCTGCTGAGCAGACCGCTCCTTCGAGGTACGGGACGCCGTTTCGCGATCTCGGGCACGTTGTTCGTCGCGTTCGGCGGATGCCAACGACTCACGCTTCTGAGCCAACGACTTCTCTGCAGTCGCGATCTTCCCGCGCACCTCACCTGCCTTCTTTGTCGCATCAGCGGCTTTCTTCTCCTCCCGCTCGGCCGCACTCTCGGCCATGCGTCGAGTCGAAGATGAGGAAGTCCGGGCCCCGTCGGCACGCTTCTTGCTCGCTGTCTTGGTCGCCTTGCCCGCGGCATCCATGTACTTGGCAAGGTCCTTGATCAGGGCGGCGAGTTTGCCCTCCAGTGTGGCGATCTCTCGTCGGAGAGTGTCGGTTCGAGCCATGTCAGTTCCTTCCGGTCAGACAGAGCCTCGCACGTGGTACCGACAGTTCAGAGGGGCGGAGTCCCGACGATGCCCCGGACGCCGTTGTTCTGAGAACGCTTGCTGACGGTCACCCAGGGGCGTGAGCGTTCACTGCTGCTTCCTCCCGGCAAGGGGCATCCGTCAAGCGGCTGCAGAACGCGCTGGCACTGGTCCAAGTCCGCACATTGCGCTACTTCTCTCGTTGCCAGACGTTAGAGCGAAAATCTAAACTCCACCGCATTCAGGCACCTAGAGACATCTGGGTCACGAGACACCTGCGCCCGACGGAACGAGGTCGCCGCCAGTGCCCTTCGCAATCGGGTCTCAGCCAGACTCTGCTGACTGGGTCCGAGCGCGGCTAATCATCTCGATGACCGGCCACGTCACCAGCCGCAGACAGAACCACCACATGTAGAGCGCCGAGTAGCTCCACGCCGAGTTGTCATCGAGAAGGCCGTGCGCGACGTCGTTGCGTAGGTTCGGACCACCTTGGACGACCAGCATTGCCTTCATCTCCATGACTATCCCTGCACCAAAGACGTCCTCGGTCTCGGTCATGTCGAGAAGCGCGTTCAAGCTCTTCTCACTCTCCACGCCCTGCTCATCGACGAACAACGTGTACACGTCGTGCCGCCTCAACATGACCCGCACGACCTGCTCCAACTGCGGGACCAGAACAGAGACCGCAGCGCCGAAATTTCCGCCCAAGCCGAGCGCCAGCCCGTCGCCCCACAACGTCTCGTGCCCCTCGGGCACTGTCGGCGACTCCACGCACAGCGACACCATGTACTGCCGACTGAACCGGTGCTCAGTAGTCAGGACCTCTTGCGCAGGCTGGATGATGCCCTTTCCGAGCAATTGGGAATGAAAAAACACCGTGCGGACCATCTCGGCCCACACCGCGTCCTCATCGGCTTGACCTGAAGACCCGGGCCTCGATGCGATCTTCCGGAAGTCAGAGGAAAACGTAGATGATCCGAAGAGGTGGCTGATGGTGCCCTCCAGCATCTTCGCGGCGTTCTCGCGCGTACTGGCTTCGTCTAGCGGCGGTGCGAGCATGGCAAATGCAGCGAGCGCGTCGAACTTGTCCGCGTGACCCGCGACTCGTGACCGTGCGTAGGACACTGCGTCAGTCAGATCGACCGGGTCCGACTGGATACGCATCATCTGCTCCATCGACGACTCCCGGCTCTCACGCAACCGAATGCGGAGGTCGTCGATGAGCTCGTCGAGTCCGTTCTCGAGTCGGTAGGAGCGCGGGAGGGTTCGGAGGACTGCGATGGCCTTCTCCAAGAAATGTCCCTCGGCCAGCGCGCCCGCCTCTGGGTCCGTCTGAATGCGGGAATCGGCTTCTGTGATGTAAGTCCGCGCAACGCGCTCGGTCGCAGAGTTCGTCGCTGCCGAGTCCGACCCACTAAGCCACGCGAGCGCCTCACGCTCGAGATGGCGCGACAGGCGAGGGGTTTTCGACGACGCCTGTGCCGCGAGCGCGAACAGCGCTTCGCGCACCTCAGCGCGCCCGGCAGCGTCGACACGACCGTGCTGGCGCAATGTCTCCGCGAACCCCACTGTTCGAAAGCTGTCCGTGACCTCGCCGGCCACGACCTGGGCCTTCAGCGCGTCCGACATTTCCTCCACACGCGCCTGGCCGTCCGGGCCGCGCCGTGCTGCAAGCTCGAACGCTCGAACCCACGCGTCCTTCCCCACGCTGAACCACACATCGTCCGTCAGCGGCGCGGCCCGATAAGCGTCGATGGCCCGGTCCAACATCGCAACGTCCGATCGCTCCCCGTAGACCCAGGCGACATCAGCGACCCGAGCCCGCAGATCATCACGTTCGACGAGAGGAGCGATACGTGCCAGTAATGCCACCTGGTCGGCATCGAAGTCCGCCGGCACCACAGTCCGCTTGCCACTAATCTGCATCGCAGGTGTGAACGGCTCCAGCCAGTCCTCAGCGTTCAGCATCGCCGACGACACCATCGCCAACACCCGCAGCACTAGTGCGTGAAGCCCCGTGACGGCCGGATCGGCAGCCGCCCGCTCGAGATGCGATGACAACAACTCTGGCGGTTCATAGCGGTCGTCAAGCGACGCCGCCGCCAGCACGTCCTCCCACCACATCGGGTCGATCGCGTCGCTCACCGAATCTCCCATGCTCATACGCCACACTTCCTCTACCGAAACACCATCGCCCCCGACGACGCTAGCCAGAGCCGTCTGGGGTCGTCATCTCTTGGTGCTCCGCGCCTCCCCTCGTGTCCCGTCAGCCCTCGCGTCCGTTGGGCGCGAACAGCGGCTCACCGTCGAAGTCCATGTCGACGAGTCCTCCGATCGGTTTGATGTTGATCAGGTCCGGCTCGGGCAGATTGACATGGACATACCGCTCGTCCTCGGGGTGGTGAAAGACGTACTCCCGAGCCGACTCCGCGGTGTGCAGATTGAACAGTTTCTCCATTGCTGTGGTCCCGGCCTGGATTCGGTCTATCCGTCCGGCAAGCACCATCTCGCGGAGCTGTTGGACACGCGGATCGTCCGCTCCGGCACCCTCCAACATCGCCATGGGATCGCTCATGAGGAGCCCCAACTTGCGCGTGAGCGGGAACGTGACGCCCCATGCCGTCGCGAAGCCGACTCCCTCCCACGGATCGTCGTCCGGTCGGCGCACCAGACTGACCGGAGCATCCGATGTGATGAGGGAGCGTCGGTCGAAGCGAACGAGTGCCCAGGGGCGGGTCGCAAGGTAGGGCGTCAGTTCGATCGCGGTCTCGACTGCGTTCTGGATGTGAGCCAGGTTGGAGAATCCGATCGGCGGCCCACCGGGCTGGGTGGCCTCGTTCCAGATTCGATCCTCTTGCTCCGGCGTCGGGTCGAATCCGAGATTGTCACGGATCCACGCGCCGACATTCTTGCGACCACCGACACCCACCTCCAGCCGGACCATGGTCGCGCGGAGATGCTCGGTCGTCCTCCGGGCATCAGGCCCGCGCACGCTCTGCAACGCCGTGTAGTGGGCGAAGGCCCACCTGTTCTCCTCGGAGGGAGGAAACTCGCCGTTGGCGAAGCCCTTGATGATGCCGAGGGCCTGGCCCTCGACCTCGCTCAGCGCCTTCTCGAACGCATCCGGCTCATCGAACTCACCGACCGTGTGGAAGTGGTTCTGCGCAGCCACGTTCTTCACGCTCGGCGTGTATGGCTGCCGGGAGCGGTCGAGGGGTACGACCCTGATGCGCTCTTGGCCCGTCGCGAAGCCTCGAAGGTACCCCTGCGGCACATAGTGATGCAGCTTCGCCGTGCTCTTCTTGCCAGTCATGTGCGCACCATCTCTGCGGCCGCACCTGAATCGCCCTCACCCATGCAGCTCCCCCTACGTCGCGCATCTGCGCACCTCTTCGATTCAAACTGCAGACCCCTTCTTCATGGCGACAGTCTTCCCTACGGGACCGACAGTCTGAGCGACAAGGGGAAGGAACAGCTCTTCGCAGTCGTGTACAGCGGCGACAGATCCACCACCTACATCTGGCACATCAAGATGTCCTGCGGCCGTACGACCACGACCTCTACAGGCGACGGACGCCCCTATCAGCCGAGCACGCATCGCTGCCCGGAGCGCCGCATCCGGCGCGCCGTCGTCATGGTCGCCCGCGGCATACCCGAAGTCGATGACGACAGCATCGGCGGAGAACCACAATGAGTCAGCATCGCGCCGAATGACCGAGGAGGCCGGACGCGCTCGCAACCGCGTCCAACCGGGCTGCGCGCCTGCCGTGACGCCGATCGCGGATGCTCAGACGCGAGACTGGGACCCAAAGCAGATGTCAGACGGGCACGTGAGTCGCATTTCGCCACCTACGGACCTCATACTGTTTTCGCAGGTCAGCAGGTACTTTTGGCGGTTTCTAGACATTAAACCTAAATTCCACCACGTCACCGTCGCGCATGACGTAGTCCTTGCCCTCCATGCGCATCTTGCCCTTGGCGCGGGCCTCCTGGATCGAGCCCATCTCGACGAGTTCGTCGAAAGAGATGACCTCGGCCTTGATGAAGCCCTTCTCGAAGTCGGTGTGGATGACGCCGGCCGCCTGCGGAGCGGTCCAGCCCTGCCGGATCGTCCAGGCGCGCGACTCCTTCGGGCCCGCTGTGAGAAAGGTCTGGAGTCCGAGGGTGCGGAAGCCGACGCTGGCGAGCTGGTCCAGGCCGGACTCGCTCTGACCGGACTCGGCCAGCATCTCGGCGGCCTCGTCGGGCTCCAGCTCGACGAGCTCGGACTCGAACTTGGCGTCGAGGAAGATCGCCTCCGCGGGAGCGACCAGCTCCCGGAGTTCGGCCTGCATCGCCTCGTCCGTCAGCCCGGCGTCATCGACGTTGAAGACGTAGATGAACGGCTTCGTCGTCATGAGCTGGAACGTCGCGAGGATCTCCGGATCGAGGCCGGCCTGCGCCGCGCCGAGCGAGAGCAACGTGCCCTGCTCGAGCACGGTCATCGCACCCTTCGCAGTCTCCAGGACCTCGGCCTCGGTCTTCTTGCCGCGAACCTCCTTCTCGAGTCGCGGGATGGCCTTCTCCAGCGTCTGGATGTCCGCAAGCACCAGCTCGGTGGCGATGGTCTCGATGTCGTCCTTCGGATTCACCGCCCCGTTGACGTGTACGACGTCCGGGTCAGCGAAGGCCCGCGTCACCTGGCAGATCGCATCCGCCTCACGGATGTTGGCCAGGAACTGGTTCCCCAGCCCCTCCCCCTCGGAGGCGCCCTTGACGATGCCGGCGATGTCCACGAACGACACGGTGGCGGGAATCGTCTTCTCCGAGTCGAACATCTCGGCCAGCGTGCCGAGCCTCGGGTCCGGCAGCGGCACTACGCCCACGTTCGGCTCGATCGTCGCGAACGGATAGTTCTCGGCGACGACGGTCGCTCGGGTCAGCGCGTTGAAGAGCGTGGACTTGCCGACGTTGGGCAGGCCGACGATTCCGATAGTGAGAGCCACGTGGGCGAAGTCTACGTCCGCGCGACCGCGGCGCTCGTTCGGCGGCGCTCCGCCCGCCGTGCGATTCGCCACGACGCACCGGCCCGCCGTACCGCGCGATGCGCCATGGCGCGACTTACGCTGAGATGAAGGTGGCCGACCGGCCACCGGGACGGAGCAGCGTGACCGGCCTATGGCAGGATCTCGCCGTCGCGTCATCCACGCACGACGGCGACGAGGCAGCCAGCCGCGACGGCGTGCGCCGTCCCTCGCGCGCACGTCTGGTCGGTCTCGATGTCGCACGCGCCGCGGCAATCCTCGGCATGCTCGCCGTCAACGTCGGGCCCGGTGACGGGTCCGGCCCGGCGGCCTGGGTCACCCGCGCCGCGCACGGACGCGCGTCCATCCTGTTCGTCCTGCTCGCCGGCGTGGGCCTCACGCTGCTGACCCGTCGCGCGCTCGAGGGCGGACCGAGCCGACGGGCCACGCTCTTCTGGCGCGCGGGTGTCCTGCTCGCTATCGGGCTCGTGCTCCAGGTCCTCGACCACGACGTGAGCGTCATCCTGCCGACCTATGCAGCGTTGTTCGTGCTGGCGGCCGCGCTGGTACGTGCCCCGGACCGGCTCCTCCTCGGCGGCGCCGCGGGCGTGACCGTTGCCGGCCCCGTCCTGTGGATCCTCCTGCAACGCGGCGGCGAGTTCGACAGGGCGCCGGCATCACTGGCCGATTCGCCATTCGAGATTCTCGCCTCGGTCGTCGCCACCGGCCCCTACCCACTGGTGACGTGGTCGGCGCCGTTCCTCTTCGGCATGTGGCTGGGCCGCCGCGACCTCCGCGACCGCCGCCTCGTGTCCCGGTTGCTCGTGCTCGGTGCCGTCGGTGCGGTCGGTGGCATGGTCACCTCTCGCGTCCTCGTCCGGTTCACCGGCCAACCGGGTGAGGTGGTGGGGCTGGACCGCCTGGTCTCGGCCGTCGCGCATTCGCAGATGCCGCTGTGGCTGATCTCGGGAACCGGGAGCGCGCTGGCAGTCCTCGCGGCGCTCGTGCTCCTCACCCCGCACCTCAAGCGGTTCTCCCGGCCCCTCGTGGCGCTCGGCCAACTCTCCCTGACCGTCTACGTGGCACACCTCGTGGTGCTCTCGACCGTCGTGCGACCCGGCCCGTGGACCCCGGAGGACGGGCTCCTGATCACCGCCGTCATCGGCGTCGCCGCCACGATCGGCGCGACGATGTGGCGATCGGCATTCAACCGTGGCCCGCTGGAGGCGACGCTGCGGCTCCCTCGTTCCGCCGGCTGAACAGCAGGGGCTCTCAGCGGTCGATGCCCAGCTCCGCCGCCGCGTGGTCGGGCAGGGTCCGCGCGTGCAGATCCCGCAGTCGCACGAAGGCGCTGCGCAGACGTGCGTGCTCGGTCAGCGCTGTCAGGGCGGCATGAGCGATCACCGAGGTGAGCACACGCACACGCTCGCGCGCCGGAAGAGACACGACGTAGGCGGTGTCGACACCGACCCGGACCCGGTCGAGGCTGAACACGGGTGCCGTCCACCGCTCGTCCAGCTCGACGCAGACCATGAGGGTGGTGCTGCCGTATCCGGTGCTGTGGCCGGTGATGCGGACGGGGCGGCCGAGCCCGTCCCATAGCGCAGCGTTCGCCCGCGTCGCGGCGTCCTTGCCGAGTGCCTCCGCGGGGCTGATCTCCTCACCCATGAGCCGGTGCACCGCCTCCGTCTCGCGATAGGCGGCCCGCATGTCAGCGGTCAGCTCGACCGTCACGGCGGCGAGGTCGGCGACCACCTTCGTCGAGACCTCCAGGCCCGGGTGCTCCGGGTCGTCCGCGCTGAAGTCGTGTTTGCGCGGCAGCTCCGTCCAGCGGGGCTCCGGGTAGTCCAGCATCGCGGGATCGAGCTCGTCGGCGAGATGGCCCCGCTCCCGTGCGACGTCCTGGATCATCGCCCGCAGCGGCCAGGGGAGACGGTCGTCCACGATATCCAGGGCGGTCGGCTCCGGACCGGTGTCGATCGTGGCCATCCGTCCGGGCTCGCGCAGCACCCCTGCGAAGGACGTCGGCCCGGTCAACGCGGCACGCTCGCGTGCGAGGCCGAACCGGCGCGGCGAGAACGGCTGCCCCGGCCCGCGCCACGGGTACGGGCGCACGTGCGCGGCGTGGGCCGGCGTGTCGAGCATGGCCGTGGCCACGTCCAGTTCCCGGAGCAGGCGCGCGCAGTCGGGCCCGACCCCGTCGACGACAGCGTCCAGGCCTTCTGGGTCGGCCGCAGCCTCGTACGGGTCGGGAAGCGAGTCGACGACGGCCCACAACGTGGTGAGACTCGCAGGGTCGGTCCCCGACGTGCGGGCTTCCTCGCCCAGCGGCGCCCCGAAGGCGCGTCGGCGCAGCACGTCCAGCCATCCCATCCCGCAGTAGCGTAGCTGGCCGCTCTCGCCGGGGCCCGCGCGTCGAGCCCGGTGATGTCAGTGGCCGCTGGCATGGTGCGGCCCATGGAGATCACGACCGCGCTCATGGCGCTCGTCGCGCTCGTCACCGGAGCCGCGCTCGGCTACGCCGTCGCCCTCGCGCGGCGATCCGATGACAGCTCGCTCGGTCACCGCGCGGCCTCCGCCGAGGCGCGGGCCGAGCGGCTCGCGGAGGAGGTCGAACAGCTCCACGAACGTTCTCGCCGGGATCAGGACGTCCTGCGGGCGCTGGCTCCCGTCGAACGAGCCCTGAGCCAGGTCGGCGACCACGTCGCCGAGCTGGAGAAGGAGCGTTCACAACAGTTCGCGGTGTTGACCGAGCAGTTGCACCACGCGCGGCGCACCGATGCCGAGCTCCAGCGGGCGACGACGCAGCTCGAGTCGGCTCTTCGGTCCACCTCGGCACGAGGGCACTGGGGCGAGGTGGAGTTGCGGCGGATCCTCGAGGCCTCGGGGATGATGCGTCACGTCGACTTCACCGAGCAGCACACGCTCACCGGGCGCGGCGCAGCCGGCGGCCGGCCGGACGTCGTGGTCCACCTGCCGGGCGAGCGATATCTGGCCGTCGACGCGAAGGTGCCGATGGATGCCTATCTGGAGGCAGCGGCACTGGGTGAACGCAGCACCGGGGAGGACGTCGAACGGCGCGAGCAGCTCCTCGCGGCGCACGCCAAGGCGCTGCGCGGACACGTCGACGCGCTGGCGCGTCGTGCCTATCACGAGCACCTACCCGGCTCGCCGGAGCTTGTGGTGCTGTTCGTCCCGGCGGAAGGGCTGCTCGCCGGCGCGCTGGAGGCCGACCCGACCCTCCTGGAGCACGCGCTGCGGCAGGGTGTGGCGCCGACGGCGCCGGCCTCCCTGCTGGCGCTGCTGCGCACGGTCGCGTCGATCTGGTCGGCGGAGCGGATCAGCGCCGAGGCGGACGAGCTGCTCGCGCTCGGGCGCACGCTCCACGAGCGTCTCGGTGTCGTGGCCGGCCATCTGGGCTCGCTCGGTCGCTCGCTGCGTTCATCCGTCCAGCACTACAACCGCGCGGTGGCATCCATGGAGCAACGTCTCCTCGTCACGGCACGGGATCTGGAGTCGCTCGGCAATACGGAGATCGGTCTGGAGCCGGTGAGCTCCGACGACGCGCAGGTGCGCACATTCACCTCGCCAGAGCTCACGAACCCGGGCAGGACGTCCGGCACGGCGCCGGACGTTCTCCACGAACGCGCGGGGTGAGAGACCACGTACTCCAGCCCGCGCTCCCTCACGCAGGCAGCAGATCGTCGGCGGCGAAGACCCGGATCGCCTCGTCGGTGGCGAGATGGATCGGCTGCAGTGCCACGCCGGTGCGGGCCGCCGCGTCGATGAGACCGCGGGCCCACCCGAGGTCTGACCTGGTCATGCGCGCCGGCCCTGGACGGGAGAGCAGGAGGGCGACTGTGCTGTCCGCGCCGACGGTCGGGAGGGTGAGCTCGAGGATCTGCATCAGGCCGTCCGCAGCCTCGGGATCGAGGTCCTCGGGAATGTCCTCGACCCGGGACAGGGGTGGAGCCAGCAGACCGTCGGGGGTCACGAACTGGAACCACAGGTGCCGCCGGGTGAATCCCAGCGGTCCCATGAGGTCCCGCCAACGGCGGAACACATCCTGCGGGGTACGGATCGGCGTCGGCTCGTCGAAACCAGAGGGGTCTGCTGTCGTCGGCATGGCCGGGACATTAGGGATCCGGCAGCCTCGCCGCGGCGAGAATCCACAGCGGCGCCGCGAGACGTGCCGACGTGTGGACGGTCCGGCGATTCCGGCGATCTGTGGACGGTCCGGTCCGGCGGCTTCGACGTTCCTGTGGGCGCCGCGTCGGCTCGGGCAGGCGTGAGCGTTAGGTTGGACGTGTGCGGATCACTCATCTGGGGCACGCAGCCGTGCTCGTCGAGACCGGCGGATACAGCCTGTTGATCGACCCGGGCAACATCGACCCTGCCTGGCACGAGCTGACCGGCCTGAACGCCGTCCTGCTCACCCACCTCCACCCCGACCACCTCGACCCGGAACACCTGCCGGCATTGCTCGCCGCGAATCCCGGCGCCCAGATCGTCGGCGAGCCGTCGATCGTCGAGGCCGCCGCCGGCACGGCCACGGGCGGGGGCGCCACCGTGCCGGAGCTTCCGGGCGCTGTCGCGTCCGCGCCCGGCGAGACGACCGCTTTGGGCGAGGTGCAGGTAACCGCTGTCGGGGGACGGCACGCCGTCGTCCACCCCGACCTGCCGCAGATCGGGAACGTCGGGTTCGTGATTTCCGCGCCCGGCGAGCCGACGCTCTTCCACCCGGGCGACTCCTACGCGGCCACACCGGATGGCGTCGACGTGCTGGCCGTGCCGCTGTGGGGGCCATGGGCCAAGGTCGGCGAGACCGTGGACTTCGTCCGCGCCGTCGATCCGTCACACGCGTTCGCCATCCACGACGGCCATCTCGCCGATCGGGGTCGCGCCTTGGTGATCGGCAGGATCGGAGCGATGGCGTCCGTCGCGGTCCACGACCTGAACGGCCAGGGGCCGGTGTCGTTCCCTCTCGAGCGTCAGGCCTGACGAGCCCGCGAACGCTTCGGGTGGTCCACCTCGTGGCCGGCCGCCTTGAGGTCGGCACGCAGGTTCTTCGGCAGGGTGAACATGATGTCCTCGGTCGTGGTGCGGACCTCCTCCACGCCGGTGAAGCCGAGGGCGTTCAGCCGCTCGAGCACCTCGCGCACCAGGATCTCCGGGACAGACGCCCCCGAGCTCAGGCCCACGGTGGTGGCGCCCTCCAGCCAGGCGGGGTCGAGTTCCTCGGCCTTGTCGACCCGGTAGGCGGTGCCCGCACCGGCGTCCAGCGCGACCTCGACGAGTCGCACGGAGTTCGAGGAGTTTGCCGACCCGACGACGATCATCACGTCGGCGTCAGGAGCCAGCTTCTTGACGGCCACCTGGCGGTTCTGGGTGGCGTAGCAGATGTCGTCGCTCGGCGGGTCCTGCAGGTTCGGGAACCGCTGCCGTAGCAGCTCGACCGTCTGCATCGTCTCGTCCACCGAGAGCGTGGTCTGGGAGAGCCAGATCACCTTGTCCGGGTCCCGGACCTCCACCTTGTCCACCTCGTCCGGGCCACCCACCACCTGGATGTGCTCCGGCGCCTCGCCGTGCGTGCCCTCGACCTCCTCGTGGCCGTCGTGGCCGATGAGCAGGATGTCGTAGTCGCCGCTCGCGAACCGGACGGCTTCCTTGTGGACCTTCGTCACCAGCGGGCAGGTGGCGTCGATCGTGGCGAGGTTGCGCGCGGCCGCCTGAGCGTGCACCGCCGGCGAGACGCCGTGCGCGGAGAAGACCACGCGCGCACCTTCGGGCACCTCGTCGGCCTCGGAGACGAAGACCGCGCCACGCTTGGTCAGCGTCTCGACGACGAACTTGTTGTGCACGATCTCTTTGCGTACGTAGACCGGCGCACCGTACAGCTCCAGTGCCTTCTCGACGGCGTCGACGGCCCGGTCCACGCCGGCGCAGTACCCCCGGGGGGCCGCGAGCAGGACCTTCTTCCCGTCAGCACCGGGCCTGACGGCGATCGAGTCGGGGAAGGCGGAGGCGCCGGCGAGAGAGACGGGGCCGCCCGTCTCGGCGGAGGGCGCATCGGTTCCGGTCGTCGAGGTCACCGTGCCAGGGTACGTGCGGGGCGCCGGGACGTGCGAGGAGACGTGTCGCGGCGCACAACCCGCGTGGGACCATGCCGTCATGACGCAGAACCTGCTCGAGCCCGACCCGATCCTGCTGCCCGCCGACCTGGACGATCCGGCACGGTCCGGCCTCGAGGCCGGGGCGGACCCGCGCGAGGTCGCCGCGGCGAATCCGGCGGCCTCGTTGCCGTGGGCTCGCCTCGCCCGCCACGCGCTCGACGGCGGTGACCCGGTGGCCGCCTACGCGTTCGCCCGCACCGGCTACCACCGCGGGCTGGACGCCCTGCGCAAGGCCGGCTGGCGCGGGACGGGCCCGGTGCCGGCCTCGCACGTGCCGAACCAGGGGTTCCTCCTCGCCGTGCATGCTCTCGCCCAGGCCGCAGCGGCCATCGGCGAGACCGCGGAGTACGAGCGGTGCCTCACACTCCTCGACGACTGCGACCCGGCCGCCCGCGAGAGGCTCGACCTGGCGTGACCGGCCAGGAGGCGTCGCCGCCCCGCCGGCTGGCCGAGCGCGCCCTGGACACGACGGCGGAGAATCCGTGGCCGCTGCGGCTGCTGTCGTCCAAGATGGCCCAGTACATCGACCGGATGCCTCCGGTATGGGTCGAGGGCCAGGTGGTCCAGCTCAACCGCCGTCCCGGCGCGGGACTGGCATTCCTCACGTTGCGCGACACGGCCGCCGACATGTCGCTGCCGGTCACGGTGCACCCCCGCATCCTCGAGGCGGCGGCCACCCCGCTGGGTGAGGGCGCGCACATCGTCGTCCATGCCAAGCCGACGTTCTGGCCCAAACGCGGCACGCTGCAGCTCGAGGCGGATCAGCTCCGCGCCGTCGGTGTCGGTGAACTGCTCGCGCGCATCGAGCAGCTCAAACGGGTGCTCGCCGCGGAAGGTCTCTTCGACGCCGAACGTAAACGCCCGTTGCCGTTCCTGCCCGCGGCCGTCGGCCTGATCTGCGGGCGCGAGTCGAAGGCCGAACACGACGTCGTCGTGAACGCTCGGTCCCGCTGGCCCGGGCTGACGTTCGAGATCCGGGAGGTGGCGGTCCAGGGCGGGCGTGCCGTCGAGGAGGTCAGCGCCGCGCTCGCCGAGCTGGACGCCGACCCGGGTGTCGACGTGATCGTCGTGGCGCGTGGTGGCGGCGGCGTGGAGGACCTCCTGCCGTTCTCGAACGAGACGATGGTGCGGGCGGCCGCGGCCTGTCGCACCCCGATCGTCTCCGCCATCGGGCACGAGACCGACACTCCGCTGTTCGACCTGGTCGCCGACCACCGCGCGTCCACCCCGACCGACGCCGCCCGCCGGGTGGTCCCCGACGTGGCCGAGCAGCGACGCGGGCTGGCCCAGTGCCGTGACCGTATCCGTCAAGCGATCACCGCCCGGCTACGTGCTGAGCAGGAGACCCTCCGGGCGCTGCGCGACCGGCCGGTCCTGGCCGACCCGCACGCGCTCGTCGAGCGACGTGCCGAGGAGATCACCGCCGCGCGGGTTTCGGCGGGCCGGGCGCTGACGTGGCGGCTGGAACGGGTCGGCGCCGATCTCGAGGGTCACCGCGGTCGCCTGCGCGCCCTCTCCCCCGCCGCCACTCTCGCGCGTGGCTACGCGGTGCTGCGCACGCACGACGGCGACGTCGTCCGCGCACCGGCGGATGCCGAGCCGGGCGAGCAGCTCGAGGCGCTGCTGGCCGGCGGACGCCTCGTGCTCGAGGTCCAGGGCGACCCGGACGCCAGGACGATGGAAGACTGAGACAGGTGAGCAGCGAGACGAGCGTGAACACCTCCGCCGACGACGTCGCCGAGCTGAGTTACGAGCAGGCGCGCGACGAGCTGATCGACATCGTGCGCCGGCTGGAGGCCGGCACGACGTCGTTGGAGGACGCGCTGGCGCTGTGGGAGCGCGGAGAAGCGCTCGCGGCACGCTGCCAGCAGTGGTTGGACGGCGCCCGCGCCCGTCTCGACGCCGCCCGGGGGACCGGCACCGCCGCCGAGGACAGCCAGGAGGACGACGCCCGATGAGCAACATCACGCCCGAAGGACCCGCCGAACCGGAGGGCGCGACGCCGCCGCAACGTCCCGGCAGGCCGCCGGCCGGGGACGGCGGCGAGGTCACCCGCCGCTCGGACAAGGCGCCTGCGGACCGCGACCCGTTCCGCGCCGAACAGGACCCGGAGCTCGACCAGGGGGCGAAGGCACCGACGACGGCGGCCTACGAACCCGACGGCGGCGCACCGGACTCGGCGCTCGTCATCGGCGAGGCACTCATCGACGTCGTCGAGCGCGCCGGCGAGGATCCTGTCGAACACCCAGGTGGCTCCCCCGCCAATGTCGCGGTCGGGCTGGCCCGGCTCGGCCGTGACGTCGAGCTGGTCACCTGGTTCGCCCCCGACGCGCGCGGGGCCACACTCCGCAGCCATCTCGAACGGGAGAACGTCCGCCTCTCCGGCGCGAGCGCACGTGCGCCGCGCACCTCGACGGCGCACGCGACGCTGGACGCCTCGGGGGCGGCGACCTACGTCTTCGACCTCGATTGGTCACCGCCCGTCCAGCAGAGCGAGCGCACGCCGCTCGTGGTCCACACCGGGTCGATCGCGGCCGTCCTGCGGCCGGGCGCGGCCACCGTCACCGAGATGGTGGACCGGTATCGCGAGGACGCGACCGTCACCTACGACCCCAACATCCGGCCGCACGTCATGACCGATCGCGCGGCCACCCGGTCCGCCGTCGAGAAGCTCGTGGCACGGGCCGATCTCGTCAAGGTCTCCGACGAGGACCTGAGGTGGCTCTATCCGGACGAGGACGCGCTCACGGCGGCGCGCCGGTGGCTCGGCACCGGTCCGGCGGCGGTGTGCGTGACGCGCGGCGAGAAGGGGACGTGGGCCGCGACGGCGGGAGGCCTCGAGCTCACGGTTCGCGCGCACCCGGTCGAGGTCGTGGACACCGTGGGTGCGGGCGACTCGTTCATGGCGGCGCTGGTCGATGGGCTCTGGGCCGCGGGGCTGCTCGGCGCAGTGCGCCGAGCAGACCTGCGCTCGGTGACCGAGCCGGTGCTGACCCGGGTGCTCGAGCACGCCGCACACGTGGCCGCCGTCACGGTCTCCCGGCCGGGTGCGAACCCGCCCACCCGCTCGGAACTGACCCTCGGCTGACCTCGGCCGGTTCCTCGAGCCGGGTGCGGTTGAGGTGGACGGGGTGTTGAGGTGGACGGGCCGGCGGACCACCCACGTCTCGCCGAACCGCGGACCGTTCCGTCACCGGTGTGGTGCCTCTCAACCGGCCGCTGCCTGCTCCTCACGTTCGGCCCGCTGCCGGGCCCGCTCCATCGCGCGTCGGCGCTGCTCGCGCGCCTGCTCCTCGAGCTCATCCGCCCGCGCCGGGTCACGAGTGAGGTTCTCCCCCGAACTCGGATCGAAGATGTACAGCGAGGACCGGTCGAACGACAGCTCGGCCACATCCCCCTCGCGCACGGACGAGAGGGCATCCAGGGCGATGACCATCTGGGTGCGCATCCCCTCCCCGTCGAGCTCCCGGTCCAGCTCGTCGAGCTGGTCCTTCACGGCCTCGTGGGTCTGGAACGGCACGTAGGCGTAGAGCACCTCGCCCATCCACTCGGTGACGTCGACGTCGGCATCGAAACGCACCTCGCGCTGACCGCCGGTGTCGCTCTCGGCGAACGCGTCCGGCCGGATCCCGACGATGACCAGATCCCGGTCCCCGATCGCCCGGCGCAGGTGCTCGTCGATCGGTACGTCCACCATCGGCAGCGAGAGCGTGTCGCCGGAGACCTCACCGGGCACGAAGTTCATCGGCGGGGAGCCGATGAACCCGGCGACGAAGAGGTTGACCGGCTGGTCGTAGAGCCCGCGAGGGCTGGCGACCTGCTGCAGCTCGCCCCGCCGCAGCACCGCCACACGGTCACCGAGCGTCATCGCCTCGGTCTGGTCGTGCGTGACGTAGACCGTCGTCGTGCCGAGCGAACGCTGCAACCGCGCGATCTCCGTGCGCATCTGACCGCGCAGCTTGGCGTCGAGGTTGGACAGCGGCTCGTCGAAGAGGAACGCCTGGGCCTCCCGCACGATCGCTCGGCCCATCGCAACGCGCTGGCGTTGGCCCCCGGAGAGGTTGGCGGGCTTGCGGTCCAGGTGTTCGTTCAGTTCGAGCAGCCCCGCGGCCCGACGCACCTTGCGGTCGATCTCGTCCTCGGAGAACTGCCCGCGCTGCAGCCGCAACGGGAAGGCGATGTTCTCGTAGACGCTCAGGTGCGGGTAGAGGGCGTAGTTCTGGAACACCATCGCCAGGTCGCGGTCCCGCGGAGCCTTGTCGTTGACCACGGCGTCGCCGATGCGCAGCTCGCCGTCGGTGATGTCCTCCAGGCCGACGATCATCCGCAGGATCGTCGACTTCCCGCACCCGGACGGGCCGACCAGGATGACGAACTCGCCGTCGGCGATGTCCAGGTCCACCCCCTTCACGGCGGTGAACCCGTCCGGGTACGTCTTGACGATGTTCTCCAGCGTGATCGATGCCATGGAGCCTCCTTTACCGGTGGTCTCGGCGGCCGCGGGTCATCCCTTGACCGCGCCCTGGGTCAGGCCGGAGACGATCCGGCGTTGGAAGAGCAGCACGATGACCACCACCGGCACGGTGACGACGACGGCGGCCGCGGAGATGGCCCCGGTCGGTTCCTCGAACTGCGAGGCCCCGGTGAAGAACGCCAGCGCGGCCGGGACGGGTCGGGCCGCCGAGGTGGAGGTCAGCGAGATGCCGTAGACGAAGTCGTTCCAGGCGATGAAGAAGGCGATGATCGCCGTCGTGAACACGCCGGGCGCGGCGAGCGGCACGACCGCCTTGCGGAACGCCTGCCAGGTGGTGGCGCCGTCGACCTGCGCCGCCTGCTCGAGTTCCCACGGGATCTGGCGGAAGAACGCCGCCAGCGTCCAGATCGAGATCGGCAGGGTCAGCGAGAGGTAGGGGATGATCAGGCCGAGCCAGGTGTCGTACAGACCGATGGACCGCCACAGGTTGAACAGCGGCGTGACGATCGAGATGACGGGGAAGACCGACACGGCCAGCGCCGTCGTCAGGATGAGCCGTTTGCCGGTGAAGTCCAGGCGGGCGATCGCGTAGGCCGCGAAGGTGGACAGCACGACGGCGACGACCGTGGCGATGACGGTGATGCCGATCGAGTTGCGCAGCGCGGGCAGGAACAGGTCCTGGGCGCTGCCGCCCGGCGCGAGGATCGCCGTGTAGTTCTCCAGCGTCCACTCCGGCGGCAGGAAGGTGCCCTCGAACAGCCCCGCCTGCGTCTTCAGCGACGTCATGAGGATCGAGGCGACCGGCGCCAGCGACCACAGCAGCACGGCCGCGGCGATGAGGACCCAGGCCAGCTTCTGCTTGGCGGTCAGTCCACCCATGGCTCACTCCCCCCTCGCGCCGGCGAGATCGACCTTGAAGCCCTTGATGGCGATGAAGCTGATCAGCAGGACGCAGATGAACAGCAGCACGGAGATGGTCGAGCCGAGCCCCAGCTCGAGCCGGCTGATCGAGGTGTCGTACGCCAGTAGGGAGAGGACCTGGGTGTCGTTGGCGCCGCCGGTCATGATGAACACGTTGTCGAAGATGCGGAACGCCTCCAGGGCCCGGAAGAGCACGGCGACCATGATCGCCGCCTTCATGTTCGGCAGGATCACCTTGCGCAGCACCTGCCAGCCGGTGGCCCCGTCCACCCGGGCCGCCTCCTCCAGATCACCGGGGACCTGAGCCAGTCCGGAGAGGAGCAGCAGGGAGATGAACGGCGTCGTCTTCCACACCTCCGAGGCGATGATGACGAACAACGAGGTGCCCTGGGACGCGAACCAGTTCAGGTCCTCGGTGATCCCCGGCAGCCACGAGAACCAGTTGTTGATGAATCCGCCGGAGTTGATGTCGAAGGCGTAGAACCAGGCGAAGGCGGAGACGACGGTGATGATGCCGTAGGGCACGAGGATCGCCGTGCGCAGCCAGCCGCGCAGCGCCCGCACGGCGCGGTGCATCACCATGGCGAGGGCGAACCCGAGGACCAGCTCGATCGCCACCGTGACCACCGTGATGAACAGCGTCACGCCGAGCGACTGCAGGAACACCGGGTCGGTGAGGACCACGGCGTAGTTCCCGAGGCCGACCAGTTCCCGATCGTCGGGCGCGGTGAGCCGGTAGTTGAACAGCGAGTCGTAGGTGGCCTGCAGGATCGGGTACAGCGTGACGGCGAGCATGACGACGAATGCCGGCCCGGCCAGCATCCAACCGAGTCGCTGCTCGGAACGGGTGCGGGCGGAACCGCGGCGCTTGGTCGTGGCGGTCGCGCTCATAGCAGCCTCTCCCCCCGGAGCACGGCGGTGATGAGGTCGGTCGCCCGGGCCGGGCTGTTCTCGTCGACGGCGGCCGGCGGGTGCCAGGTCTCCTGCAGTCCGAGGGAGACCTCGTTGTAGCGCGGCGTCTGGGGTCGTGGTACGGCCTGCTCCAGCGACTCGCGGATCGTGTCTGCCATCGGGTAGAGCTCCTGAACCTCCGGGTCCTCGTAGGCCTGCTCGGCCGAGGGTGGGTTGCCGTTGGTGGTGAAGTACCAAGCCTGGTTCTGTGGCTGCACGATGCACTCGACGGCCTGGTACGCGAGGTCCTGGTGCTCGCTGAACGCGCCGACGCCGAGGTTGATGCCCCCCACCGGTGGCGCGGCCTCGGTGGAGGCGTCCACCCGCGGGTACATCGCCCAGCCGACGTCCTCGAGCAGATCCGGGTTGGCGTCGCCGATCGCGGCCCAGATGAAGGGCCAGTTGACCATGAACGAGCCGCGCTCGCCCTGGAACAGATTCATCGAAGCGTTCTCGTCGGCCGTCGGCAGGCCCGGGCCGCCCAGGCCCTCGCGCCCGATGCGACCGATGACGTCGGCCGCCGCCCGGCCCGCGTCGGAGTCGAGCCCGAGCTCGATCTCGTCGGCCGGCGCCTCCGGGTCCGGGATGATCTCCCCGCCGGAGGAGGCCACGAGCGCGTTGATCCAGACCGTCAGGGACTCGGCGTTGGTGCCCTGCACCCCGAGCAGCTTGTCCTGCTCGGACGCGACCTCCATCAGCTGGTCCCAGGTGACCGGCTCGCTCATGTCGAGCCCGGCCTCCTCGACCACGGACTCGCGGTACCACAGCAGCTGGGTGTTCGCCCAGAACGGGACGGCCACCAGCTCGCCGTCCCAGGTGGCGCTGTCCACGGCCCCCTGGACCACGCCGTCGGTGCGCTGCAGGTCCTCGGGGACCGGGGCGAGGAATCCGGGCTCGGCGAGCTCGGGGATGTAGGGCGGGTCGAGGCTCATGATGTCGATCGAGGAGTCCTGCGCGGCGAGCCGGCGGGCGAGCTGCTCGCGCTGGGAGTCCGCATCACGCGGGAGGAGCGAGGTCTCGATCCGGTAGGCGCCGTCGGCCTCCTCGGTGCATCGCCGGGCGAGCTCGGCCTGCCCGCCGTCGTCGGGGTTGATGTACCAGGTGAGCACCGGCGGCCCGGACTCCCCGGCACACGCTGCCAGCGTCGCTCCCATCGCGAGCGCAAGTCCCGTGGCGGCGATCCGTCGTCGCACGTGAACCTCCCCCCAGTCGGACGGCTCTGCCCGCAGCCGTTGCGGTTGGGGCCAGAAAACACCCGATCGGCGGTATCCGCATCCTCGCCACGCGGGCGAAGGCCACGAGACGTCTCGGGCAGCCCGCGGCTCTGGGGCAAGATGGGGCCGTGAGTTCCACAGTTCCCGTTCCCGAAACCACCCCCACTCCGGCCGAGGCGTGGCAGCGGCTGCGCGAGGGCAACGCGCGGTTCGTCGCCGACGCGATGGAGCATCCGTCCCAGGGGGCGGATCGCCGAGCCGCCGTCGCCGAGCAGCAGGCTCCGTGGGCGGTGCTGCTGGGTTGCTCGGACTCCCGGGTGGCCGCGGAGATCATCTTCGACCAGGGCCTGGGTGACCTGTTCGTGGTGCGCACCGCCGGGCACGTGCTCGATGCCTCCGTGCTCGGCTCCGTCGAGTTCGGTGTGGGAGTGCTCGGGGCTCCGCTGGTGGTGGTGCTGGGCCACGACCGCTGCGGTGCCGTGGGTGCGGCCGCGCAGGCGCTGCTCACCGGGACCATGCCGACCGGATTCGTGCGGTCCGTGGTGGACCGCGTCATCCCCTCGCTGCTGACCCGCGCGGAGCTCGGTGGTGCGCCGGACGAACAGGTCGGCGCGGGACGGTCCGACCGCAAGCTGACGCTGCCGGACGAGGACACGCTGCGGCGCAACCACGTCCGCTCCACCGTGCAGATGCTGCGCGACTACTCCGGCGTGATCGGCGAGGCCGTCGACGCGGGCCGGCTCGGCATCGTCGGGGTGGAGTACGACCTCGCCGACGGTACCGCGCACCTGGTGGACAGCCTCGGGCCGGTGACGGACGAGGCGTGAGGCGCGTCGGTCAGCCGAGCACGAGGTAGACCGCCGAGACGGCGGTGAGCACGAGAACGATCCGGTCGAAGACGCTGAACCTCAGCCGCCGGGCGATCCCACGGCCGACCCCCGCACCGACGACCACCCCGGGGATCAGGACGAGGTCCAACATCAGGGTGCTGGGGTCGATGAGACCGAGTCCGGCGGCAAAGGGGGTCTTGGCGAGGTTGACCGTGAAGAAGAACCACGCAGCCGTGCCGAGGAAGCGGTTCACCGAGGTGCTGGCGGCGAGGAAGTAGAGCGACATCACGGGCCCGGCGGCATTGGCCACCATGGTGGTGAAGCCGCCGAGCGTGCCGTAGGTCACGGTGGCGGCCCGCCGGGGGCCGCGTGCCTGCGGCTCCGTCGAGTCGCCGTGTGTCGAGTCGCCGTGGGTCGGCGTATCGCGCTGCGGCGGTCGGCTGCGGGCTTCGTGCGCCGGCGACTCGCGCCGTGCCTGGCGCCGCCGCTGGAGGAGTGTCACGGCGAGGAGCGCCAGCAGCAGCACGCCGATGGTCCGCCGGACGCCGGAGTCGTCGGCGAGGGCGAGGAAGACCGTGCCGATGACCACGCCGGCCAACACCGGAGGGACCAGGCGTTTGAGGGTGCTCAGGTCGGCGTGCGTGCGGTAGATGCGCAGCGCAAAGAGGTCCCCGACGATGAGCAGCACCAGAAGGGCGCCGACCGAGGTCCGGGCGGGCAAGGCGGTCGCGAACAGTGCCACGGCCAAGGTACCGGCGCCGGGTAGCGCCGTCTTCGAGATCCCGACGAGTACCGCCCCGACGGCGAGGAGAATCCAGGCTGATCCGGCGAGCTCGGGCACGGACCGAGCATGGCATCCCCGCCGCCGGGTGCGGCGACTGCGTCAGATGGTGGCGGCCGAGGGTGTCGTTCGATACAGCATCAGACGGCGTGCGACACCACGTCGGGCAGCGTGCGACACCACGCCCGTCAGGGGGTGCCGCCTTCGAGCATGTCGGTGACGAGGGCGGCGACGGCGGACCGCTCGGACCTGGTGAGGGTGACGTGTGCGAACAGGTCCTTGCCCTTCAGCGCCTCGACCACGGCCGCGACGCCGTCGTGCCGGCCGACGCGGAGGTTGTCCCGCTGGGCGATGTCGTGGGTGAGCACGACCTTGGAGTTCTGCCCGATCCGGGACAGCACCGTCAGCAGGACGTTCCGCTCGAGCGACTGCCCCTCGTCGACGATCACCCACGCGTCGTGCAGCGAACGGCCGCGGATGTGGGTCAGCGGGAGCACCTCGAGCATGCCGCGGCCGAGGACCTCGTCCAGCACCTCGGGGGCGACCAGGGCGCCGAGCGTGTCGTAGACGGCCTCGGACCAGGGGTTCATCTTCTCGTTCTGGTCGCCGGGCAGGTAGCCGAGCTCCTGGCCGCCGACGGCGTACAGCGGCCGGAAGACGATGACCTTCCGGTGCTCTCGCCGTTCCAGGACCGCCTCGAGGCCGGCGCACAGCGCCAGTGCCGACTTTCCGGTGCCTGCGCGCCCGCCGAGGGAGACGATGCCGATGTCGGGGTTCATCAGGTGGTCGATGGCGATGCGCTGCTCGGCGCTGCGGCCGCGCACACCGAAGACCTCGCGGTCCCCGCGGATGAGACGGACAGTGCCGTCCGCGGCGACGCGGCCGAGTGCCGAGCCGCCGGGTGAGTGGATGACGACGCCGGTGTTGACCGCCGTCGTCGCGAGTTCGCCTGGGGTGGTCATGTCTGCGACGGTCAGCGAGCCGGCGTCCCACAGCGCGCTCATCTCCGAGTCGGTGACCTCCGCCGTCGTCATGCCGGTGTAGCCGGAGTCGACGATCTGCTGGGCCCGGTACTCCTCGGCGTGCAGGCCGACTGCCGAGGCCTTGACCCGCATCGGCAGGTCCTTGGAGACGACGGTGACGTCGTTGCCTTCGGCGGCGAGGTTCGCGGCCACGGCGAGGATGCGCGTGTCGTTGTCGCCGAGGCGCAGTCCGGAGGGCAGCACCTGGTCGTTGGAGTGGTTGAGCTCGACACGGACGGTGCCGCCGTCGTCGCCGACCGCGACGGGTTCGTCGAGCTTGCCGTTCTTCACGCGCAGGTCGTCGAGGAGCCGTAGTGCGCTGCGGGCGAAGTACCCGAGCTCGCTGTGGTGGCGCTTGGCCTCGAGCTCGGTGATGACGACGACCGGGATGACCACGTCGTGCTCGGCGAACCGGAGCATCGCTTTCGGATCCGAGAGGAGCACGGAGGTGTCCAGGACGTAGGTCCGCAGCGCGGTCCCCGTCGGTTCCGCGACGCCGAACTGGGCGGCGAAGTCGACGTCGCCGGTGCCGGCGGCGGCCGCAACGGTGGCGGTCTGCGGGGCGCTGATGGTGGGTTCGGTGCTCACGAGGGCTCCCTCCGGCGCACGGGGCGCCGTCTCAGCTCGGCCTGCTGGCCACGCGCCAAGCGCGCGACTGCCCGGGCGGGGTGGTGGGGGCGGTCGGCCGGCCCTGGAGAGACCGGCGGCCCCTCCCGTGGGCAGCGAACTGCTGCATGGGCTGAACCTCCCGGAGGGCGGCGGGTGTGCCGCCCGTCACAGCTGACGCTACGACTGTGGAGGCACCGTCCGAGTACGACACGCCCGACGCCGGGTGGAATGACACCGACCGCTCAAGTCACCGCAACACGCTGTTCACATCGGCCCCGCGGATCACGCGTGGAACACCAGCAGCGTGCGTGCCACGCAGGGCTCCGCGGTGGACGCCCGGGTGGTGCCCGAACGAGCATGTGGCGCCCAACCGTGCGCCCGAACGCTCGCCCGAATACCACTACGGCCGGCCGCCACCACGACCGCCGGACGGCGCCACCGGCCGCGGCGCCCGCGAGCGCCCACGAGCCGCGCAGCACTACCGGCCTAGGCGGCGCTCGCGCTGCGCGTAGCTGCGCAGCGCGCGAAGGAAGTCGACCTTGCGGAAGTCCGGCCAGAACGCCTCGCAGAAGTAGTACTCCGAGTGCACGGACTGCCAGAGCAGGAACCCGCCGATCCGCTGCTCCCCGGAGGCACGGATGACGAGATCTGGGTCCGGCTGGCCCTTGGTGTAGAGGTGATCGGCGATGTCACCAACACTGAGGGTCTCGGCGACCGACTCCAGGGACTCCCCGGCCGCGGCACGCTCACGCAGCAGCGAGCGCACGGCATCGGCGATCTCGTCCCGTCCGCCGTAGCCGATCGCCACGTTGACCTGCATACCGCGGACACCGTCGGTACGAGCGACGGCGGTCCGCAGCCGCTCGGCCACGGCCTGGGGCAACAGATCCGATGATCCGACGAAGGTCAAGCGCCAGCGACCCGTCTCGGCGAGGGTCTCGACGGCCGCGGCGATGATGTCGAGGAGATCGTTGACCTCCTCGGGGGCCCGGTGGAGGTTGTCCGTGGACAGCATCCACATGGTGACGACCTCGACGCCGACCTCCTCGGACCACTCGAGCAGATCGGTGATCTTGTCGGCGCCACGGCGGTGCCCGTGGGCCGGCGGCATCCCCACGGCCCGGGCCCAGCGACGGTTCCCGTCGAGGATGACGCCCACGTGGCGTGGCATGCGCGAGGTGTCGAGACCGGCGAGCAGGCGCCGCTCGTAGAGCTGATACAGCAGGTCCGGCTCGCGCATGGACGCGAGGCTACAGCGACAGACGTCACGGCGGGTGAACCCAGCGACGAACGACTACCTACGCTACCGTAGGTAGTCTGCCCGTACCGGTGCCTGTCCGCAGAGCCGCAGCGGCGTCCGACGACCCGGAAGGCACCATGCACTCCTCCCCGAGAGCCACGATGACCACGAACGACCCGGACCGTGAGGCCCCGCCGGCAGCGACCGGCCTGACGGCCGCACTCGTCAAGCCGCTCATGCGCGGCTGGATCCACCTGGCGACCACGCCGCTCGCCCTCGTCGCCGGGCTCGTCCTCGTCGCAGCCTCGCCCACGCTGGCCGGCCGGCTGTCCGCGGCCGTGTTCGCCCTGGCTGCCGTCGTGCTCTTCGGCACCTCGGCCGTCTACCACCGCGGGAGCTGGTCGCCGCGCTGGGCGGGCGTCCTGCGCCGGGCGGACCACTCCAACATCTTCCTGCTCATCGCCGGAACCTACACACCGCTGTCCGTGCTGCTGCTGGACCGCTCGACGGCCACCTGGTTGCTGGTCATCGTGTGGTCCGGGGCGGCGCTCGGCATCGTCAGCCGCCTCGTCTGGCTCAGCGCCCCACGGTGGGTCTACGTCCCGATCTACGTGGCGCTCGGCTGGGTGGCGGTGTGGTTCCTTCCCGCGTTCGGCCGGTCCGGCGGCGGGCTGATCGTGGCACTCGTGATGCTCGGCGGCCTCGCCTACACGCTGGGAGCGATCGCCTACGGCACCAAGTGGCCCAACCCCAGCCCCCGGTGGTTCGGTTTCCACGAGATCTTCCACGTCGGAACCGTCGTCGGCTGGAGTTGCCACTACGCCGCGGTGTCCGTCGCCGCTTATACCGCCTGACGGCGCTACCGCCTGACGGGGAGCTGCCGGCCCCTTCCTGCCGGGCAGCTGGCGCCGTCACCCGGGCGGCCACGGCAAGCAGAACGCCGATCGCACCCGCTGCTGCCGCATCCGATGCTGGCGCGCGCCATGGTGCCGCGCGGTCCGGCCAGCTAGCCGCTGACGGCCCGCTAGGCTCGCCGGACGAACGAGACGGAAGGGTGACGATGGCGAAGAAGCAGGCCAAGCGGTGGACCGCGCCTCCGGCGGAGCTCCTCCGACCCGGGGACGACTTCGACCTCGCGACGATGGACCGGGCGGCCACCCCGGGGTGGGACGGCGGTAAGAAGGCGGCCAAGGCGTTCCTCGAGGAGCGCGGCGAGCTCCTCTCGGAGCTGCAGGAGCGCCTCTTCGCCCACGGCCGCACCGGTGGCAGCCGGGCGGTGCTGCTCGTGGTCCAGGGGCTCGACACCGCCGGCAAGGGCGGCATCGTCCGGCACGTCATCGGCATGGTCGACCCGCAGGGCGTCGCGCTGCGGGCGTTCGGGGTGCCCACGGAGGAGGAACGCCGTCATCACTATCTATGGCGGGTGCGCCGCTCGTTGCCCACGGCGGGAATGATCGGCGTCTTCGACCGCTCGCACTACGAGGACGTGCTCGTGCCACGCGTCGAGACCGGCGAGGACATCGACGTGCAGCGGCGGTACGACGAGATCAACCGCTTCGAGCGGCAGGTGGCCCTCGGCGGGACCACCATCGTCAAGGTGGCGCTCATGCCGTCCTACGAGGAGCAGGGCCTGCGGCTCATGGAGCGACTCGACCGGCCGGACAAGTGGTGGAAGTGGAATCCGGGCGACGTCGACACGCGCCGCAAGTGGGACGCCTACCAGGAGGCGTACGCCGACCTGCTCACGCACACGCACACCGACGCCGCTCCGTGGCACGTGGTGCCGGCGGACCGCAAGTGGTACGCACGACTGGCCGTGACTGAACTCCTCACCCAGGCGTTGGTCGACCTCGACCTGTCCTGGCCACGGCCGCGCTGGCGGGTGGAGACCCAGAAGCGGCGACTGGCGGCCACGATGAGCGAAGCCTCATTGGCTGAAGCCGAGCAGGTGGCACGGGAGAAGGCGGACCGGCACCGGGCGAACGAGCAGGCCTACGAGGCCGCGGTCACCCGCATCGACGACGGCGTCCCGAGCCCGTCCCTGACCGCACGTGCGGAGGGGGCCAGCGGCAAAGGCATGGCCGCACGTCCGGCCGAGCCCACGAACGGCCAGAGCCGCAAGTCCGACAAGAAGGGTGCCCGGACCACGAGGGACAGCACCAAGAAGGCCGGCAAGAAGAACGCCGGCAAGAACAACGTCGCCAAGAAGAAGAACGTGGGCAAGAAGAAGGCTGCCAAGAAGTAGGTCGACGACGCCCTCTCCTCGGGGTCACCTCACGCGCGCGCCGTCAGGGCGTGGCGGCACTGCCCGACCGCGGGCCGGAGCCCTCGCGCGCGCCGTCGTCGGCCTGGTCCACCGCCGACCCGCGGCCCGTGCCGCCGTCGCCTTCCATCAGGTCCTCGGCCGGAGCAGCCTCGCCGGACCGCACCGGCCCACCCGAGCCGGCCTGCCCGGCACGCGCCTCGTCCTCGCGCCGGCGCAGCTCGGCATTGTGCTCGACCCGCCGCATGTGCTTGACCAGCGAGCGGAACAACGGGATCAGGGCGACGGCGAGCAGGAAGAAGCCGAAGATGAACCCCATGATCCCCGGGGTGACCTCCCACGGCTGGATGTCACCGACCTCCGAGCCCGGTGAGGGACTCTCGGCCAGGAGGACGGCGGCCCTCATCGGTGGGCACCGTCCAGGCCGGCCGGCACGACGCCGGCGAAGAGATCGTCCTCGATCTCGTCCGAGACAGGCACCCGCGACCGTGCCAGCTCGAATTCCTCCCACGGCCAGACCTCGGCCTCGATGTCCCGCGGCACCATGAAGAAGAATCCGTCGGGATCGATCTGGGTGGCGTGGGCGCGCAGTGCGTCGTCCCGCTGCGGGAAGTAGTCGGAGACGGTGACCCGCGCGGTGGGGCGCCGGGGCGGACGGTCACCGCGCCGCTCCAGCCACTCGGCGAACGGCGAGACCAGTCCGCGGTCGGTCATCGCCTCGTGAATGGTGGTGATGCGCTCCACCGAGAACGAGACGTCGTAGTAGAGCTTCTGCACCGTCCAGGGCTCCCCCGCCTCCGGATCCGCAGCCGCCTCGTACGCCGCGACGGCGATCTTGTGGGACATGATGTGGTCCGGGTGGGGGTAGCCGCCGGTCTCGTCGTAGCAGGTCATCACGTGCGGACGGAAGTCACGGATCTGGCGTACCAACGCACCGACCGTGACCTCCTCGGGCTGCAGCGCGAAGCACCCCTCCGGCAGCGGCGGCAGGGGATCGCCCTCAGGCAGCCCGGAGTCGACGAACCCGAGCCAGACCTGCTCGATGCCGAGCGCCGACGCGGCGGCCGCCATCTCCCGACGGCGGTAGCCCGGCATGTCGCGCAGGATCTCCGGGTCGTCGGCGAGCTTGGGGTTGAGGATGTCACCCCGTTCGCCACCGGTACAGGTGACCACCTGGACGCGGTGTCCCTCGGCGGCGTAGCGCGCCATGGTGGCGGCGCCCTTGCTCGACTCGTCGTCGGGGTGTGCGTGGACGGCCATGAGCCTGGGCGTCTCGTCGGTCACGTTTGTCCTCCAGATCGGCGCTCGCGCCAGCGCCACCGTTCGTCCTCAGGGACAATGATCTCGCATCCGGGCCACGGGCTGCCACGTCCGCCCACGGCCCGACACACCACATCGGAACCACGACCAGGAGCCCTACCGTGACCGTGCCGGCCGGCGAGCAGCAGCCCCGCGACCGGGTGAGGTCCACCGTCGATCCCGCGATCATGGCCGCGCGCTACGCGGGCACGGCCACGAGCCGCCGCACGATCGTGCTCGCCGCGCTCGCGGCCGGCGTGCTGCTGGCGGCCGGCATCGCCGTCCAGGCCGCGAACCTGTGGCGACCGGCGGTGATGTGGGACGACCTGGGCTTCACCGTGCAGGACGAGACGACCACCACCGTGCGGTTCTCGGTGCGCACCGAGCCCGGGAGCACCGTCAGTTGCTCTCTGGTGGCGGTCAACACCACCTACGCCCAGGTGGGTTACCGGGAGGTCGAGCTCGGCCCGGTTCCGAAGCAGACCACCGCCTACGAGATGGACGTGACGACCACCGAGCTCGCCACGAGCGGTTCGGTCGACGAGTGCCGCATTCTGCGGGCAGGCTGACGGCCCCGCTGATACACTGGATGCTTCGCAGGACACCCCGGGCGGCGCACGAGCCGCAGAATGGCGGGGTTCCAGCAGGTCTCATGCCTCGGTCGCACACCTGTGGGCCGGGGCATCGAACGTATGTGGAGGGAAGCCGTGACCCAGACCAGCACCACCTGGCTGACGCAGGAGTCTTACGACCGACTCAAGGGCGAACTCGACCATTTGACGACCGAGGGCCGTCAGGAGATCGCCGCGCGGATCGACGCCGCCCGCCAGGAGGGCGATCTGAAGGAGAACGGCGGTTACCACGCGGCCCGCGAGGAGCAGGCCAAGCAGGAGGCTCGCATCCTTCAGCTCACCGAGCTGCTGCGTAACGCGCACGTCGGCGAGGCACCGCCGGACGACGGGGTTGTCGAGTCCGGCATGGTCGTGACCGCCGAGATCGCCGGCAAGGAGCGCACCTTCCTGCTGGGTTCGCGCGAGGCCGCTGCCGACGTCGACCTCGATGTCTATTCGGAGTCGTCGCCGCTGGGCTCGGCCCTGGTGGGCAAGAAGGCCGGTGAGACGGCCAGCTACGAGACGCCGAACGGCCAGGAGATCAAGGTGAAGATCAAGGACGTCAAGCCCTATCAGGGCTGACTCCCGGTCTTCTCCCCCACGCACGAAGGCCGCCGCGCGATGTCGCGGCGGCCTTCGTGTATCCGGGGCACGCGCGCACTCGGGCACCGTCACGGGAGGCGTCAGTACGCGAGAATCCGGTAGCCGTTGTCCCGCAGACGGGTCATCACGGCCTCACAGTGCTCTGGTCCGCGGGTCTCGAGTGCGACGGTGACGTCGACCTCGTCGACGGCAAGACCGCTCGAGATGCGCTGGTGGGTGATGTCGACGACGTTCGCACCGGCGTCGGCGAGTTCGGCCAGCAGACCGACGAGGCTGCCCGGAGTGTCCTTGATCATTACCCGTGCCTGCAGATAGCGCCCGACGGCGGTCATGCCGTGCCGGATGATCTGCAGCAGCACGAGCGGATCGACGTTCCCGCCGGTCAGCAGCACCACGATGGGCCCGCTGAACGCCCCCGGATCGGCCAGCACCGCGGCGACGCCGGCGGCGCCGGACGGCTCGACGACCAGCTTCGAACGCTCCGCCAGATGCAGCACCGCCCGCGAGATGAGGTTCTCCGTCACGGTCCGGACCTCGGTGACATGCTCCTGGATGAGCCGGAACGGCACGTCACCGGGCCGCCCCACGGCGATGCCGTCCGCCATCGTGCGCATGTCGTCGAGCGGCACCGGCTGCCCCTGCGCCAGCGACGCCGGGAAGGACGCGGCAGCGGCCGCCTGGACGCCGACCACCTCGACGTGCGGGGCGAGGCTGTGCACAGCGGCCGCGACACCGGCGAGCAGGCCGCCTCCGCCCGTGGGCACGAGGATGGTGCGCACGTCGGGTACCTGCTCGAGGATCTCGAGGCCGATGGTGCCCTGACCGGCGACGATGTCGGGGTGGTCGAAGGGGTGGATGAACACGCGGCCGCTCGAGGTGGCGTCCGCCGTCGCCGTCGCGAGCGCCTCGTCGACGCTGGTGCCGGTGAGAACCACCTCGGCGCCGTAGCGCTGCGTGGCCTCGACCTTCGGCAGCGCCGCGTCCGCCGGCATGAAGATCCGCGCGGAGATGCCGAGCCGCCGCGCCGCGAGGGCGACGCCCTGGGCATGGTTGCCGGCCGAGGCGGCGACGACGCCGCGGGCCTTCTCCTCCTCGCTCAGGCGACTCAGTCGCAGGTAGGCGCCGCGTAGCTTGAACGATCCGGTGTCCTGGAGGTTCTCGGCCTTGAGGTGGACCGAGGTGTGCAGCCGGTCGCTGAGCGCGGCCGAGCGCACCATCGGCGTCCGGGCCGCGACGCCGGTGAGGGTCTGCGCCGCCTCGGCGAACGTCCCGTGGTCGAACGTGTCGGTCATGCCTTGCCGCGTCCGGGGCGCTTCCCACCGGAGTCCGCTGGCTGCTCCGAGGTGTCCGCGCCGTCGACGGCGGGGGCCTGGGTCTCCACCGCGACGACGTCCTCGCGGGCGTAGGCCTGTGGTGGCCCGCCGGACCGCCCGGGTCGGTCGGCCAGGTGCGGGTACTTGTCCCGTCCGTAGAGGTAGAGCATCACGGTGTTGACCGTCGCGACGACGGGGACCGCGAACAGCGCGCCGAGCAGGCCGGCGATGCCCGTTCCCGCCGTCACGGCGAGGACGATCGCCAGCGGGTGCAGTGCCAGCGCGTTGCCCTGCAGCCAGGGCTGGAGCACGTTGCCCTCGAGCTGCTGCACGAGGATCACGATGCCGAGCATGATCAGACCGGTGACCAGGCCTTGGTCCACCACCGCCACCGCGACGGCGACGATGCCGGAGACGACCGCACCGATGATGGGGATGAACGAGAACAGGAAGACGAGGATCGCGATCGGCAGAACCAACGGCACACCCAGGATGGCCGCACCCACGCCGATGCCGACGGCGTCGACGAAGGCGACGAGGATCTGGGTGCGCGTGTAGCCGCCCAGGGTCGTCCAGCCACGGATGCCGGCCTCGTTGATCCGGTCCCGGGCGGGTTCCGGCGCCAGGCGGACGAACCAGTGCCAGATCTTCCGGCCGTCCTTGAGGAAGAAGAACAGGCAGAAGACCATGAGGATGGCACCGGTGGCCACGGACGCCGCCGAGCTGGTCGCCCCGAGGACGCCACTGACGAGCGCGTCCGAGTTCGCGCTGATCTGCTGATTCGCCTGAGAGATCCAGTCCTGGATCTGTTGCTGGTCGACTCCGTACGGGCCGGTGGCGAGCCAGTCGAGCACGCTGTCGACGGCTTCGCGCACGCGATCGGCCAGGGCCCCGAAGCCTTCGATGATCGAGCGTCCGGCGAGCACCAGCAGCGTCGAGACCAGTCCGGCGAGCAGGACGATCGAGATCGCAGCCGCCAGCGCGCGGGGGAATCGCAGCACGCGCCGCATCCATCCGGCGACCGGTTCGAGCAGCACGGCGACGAGCAGGGCGATGAGCACCGCGGAGACGATGGTCTGGAAGGTGATGACCAGGTACACCACGAGGGCTAGGGCCGCCGCGACGACGAGCATGCGCCAGGACCATCCGGCGGCGACGATCAACGTCCGCGGCACACCGTTGATGAGGTTCCGGTCCGTCGTCGTCCCGGGAATCGGGCGCTCGATCTCGGTTCGAGGCTCGGCGGGTGGGCGATTGCGGTCACGGCGACCGCGACGCTTCCTGCTTGTCTCGGACATCTCCCCCGCAACCTTTGGCGATCCTCAACGAAATCCACCGTGGCGGACCGGCGCCACCCGCCCAGGGTACGGCTACCTGCGATGATTGCCAGGCGACGGGCCGCGCGAGCGCCGAGCCGGAACAGCTGCTCCGGCCACAGCGTTGCACCCGGGAGAGACGAGGCGCGGCATCGCGGCTCACGTGCCGCGCGAAGGAGGGACCGATGTTCGGACTGGGACCGAAGACGACGATGGTCACGCGCGAGGACGCACTGCCGGGACGGGAGACCAGCGCCTTCCCGGTGCCACGGACGCACGAGGTCCTCGGCACGCCGCTGCAAGGCCCCTGGCCGGAGGGATCGCAGGTCCTGTACGTGGCCATGGGCTGCTTCTGGGGTGCCGAGCGCATCTTCTGGCGGCAGGAGGGTGTCATCTCGACGGCGGCCGGCTACCTCGGCGGGTACACCCCGTTCCCCACCTACGAGGAGGTCTGCACCGGCCTCACGGGCCACACGGAAGGCGTGCAGGTGGTCTACGACCCCGCGGTGACCTCACCGGAGCTGCTGCTGAAGGCGTTCTGGGAGAACCACGACCCGACGACGCCGAACCGGCAGGGCAACGACATCGGCACGCAGTACCGCTCCGGCGTCTACTGGACGACCGCGGAACAGGAGGAGGCCGCAAGCGCCACCCGGGACGCCTTCCAGGAGGTCCTCACCGAGCACGGGCACGGCACGATCTCGACCGAGCTGCTCCCGTTCCCGGGCGAGTTCTACTACGCCGAGGACTACCACCAGCAGTACCTGCACAAGAACCCTGGCGGCTACTGCAACCACGGACCCAACGGCATGACCTGCCCTGTGGGGCTGCTGCGTCAGGACCAGGTGCCCGCGCAGACGTCGGTGGAGGCACCGGCCGGCCGCGAGAACTGAGCCGGCCGCTGCGCGCGGAGTCAGGTTCGGCGGCTGGCCAGCTGCCACAGGTGGGTGTAGACCTGCGCCGCCTCGTGCCGCGGGGCGAACGTGGCCACCGGTGCGCGCTCGTCGCCCATTCGTTCGACCACCACGGTCGCCGGGACGATGACCTCGACGATCTCCGCCTCCTGGGCCGGCAGCTCCTCCACCGCCCGGCGGTGGGTGGCCTTGCGGCGGTCGACCATCGACAGGAACGCGAACACCGGCGCCGGTTTGGCCGAGTCCGCGACGAGTTCGCGGACCTGGTCCAGGGAGCGCAGGGACAACGCCGCCGGTGGCAGCGGGGTGACGACGACGTCGGCGGCCCGGACGGCGTTCTCGGCGACGAGTGAGGCCCCGGGCGGGCAGTCCAGAATGACGGTGTCGTACGTGCCGGCGGCGTCCTTGAGGACCTTCTCCACCCGGCGCCGCGAGCCTTTGGCGGCGTCGAGGCTGAGTTCGAGCTCGCGGTAGGAATCGTCCGCAGGGAGCACGTCGAACCGGTGCGCCGCCACGGCACCGTTGCCGAACGAGGCACGGCGGACCACGTCGGAGATGGTCGTCCGGCCGCGGACGAGCTTGGCGACGCCGCCCTTCAACTTGGGCTTGACGCCGGTCAGGTACGTGGCGGCGCCCTGCGCGTCGAGGTCCCAGAGGAGAACGTCGCCGGATCTGGCCGCTTCCCACGCCAGGTTGACCGCTGCTGAGGTCTTCCCGGCCCCGCCCTTGGTGGAGTACACCGCCACGATCTTCATACCGCACACCCTACGGATCAGCGCCCGTCGCGAAAGCCCCGCTCGCGTCGCAACCGGACGACCGACGTAGGGTGGGGCGGCGCCCGGCGCCGGCCGGGCACGATCGAGAGGACCCCATGATCCCCAAGCTTCCGACCGCGACCGGTAGCTTCGGTGAGAAGCCGGAGCTGACCTTCCCCGACGCCGACGCGCCCGAGGGCCTGCAGGTCCAGGTGCTCGAGCAGGGCTCGGGCGAGACCGTCAACCCCGGTGACACCGTCGTCGTGAACTACCTCGGGCAGACCTGGGGCGGGCGAGTGTTCGACAACTCCTACGACCGCGGGGACACCCTGAACTTCCCGGTCGGGATGGGCGCCGTCATCGGCGGCTTCGACGACGGCCTTACCGGCCAGCAGATCGGTTCACGGATCCTGCTGTCCGTCCCGCCCGAGCACGGCTACGGCCCGCGTGGCGTGCCGCAGGCCGGGATCTCCGGCACCGACACCCTCGTCTTCGTTGTCGACATCGTCGGGGTGCAGTGACGGCGCACCCCGAGTAGAGCGTTGCTCACCGGAGGACAACATGACGACGGCGGCCACCGAGGTGGCCGCCGTCGTCAGGTCGTGGTCGGATCCTGTCAGTCGCTGCCACGCAGGATGGCGAGCAGGCGCAGGAACTCGATGTACAGCCACACCAGGGTGACGGCGAGCCCGAACGCCGCCGACCAGGCGTAGCGGGCGGGTGCCCCGCCCTCGACACCGCGCTTGATCGAGTCGAAGTCCATGATCAGCATGAGCGCGGCGAGGCCGACGGCGAAGACACCGAGGAGCACGCCGAGTGGGATGCCCATGATCTCTACCCCGGTGCGCAGGCCCCACGGGTCGGTCGAGACACCGGTAATCATCAGCACGAGGTTGACCAGCGAGAACAACGCGTAGCCGACGACGGCGATGAGCACCCAGCGAGTGAACTTCGGGGTGACGCGCACGGCCCCGGACTTGAAGAGGAACAACGAGACGGCGAAGACCGACATGGTGCCGATCACGGCCTGCAGCACGATGCCCTCGTACGCCGTGTTGAACACGGCAGAGATGCCGCCGAGGAACAGGCCCTCGGCCGCCGCGTAGCCCATGATCAGTGCCGGGGACGGCTCACGCTTGAAGGCGTTGACCAGACCAAGCACGAGGCCGACGATCAGTCCGCCGAAGGTCAGCACCATGTTGGCACCGAAGAGGAACCAGTTCGCGGCGGCGGCGAGGACGATGACGCCGAGGACCATGCCGGTCTTCATGATGACGTCGTCGTAGGTCATGCGGCCGGTATCGGCGGGGGCGGCCGGCGGCGCCTGGTACGCGCGCTCGAGGTCCTCGACCGAGGCGCCCTGGCCGTAGCCCTGCTGGGGCTGGGCGTACGGCTGCTGTGTGGCGTACTGGCCGCCGTAGGGCTGCTGCGGCGACGCGGTCTGTGTGCCCTGTCCGGGCGTGTAACCCGGGTAGGCGGGGTAGCCGTTGGGCGTCCGACCGGCCTTCTCGCCGAAGATCGGACTTCTCTCGAACACGGGGTTGCTCACTGTGCCTCCTGGTCGCGGCGACCGGATCCTGCGGACCCGGGGAAGTCGCTGGCCTGTCCCTCCATGGTACGGGTCCGCACCCACCGGCGCCGGTGGTTGCTGCTACCCCGCTCAACGCCGCACGATCGTCCGGTGTTCCCACCCCACCGTCCGGTCGGGACCGGCCTCCTCCTTTCGGCGGAGGAACGGGCCACAGATCATCCCGACGGACGATCCGCGCCGGCCCTGCCGGGCCTACGGTAGTGCTGCAGGTTCCGCCTGAACCCCGCACCCCGAACACGGAGTCCGCCAATGATCGAGGCGCACGACCTCACCAAGCGCTACGGCCCCAAGACGGCCGTCGACAGCATCAGCTTCACGGTCGAACCCGGCACGGTCACCGGCTTCCTGGGGCCGAACGGCGCCGGCAAGTCGACGACCATGCGCATGATCGTCGGCCTCGACCGGCCGACGTCCGGCACCGTCACCGTCAACGGCAAGCCCTACGCGCAGCACCACTCGCCGCTCGGCGAGGTCGGCGCGCTGCTCGAGGCCAAGGCCGCGCACAAGGGCCGCACCGCCCGCTCGCACCTGCGCTCCCTCGCCGCCACCCACGGCATCCCGACGAAGCGGGTGGATGAGGTCATCGAGATGACCGGCCTGAAGGATGTGGCCAAGAAGCGGGTCGGCGGCTTCTCCCTCGGGATGGGCCAGCGGCTCGGCATCGCCTCCGCCATGCTCGGCGACCCCAAGACACTCATCCTCGACGAGCCGGTCAACGGCCTCGATCCCGAGGGCGTGCAGTGGGTCCGCCAGCTCGTGAAGTACCTGGCGAGCGAGGGCCGGACCGTCTTCCTCTCCTCCCACCTGATGAGCGAGATGTCGCTCACCGCGGACAGGCTCCTGGTCATCGGGCGCGGGCGCATCATCACCGCCGGGCCGGTTCAGGAGGTCATCGAGTCCGTCTCCCAGGCCACCGTGCGCGTCCGGTCCCCGCAGCTGACCGAGTTGACGGCGCAGCTCGAGCACGGCGGCGCCTCCGTCACGCTCGCCGAGGACGGCTCGGCCCTCGTGGCGGGCATGCCACCTGAGCAGGTCGGCGAGACCGCCGCGGCTCACGGGCTCGTGCTGCACGAACTCTCCTCCCAGCGCGCCAGCCTGGAGGAGGCCTACATGACGCTGACTCAGGACGAGGTCGAGTACCGGTCCGAGACGACTCTCCAGGAGGCTCACTCATGACCGCGGCTACCGCCACCGACGCCCCGAGCGGGCGTCACGCCCCGGCCGTGCACGCACGGCTGAGTTTCTTCGGCGTGCTCAAGGCGGAGTGGATCAAGCTGCTCTCGCTGCGATCGACCTGGTGGACGTTGGCCATCACCGTCGTCGTGATGGTCCTGTTCGGCCTGCTCCAGGCGTCCTCGATCCAATTCATGATGGAGGACGAGCAGCTCGCCGCCATTGCCTCGAACATGCATGGCGCCGAGGTCGCCACCTCCGGGTACTTCTTCGCCGTCGTCACCGTCGCGGTGCTCGGTGCGCTGATGTTCACCGGTGAGTACTCGACGGGCATGATCCGCTCCACGTTGGCCGCCGTTCCCACCCGGCTCCCGGTGATGGCCGCGAAGGCCATCGCGATCGTCGTCGTCTCGGTCCTCACCAGCGCTGTCGGCATCGCCGGGGCGCACGTGGCGACCATCCCGATGCTCAACGAGTACGACCTCGTACCGGCGCTGGACGACGAGACCACCTGGCAGATCTACGGCGGAACGGCGTTCTTCTTCGTCGCCGTGGCCCTGTTCGCGCTCGGCCTGGGCGCCCTGCTGCGCAGCACCGCCGGCGCCATCACCGCTGTGCTCGGCATCATGATCCTGCTACCGATGGTTCTCAGCTTCTTCAATCAGGACTGGGTCCAGGACATCGCCGCCTTCCTGCCGCTCAACGCCGCGGGCGCCTTCCTCTCCCCCTCCGGCGCCGCGGACGCCGGCACGGCGGCCATGGACGCCGGGATCGACCTCACCGCCTGGGAGGGAGTGGGCGTCGTCGGGGCGTGGACCGTCCTGTCGCTGATTCTCGGGTCGATCGTGCTCCGGCGCCGCGACGCCTGAGTCCGGTCGACCGGGCCTCCGGCTCAGGCGTCCCCATCCGGGTTCAAGAACCCCACAACGACGAATCGTCCGCCTCCCGGCCGTTCCGGCAGGAGGCGGACGATTCGTCGTCGCCCGGGGCGGGCGCTACTTCTTGGCGCCGGAGGAGCGGGTCGCCGCCGCGGCGTCGGACCGCTCGGTGGGCTTGTTCTCGCCCTTGCGCTGGCCGGTGGCCTGCTCCCACGCCGCACGCGGCTCGTGCAGGGCGCCGAGGGGGACGAGCTCACGACGGAAGAACAGCGCGGCCGTCCAGTCGGCGAGGATCCGGACCCGGCGTTCCAGCGAGGGCATCGCCATCACGTGATACGTGCGGTGCATGAACCAGGCGAGCGGACCGCGGAACTTGCGCCCCATGATCTGCGCGACGCCCTTGTACAGGCCGAGCGAGGCGACCGTGCCGATGTTCTCGTGCACGTAGTCGGTGGGCTGCTCGCCGGTGAGGACCTTGACGAGGTTCTCCCCCAGGTGCTTGCCCTGGCGCACAGCGTGCTGCGCGGTCGGGGCGCAGGTGCCGTCCGGCGTCTTGGGCCCGGTCGAGAGGTCGGGCACCGCCGCGCAGTCGCCGGCGGCCCACGCGTTCTCGACGACGTTCCCGTCCTCGTCCACCACCTGGAGCTTGGCGTTGGTGCGGACCCGGCCGCGCTCCTCGAGGGGCAGATCGGTGTTGCCGAGGACGGGGTTGGCCTTCACGCCCGCGGTCCACACCACCGTGTCCGCCTCGAAGGTCTCGCCGGACGACAGCTCGATGTGCCCGTCCACGCAGGAGTTGAGGAAGGTGTTGAGGTTGATCTCGACGCCACGGTCGCGCAGCTGCTCGAGCGCGTAGCCGCCCAGCTCCTCGCCGAGTTCGGGCAGGATCCGCCCGGCACCTTCGACGACGACGAACCGCAGGTCCTCCCGGTCGATCGAGTCGTACTGCTCGGTGGCGGCGCGGGCCATGTCCTCGACCTCGCCGAGCGCCTCGATGCCGGCGAACCCGCCACCGACGAAGACGAAGGTCAGCATCCGGCGCCGCTTCTCCGGGTCCCACGTGGAGGCGGCCTCGGCGAGCTTGCCGAGCACCTGGTTACGCAGCGCCGTGGCCTCTTCGATGTGCTTGAAGCCGATGGCGTTCTCCGCCAGGCCCGGGATGGGCAAGGTGCGGGCGACCGATCCGAGTCCGACGACGAGGTGGTCGTAGGTGACTTCGTACGGGTCATCGCCGTTGCCGGGGTCGATGACCGCCTTGCGCTCGGCGTGCCGCACCCCGGTGATCGAACCGGTCAGCACCGTGGTTCCGGTCAGCTCGCGGCGCAGGGACGTCACCACGTGGCGGGGCTCGATGGAGCCGGCCGCCGCCTCGGGCAGGAACGGCTGGTACGTCATGTAGGGGTGCGGATCGACGACGGCGATCTCGACGTCCTGCCGTCCGACGTGCTTGCGCAGGGTCAGGGCGGTGTAGAGCCCGATGTAGCCGGCGCCGGCGACGAGGATGCGCGGCGTGCGCCCCTCGACGGACAGAACCGGGCGGACGCTCTCCTCGCGGCCGGCCTGCACGGCCTTCGCGGTCAGAGCACCCGCTCCAGCGAGAGCGGCCGATAGGGCAAGGGCACGCGCTGTGGAAGCCATGGCGCCCATCGTAGGAGCCTTTGCCCCGGGACGAACGTCAGGAACCGGCCTTTGGTGCCGTGACAACCGCCACGATGCCGGGCGCTTACCCGACGGCAGCGCAACCGCAGGTGACCGCTCGGTGCCCCCAACGGGATTCGAACCCGTACTGGGCCGGGTTTAAGCCGGCTGCCTCTGCCAGTTGGGCTATGGGGGCCGCCGGACCATCCTGCCGCACCGGCCGGCGCCGGCAGACGTGAAGGCGGATTGGAGACGACGTTCGCCTCGGTCCTATTCTGGCCGGGCTCGACCGGACGTGGAATCCCGCGCCGGCCAGCCAGCCGGGACGAGGGACGATCGGGGCAGGATGAGCAGGACAGGCCACGCCGGGCGGGCTCTTCGCCGGTATCGCGCGAAGCTGCAGCACGAACCGTTCGCCGGGGCGGTCCTGCTCCTGGGCGCGCTCGTGGCGCTGGTGTGGGCGAACTCGCCGTGGGGTGAGACGTACGTCGGCCTCACCGAGTTCGTCGTCGGGCCGGCGTCCTGGCACCTGGACCTCCCGCTCGGTGACTGGGCCGCCGACGGCCTGCTCGCCGTGTTCTTCTTCGTCGTGGGCCTGGAGCTGAAGACGGAGTTCGTCTCCGGCTCGCTGCGGGACCTGCGCCAGGCGTTCGTACCGATCCTCGCCGCTGTGTTCGGCATGGTCGGCCCCGCGTTGGTCTACCTGACGATCCAGGCGTCGACCGGCTCGGACGCCTACCACGGTTGGGCCGTGCCGGTCGCGACCGACATCGCCTTCGCCGTCGCGGTCCTCGGCATCTTCGGCCACGGCCTTCCCCCGGGCGTCCGCACATTCCTACTGACCCTGGCCGTGGTCGATGACCTCCTGGGCATCGTGGTCATCGCCGTCTTCTACACCGCCGAGCTGAACTTCCTCGCCCTCGGGGGCGCCCTCGCCGTCATCGCCGTCTTCGGCTTGCTGGTCCGGCGTCGCATCACCCGGTGGTGGGTGCTCGTCCCGCTGGCCGTGCTCGCCTGGTACCTCATGCACGCCTCGGGCGTGCACGCCACCATCGCCGGGGTCCTGCTGGGCCTGACCGCGCCGGCGACCACCCTGCACCACGAGGACGAGCCGCTGACCGAGCGCATCAACGACATCGTCCAACCCTGGTCGGCCGGACTCGTCCTGCCGGTCTTCGCGTTCTTCGCCGCGGGCGTGCGCGTCGCTGACTCGGGCGGCCTGGGTGCGGCACTGACCGACCCGGTCGCCCTCGGGATCTATCTGGCCCTGCCCCTGGGCAAGCTGCTCGGCATCTGGGGCGGCGTGACACTGCTGACGAAACTGACCCGGCTCCGCCTCGGGCACGGCATCGACCTCGCGGACATCTTCCCCGTCTCTCTGGTCGCCGGCATCGGCTTCACCGTCTCGCTGCTCATCGCGAGCCTGTCCTTCGGCGCGGAAGATCCCCGCTCGGCGCATGCGCGGGTCGCGGTGCTCGTCGGTTCCCTGCTGGCCGCCGTCGGCGGAGCGTTGCTGCTGCGACTGCGGGTGCGCGTGCGCATCCGGGGACGGGCCGCGCACCACCGGTAGGTCGCGCACGCCCACGCGCCGGACGGCGGGCGGCGTGGCGCCGTGCCGGCTCGCCCGGCCGGGGGCGAACCTCAGGCCAGCGAGAGCGCGATGCCGTCGAGGATGTCGTGCTCGCTCGTGATCACCCGGGCCAGCCGGCCACCATCGGCGGCGACGTCCTGCTCGACGCGGGTGACGACGTCGGACCAGAGCAGGGCGCCGGCACCGATGACGTCGACCCGGCCGGGATGCATGAACGGCATGGCGGCCCGGGCGCTGCGCGGAGCGGCCAGCAGGTCGGCGCACGAGGCGCGGACCCGGTCCGGGGTGAGGGCGGCGCCGTCGATCGCCGCCGCGTCGTAACCGGGCAGGTCGAGCGCGTGCGCGGTCACGGTCGTGACGGTGCCCGCCACGCCCACCAGCGTGCGGGCCGCACCGAAGGGGACGACGGCGGCCGCCTCGTCGATCCGGGCACTGGCCTCGCGACGGGCTGCGGCGATCTCCTCCTCGGTCGGCGGGTCGGTCGGCAGATGGCGCTCGGTCAGCCGCACACAGCCGACGTCGACCGAGCGGGCGGCGCGAACGGTGTCCTGCCCGAGCACGAACTCGGTCGAGCCGCCGCCGATGTCCACCACGAGACAGGGACCGGGGTGGTCGCCACCGGCCAGTGAGGACACGGCGCCGCGGAAGCTGAGCTCGGCCTCCTCGTCGCCGGTGATGACTTCCGGCAGGACACCGAGGGCGTCGTGGATGCCGTCGACGAAGTCCTGCCGGTTCTCGGCGTCGCGGCTGGCGGAGGTGGCGACGAACCGGATCCGCTCGACCCCGTGCCGGGTGCATGTCTCGGCGTAGTCGCGGGCGGCGGCGACGGTGCGGTCCAGCGCCACCGGGTCGATCCGTCCTGTGCGGTCGACCCCTTGGCCGAGCCGGACGACCTCCATGCGGCGTTCGACGTCCGTCAGGGATGTGCCCGAGTCGAGATCCGCGACGAGGAGGCGGATGGAGTTGGTCCCGCAGTCGATGGCCGCTACACGAGTCACGGACCAACCCTGCCACGAGTGGCCGCCCCCGCCGTGCGGTTCCCGCCGTAGGCTCGCGCCATGAGCGAGACCCGTGCCACAGCGGCGCTGGACGCCTCCGGACTGGCCTACACCCTCACCCGGCACGGCCCGGTGTCCGGGTTGGAGGAGGCGGCGGCCGCCCGAGGCGTCCCGCCGTCGGCCGTGCTCAAGACCCTGGTAGTCCGGCGCGGCGCCGAGGACTACCTGTTCGTCCTGGTCCCGGGCGGCCGGGCGATCTCCTGGCCGAAACTGCGCGCCGTGCTGGGCGTCAACCGCCTCTCGATGCCCGACGCCGCCACGGCCAAGGACGTGACGGGCTACGAGCGCGGCACGATCACACCGTTCGGCGCGACGACCGCGTGGCCGGTGATCGCCGACGCCTCCATCGCCGGGACCGTCACCATCGGCGCCGGGGCCCCGGGAACGGCAGCCGTCGTGGAGGCAGCCGCGCTGATCGACGTCCTGAGCGCCCAGGTGGCCGATGTCACGGAGCTCTCCTGACCGCGTCGGGTCGCTCCCGGAGATCGCATCCGGCCGCTCCTACCCACGCTCACGGTCCGGGCGTCAGGACCGACCGCCGGGGTCCTGCGAACTCGACTGACGCTTGCGCACCACGCCGCGCACCGTGCCACGCCGGTCCGGGTGCTTCTCCGGACGGCGCCACGCCGTGCGCGCCCCTCGGCCGCGGATCCGGACCTTGGCGCGGGCGCGAAGGGTGAGCGCGGCGAGCAGGGCCGAGATGAACGAGGCGACGAGAACCGAGAACCGCGCGGGGTCGGACTCAGGCGTGCCGGCGAAGGACAGCTCGGCAATGAGGAGCGAGACCGTGAAGCCGATACCGGCGAGCATGGCGACACCGAGCAGATCGGGCAGATCGACGCCGTGGCCCAGGCGCAACCGAGTCACCCGGGTCAGCACCGCGACACCGCCCCAGATGCCGACGACCTTGCCGAGCACCAGGCCGGCCACGACACCGAGAACCACCGGGTCGGTGGCCAACTCACCGATCTCGGTGCCGATCACGGTGACACCGGCCGCGAAGAAGGCGAAGACCGGCAGCGCGAATCCGGCCGAGATCGGCTGGATCCGCTCGACGAACGCGTGGGTCATCTGGTGGTGCTCGCTACGGCGGGTCTTGGCCGGGACCGTCATGCCGAGCAGCACGCCCGCCACGGTCGCGTGCACGCCGGCCTCGTGCATGAGCGCCCAGGCGAGAACGGCCAGGGGGACGAGCAGCCACCAGCGGGTGATGCGGCGCTGGACGAGCAGCCCGAAGACGGCGATGACGGCGAGCGCGCCGATGAGCGGCAGGAAGTGGATCTCGTCGGTGTAGAAGACAGCGATGACGGTGATCGCGAGCAGGTCGTCGACAACGGCGAGGGTGAGCAGGAACACCCGCAACGCGGGAGGCAGGCCCTTGCCGAAGATCCCGAGCAGCGCGACGGCGAAGGCGATATCGGTCGCGGTCGGGATCGCCCAGCCGTGCATCGCGCCGGAGTCCGTGGCCGCCTGGATCACGGCGTAGAACACCGCCGGCACGACCATGCCGAGGACCGCGGCGAGCATGGGTAGCAGCGCCTCGTCGATACGGCGCAAGGATCCGGTGACGAACTCGGTCTTCAGTTCGAGCCCGACGACGAAGAAGAAGATCGCCAGCAGCCCGTCCGCCGCCCACGTGTGCAGGCTGAGATCGAGATGCAGGGCGGCCGGACCGAACTCGAACTCCGCGAGATGGTGATAGGCGTCCCGCCACGGGCTGTTGGCCCACAGCAACGCCAGGACGGCGGCACCCAGCAGGACGAGGCCGGCGAAGGTCTCGTCCCGGATGCTCACCTGCATCCGGCGGTTACCCGAGTCGTCCTTTGTGGGGATGTGGTGGTGTTGGGACGGCTCGCGATGCGGCATAGGCAGACCCTTTCGCGTGTGGTCGGCGAAGTGACGTTGCCGACCAGACTTCCCGGCACACCGGCAGCCACCCTACGTGAGAAGTGCGGGCCCGCGCTCAGCACGAACACTGCGCGGGACTCCAGGTGTCCCCGAGCAGCGTGAGAGTCTCGTCGCCGAACGGGTTCACCCCGGGGCCGACGGCGAGGGTGTGCGCGAGCAGCGCGTGCAGACACTTTACCCGGGTCGGCATGCCACCGGCCGAGGTGCCGGCGATCTCCGGGACCTCCCCGAGCGCGTCCCGGCGTCTGAGGTAGTCCTCGTGGGCGCCGCGGTACCGGGCGGCGAGGTCCGGCTCGTCGGCCAGGCGGGCGTTCATGGTCTCCATCACGTGCGTGGCCTCGAGTGTGCTCACCGCCTTCACCGCCGGCGGACACGTGAGGTAGAAGCTGGTGGGGAACGGTGTGCCGTCGTCGAGGCGCGGGGCGGTACGCACGACGAGCGGGCGCCCGCAGGTACAGCGCGCGGCGACAGCCACCAGCCCACGGGGGACGCGTCCCAGCTGCTCGGTCAGCACGGCTACGTCCTCGTCGCTGACCTGCGGGCGGGTACGGTCCGGCTCGGCCGTGCGGTCGGTCGGGGCGGGCTCGCTCACCGGGTCATTGTGCTACGGCGTCGGCTCGTCGGTGGGCACGGTCAGACCGGACGGGTCCTCGTCGCCCACCGCCGACTCCCCCGCCACCTGGACGGATTCCCAGGTGCGCAGGTACCACGGCGTCGCAGCCGCCCGTTCGGCCTGCCGCTCGGCGGCCTGCTCCTCCGCGGGCGACTCGCCGCCGGTGACCGTCTCCGGATCGACCACGACGTACGGCGTCTCCCCCGGCATCACATATCCCAGGCGGTCACGCGCCTGTGCCTCGACGTACTCCGGGTTCTGCCACAGCTCGATCTGCCGCCGCAGCTCCGCGTTCCGCTCGCGCGCCTCGGCGACGTCGGCGTTGAGGCTGCGCAGCTCTTCCTGCTGGGCGACGGCGTAACGCAGCGTCGGCGCGACGATGACGAACGCGACAAGGATGACGACGAACAGCGCGAGCGCCCGCAAGCTGATCGCCGGCCGTGACTGGCCGTCGCCGAAGGCGAGGGCGCGGCGCACACGCCGATCGGAGCCGCTGCGTGCCGCGCCGCCCCGGGGCGTACGCGTGGTGCCGCGTGCCGTGGTGGCCCGGCCGCGGGATCGCCCGGTGCGACCTGTCCGCGTGGCGGTCCCACCTGGCCTCGAATGTGCCGACCCTCGCGCCGGTCGGGGCGCCGTCTGACGCGCGCCGCCCCGGGGCGCGGACGGACGGCGAGAGGTCATGATGTCATCGTCCCCCACGCCGTCGCCGATCCGCGGTAGCCCGCCCGCGCGGGTCGCGAGCCGGTACATCCCGGACCGGCCCGGAGACACGTCAGGCCCGCTCCGGTGCGGAGCGGGCCTGACCGGTGCGGGCGTGGACGTCAGGCGCCCGCGCGCGGGAACGCGCTGCGACCGGCGTAGATCGCCGCGTCGTCCAGCTCCTCCTCGATGCGCAGCAGCTGGTTGTACTTGTTGATCCGCTCGCCGCGGGCCGGGGCGCCGGTCTTGATCTGGCCGGCGTTGACCGCCACGGACAGGTCCGCGATGGTGGTGTCCTCGGTCTCGCCGGAGCGGTGCGAGACCATCGCGGTGAAGCCGTTGCGCTGGGCGAGAGAGACGGCGTCGAGGGTCTCGGTCAGCGTGCCGATCTGGTTGAGCTTGACCAGGAGGGAGTTCGCTGCGCGCATCTCGATTCCCCTGGTCAGGCGCTCGGGGTTGGTGACGAACAGGTCGTCGCCGACGAGCTGGACCCGGCTGCCGATATTCCCGGCGAGTTCGGCCCACGCGTCCCACTCGTCCTCGCTGAGGGGGTCCTCGATCGAGACGAGCGGGTAGTCGGCAACGAGCTGGTCGTAGTAGCCGACCATCTCGGAGGAGCTCTTCGCCGCCCCCTCGAACTGATAAGCACCGTCCGAGAAGAACTCCGTGGCCGCGACGTCGAGCGCCAGGGCGATGTCCTCGCCGGCGCGGTACCCGGCCTTGTCGATGGCCTCGAGGATGAGGTCCAGGGCCTCGCGGTTGGAGCCGAGGTTCGGGGCGAAGCCGCCCTCGTCACCGAGACCGGTGGCCAGTCCGCGGCTCTTGAGCACGGACTTGAGGGCGTGGTAGGTCTCCGCGCCCCAGCGGATCGCTTCCTTGACGGTCGGCGCCCCGACCGGCGCGATCATGAACTCCTGAATGTCGACGTTGGAGTCCGCGTGCGAGCCGCCGTTGAGGATGTTCATCATCGGCACGGGCAGCAGGTACGCGTTCGGGCCGCCGACGTAGCGGAACAACGGCAGGCCGGCGGACTCGGCCGCGCCCTTCGCCACGGCGAGCGAGACACCGAGGATCGCGTTGGCCCCGAGCTTGGTCTTGTTCGAGGACCCGTCCAGGTCGATGAGGGTCTGGTCGATGATGCGCTGTTCGGTGGCGTCGATCCCGAGGACCTCGGGCGCGATGGTGTCGATGACCGCGTCCACGGCGTCCTGGACACCCTTGCCGAGGTAGCGGTCCTTGTCGCCGTCACGGCGCTCGACCGCCTCGAACGCACCGGTGGAGGCGCCGGAGGGTACGGCCGCCCGCGCGACGGTGCCGTCCTCGAGCGCGACCTCGACCTCGACGGTGGGGTTGCCGCGCGAGTCGAGGATCTCGCGGGCGCCGACGGCCTCGATACTGGCCACAGGGGACTCCTTACGTCTGGAAAGTGTCAGGTACGACAGACGCCTCCCACCGTAGTACCCCGCGGTGTGAACTCAGCCGCCCGGCTGCTGCTCGGACTGCCCCGACTGGCCGGTCTGCTCGCCCTGGTCCTCCTGGTGCAGCCAGGGGTAGCTGGTCGGCACGATCTGCCCGGCGGAGTCGGGGGTCCCGTACCGCGGGTTCATCTCCAGCGCAGCCTGGTCCGTCGCCTGCTGGAGCCGGGTGAGCAGGTCCTGGGCGTCCTGCGACTGTGAGATGTCGCCCTGCTGCAGGATGAACCGGCCCAGGTCGATCGCCGCCTCGGAGTACTCCTCGGGCGGCTGCATCTGCTGCGAGGTGGCCGCCTGGCTCAGTGCCTGCTCGACCTGCTGGTCCGAATAGCCGTACCCCGCGTCGGTCGCGATCGGCTCGAACAGCTCGGCCTGCACGAGCGTATGAGCGACCTGGGAGAGGCTGACGGGCTGCGCGCTGATGGTGTTCCAGTCACGGGTCGCGGCATCGACCTGGCTCTCGGTGATCCGGGTGCCGTTGACGACGGCCGCGGTGCCGGGCTGCGCGGAGCAGCCGGCCACGACGGCTCCGCAGGCGGCGAGTGCGACGACGGTGCGGACACCTCGGCGGGACAGGGCCACCGTGTACCTCCGGTTCTCCCGGGTGGTGCCGGGCTTCCTTGCAGATGGCGGGCCGGCGACCATGGTACGGCCTCCACCAGCCCCCGCGCCCCGCCACCCGCCGACTCGTCATTCATGTGCCGACTCGTCTTGGCGTGCCGACTCGTCATTCGTTCGCCGACTCGTCATCCTTGTGCAACGCAGCGGCGACGGCGTCGAGGTCGAGCCCCGAGGTCGCCAACCCCAGTCGCGCCGCGAGATCGACGGCGGCCGGCGGCGCGAGCCATGCCGCGGCGAGCGCGTCGGCGTCGGTGAAGATCTCGTCCGGGCTGCCGTCCGCCACGACGCGGCCACGCGCCATGACGACCACTCGGCCGATCCGACCTGCCAGGAACTCCATGTCGTGCGTGATGGTGACGACCGCTCGGCCTCGGCCGGTGAGATGGTCGAGGATCCGGGCGAGCCGGTCGAGGCCAGCGCGGTCCTGACCGGCCGTGGGCTCGTCGAGCACGACGACGTCCGGGTCGGCCGCGAGCACCGAGGCGATGGTGACAAACGTGCGCACCGAGAGCGGCAGGTCGTGCGGGTTCTCCTCGAGCACCGCGGTCAGCCCGGTGAGCTCAGCAGCTTCGTGCACCCGACGGTCGCGCTCGGCCTCGGGCAGCTTCGTCCGTTTGAGCCCGTACCTGAGCTCAGCGCGGACGGTCTGGTGGAAGATCTGGTCGTCCGGGTTCTGGAAGACGTAGCCGACCCGGCGCGAGACCTGGGCCGTGGTGCGGCGGGCGGTGTCCTCACCGGCGACCGTCACCGTCCCGGAGGCGGGCCGGACGAGGCCGTTCATCATCTTCACTGTGGTGGTCTTGCCCGCGCCGTTCTGGCCGACGACGGCGACGGACTCTCCGGCCGTCACCGTCAGCGAGACACGGTCGACGGCGCGGGTGCCGCCGGGATAGCTGTAGCTGACGTCGTCGATCCGGAGAATCGGCTCGGGTGAGCGACCGGCCGGATCAGGCTGCCGCGCGGCCAGGTCGCGGTCCTCGCGCCCGGGTCGGCCGGCGCCCACGGAAACCGCCGAGACCCGGGGCGCCAGGGCTTCGGCGAGCGATTCGACGCTCAGGTGCGTCCCGACGTCGATCCCCCGCTCGCGCAGCCCGTCCGCCAGGCGCACCACTGGCGGCAGGTCGACTCCGTGAGCCGTGGTGCGTACGTCGGCCACGACGTCCTCCGGCGTCCCGGCGACGGCGACCTCGCCGCCGTCGAGCACCACCATCCGGTCGGCGTGCCGGGCCAGCAGTCCCGTCGTGTGCTCGACGAGCAGGATCGTCCGTCCGGACGACCGTGCCCGAAGGAGGAGCTCGAACACGTCCTGTCTCGTACGGGGGTCGAGCTGACTGGTGGGCTCGTCGACCACGAGGACCGGCTGGTCCATGACGAGCACCGAGGCGAGCGCGACACGCTGCTGCTGGCCGCCGGAGAGTTCGTAGGGATGACGGCCGGCGAGGTCGGTCAGGCGAGCGTCGGTCAGGGCCTGGTCCACACGGTCACGGATCTCCGGCGCCGGCACGCCGAGGTTGCCCAGGCCGAAGGCGATCTCGTCGAAGACGGTGTCGGTGATGCCGCTCATCTGGGTGAACGGGTTCTGGAAGAGGTACCCGACGTTCCGGGCGAGCGTGTCCTCCCCGGCGCTGGAGACGTCCAGGCCGCCGACCCGGACCGTCCCGGTCAGCTCACCCCCGAAGAAGTGCGGCACGAAGCCGCGCACGGCGTGGCACAACGTGGTCTTGCCGCCGCCGTTGGGGCCGACGACGCCGCACAGGGTGCCGGGCTCGACCCGAAGGGTCACCCCGCGCAGGGCAGGGGTGTCGGCGGCCGGATAGGTGTAGGTGAGATCGACGACCTCGATGCCGGCGGTCACAGCACCCACAGCACCACCCGCCCCGCCACGGCCGCCAGGAGGAGCGCCAGCAACACGCGGCGGATCGCCCGGTCCGCCGCGGTGTCGAGAACGGCGTACAGCGAGGTGCGTGGACCGGACAACGTGAACCCTCGCGCCTGCAGCGCGAGCGCCTTCTCCTCCACAGACAGCACGGAGGCCAGGATGAGTGGCACCAACGTGGGCAGGAACGCCCGCACGCGCACGAACCAGTTCGCATCTGTCTCGACACCGCGGGCGCGCTGGGCGTCGAGGATGGTGGTCATCTGTTCGCGCATCTGGGGGATGAGGTTGAGGGCTGCCACGACGACGTAGGTCACCTTGGGCGAGACCCGCCGGCGTTCGAGTTCGAGCATGAGGCGGCGCCGGGAGATGAGTTGGACCGCCAGCACGATGGGCGTGGCGACGCCGAGGATGCGCTGGGCGAACAGCCATCCGCGTTGCATGCCCTCGACGGTGGCATCGAAGATCCAGACCTCGACCAGCACGCGTTCCCCCGCGATGAAGATCGTCTGCATCAGCACGATGACGACGCTGACAAGCAGGGCTGTCGAGGCCCAGGCGACGGTGAAGCCGCGCAGCCGACGCCCTGCCACCGCGAGCACGAAGCACACGAGGACGACGCCGAGCACGGACGCGGTGCCGAACATCTGGGAGACGACCGCGAGCACGACCGTGCCGACCGCGATCGTCATCGGATTGAGGCTCCGGACACGGTTGTCCTCGCGGACGAGTTCGACACCCGGGGGTGTTGCGGCCGCGGTCACGAACCGACGGTGCTGCCGCCGCGGGCCTTCCTCCGCGCCGAGACGAAGACCTCACCGTGCGGGAACCGCAGCAGCGCGCGGTCGGAGACGGCGCGCACCACGAGCACCGCGATCAGCACGGAGGCGGCCTTGTCGAGCATCTCCCCGACCACGTGGGACGCGAGAACCGACTGGAAGAGGGAGAGCCCGGTGTTCTCGTGGATCAGTCCGGTGAGGACTGAGACACCGGACGTGGTGAACCCGCCGAAGAGCCACGTGGTGATCGCGGCACTGACGAGGACCGACGCCGCGGCGACGACGAGGAATCCGCCGACGGTCCCACCCCAGCCGGTGAACCACCCGCGGCGAGCGAGCACACCGACGACGAGTCCCATCAACCCGGCGAGTCCGGCCCACGGCAACATCGTCGGATCCCCGACCGAGAGCAGCATCACGCTGAGCACGCCGGTAACCAGACCGATCCACGGCCCGGCGAGCATCGCGACAAGGTAGGTGCCGATCGAGTCGAGGAACACCCACAGCTGCAGGGTCTTCGCGAGACTGCCCCCGGCGAAGTTGATCGCGATGGCGACCGGGATGAGGAGAATCGCCATGAGGGTGAAGTCCCGCTTGATCGAGGCTCCGAAACTCATGCGTGCTCCTTGTGGCGAGGGGACGCCGGCACCACCGCCGCCGTCCGGACGTGCGCCACAGTGTCCCGCCGGGCACGCCCGGGTGTCCAATGCGCCGTGCGCACCGGAGGGCCGGTCAGAGGTTGACCTCTACCTCACCGTCCTGGCGTAGCTGGTCCACCAGCTGCTGGGCCGCCTGGCCCTCCTTCTGGGACCGGAGCTGCTCCTCGAGCTGCGGGCGCGCCTCCTCGAAGCTCGGCGGCTCCTGTCCCTGACCGCCCTGTCCCTGACCGCCCTGGCCGCCCTGCTGTTGCTGCTGGGCGGACATCTGGTCGTAGAGCTGACGCAGCTCCTGCTCGGTGGGCTCGGTGTCGCCGCCCTCCTCAGCGACGAGGCGCTCGATCTCGACCTGAGTCTCAACCTCGGACATGACCTCGTCCTCGCTCATGTCCTGCTCCTGCTGCAACCGGTCCAGGAACTCCTGCCGCGAGCCCGTACCACTTGAGGCGATGATCTCGTCGAGGGTGCTGTCGATCTCGTCCTGGCTCACGTCGTAGTCGCGGCTGTCGGCCTCCTGGACGAGCAGCTCGGTACCGACCATGCTCTCCGCGGTCTGCTGCCGTAGCTGCTCCTCGTCCACGGGCTGCCCGGACATCTGGGCCTGCATCTGCGCCTGCTGGAACTGCGCGGTGTAGGTCTCGACGAAGTCCTCGCGGGCGATCTCCTCGCCGTTGACCACGGCGACGACCTGGGGGATGCCGTCGAGGTTCGGCTCGGGCATCTCAGGCTGACCACCCTGGCCGCCGTCACCCTGGCCCTGCTGGCCCTGCTGCCCCTGTTGCTGGTCGGGCGGGGCTCCGGCGTCGTCGCTGTCACCGCATCCGGCGATACCGAACACCACGACGGCGGCAGCCGCGGCGCTCACGAGGGTCCTGCGCATGTGAGGCTCCTTGTCGACGAAACAGCCCACGCTACCCGCCGCCGCCGAGCGGCGCGTGCACGGTCAACTCGTCCCGGCGGCGGCCTTCTCACCGGCGGCGGCCGCCGCCGCCACCGACGCACCGAAGACGGCGTCGATGAGCTCACCGACCCAGTCCAGCAACGCCGCGTCCTTGAGCGGTTTGCCTCCGATGCGCGCCGTCGTCGGGAACGGCACCAGCGCGGCTCGCACCGCGGGCTTGAGCACTGTCTGCGGGTACAGGCGCTTGAGCCGCAGCTGGGCCGACTCCGGCAGCTCCACCGGCGCGAAACGGACGTACCGCCCCTGCCCGGTGATCTCCGCCAGACCGACCTCGCGGGCCTTCTCCCGCAGCGCGGAGACAGTGAACAGCCGTTCCACCGACTCCGGCACAGGCCCGTACCGGTCGGCGAGCTCGTCACGGAGCTTGTCGCGATCCTCGTCACTGTTCGCGGCCGAGATCTTCGCGTACGCCTCGAGGCGGAGGCGCTCGTGGGAGATGTAGTCGTGCGGGACGTGCGCGTCGACCGGGAGCTCGACCTTGACGTCGGCCTTCTCCTGTTCCTTCTCGCCGCGGAACTCGGCCACGGCGTCGGAGACCATCCGCACGTACAGGTCGAACCCGACGCCGGCGATGTGCCCGGACTGCTCACCCCCGAGCAGGTTGCCCGCACCGCGGATCTCCAGATCTTTCATGGCTACCTGGGTGCCGGCACCGAGCTCGGTGTGCGAGGCGATGGTCGCGAGCCGGTCGTGTGCGGTCTCGGTCAGCGGCCGCTCGGGCGGGTAGAGGAAGTACGCGTACGCCCGCTCCCGGCCCCGGCCCACGCGGCCGCGCAGCTGGTGTGCCTGGGACAGGCCGAGCTGGTCCGCCCGCTCGACGATGAGGGTGTTGGCGTTGGAGATGTCCAGTCCGGTCTCGACGATGGTGGTGCAGACCAGCACGTCGAACTCCTTGTTCCAGAAGTCCTGGATCACCTTCTCGAGCTGGTGCTCGTTCATCTTCCCGTGCGCCACGGCCACGCGCGCCTCGGGCACCAGCTCGGCCAGCCGGGCAGCGGCCTTGGAGATGGAAGAGACCCGGTTGTGCACGTAGAAGACCTGGCCGTCGCGCAGCAGCTCCCGGCGGATGGCCGCCGCAACCTGCTTCTCCTCGTACGCGCCCACGTAGGTCAGCACCGGGTGGCGTTCCTCGGGCGGGGTGGCGAGGGTGGACATCTCGCGGATGCCGGTGATTGCCATCTCCAGGGTCCGTGGGATCGGCGTGGCGGACATGGCCAGGACGTCCACGTTGGTCCGCAGCTGCTTGAGCGTCTCCTTGTGCTCGACGCCGAAGCGCTGCTCCTCGTCGATGATCACCAGCCCCAGGTCCTTGAAACGCACCTCGCCGGTGAGCAGCCGGTGGGTACCGATGACGACGTCGACCTCGCCCTTCCGCACGCCTTCGCGCACCCGCTGAGCCTCGGCGTCGGTCTGGAAGCGGGACAGCGACTTCACGGTGACCGGGAAGCCGGCGTACCGCTCGGAGAAGGTGTCGAAGTGCTGCTGGACCAGCAAGGTGGTGGGCACCAGGACGGCCACCTGCTTGCCGTCCTGGACGGCCTTGAACGCGGCCCGGATAGCGATCTCGGTCTTGCCGTACCCGACGTCACCGCTGAGCAGCCGGTCCATCGGGTGCGACTTCTCCATGTCCGCCTTGACCTCGTCGATGGTGACCACCTGGTCGGGGGTCTCCATGTACGGGAAGGCGTCCTCGAGTTCGCGCTGCCACGGGGTGTCCGGCGAGAAGGCGTGCCCCTCGGTGGACATGCGCGCCGCGTACAGCCGGATGAGCTCCGCCGCGATCTTCTTGACGGCCTTCTTCGCCGACGCCTTGGTCTTCGCCCAGTCCGCACCGCCCATCTTGGACAGGGTCGGCGCCTCGCCGCCGGTGTACTTGGTGACCTGGTCGAGGGAGTCGGTGGGGACGAAGAGACGGTCGCCGGGTTGGCCCCGCTTGGAGGCGGCGTACTCGATGACGAGGTATTCGCGGCTGGTCGCGTCGGCCCCGGTGCCGACGGTCCGTTTGACCAGCTCGACGAACCGGCCGACGCCGTGCTGCTCGTGCACCACGTAGTCGCCCGCCCGCAGCGCGAGCGGGTCGACGACGTTGCGACGCCGGGAGGGCATCTTCCGCATGTCGCGGGTGGAGGTGCCCGCCCGTCCGGTGATGTCCGACTCGGTGATCAGGGCCAGCTGCAGGTCCGGCGCGACGAAGCTGCGACCGGTGGCCGCCGTCGTCACCAGCACGACCGATGCCGGTGGTTCCTCGTCGACCTCGTCCACGAGGCGGGCGGGCACGTCCGCGGCAGCGAGCTGCTCGGTCATCCGCCGGGCCGGCCCGGGCCCCTCGGTGGTGAGCACCAGACGCCAGCCCTGCCGGACGAGATCGGCGAGGTCACGCAGCGCCTTCTCGACGTCTCCGGCGTATCGCTCCACATCCCGGGCACCGACCGTGAGGGCGCCAGTCCCGCTCTCGTCGGCGAGCTCGGCGTCAGCAGGCAGCGCGGAGAACGACCACCACCCGAGGTTGCGGCTCAGGGCGAGGGCGCGGGCCTCGGCGAGGTCGGCGAAGGATGCGGCGCGCAGGTCCAGGGGTGTCTCGCCGCCCTGCGAGGCGGAGGCCCAGGCGGCGGCGAGGAACTCCTCGGTCGTGGCAACGAGGTCGTGGGCCCGCCGGCGAATGCGTTCCGGGTCCGACAGGACGACGAGGCTGCCGTCCGGGACCAGATCGAGCACCGGCTGCATCCCATCCGCCAGGACCGGCGCGAGAGACTCCATGCCCTCCACCGCGATGCCCTCGGCGAGCTTCTCGAGCATGTCGCGCGCGCCGGGGAGCTCGTCCGCCAGCGAGCGCGCCCGGGCGCGGACACCGGAGTCCAGGAGGAGCTCGCGGCACGGCGGTGCCCACAGATCCTCGACGGTCTCGAGCGAACGTTGGTCGGCGACCGAGAAGGCGCGGATCTCGTCGATCTCGTCACCGAAGAACTCCAGGCGCAGTGGGTGGTCCTCGGTGGGCGGGAAGACGTCGAGGATACCGCCGCGGACGGCGAACTCGCCGCGCCGCTCGACCATGTCCACGCGCGTGTAGGCGGCGGCAGCGAGGTCGGCGGTGAGCTGCTCGAGGTCCCGCTCCTCACCAACGCGCGCCGAGACAGGCTCGAGATCACCGAGGCCGGTGACCACAGGCTGCAGGAGGGCCCGTACCGGCATGACCAGGACGCGAATCGGTCCGGTACGGGTGCCCTCCGCGCCGGGATGGCGCAACCGCCGCAGCACCGCCAACCGCTTGGCGACGGTGTCGCTGCGGGGTGAGAGCCGCTCGTGCGGAAGGGTCTCCCAGGCCGGGAAGACCGCGATGTCGTGGGTGGGCAGGACATTGCTCAGCGCCGCTGCGGCCTCGTCGGCCTCGCGCCCCGTCGCGGTGACGACGACGACGGGACGATGGTCGGCGACGGCGGCGGCCAGCGGGGCGCGCACCCCGACGGCGGCACTGACGTGCAGCAGCGGAGTGGGCACGGTCTCGCGGGAGTGCCGGACGGCGTCGGCGACCGCCGGATCGCGGCGCAGCAGCGGGAGGAGTCCGGAGAGCTTCATGAGTCCTTCGCGGGATGGGCGAGTCGGGCGCGTACCAGCCCGGGCTGGGCAGCACGTCAGCCCCGCATCCGGATGGATACGGGGTCCGGTGGACCAGCTTACGGCCCGATGGTGGCAACGCGCGGGCCGGTCTGCCTCATTCCGTCCGGGTCTGCCGCAGGCTCTCGATGATGCGGGCGAAGTCCTCCCTACCGCCCGTCGGCGATCAGGGCGGACGTGAGGGCGCCGCCCATGGCACCCAGGCCGAGCATGCTGATCTCGCTCATCGTGGCGCCCGGATGCCGTCGATGATCCGGGTGAAGTTGTCTCCTCCCCGACCGTCATCGAGGACCCGGTGGTAGTGGCCCTGGACGGCCCGGGGCAGGGTGAGATCGATGCCCGCGGCCTCGCTCGCCGCGACGATGTGATCGGCGGTGGCGCCCATCATGCGTGCCGTGCTCAGATCCCCGGGATGCTCGCCGGCGTCGATGAGTGCACCGAGGTCGTCCTCTCCGGCGGCCAGCATGCCGGGCACCCCGGTGATCGTCGGCATGACCTCGGGGAGGAAGTCGCGGGCCGGGATGCCGGCGGAGCCGACCAGCGCCGTGGCGTGCATGAGCGCGGACAGGGTGGTGAGGAAGACGTCGAGGTGGGCCTGGTACATGAGCTGGGCGAGGCCAGGGTCCTCTCCCAGGTACCGCGGCACGCCGAGGCGGCCGAGCGTGCCGCGGTGCCTCTCGAACCCCTCGCTCGGGCCGCTGTAGTAGACGAGGGACGGGTCGGTGCCGACCATCGGCGCGGGAACCATGATCCCGCCCGTGAGGAACCTCGCGCCGTGGCCGGCGGCCCGGTCGGCGGCCTCACGCGTGCGATCCGGGGTGTCGGAACTGAGGTTGACGAGGGTTCGTCCGGCAAGTTCGCCCTCGACCCCGGCCAGGATCTCCTCCATCGCGCGGTAGTCGGTGAGGCTGAGGATCACGAGTTCGCTCGCGCGCAGGGCGTCGGCCGGCGTGGCGGCGCGGAGGGCGCCGTCGGCGACAACGCCGTCGGTGCGGCTCGGTGTGCGGTTCCAGACGGTCACGCGGTGGCCCGCGGCCAGCAGCGTACGGGCCATGGCCTGGCCCATGGGGCCGAGGCCGATGACGGTGACCGGTTCGAGTGCAGTCGGCACGGGTGCTCCTGAGGTACTCGGTGGTGGCCATGACCATGGTGAGTCGCTACCGTCCGGCGCGGAAGTACGTACCATTTTCTCTGGTACTTACCCGTGAGTAAGTGGGAGGGCGAGCATGACGACGACGCCGCGCTGCGGCCCGTACATCTGCGGGATCGACGCCGCGATGGATGTGGTGAGCGGTAAGTGGAAGGGTCTGATCCTCTGGGAGCTCGCCGAGCACGAGGTGCGGCGTTTCGCGGAGCTCCGACGGGGCCTTCCCGGGGTGAGCGAGAAGATGCTCACCCAGCACCTGCGCGAGATGGAGCAGGACGGGCTCGTCCACCGCGAGGTCTACGCGGAGGTCCCGCCGCGGGTCGAGTACTCCCTCACCGAGCACGGCCGCTCACTGAATGAGGCTCTCGCCCCGCTCGGGGACTGGGGCCGCGAGCGGATCCGCCGCGAGCGGGCCGACCTGGTCGACCACGCCGACGCCGAGGCGATGCCGCGGCCGTAGTCCCGGCCGTGGGTCGGAACGACGTCACCGGGGTTCGAAGATGGGGTCGACGAAGTAGTTGCTGTCCCGGTAGGAGTCCTGGGGGAACCCGCCGCCGTAGGCATACCGCCCGTTCTGCGCGCCCGCGGTCAACGGCCCCGCAGTGACCGGGCCAGCGGCGAAGTAGTCGGACGTGACCGAGTACCCACCCGCGGGCGCCAGGTACGAGACCACGTACGACGTCCCCGCCGCGACTTCCACCGGCTCGTCGAAGTAGGCCGTCCGCCACCCGGTGCCCTGCTCATCGGCGAACGCCACCGTGGCCAGCACCTGACCATCACCGCTCCACAGCGTCCCGGTATGGCTTCCCGTGTTCGCCGGCCCCTGATAGAACCGCACCCCGGTCACCACCCCGGGCTCGGCCGGGGTGAACTCCATCCCCAGCTCCACACGCGAGCCGTCACTGGTCGAAGCCGTCGCCGGCACCTCGTCGGAGAAGACCGTACACGGGCAGCCGTGCGCCCCCGCCGTCTCGAAGTCCCAACTCACCGACGCTCCACCGGTCCCACTCACCTCGACCGTGTACCGCGTCCGCTCCGCCAACGACTCCACCGGATCGAACGTGACCACCCGACCGTCCGCCGAGACCGTCGTCACTCCCTCGACATCCCCCTCCGCGGAGGAGACCACCACCTCAACACCCTCCCCCACCGGCACATCGAACTCCGCCGTCACATCCACATCCACGCCCACGCCCAACACACCATCACCAGGCGACGACCCCACCAGTGCGGCGGGCGGCGGTGCGGGCTCACGGGGTTCGAAGATGGGGTCGACGAAGTAGTTGCTGTCCCGGTAGGAGTCCTGGGGGAACCCGCCGCCGTAGGCATACCGCCCGTTCTGCGCGCCCGCGGTCAACGGCCCCGCAGTGACCGGGCCAGCGGCGAAGTAGTCGGACGTGACCGAGTACCCACCCGCGGGCGCCAGGTACGAGACCACGTACGACGTCCCCGCCGCGACTTCCACCGGCTCGTCGAAGTAGGCCGTCCGCCACCCGGTGCCCTGCTCATCGGCGAACGCCACCGTGGCCAGCACCTGACCATCACCGCTCCACAGCGTCCCGGTATGGCTTCCCGTGTTCGCCGGCCCCTGATAGAACCGCACCCCGGTCACCACCCCGGGCTCGGCCGGGGTGAACTCCATCCCCAGCTCCACACGCGAGCCGTCACTGGTCGAAGCCGTCGCCGGCACCTCGTCGGAGAAGACCGTACACGGGCAGCCGTGCGCCCCCGCCGTCTCGAAGTCCCAACTCACCGACGCTCCACCGGTCCCACTCACCTCGACCGTGTACCGCGTCCGCTCCGCCAACGACTCCACCGGATCGAACGTGACCACCCGACCGTCCGCCGAGACCGTCGTCACTCCCTCGACATCCCCCTCCGCGGAGGAGACCACCACCTCAACACCCTCCCCCACCGGCACATCGAACTCCGCCGTCACATCCACATCCACGCCCACGCCCAACACACCATCACCAGGCGACGACCCCACCAGTGACGGCAGCTGCTCGTCAGGTTCGAAGACGACGTCGACGAGGTAGTTCCCCGCGGTCCGGCCGCTGGGGAAGTCGTCGGCGTAGGAGTACGCGCCACCGTCGGCCGGGACGTGCAGCGGCCCGCGTTCGAACGCGGAGGTGAAGGAGCCGGCGGTGTACGAGTAGTGCCCGACCGAGGTGCGGTAGGACGCGATGTACTCGACACCGTCCTCGACGGCGACCGGTTGGTCGAGCGTGACGGTCTGCCAACCCTGGCTGCTTTCGTCGGTGAAAGTGGCCTCGGCCAGCTTTGTGCCGTCCGCCGTCCAGAGCGCGCCGGTGTGGGTGCCGACGTTACCGCCGCCCTTGTAGAAGCGGATCGCGGTGATCGTTCCCGGTTCGTCGCTGGTCAAGCGCACGCCGAGCGTGACGGCCTGCGCCTCCGGGACCTCGAGCACCTCGGGCTCTTCGGACTCGTTGAACAGCGAGCAGGGGCACTCGCCCTCGGGTCGGTCCGCCGCCGCGGTGGTGAACGACCAGTGAGCATCGCCGGAGATGCCCTCGCCCTCGGGATCGCGTGCCTCGACGGTCGCGGTGTACCGGCTGGCCGGATCGAGCGGCTGGTCGGGCGTGAAGGTCACCCGCCGTGTCGACTCGTCGTAGTCGACCGTCCCGGGCACGGTGGTGCCGTCGTCGTCGGTGAGGGTGACCTGCACGCTCGCCGGATCGACCGGCTTCGACACGGTCGTGGCGATCGCCGCGGTCGGTGCGACGCTGGTGGAGTCCGCGCGCGGCGAGTGCGCCCCGATCGTCAGGGGCGAGTCGTCGACCGTGTGGAACAGGACGTCAACGAAGTAGTTGCTCGACCCGTAGCTGGCCGCCGGGAACGCCCCGGGAGCGGCATAGACACCGGCTGGGTCGGCGCCGTAGCCGCCGGCGACGCTCACCGGCCCCGCCTCGACGCCGCGGTACCAGAACGCGTCCGCCGCGGACGCGTAGCGCCCCGCGGGAGCGGTGTAGGAAACGACGTACGTCGTCCCTGCCGTGAGCGGCACCGGTGAGCTGAATCGCGCCGTCCGCCAGCCGGCTCCGGTCTCCTCGTCGAAGGTGACCGTCGCGAGCTGCTCGCCCTCGGCGGACCAGAGCGAGCCGACGTGCGGGCCGGCGTTGCCCGGACCCTGGTAGAACCGCACCCCGGACGCGAAGCCGTCGATCTCGGCGGTGAAGCGCAGCCCCAACTCGACGGCCGTGTCGTCGTCGAGTGCGGGATTCTCCGGCGCCTCGTCGCCGAAGACGCTGCACGGGCAGCTGACCTCGCTCTGCACGCGGGCGGGCGAGCCGATGTTGGCGCTGTCATCGATGGCACGGACCAGCACGGGCACGCTGCCGACACCGCGCTGGACGTACGCGTAGGACCATTCGGTGGTGCCCTCGGCGGGGTGCCATGTCTCGCCGTCGTCGGTGGAGACCTCCACGCCGGCGACACGCCCGCCGCCGGCATCGGCGGCGGTTCCGCTGACGGTGACGGTCGCCCCGTTCTCGACCTCCTGGCCGGATGCCGGGCCGGTGATCGTGACGCTCGGTCCCAGGGTGTCGGTCGACGTGGTCGCCCGCTCCAGGTCACCCTGCAGCGTCGTGGGCTGCGTGTCCATGTCGGCGAGGAGGTTCACGGTCGCCTGCTGCATCCGAGGGTCGGCGGGTGCGCCGTCACCGTCGTGCTCCTCGTCCAGGCCCCACGCCCACTGCACGCTCGCGGAGGAGAACACCAGAGCCCCAGAGTCCGCCCGGTAGAGGGTCGTGTGATGTGTGGTCGTCCCGGGCTCGACCCTGGTGCCAAAGTCCTGGAGGTACTCCGGCACCTCGCCGACGGTCGTGGACAGACGGATGAGCCCTTCGGGCCGGAACCCATTGTCGAGGTCCTCGTTCGACTCATACCCGATGGTGTGCGGGGCCAACTCCTCGCTGGTGCCGGGCGCCAGGGACGCGAGGTCGGTGTGGCGCCAGAGCCGGAGCTTGCCTTCCTCGTCCGAGACGGTCACCGGCAGGTCGGAGTAGTTCACCATGTAGGCGGTGCCCGTCAGGGCATTCTCCGGACGACCGCCGCCGTTCTCCGGCGACGCGAACCGCGGATCGCGCCAGGTTCCCGTCCACTGCGGCGAGGGGTCGATCTTGGCGTCGTCCCACGTCTCCTTGTACGAGGTCATGGTGCGGTACGGGGTGGGGTCCCCAGCCGCGGCATTTTCCCAGCGGATGCGCCAGTACGCCTCGTTGCCGGTGAAGAAGGCGAGGTGGACGCCCGCGTCACGTGCCGCCTCGATGTTGGCGCGCTGTTGCCCGGACCAGTACTCGTCGTGCCCGGTCGAGGTGAACACGCGATGGTTCTGGATGAGCTCTCCGCGCCGGTCCGAGTCGACGTCGGTGGTGTAGCTGACGTCATACCCGTTGCGTTCGAGGAACCGCACCATCGCGTACTCGGAGGAGAAGTAGAAGTCGCGGCCGGCGAACTGGCCGCGGGTCGTGAACGGCCGGTTGTAGCTGAGCTGGTACGCGCGTCCGTGGATGGACCCCTGGTAGAAGCTGGCGCCGCCGTAGGTGTTGTAGGCGTGCCAGGTGGTGTCGGAGGTCTGGAAGAGGATGTCCGAGTCGCTGGTGTCGTCCCGCACGACGAACGTGATGTGGCTCTCGCCGCCGGTGTCCGGACGAGTCAGCTTGGCCACGTAGACGCCGGAGACAGCGGTCGAGGGGACCTCCCACGTCGCGGAGACTTCCCAGTTGCCGCAGTCGTACAGGTCGGTGGTCAGGTCCCGCAGGCATTCGGGCTGGACCTGCGGGAGCTCGGCGGACGGCTCCACCGTGGCGATCTGGCGGGCACCTTTGCCCTGGTACCACCCGGTCCGGTAGATCGTGATCGTGTAGTCGGCGGCGTCGGTGTCGATCTTGAAGTCGATGGTCCCGCCCACGTCGACGCTGATGTCGGTGGCGAACCCCTGGATGTCGTCCGACCCAGCTTCCCAGATGTCCCACACCTCGGGGTCCGTACCGGGCTTGGAGTTCTCACACGAGATCTCGTTGCCGGCGGGGCCGCACGGGTCGGCGGCCGCCGACGCCGGCGACGAGATCAGGACCACCGTGGGCCCGAGGAACAAGGCGATCGCCAGCGCAATCATGAGCCGGCGTGCCGGCTTCCCTCTGGTCATGAACCCTCCGCATCCACGTGACCCGCTCGTGTATCAGGAACACCGGCGCGGGCTCCTGATACACGAGCGAGCCGGGCAGTGGCTCTGTCGCGCTCACGACTGTCACGAGGAGGGATCGAGATGCCGCGCGTCGTGCGGGGTCGGGTGATGCTGGCGGTGCTTGTGGGCGCCGCCGCAGGGCTCGCCCTGTTCCTGTGGTTCCGCGCCGCGGACGCCGACGGAGCGGTCGGGGACACCGCCACCGCATCCGTCGAGACACCGGCCGAGGCGCCGGACGACCCGGTATCCGGCTCAACTCCGGGCGGCACGGGAAGCACTGCCGACGACGAAACCGGCGGCGCCGGCGGCGACGGCGGTATCGGTGGACGTGGTGACACCGGCGGACAAAGTGAGGCCCGCGGAAGCGGCGACGCCGAGGACGGCGATGGCGCCGGGGCCAACAGCCCCGGCATCGAGATGGCCCCGGACGCCGACCGGTCGGAACGCCCACCGGGCGCCGTCGGACCGCTACCCCGCACGCCGGCCCTTGACGTACCCGAGGGTCCGGACGCACCAGAGTCCGCCGTGGACGCGCTCGTGGACAACTTCCCGACCCAGCTCATCGACGTCGCGGCCAGCTCCACCGTGCTGTCCTCCTCGGTCTCCAGCGACGGACACCGTCTGCACGTGTCCGTCGAGGCGACCGACACCCGCTCGGTCGCGGAGGTGATGGAGCGCTACACCAGCGCGCTGCGCGAGCTCGGATTCACCGCGACCCCGGCGAACGCAACCGCCGGCAGCACCGCGACCTCGTACTCCCGGGACGGCCACAGCGTGGTGGTCAGCGCCCGCCCCCAGACGGGCGGCACCCGGTTCACCGTCGTCGGCAGCTTCGACGAAACGAGTTGACAGGCATGTACCTCAGCGTTCGGGACCGTCCCACGTCCGGCGGCACGAGACGTCGCGGCCGGGTCTCCTCCACGGTCGTCACCCTCGGCATCGTCTCGATGCTCACCGATATCTCCTCGGAGTCGGTCGCAGCGGTCCTCCCGCTGTACCTCACGAGCGCCATGGGACTGTCCCTGGTGGCCTACGGGTTCGTGGACGGGATCTTCCAGGGGGCGAGCGCACTGGTGCGGATCGCCGGTGGGTGGGCGTCCGACCACACCGACCGTCCGAAGTGGATCGCGTTCTGCGGGTACTTCCTCTCGGCGTTCACCCGCGGGTGGCTGATCGCTGCGCACGGGTTCGCCGCCGTCACGGCCCTGGTCACGCTCGACCGGATCGGGAAAGGAATCCGGACGGCCCCGCGCGACGCACTCATCGCCGCCAGCTCCCACCCGGACAGCCTCGGGCGGTCCTTCGGTGTGCACCGCACGCTGGACACGGTGGGGGCCGCCCTCGGCCCGCTGCTCGCCTTCGTGATCCTCGCCGTCATCCCGAACGGCTACACGTCCGTGTTCGTCATGTCGCTGGGCTTCGCCGTCATCGGCGTCACGATCCTCGGCCTCCTCGTTCCCGACCGCCGCCCGCGGCAGGAGCGCGCGGCAGCCGGCGCACGCCCCGAACCGCTGCGCTGGCGACACCTCACCGAGCCACGGCTGCAGGTGCTACTCCTCGTCATGGCCGTCCTCAGCGTCCTGACGATCGGTGACGGGTTCCTCTACCTGACCCTCCAGGACCGGGGCGCCTTCGCGGCGCACTGGTTCCCGCTGCTCTTCGTGGGGACGAACGTCGTGTACATCGCGCTCGCCGTACCGTTGGGTCGACTCGCCGACCGGTTCGGACGCTCACGGATCCTCGTCCTCGGTTACGTCGGACTACTCGGCGCCTACGTCTTCGCACTGATTCCGGCGGACGGCGTCTGGTTGACGCTCGGGTGCCTCGCGCTGTTGGGGGCGTTCTACGCCGCGACCGACGGCGTACTCGCCGCGGTTGCCGGCTCGCTCGTCGACCCGTCGGTGCGTGCCAGCGCGATTGGCGCGGCCCAGGCCGTCGTCGCCGTCTGCCGGATGATCGCCTCGGCGGCCTTCGGCGCTCTCTGGTACACCCTGGGACGCACCGAGTCGCTGCTCGTGGTCACGGTGTTGCTCGCGCTGAGCCTGCCGTTCTGCCTCGCCGCGCTCTCGCGGGCGAGTTCGCGGGCGGACCGAACGGCGGTCGCGGCCGACCACGCCGAGGGCGAGTTGTGACCGACCGGCTCCGCGGCTACATCGTCATCGCCGTCGTCGTGGTCGTCACGGCGGGCGTCGTGGCCTTCGGTCTCAACGCCTACGCCGATCATGTCGCGGCGCGCGAGAACGCGCCCGCCGTGGCGCGGACGGACCTGGCAACGGTCGAGGCCGGACCACGGGTCGTCTTCCGGAGCACGGCGCCCGGCGCGGACTACGGCAAGGTCGCCATGGTCCCGCTCTCCGCACCGGACGGTCCCCGTGCCGTCACCGACATCACGTGCGACCGGGTCGACGTCGGCGGCTCGTCCGTCTCCTGCCTGCGCACGGAACGCGGCGTCGTCACGACCTTCGAGGCCGAGCTCTACGACGAGGCATGGAACGAGATCGATTCGTGGCCGCTGGCCGGCATCCCCAACCGCACGCGGCTGTCCGAGGACGGGGCACTGATCGCCACCACCGCATTCGTCACCGGCCACTCCTACGCGAGCACCGGGTTCTCGACCCAGACGGAGATCCATTCCGCCGTGGGCGCTGACTACGGCAACATCGAGGACTTCGCGTTGCTCGTGGATGGCGCCGAGTACACCGCCGCAGACCGGAACATGTGGGGCGTCACCTTCGTCGACGACGAGATCTTCTACGCCACGGCGGCGTCCGCGTCCGCCGGCACCACCTGGCTCGTCCGCGGCGATCTGGCGGCCCGGACACTCACCGCGATACGGGAGAACGTGGAGTGCCCCTCGATCTCGCCGGACGGCACCCGCCTCGCCTACAAGAAGGACCGCGGCGATCGCGAGTGGGATCTCGCGGTCCTGGATCTCGCCAGCGGTGACGAACTCGTCCTCGGCGAGACCCGGTCCGTCGACGACCAGGTCGAGTGGCTCGACGACGACACCGTCCTGTACGGCATGACGCGCGAGGCCGATCCGGGGGTCAGCGACGTCTGGTCACTCGACATCGACGAGAACGCGTCACCGGAACTGTTCCTCCCTCAGGCGTGGTCGCCGTCCGTGGTCCGCCCCTGACGTCCGTAGCCCGCCCAGGCCTCGCGATGCGACGCAACCGCACCATCGACCACCGCTGACGCACCGTCCTGACCCGGCCGCGGCGTCTCGGGCGCTCGTGGCCGGGTCAGGCGTCCTGCGTCGCGAACTGGCGTTCGTACAGCTCGGCGTACAGGCCGCCCGCCGCCAGCAGGTCGGCGTGCGTTCCGCGCTCGCGGATACGGCCGGCATCGAGGACGACGATCTCGTCCGCGCGGCGCACCGTCGAGAGCCGGTGCGCGATGACGATCGAGGTCCGGCCGGCCATCGCCGAGTCCAGTGCGCGCTGGACGGCGGCCTCGGACTCTGAATCCAGGTGCGCTGTCGCCTCGTCCAGGACCACCACGCGTGGGGAGCGCAGCAACAACCGCGCGATGGCCACCCGTTGCTTCTCCCCGCCCGAGAGCCGGTGGCCGCGGTCACCGACGACGGTGTCCAGCCCGTCCGGGAGCCGGCCCAGAAGTGGGGCGACGTGCGCGGCGCGCAACGCCGCGAGCAGATCCTCCTCGCCCGCCTCGGGACGGGCGTAGAGCAGGTTGGCCCGGAGCGTGTCGTGGAAGAGGTGGGCATCCTGGGTGACGACGCCGACTGCGGCGTGGACGCTCTCCTGGCGGGCTCGCCGCAGATCGACACCACCGACGCGCACGGTTCCCGACGTCGGGTCGTACAGGCGTGCCACGAGGGTGGACAGGGTCGTCTTGCCGGCGCCGGACGGGCCGACGAGAGCGAGCATCCGCCCGGGCTCGACCTGCAGGGAGATCCCGTGGAGGACCTCCTCGTCCGGACGGCGCAACCGGACCGCACCGGTCTCACCGTCCTCGGCCACGGCGTCCGTGGCGGACGCACCGTGGTCGGAGGACGTACCGTCCTCGGGCGCGTCGGGCTCGACCGCGGCACCGGTGTCCGTCCCGTCCAGGGACGCGAGGGAGACACGATCGGGGTCCGGATAGCTGAAGTGCACATCCAGCTCCACGGACAACGGACCGTCCGGCAGGTCGACCGCGCCGTCGGCGTCGGTCAGCAGCGGCTCGAGGTCGAGGACCTCGAAGACCCGCTCGAAGCTCACCAGGGCGCTCATCACGTCGACCTGGACGTTGGTCAGCGCCGTGACCGGCCCGTACAGCCGCCCGAGCAGGCCGGCGAAGGCGACGAGGGTGCCGACCGTGACCACCTCGTCGATCGCGAGCACGCCACCGACGCCGTACACCAGAGCCGTCGCGAGCGAGACCATGGCCCCGAGCGCGGCGAAGAAGACACGGCTGCTCATCGCCGTGCGCACTCCGATGTCCCGTACCGCCGCCGCCCGGTCCGCGAACTCCCGTTCCTCCCGCGCGGGCGTGCCGAAGAGCTTGACGAGCAACGCCCCGCCGACGTTGAACCGCTCGGTCATCCGGGTGCCGAGGTCGGCGTTGAGCTCCATGCCGCGGCGGTTCAACGCCGCCAGTCGCCGCCCGACCCGACGCCCGGGCAACAGCAGAAGCGGCACGATCGCCAACGCCAGCACGGTGATCTGCCAGGACAGCGCGAGCATCGTCACCACGACGACCACCACGCTGATGAGGTTGGAGACCACGCCGGACAACGTGGACGTGAACGCCCGCTGGGCGCCGATGACATCGGAGTTCAGCCGGGTCACCAACGACCCCGTCTGACTGCGGGTGAAGAATGCGATGGACTGGCGCTGGACGTGGGCGAAGACGTCGGTGCGCAGGTCGTAGATGAGACCTTCGCCGATCCGCGCCGAGAACCAGCGTTCCAGCAGGGTCAGCCCGGCCTCGGCGATCGCCACCGCCGCGACGAGGCCGGCCAGACCGATGACCAGGCCCCGATCCCCGGCCGCGACGCCGTCGTCGATGATGCGCTGGAGCAGCAGGGGGGTGGCGACGGTGAGCAACGCGCCGACCACGAGCAGCGAGAGGAACCACAGGATCTGGGCACGGTAGGGCCGGGCGTAGCCGAGAACCCTCCCGGTGGTGCCGGGGGTGAGCCGGTGGTCCTTGACGGAGTCGTCCTGGTGGATCGAGCGCACCAGGCGCCCTCCCCCGCCACCCATCGGCGGGCCCATGGTCATCGCGATCGCCTCATTCGGTCGCTGTGTGCAACCGCAGCTGAGCCTTCTCGATTCCGAGGGTGACGACGTCCTCGACCGCGTCCGCGGCCTCCTCCAGGGTGACCGCGAGGTCGGGACGCTCGGAAATGGGGAAGTCGCGCAGCACATAGTCGGCCGGGTCCTGCCGGCCCGGCGGCCGTCCGATCCCGATGCGCAGCCGGAGATAGTCCTTGGCGCCGAACGCCTGGCTGACGGACTTCAGGCCGTTGTGTCCGCCCTCGCCGCCACCGCGCTTGAGCCGGAGCGTGTCCGGTGGCAGGTCGAGCTCGTCGTGGACCACGAGGAGCCGTTCGGTGGGCACGTCGAAGAACGCGGCGAGGGCGAACACCGGTCCGCCGGAGACGTTCATGTACGTGTCCGGCTTGGCGAGGACCACGCGCGGGCCCGGCACCCCGCCCGGCAGGAAGCCGAGCCGGGTATCGAGTACCCGCGCCCGGGCCTTGTGCTGGGTGAAAGTGCCGCCGACGCGCCGGGCCAGCACGTCGAGCACCATCTGGCCCACGTTGTGCCGGTTCCCGGCGTATCGCGGACCGGGGTTGCCCAGGCCGACAACCAGCCACGGACCCATGATGTCTCCTCTGCGTCACCGGCCCGGCGGACCGGAGCCGGCGTCAGGACTCGTCGCCGGACTCCTCGCCGCCCTCGGGAGCGGCAGCGGCCTCCTCGCCCTCGGCGGCCTCCGCGGCCTCGGCCTCGTCGGCCTCGAGGTCCTCGGCGCTGGCACGCGGCACGGAGATGATGACGACGGCGGTCTCCGGGTCGGTGTCGATCTCGGTGCCCGCCGGCGGGGTGATGTCGGAGACGCGGACGACGGCGCCCTCCTCGAGCTCGTCGATGCTCACGACGATGGTCTCGGGGATGTCGGTGGCCGGGGCCGTGACCGTCAGGGACTGGTAGTCGAGCTGGTAGATGGTGCCCGGCGCCGACTCGCCCTCGACGTGCACGGGGACGTCGACGGTGACCTTCTCGCCACGGCGGATGATGAGCAGGTCGATGTGCTCGATGTTTCGCTTGACCGGGTCGCGCTGGACGTCCTTGACAAGGGCGGTCTGCTTCTTGCCGTCGACGTCAAGGGTCACGACGGCGTTCGCGTGGTCCTTGACGACGAGGAACGTCTCGTGGCCAGGAAGTGAGAGGTGCTGCGGCTCGGCGCCGTGCCCGTACAGCACGGCGGGGATGAGGCCGGCGCGACGGGTGCGGCGCGCCGCGCCCTTGCCGAACTCGGTCCGCACGGTCGCGGTCAGCGTGATCTGGTCAGCCACTTGGGTCTCCTCGGTACGTACGACAGGCGGTGGGCCTCAGCGCGGGGCGTCGTACGGACGTGCACATGTCGGCACCACCGCGTCGATCACGGAACCGGGGCGCGCGGCCCGACCGTGCAGGTCTGACGTCCGCCCGTCCGGCGTCCCTCGCCGAGGCAACCTGGATATGTTAGCCGCCCCAGGTTCTGCCGGGAAAGCCGCGCCGGCGTCGGGAGTCTCACACGGGCAGATGGCGCCGGAGGAAGTCGGCCGTCTGCCGCCAGGCGGCGGCGGACGCCTCGGCGTGATGGAACGCCGGGTGCGGGTTGTCGAAGGCGTGGCCGGCGCCGTCGTGCAGGTGAACCTCGACGTCCGGCCCGGCGACGGCGGCGCGGACAGTCTCGACCGTGTCCATGGTGAGGTAGCTGTCTGCGGTTCCGAAGATGTGCAGGCTCGCGGCGTCGACCTGGTCCGCGAGGTGCAGGAGGTTCGGCAGCGCGGAGCCGTAGTAGGAGACGAGGACCGGAACGTCGGTGACCGCGGCGACGTTGAAGGCGAGGCCACCGCCGAAGCAGAAGCCCATCACGGCCGTGGGACCCGTGGCCTCCGCGCGCTCCTCGAGCGCACCGAGGGCGGCGACGGCGTCGGCCACCGTTTCCTCCCAGTCGAGCCGTCCCGCGGTCTGCAGTGCCTGCTCGAGGAAGTCCTCGCGAGACTCGTCGATCTCGGCGTCCTCCAGTCGCCAGTACAGCTCGGGGGCGAGGACGACGTACCCGAGATCGGCGAGGTCGGCCGCACGGGAGCGAATGTAGTGAGAGACCCCGAAGATCTCCTGCAGCAGCAAGATGCCGGGTCCGCTGCCGGACTGGGGCAGCCACAGGTGGGCCGGCATCGCGCCGTCGGGGGTCGGTATCTCGATCACCGCGGACATCGCGCTCCTCTCGTTCCTGACCAGTCTGCCCGGTCCCCAGCTCCGGCGCGCGGGGTCGGTGCAGGCGCCACGACATACCGACCGCTGCAGTTCCTGCGCCGCTGCGCCAGGAGGAACGCCCGCGCGCAGCTGGAATTGCCGCGCTCGTCGACTAAGGCGGAAGCAGACCGGCCCGACCGAGGACGCGCGAGAACCGGGCCTGGTCGTGGGCTTCCGCCCAGATCCAACGCAGGACGTCGTTGACCTCCGGGTGCTGGCGGAGGCGGTCCTCGCGGCGCTTCTCCCGCCACACGGTCTCGCCCGGGTCGCCCCCGTCCGCTCCGTACTTGGCGCGGCCGTCGAACTCCCCCACCAGGCGCCGGTCCGCCCACCAGAAGTCCACCCGTCCAATCCGGCCCTCCTCGTCGCGGAACTCGACCTGGAGCTCGGGAACTGGCACGCCGAGGAGGTACATCTGCGCGCGGGTGAGCGACTCGCCGACAGACTCGGCGCGCGGGTCCGCACGCTCCACCACTGCTCTTGCTCGCCGGCAACCACGGCGGCCACGGACGCCGTCGAGCTCGGCCATGAGCTCGTCACGAGTGCACATGCCGGTCCGGAGCGCGTGATCCGCCGTCGCCAGGGACGAGACGAACGGTCGAGTGCGGGCAAGATCGACGACCGTGCGGACGACACTGGTGACGATGTGTCCGCCGATCTCGACGCCGTCGGGCAGCGACGACACCCCGTGGCGGACGACCGCACCGCTGCTGCGGCCACCGCGCGGCGAGTCGACGAGCACGTGGGTCTTGCCCGGCCAGGGACCAACGACCGGCAACCCGTGCAGGACGGCCGCGGATTCGTGCGAGAGAAGTGGTTCCTCGCGCATGGCCCGCGTGGTCGCGAGGACGGTCATGAGGTAGCGCTCGTCGCGGGTCGCGGCGTCCCAAACCTCGCGCCCGACAAACGCTCCACGACGGAGTGTCCGCAGTCCGAGAGCGCGGGCCTGCCGTGCCCCGACGTCGCCACCGAGGCGCTCGAGGCCACGCGTTGTGACGATCTGGGACGCGATATGTGAGGGGGGAACTGAGGACATGCGCCGCAGGCTGACAGCGACTCGGCGAGCACCTCGACGGGCATGTGGATGCCGTCGCGACACCGGGTGCCTGTGGACCCGCCAGCGCTTATCGAACGCTGCAGTTCCTACGCTGCGCGCCACGAGGAACGCCCGCGCTCGGCAGCAACTGCCGCGCTCGGGCGGCGCCTAGGCGACGCCGTCGAAGAGCGAGGTGACGGATCCGTCGTCGAAGATCTCCCGGATGGCACGGGCGAGCAACGGTGCGCTCGGCAGCACGGTCAGCTGCGGGAACCGCTTCTCCGGTGCGATCGGCAGGGTGTCGGTGACCACGACCTCGCGGGCGCCCGACTCGGTGAGACGCTTGGCCGCCGGGTCCGAGAGCACGCCGTGGGTGGCGGCGACCATGACGTCGGACGCACCGGCCGCGAGCACCACCTTGACCGCCTCCGCGATGGTGCCGCCGGTGTCGATGAGGTCGTCCACGAGGATGGCGGTGCGGCCCTCGACGTCGCCGACCACGCGGTTCGCGACGGCCTGGTTCGGGCGGGAGATGTCCCGGGTCTTGTGTACGAACGCGAGCGGGACGCCGCCGAGCTTGGCCGCCCACTGCTCGGCCACCCGGATGCGCCCGGCGTCCGGGGAGACGACGGCGGCCTGGGACGGGTCGATCCGGGTGCGGACGTAGTCGGTGAGGATCGGCATCGCCCACAGATGGTCGACGGGCCCGTCGAAGAAGCCCATGGTCTGCGCGGCGTGCATGTCGACGCTGAGCAGCCGGTCCGCGCCGGCGGTCTTGAACATGTCCGCCACCAGGCGCGCGGAGATCGGCTCGCGGCCCTTGTGCTTCTTGTCCTGGCGCGCGTACGGGAAGAACGGCGCGACGACGGTGATCCGCTTGGCGGAGCCTCGCTTGAGCGCGTCGATCATGAGCAGCTGCTCCATGAGCCACTCGTTGATCGGCGTGGTGTGGGACTGCAGCACGAAGACGTCGGTGCCGCGCACCGACTCGGCGAACCGGACGTAGATCTCACCGTTGGCGAAGTCGTAGGCCGTGGTGGGCAGCAGCTCGATGTCGAGCTCTCGAGCGACGTCGGTGGCCAGCTGCGGGTGTGCCCGCCCGCTGACCAGCACCAGTCGCTTCTCCCCGTGGGCGATGATCCCCGTCATCGGTCGGTGTCCCCTTCGTCGGTGGTCCCGGTTCTCTCGTCTCGCTGGTGCTCGGGTCCCGGCCCGCCGGCTCCGCCACCGGCGCGGGACTGGGCGGCCCGTTCGGCGCGGGCCTGGTCGGACAGGCTCATCTCGCCCTGCGCGAGCGCGGCCTCGGCAGCCTCGGCCGAAGCGGTCCCCGGCCGGCGCCGCAGGACCCAGTCGCGGATGGTGCGCTGGCCGGCGCCCGAGACCGCCAGCGCCCCGGGCGGGACGTCCTCGCGCACCGTGGTGCCGGCGCCGGTGTACGCGCCGTCACCGACCGTGACCGGCGCGACGAACATGTTGTCCGAGCCAGTGCGGGCGTGCCGGCCGATGGTGGTGCGGTGCTTGCGCACGCCGTCGTAGTTGACGAACACCGATGAGGCGCCGATGTTGCTGCCCTCGCCGATCTCGGCATCGCCGACGTAGGTCAGGTGCGGCACCTTGGCGCCCGGGCCGATGTCGGCCTTCTTCGTCTCGACGAAGGTGCCGATCTTGCCGTCGGACCCGAGGCGGGTGCCGGGCCGCAGGTAGGCGAACGGACCGACCGTGGCGCCGTCGTCGAGGACGGACTCGGAGCCGTGGGTGCGCGAGACCGTCACCCCCGCACCGACGCGCACGTCGGTCAATGTCGTGTCCGGGCCGATGGCGGAGCCGTCGCCGACGCTCGTGGCGCCGTACAGCTGGGTGCCGGGCAGGACGGTGACGTCGCGGCCCAGTTCGACGTCCAGGTCGATCCAGGTCGTGGCCGGGTCGACGACGGTCACACCGGCGCGCATCCAACCCTCGAGGATGCGGCGGTTGAGCTCGGCCCCGAGGGCAGCGAGCTGGACGCGGTCGTTGACGCCCTCGACGAGCCAGGGGTCCTCGACGGAGATGGCCCGCACGCCCTGGCCGGACCGTGCGGCCAGGGCGACGACGTCGGTGAGGTACACCTCATCCTGGGCGTTGTCCTGGCCGACGGAGCCGAGAGCGTCGCGCAGCATCTCGGCGTCGAATGCGTAGGTGGAGGTGTTGATCTCGCGGATCTCGCGCTGTTCCTCGGTCGCGTCCCGCTCCTCGACGACGCCGACGACGGCGCCGTCCTCGCGCAGGATCCGTCCGTAGCCGTACGGGTCCGGCACGGTCGCGCTCAGGACGGTCACGGCGTTGCCGTCGTCCTGGTGGGCCGCCAGGAGTTCGCCCAGGGTGGCGGTGTCCAACAACGGTGTGTCCGCCGCCATGACGACGACGGCGCCGCTGACGCCGCCGGCGCCTGCCGCCGAGCCCTCGACAGCGGCGGCCGCCTGCGCGGCGCCGTCGAGCGCACCGAGGGCGCACTGGACGGCACGGCCGGTGCCGGGGATCTCGTCCTGGTCCGCGATGGTCACGTCCGGGTCGATCGCGCGGGCGTGCGCGGCGACGGCGTCGCGCTCGTGCCGCACCACGACGACGAGCCGTTCGGGGTCGAGGCCGCGGGCCGCGGACAGCGCGTGCTGCAGCAGACTGCGCCCGCCGATGCGATGGAGCACCTTGGGGACGGATGACTTCATCCGAGTGCCCTCGCCGGCCGCGAGGACGACGACGGCGGCGGGTCGGGTGTGGCTCACGCCGGCTCCCTCGGTGGAAGTGGCCCGGGACCTGGGCCGGGCATCGTGCATCGCAACTGTAGAACGTCGGTGACCGGTCGTGCTCCGCCCCCAGGATTCGAACCCGGACCGCAAGGCACCAAAGGCCTGCGTGCTGCCATTACACCAGGGCGGACCGCGCCGCCGGCCCACCCGGCCGCGGCGCCCGTCCAGTCTGCCAGGATCCCGCGGCAGGATCGAAACCTGTCAGGACAGGCCGGCCTCGTGCACGAGGCGGGCGATCTGCACCCGGTTGGTGACTTCCAGCTTGGTGAACAGGTTGCCGACGTGCGTCTTGACTGTGGCGAGTCCCATGTAGAGGTCGGCGGCGATCTCCGCGTTCGAGAGCCCGGTGGCGACCGCCACGGCGACCTCGCGCTCCCGTTCGGTGAGCCGTTCGAGCTTGGCCCGTGCCGGCGCCCGACCGACGCCGCGTTCGGTGACGGCGCTGATGAGCTGGGTGGTGACACTGGGCGAGAGCATGGGCTCCCCGTGGGCGACGCGGTGCACCGCCCGGACGAGCTCGTCCGGCGGGGTGTCCTTGAGCAGGAAGCCCGCGGCGCCCTCGCGCAGCGCGGTGAGGACCAGTTCGTCGGTGTCGAACGTCGTCAGCACCACGACGCGCGCCCGGCTGCCGCGCTCGCGCAGTCGTCGTGCGGCCGCGAGTCCGTCCAGGACCGGCATCCGGATGTCCATGAGCGCCACGTCGGGCCGTTCGCGCTCGATGACGGTGACGGCCTCGCGCCCGTCCCCGGCCTCACCGGCCACGACGAGCCGCTGGTCACCACCGAGGACGAGGCGCAGCCCGGCACGCACCAACGGATCGTCGTCGACGACCACGACGCGTACGACGTCGTCATCCGTCATCTCTCCTCCCCTTCCCAGGGCAACCAGGCCCGCAGGACGAACTCGTGGCCGGCGTCCGCCGCAGGTTCGGTGCCGTGCTCAAGCGTGCCACCGGCCAGGCCTGCGCGTTCGGCCAACCCGGTCAGTCCGGTCCCGGACCCCGGTGTCGGTGCGCCGCCCGCGGCGTCGGTGAGCCGGTTGCGCACCTCCAGCGTGAGCAGACCGCCCGGCCGGCCGGAGACAGCCACGCGCACCGGCGCACCGGGGGCGTGCTTGCGCGCGTTGGTGAGCGCCTCCTGGACGATGCGGTACGCGGTGCGGGAGACGACCGGCGGCAGCGATGCGAGGCCGCTCTCCGGCAGGGAAGCCACCTCGACCTCGACCCCGGCGGCCCGGACCTCCTCGACCAGGTTCTCGAGCAGAGCGAGCGTGGGCTGTGGCGGCTCGACCGCCGCGGTGTCGTCGTCGCGCAGCACGCCGAGGACCTGACGCAGCTCGGTCAACGCCTGGCGGGCGGTGTCCTGGATGACCGTCGCGGCCTGCCGGGTCTCGTCACGGCCGAGGTCCGCGCGGTACGCGAGACCACCGGCGTGCATGGCGACGAGGGAGATCCGGTGGGCGAGCACGTCGTGCATCTCTCGGGCGATCCGGGTGCGCTCGGCGGCCTGTGCCGCCGCCACGTGCAGGGAACGTTCGCGTTCGGCGGTCAGCGCCCGGTCGTACAGGGTCGCGATGAGCTCGCGACGTGCGCCGACGTACATGCCGATCGCGGCGCAGATCGCGTAGCCGGCCACGGCGGCGAGCACCGTGACCCACAACGGCGTTCCGGACGGAACGACGAGGTACTCGTAGAGCAGACCACCCGTCAGCCACGACGCACCGACCACGGCCAACCGCACGGGATCGCGCGCCGTCGCCATCGAGACGGCGGCGAGCGTCGCAGGGCCGGCGGCGGTGACGGACACGCCCGTGGCGAGACCGGTGACCACACCGACGAGCACCGGAGCCCGCCGGCGCCAGGGCAGCAGGGCCATCACCGCCAGACCGACGGCCGCGTCGAGCACCACGAGCGGCTCCGGGCCGCCGAGCCGCGCGGCGAGGGAGCCGCGGACCACGGCGTCACCGGCCTCGAAGGCGGCGACGAGCGTGGCGCTGAAGCCGCCGATCGCGATGACGAGGACGAGGAGGTAGCGCCACACGCGGGACCAGAGCCGCAACCGTGCCCCGGTGGCCACCTCGACCGGAACCTCACGCTGTCGTCGCGACGCGGCGAGACGGGCGGACGTGACGGAAGCTCCCACGCTGCCCCAGGCTACGGACCGGGCCCGGCGGCGGGCTCCGCCGAACGGCTCGGCCTCGCCTCCACCCAAAGTCGGAACCGGTCCGCGTAGGGCCGTCTGCCCGTGGCCCGGGCGAACGGTCGCCGGAAGCGACAGGGCATGATGGACGGGATGACCCCCAGGGAGAAGTCCTCGTCCCGCGTGCGGATGACCGGAAGCCAGCGCCGCGAGCAGCTCGTGCGCATCTCGCGCGAACTCTTCGCGTCCAAGGGTTTCGAGGGGACGTCCGTGGAAGAGATCGCCGCGCGGGCCAAGGTGTCCAAACCGGTGGTCTACGAACACTTCGGGGGGAAGGAGGGCATCTACGCCGTCGTCGTCGACCGCGAGGTGCAGACCCTGCTCGGCATGCTCACGGAGCAGCTCAGCTCCGGCGGCCATCCCAAGCTCATCGTCGAGCGGGCGGCCCTGGCCCTGCTGGACTACATCGAGGACAACACCGACGGCTTCCGGATCCTCGTGCGTGACTCCCCCGTCGCGCAGGCGACCGGAACCTTCTCCTCGCTCATCGGTGACGTGGCCAGCCAGGTCGAGCACCTGCTCGCGGAGCAGTTCCGGCTCCGGCGCCTCGACCCGGCCGCTGCGCCGATGTACGCGCAGATGCTCGTGGGGCTCATCGCGCTGACCGGCCAGTGGTGGCTGGAGGCGCGTCAGCCGGAGAAGGCCGAGGTCGCGGCGCACATCGTGAACCTGACCTGGAACGGGTTGGCCGGGCTGGAAAAGGTGCCACGTCTCTCCCGCGGGGCGCAGTCCTCGACTGCACAGCGACGTGGTGATCCCGTCGACGACCGGGGGCCCGGACCGCAACGACCGCGGTGACGTCCGCGGCGGGCACCGCCCACTTATCTCGACGTCGAGTAATCTCGGGGGATGGACGCTCTGCAGCCGACCCGTGACGGGACGGTCAGCGCGCCACGGGACGAAGTCGACCGGATCGTCGAGGCGTGGCAGCGCGAACGACCCGATCTGCACCCGCTCCCCCTGCACGTCTTCTCGCGCGTGAGCCGGCTCGCGCGGCAGTTGGACCTGACGCGCCGTCAGGCGTTCGCGGACAACGGCGTCGAAGCCTGGGAGTTCGATGTCCTCTCCGCACTGCGTCGCTCGGGAGAACCGTACGAACTGACGCCGGGGCGGCTCATCGCGGAGACGCTGGTGTCCTCGGGCACGATGACGAACCGCATCGACCGGATGGTGGCCCACGGCCTGGTGGTCCGGTCCACCGACGCCGCCGACCGCCGGGTGGTGAAGGTCCGCCTCACCGAGGAGGGGCGAGCCCGGGTGGACGCCACCATGTCCCAGCTCCTGGCCTCGGAGCACGAACTGCTGGCGGCGTTGCCGGAGGAGACCACCGACCAGGTGATCGCGGCGCTGCGCGCCCTGCTACTCCAGTTCGAGGGCTGACGACGGCGCAGCGGAAGGTGGGGGCGAGGAACGAGCACCCGCCTGCAGCGGAGCCGAGGAAGCCCGACAAACCCACCCCAGGGCTGACGACGGCGCAGCGCTTCAGGTGAGCGCGGTACGCGCCACCCGCCGCGCGTGCGCCCTGAGGTCCTCCCCACGCCGCCCCAAGAACTCCTCGAGGCGTGACCGGTCGACCCGACCGATCTCCCGCAGTGCGACGCCGACGTTCGTCTGCACGAAGTGCTCGGGGTCCGCGGCAAGGATCTCGCACAGCGCCAGCGGATCGTCGAGATCTCCCGCCCGGATGATCGAGAACGCGGCGGTGATCGCGGTCCGCCGATGCCAGAGGTCATCGGAGCGAGCCAGGTCCACGAGCACGTCCCGTGGCTTGTCGAGGAGGTAGCCGCCGATGACCCGCGGCGCGGCGCGGTCGATGTAGTCCCAGGTGTTGATCCGGTCGAGTCTGCGCATCCACAGTCCGTACATCGCGGCACGGTCCGCCTCGGTGCAACGTCGCGAGCGCGCCATGAAGTCCAGGATGCTCACCGCGACCATCCGCATCTCGTAGGCGTCCGACCCGAGCAGACGATCGACCTCGTCCAGCGGCATCGGGGTGCGGTCCTTGGCGATGTCGAACACGGTCTTCATGCGGACACCGATGACCTCGGTGTGCGGGTCGGTCACCCGTTTGCGGATCTTCGCGCGCTCGGTCTCGCAGGACGCCGCCTCCAGTGCCGCGCGCACACCGTCAGCAGTCGGCCTCCCCCGTGCCTTCTCGCTCGTGCTCACGGCTCTACTCTGCCCGCCTCGGCGGCGTTGCCAGGACCCGACCAGGTGATCGCGACGTCCTACGTCTCGAGCGTCGCTGCCAGGTCACGCAGCGTCTCCAGCTCACGCGCGACCCAGCCTTCACCGATCGAGTCGGTCCCGCGCAGGTGCGGCTTGTCGAGCAGGTGAAAGGCGAGATTCCTCAGGGACGCCGCGACCCGGAGCCAGTCGAGCTCGTGGATCGAGACCGCGCCACACCGATCATCCCGCCGCCTCGGCGGCGTACAGCCACTGTTCCTCGAGCTCGGCGTGGACATCCTCCGCCTCGCGCGTCTCGCGGGTCAGGCGCGCCAGGGCGTCGACGTCACCCGCGGCGGACGCGTCGGCGAGCTGCTCGTGCAGCTGCGCCACCCGGGCCGCCGCCTTCTCGAGCTGCCGCTCGACCCGCGCCATCTCCTTCTTCGCGGCGCGCCGCTCGGCGGGGCTGGGGCCGGACGCTGTCACGTCGCCGGACACGGCCCCGCCGTCCTCCGGTCCAGGGGCCTGTGCTCCGGATCCGCCCGGCGCTGCCGAGGCCTCGTCCTCCCGCCGCAACCGGAGGTACTCCTCGACGCCGCCCGGCAGGTCGCGCAGCTTGCCGTCGCCGAGCAGGGCGAGCTGGTGGTCGGTGACGCGCTCGAGCAGGTACCGGTCGTGCGAGACGACGACGAGCGTCCCCGGCCAAGAGTCCAGCAGGTCCTCGACGGCGGCGAGGGTGTCGGTGTCCAGATCGTTCGTCGGCTCGTCCAGCAGCAGCACGTTGGGTTCGTCGACGAGCAGCCGCAGTAGCTGGAGGCGGCGCCGCTCGCCACCGGACAGGTCGCGCACGGGCGTCCACGCCCGTTCGCGCGTGAACCCCAGCCGCTCGGTGAGCTGGGCGGCCGTGAGCTCCTTGCCGCCCACCTCGACCCGTGCCCGGACCTCCTCGACGGCCTCGACCACCCGCCGGTGGGCGACGGCGTCGAGTTCCTTCGCCTCCTGCGAGAGTGTGCGCACCCGGACCGTCTTGCCTCGCCGGACCCGCCCGCCGGTGGGCTCCAGGCTCCCCGCCAGCAACCGGAGCAGGGTGGTCTTGCCCGCGCCGTTGACGCCGATCAGACCGACCCGCTCTCCCGGTGCGAGACGCCAGGTGACGTGGTCGAGCACCGTGTGCTCGCCGTCGTCGGTGGGGTAGGTGAGGCTGGCGTCCTCGAGGTCGAGGACGTCCTTGCCGAGACGGGTGGTGGCCATCCGGGTGAGCTCGAGCCGGTCCCGCGGCGGCGGTTCGTCGGCGATGAGCTCGGCCGCGGCATCCAGCCGGAACTTCGGTTTCGAGGTCCGCGCCGGAGCGCCCCGCCGTAGCCACGCGAGCTCCTTGCGCAGCAGGTTCGCGCGCTTGTCGGCAGCCGCCGCGGCACGACGCTCACGCTCGGCGCGTGCGAGGACGTAGGCCGCATAGCCGCCGTCGTAGGCTTCCACCCGTCCCGGAACGGGCGCCCGCCCGCCGGGGCCGTCGTGCCCGGCGACGACGTCCCAGATGCGGGTGCAGACCGCGTCGAGGAACCACCGGTCGTGGGTGACGACGACGAGTGCACCACGTCCGCGGCCGAACCGGCCCTGCAGGTGACGTGCGAGCCAGTCGACGCCTTCGACGTCGAGATGGTTCGTCGGCTCGTCGAGGACGAGCACCTCGGCGTCCTGGGTCAACGCCCGCGCCAGCGCCACCCGCCGTCGTTGACCGCCGGAGAGCGCGGAGACCTCGGCGTCGAGGCCGACGTCGGCGAGGAGACCGGCGTGTATCTCTCGCACGTGGGCCTGCGAGGCCCATTCGTGATCGGCCGCCGCGGGGTGCACGACCTCGCGGACGGTGCCGCCCGGCAGGGTATCGGATTGGCCGACGGTGACCACCCGGGTGCCGCCCGCCCGGGTGACGCGCCCCTCGTCCGGTGCCAGCGTGCCGTCGAGCAGAGCCAGCAGCGTCGACTTACCGGCGCCGTTGCGGCCCAGGACGCCCACCCGGGCGCCGTCGTCCAGCCCCAGGGAGACGCCGGCGAGGACGGGGCGTGCCCCGCGGACGACGCCGACCGATTCCAGTCCGAGGAGGTGAGCCATCCTCCTCAGTGTGCCTCGGCGACGGGGACGGGCGCCGTGTCCGGCTTGCGGAACCGGACGGCCAGCAGGGCGCACAGCACGAGCAGCCCGGCACCGACGAGGAACGACAGTCGGGTGCCACCGGCGAGTGCGTCGGCGTGGTTCGCGCCCGCCTCCTTCAACGCCGCCGAACGCACCGTCATGATGGCGACGGCGCTCGCGGTGCCGGCCGCCGCAGCGAGCTGCTGGACGGTGTTCACGGCCGCGGATCCGTGCGAGTACAGGTGCGGTTCGAGAGAACTCAGCGCCGTGGTGAACAGCGGCGTGAACATCATCGCCAGTCCCACGCTGAGGACGACGTGACCGGCGAGCGCGAGTGTCCACGGCACCCCCGGACGCACGAAGGAAAGCACCACGAACGCGGTCACGGCGATGGCGATCCCGGGCAGCACCAGTGGCCGGGGCCCGACGCGGTCGTACCAGCGGCCGACCACCGGGCCGAGGAGGCCCATGACCAGGCCGCCGGGGAGCACGACGAGGCCGGACGCCAGCGGCGTCATGCCGAGCGAGTCCTGGAGCAGCAGCGGCAGCAGGATGATCACGCCGAACAGCGAGATCATGCACACCACCATGGCAGTCAGCGTGGTGCTGAACTGACCCGAGGTGAACACGCGCATGTCCATCAGCACGCGGTCCCCGCCCTGGAGACGCCGCTGGCGCAGCACGAACAGGGCGAGGAAGACGACGCCGACCGCCAGGATCGGCAACGGCGGGAGCACGGGCTCGTGGTCGACGGACTCGCCCAGGCTGGACAGTCCGTAGACGAGGCCACCGAAGCCGAACGCCGCCAGCACCGGCGAGATCGGGTCGAGGTGGACGTCCTCACGCACGGTCACATCCCGGACCATGATGGTGCCGACGACCAGCGCGATCAGCGCGATGGGAAGCACGGTCGCGAAGACGCCGCGCCACCCGAACAGCCCGACCAGCCCGCCGGAGAAGGTCGGGCCGAGTGCCGGGGCGGCCGAGATGACCAGACCGACGTTGCCCATGATCTGGCCCCGCCGTCCGACCGGCACGATGGTCATGATCGTCGTCATCAGCAGCGGCATCATCACGGCAGTGCCGCTCGCCTGGACCACACGGCCGGCGAGCAGGGCCGAGAAGCTGGGCGCGAGCGCCGCCAGGAGCGTGCCCACGGAGAACAGCCCCATCGCGATGATGAAGGTGATCCGGGTACCGAGCCGCTGCAGGACGAACCCCGAGGCGGGGATGACCACGGCCATGGTGAGCATGAACGCGGTCGTCAGCCACTGACCGGTGCTCGCCGTGATGTCCAGATCGTCCATGATCGGCCGCAGCGCCACGGCCATCGTGGTCTCGTTGAGGATGACGACGAACGCCGAGGCGAGCAGCAGACCGATGACGATCACGTGTTGGCGGGGAAGCTTCTCCGCATCCGCCTGGCCCGCGGGCGGGTCGTCACGCGTTGTCGTATCCATCGAACTCCTCGGTCGGCAGGGTGGAGCCGCCGCGACGCTGCGCACGACCGTCAAAGGAACCAGCAACCATCTTCGGCCATTCCCGGCCGGCGGTCGAGATGTTTCCGCAGGTGGGATACGCGACAGCCGGAGCGTCTCGTCAGCCGCGTCCGACGTGCTCGATGACCCGCGCCCCCGGAACCGGACCGGTGGCCACCTGGATCTCGTCCGCGACCTCGGCGCCGCGCAGCACGTCCGCGACGCTGGAGGCGTGCGGAGCGTCCAGGGCCAGTGCCGCGACCGTCGGCCCGGAGCCGGAGACGACGGCGGCCAGCGCGCCGGCACGGTCGGCGGCGGCCAGGACGTCGGCCAGGCCCGGCCGGAGCGAGACCGCCGCCTGCTCGAGGTCGTTGTGCAACGTCCGGGCCAGGACGAGAGGGTCGGCGCTGAGCAGCGCGGAGACGACCTCCCCCCCGTGGCGCGCGTCGTCCTCGTCGTCGGCCCCCGGACCGTCGCCGGTGAGCGCGTCGAACTCGGCGAAGACCTCCGGGGTGGACAGGCCCTCGTCCTGGATGGCGAGGACCCAGTGGTACTGGCCTCGGCTCATCACGGGGCTGATGAGATCACCGCGCCCGGTTCCCATGGCGGACATCCCGGTCAGGGCGAACGGGACGTCGGCGCCGAGCTCGGCGGCGAGTTCGGCCAGCTCCTCGCGGCCCAGCCCGGTACCCCAGAGCTGGTCGCACGCGATGAGCGTGGCCGCAGCGTCCGCGGAGCCGCCCGCCATGCCCCCGGCCACCGGGACCTGCTTGGTGATGCTCAGGTGCACGCCGCTGTCCTCGCCGGCGGTCTCCCGCAGCAGCTCGGCCGCCCGCACCGCGAGGTTCTCGCGGCCGGTGGCCAGGTCCGCGCCGCGTCCGTGCAGTTCGGCGCTGATGTCCTCGGCGGGGCGGGCGATGACGTCCTCGTACAGCGAGACGGCCTGGAACACGGTCTCCAGCGGGTGGTAACCGTCCTCCCGAGGCAGCCCGGCGCGCAGCGTCAGGTTGATCTTGCCCGGTGCCCTGACGTGCACCGCACGGAGTCCGGTCACGGGGACAGACTGCCACGGGATGTCTCGCCGGTGCCCGCGCTGTGCCGGCCTTGTTCGGCGATCGCCGCGAACTCGGTGATGGCAAGCCGTTCCCCACGCAGGGTCGGGTCGAGGCCGGCGGCGCGGATCGTCTCCTCGGCTCTGGCGGCCGAGCCTGCCCAACCGGCGAGCGCCGCGCGCAGCGTCTTCCGCCGCTGGGCGAATGCGGCGTCGACGACGGCGAAGACGGCCTCGCGTGGTGCGGCCGTGTCCGGTGGGCCGCGCCGGGTCAGACGCACGAGCGCGGAGTCGACGTTGGGCACGGGCCAGAAGACACTGCGCCCGATCGTGCCGGCCCGTGCCGCCTCCGCGTACCAGGCCGTCTTGGCCGACGGGACGCCGTAGGTGCGCGTGCCGGGCGGGGCCGCGATGCGGTCGGCCACCTCGGCCTGCACCATGACGAGGGCCTCGCGCACGCTCGGCAGGTGCTCCAGCGCGGTGAGGAGCACGGGCACCGCCACGTTATAGGGCAGGTTGGCGACGAGCTTGTCCGGTGGCGGGGCTCCACCGGGCAGCATGTCCGGTCCGGTCAGGCTCAACGCGTCGGCGTGGAGCACGTGCAGCCGGCCGGCGGCCTCGGGCATCCGCTCGGCGACGGTGCCGGGCAGCGCGGCGGCGAGGGCGGGGTCGATCTCGACGGCGACCACCTCGGCCCCCGCCTCCACCAGGGCGAGGGTGAGCGATCCGAGCCCGGGGCCGATCTCGAGGACGACGTCGCCCGGCCCCACGTCTGCGGCCGTGACGATCCGCCGCACGGTCCCGGCGTCGTGAACGAAGTTCTGCCCCAGCGTCTTGGTGGGCCGCACACCGAGCGCGTCGGCGAGGCGGCGGATGTCGGCGATGCCGAGCAGCCCGGGCTGAGGTGAGGTCACCCGGTGAGGGTACGAGGTCGTGACGGTGCCGACCTGTCCGGTCTAGTATCTGCGCATGCACGAAGATACGAAGCTTGCTGCGACTTCGCCACGTGACGCGGCGTGGTCTGACGAGCCGATCGCGGTGGACAGCGAGTACGCCGACGTCGCCGCCGAGGTCTTCTCGTTGCTCTCCGACGTCACGCGGATCCGGATCATCCTGGCGTTGCGCCCGGGCGAGATGTCGGTCAACGACCTCGCCGGCGCCGTCGGCAAGTCCCCGACCGCGGTCTCCCAGCACCTGGCCAAGCTGCGGTGGGGGCGGATCGTGCGCGCGCGGCACGCCGGCAACCGGGCCTTCTACTCGCTGGTGGACGAGCACGCCGGCCACCTCGTCACCGAGGCCGTCCTCCAGGCGCAGCACGTCCTGGGCGAGGGGCGCGACCATCGGCACGGTCACGCGCGACCCGCCGGGAGCTGACGTGGCGGGCAGTGGTTCGGGGCGGCTGACGATCGCCTTCGGCATCAGCGCGACGGTGCTGGTCGTGCAGGCCGCGGGTGCGCTGCTGACCGGAAGCCTGGCGCTGCTCGTCGACACCGCCCACGGGCTGACCGACACCGCCTCGCTGGCGCTGGCCTTGTTCGCCGCCAGGCTCTCGATGCGTCCGGCGACGTCCCGGCGGACGTGGGGCTATCGCCGAGCCGAGGTCCTGGCCGCCTTCGCCCAGGCTGCGGTGCTGTTCGGCGTCGGGGTCTACGTCCTCATCGAGGCTGTGGGCCGCCTCATCGATCCCCCGGACCTGCCGGCCGGCGATCTCGTGGTCTTCGGCGCGATCTCTCTTGCGGGGAACGTTGCGGCGATCGCCGTCCTGGCCCCCCAGCGCCGCGGCAGCTTCAACCTCCGGGCGGCCTTCCTCGAGGTGCTCAACGACGCCCTCGGCTCGGCCGGCGTCGTCATCGCCGCGCTCGTCATCGTCACCACCGGATGGTTACGCGCGGACGCAGTCGCCGCGCTGGCCATCGGTGCGCTCATCCTGCCCCGCGCCGCCCGGCTGCTCCGCGAGACGACCTCGGTCCTGCTCGAGTCGGTGCCGCCCCGCCTGGATCTCGACCGTGTCCGTGTTCACCTGCTCGAGGTCGAGCACGTGCGCGACGTCCACGACGTGCACGCTTCGCTCATCGCCACCGGCCTGCCGGTGCTCAGCGCCCACGTGGTGGTCGACGAGGAGTGCTTCACCGACGGGCACGCGGCGCGCATCCTCGACCAGCTCCAGGAGTGCGTCGCCACGCACTTCGCTGTGGCCGTCGAGCACTCGACGTTCCAGATCGAGCCGGTCACCCACGCCTCGCACGAGCGACCCACGCATCCGTGAGATCGCGGTGAGACCTCCGGGCGGGACGAGGCGGGCCGCCGGTCGGCGGCCCGCCCGGGTCACAGCAGGCCGAGCTGTGCGGCGCAGTGCGGCCACTGCCCCCAACCGGCGCGCTGCTGAAGGATCTGTGCGCGCATGGTCTGCTCGGCGGCTGAGGCTTCGCTCGGCAGCCCGCTGCCGCCCACCGACTGCCAGGTGGAGAGGGTGAACTGGTACATGCCGTAGTAGCCGTTGCCGGTGTTCGTCGTCGGGTCGCCGCCCGACTCGCACTGGGCGAGCTGACTCCACACGTCGCTCGGCACCGAGCTGCCGCCCGCCTCGGCCGAGTCGCTGGAATCGCTCGAACCGCCAGACGAGGAGCCGGAGGAGCCACCGGAGCTCGAGGATCCGCCGCCCGAGGACGGTGCCGGCTCGGGCTCCGGCTCTGGCTCCGGCGCGGGCCGCTCGGCCGTGCCGTAGGCGATGATGCGGTCGACCGGCTCGCGGGTGACCTCGTTGCTCAGCAGCACGTTGGTGCGCTGCTCGCCGCCGACCTCGATGACGCCGAAGGTCCGGGTGCGCTCGCCGGGCCGTCCTTCCTGGACGACGCGGGTCTCGCCCTCGTACATCGAGTCGTCGGCCTGGCGGACGGTGTCGAAGTCGATCCGCTCGGTCTCCGTGCGGCGGTCCCGCTCCACCCGGGTCACGGACACGACCGGGGTGCCGTCGGCGGCCGAGCTGACGCGCACATGGTCGCTGCGGTCCACCTCGACCTCGGCCTGCTCGAGTGCGTCGCGGACGGTGGCCTCGCCCTCGAGCTCGACGCGGGTCTCCTCGCCGTCGGCACGTACGAGGGCCTCGCCGTCGACGACGAGCGGGAGCTCCAGGGCTGACCGGTCCAGCGACCGTGAGGCGCTCAACGTCACCTCGCGACCGGACTCGTGAAGACTGGAGACGAGGTCGGCCTGGCTCATCGCGGTGGTCCACACCTGGCGCTGCTCGCCATCGACCTGGACGGAGACCTGCTGGGCGGAGCGGACCACGATCTCGGCCCCCTCGTCGAGGGCGGCGTCCGCGCCCGGTGCGAGCAGGTCGTGCTCGCCGACGTCGATGCCCTGATCGCGGAGCAGCCCGTCGACGGAGCCGGCCCATGTGGTCACGGTCCGGGACTCACCGTCGACCTCGAGTTCGACGGTCTTGTGGGCCTGAGCAGCCACGGCGCCGCCGCCGACGAGCACGGGGACCAGTGCCAGCGCGAGCCAGAGGCTGCGGCGACGCCGGCGTGGCTGCGCGTGCTGCGGGGGCGCTGCGTCTGTGGGCTCGGGGGTGGTGTTCTGGCTCACGAGTGTCCTTCGTGATCGTGCTGTCCCGGCACGGAGTGACGGCGGGCGAAGAGGAGGGATCCTCGCGCGTGCGGAGCACGGCCCGACGACCGGTCCGATCCGGTTGTCCTGGTCGGGAGTTCGCAAGACGGGAAGGGCGAACCGGGGACGACTGTAACCGAACCGTTACCGCGGGTCCAGGTGTGGTTCGCCACAGCAGGTGGTAGGTGCGGTAAGCGGGCGCTGCCGGACCGGCGCCAGGTCAGTACCAGCCGTTGCTCTGGCTGTGGCCCCAGGCGCCGCAGGGCGAACCGTACCGGCCCTGGATGTAGCCCAGGCCCCATTCGATCTGGGTGGCCGGGTTGGTCGCCCAGTCGGAGCCCGCGCTGGCCATCTTGCTGCCGGGCAGTGCCTGCGGGATGCCGTAAGCGCCCGAGGACGGATTCTGCGCCGAGGGGTTCCAGTTCGACTCGCGCTGCCAGAGGCTGTCCAGGCAGGAGAACTGGTCCGCGCCCCAACCGAAGTCGGGCAGCATCTGCTGGGCGATGGAGCGCGGGTCACCGGAGTAGGAGCCGCCGCTCGCACCGACCGAGTCCTCGGCCTCCTCGGCGAGCACCGACTCTTCTTCGCCGGTGCCGATGCGCACGACCTTGTCGCGCCGCTCGCTGGTCTCGACGGTGGCGACGAGCTGCCGGGAGATCTCCTCACCTCCGGCCGTGACCACGCGGTAGGTGGAGGTCGTCACGCCGTCGCGGCCCTCGACCTCGACCTCACGCTCCCCCTCGGGCAATGAGGGGTCCTCCTCCTCGACGACCTCGAACTCGTCGACCTCGCGCTCGGTGACGTGGTCGGTCGTCGCCCGCTGGACCGTGATCTGTTCACCGGCAGGGACGGCGTCGGCCAGCGGGGCGCTGACGACGTCGTCCGCACCGATGACAATGCCGGCCTCGGCGAGTGCTTCGCCCAGGGAGTCGGCCGTCGAGGTGATCTCACGGGTCTGACCGTCGACGACGACGCTGAAGGTGTGGGCGCCGTCAGCCTCGAGGGCAGTCCGGCCGGCCATCTGCGAGCGGGACGCGACGGAACCGCCGTCGCGCAGGCTGAGGGTTCCGGCCTCGACGGCGGCGAGGTCGTGCGGGTCGGTCACGCGCGGGGAGGCGGAGACCTGGCTGACCGTGAAGGCACCCGTGCCGACGACGACCGCGCCGAGGACGCCGAGGCGCAGCGTCTTGACGGCGGGCCCCGGCATTCCGAAGGCGCCGACGGCGCGCCGGCGCTTCTCGGCGAGTCGGCGAGCGCGGCGGGTCTCGGGCTGAGGAGTCTTGGTCACAGTCAGGTTCTCGGTCGGCGCGAGGTCGTCGCGCTCGGAGTGGGATGGTGCCACGGCGTTCTGGTCCTGTCCGGAGGGAAGACGGATCCCGCCGACCGTAACCGATCCGTTATCTCAGGGGAAGCGCAGGCCCCTTCAGGAAGGCGTGCGATGGCGCACATCGCTGACCTGCAGTGACAGGTGTGATCTGTGGGACTGATGTGACAGTTGTGACGCCTACCAACGCCCGTAGACGGCGTCGGTCGTGGCCGCGAGACGCTCGCACGTGGCAGTGAGGTCGTAGCCCAGGTCGGCCCACTGCTCGGCGATCGCACGGACGGTCAGCGGCATGACGTAGGAGGCGTTCGGGTGCCCGCGGAACGGGGCCGGGGTGAGGTACGGCGCATCGGTCTCGACGAGGACGAGCTCCGCCGGAACCTCGCGCAGGGCGGCACGTCCGGCGTCGTTGCTTTTGAACGTGACCGGCCCAGCCACCGAGACGTACCAGCCCTGGGCGGCGCACGTGCGGGCGAGCTCGACGTCGCCGGAGAAGCAGTGGAAGACGGTGCGCTCGGGGGCGCCGTCGGCGAGCAGGATCTCCACGACCGCCTCGTGGGCTTCGCGGTCGTGGATCTGCAGGGGCTTGCCGAGCTCCTTCGCCAGCGCGATGTGATCGCGGAATGCGCGCACCTGATGCGGCCTGCCTTGCTCGCCGGTGCGGAAGAAGTCGAGGCCGCTCTCCCCCACCGCGACGACGCGCGGATCCGTGGCGAGGTCGGCAACCCGGGCGACGGCATCCTCGAGGGGAAGAGCGTGGTGCTCGCGGACGGCAGGGTCCAGGCCGTCGGGCGCGACCTCGCGGACTCCGGCGTGCAGGGGCGCCTCGTTCGGGTGGATGGCCACGGCGGCCGCGACGGCATCGTGCGCGCGGGCGAGGGCCACGGTGCCCTCGAGAGACGGCACGTCGCACCCGACGGTGAGCAGACGGGTGACGCCGGCGCGGGCCGCGCGGGCGACCTGCTGCGCCGTCGTCATGGGTGCTTCGCCCGGCGGGAGGGCGACGTCGAACTCGTCCACGGGCCGGCCGTCGTCGTCCAGCACCGGTAGATGCGTGTGGTTGTCGACAACCGGTGCGGGCAGGGGTTCGGGGTCCGCAGGCCAGCCGCGGTGCTTCTTTGTGCTCATGTGGTTACTCGCCCGCGGAGGTGAGGCGAGCGAGTTCCTCGTCCACGATCGCCTCATCCAGCTTGGTGAACACCGGCTTCGGCTTGGCCACCGGAGTGCCGGGCGTGACCGGCCGCGACCGCCACATGGGGTATCCGCCGTCGCCGTGGCGGTAATCACCGGTGATGACGGCGTAGCTACCCCGGTCGGGGTCGTCGAGGTCGGTGACCTCCTCGACCCGCGGCAGCGGCGAGACGTCGCCGTTGCCGCCCAGGACCCGGTCGACGTCGTTGGCGGAGTGCGGCAGGAACGGGCTGAGGATGGTGTTGAGGTCGGTCGCGACCTGCGCGAGCGTGTGCAGCACGGTGGCGAGGCGCTCCCGCTCCTCGGGCGCCTTGAGCCGGAACGGCTCCGTGCGCGTCACGTACGTGTTGGCCTCGCCGACCAGCCGCATGGCCTCGGCGAGAGCCGCACGCTGACGGTGCCGGGCGATGAGATCACCGACGTGACCGAACCCGCTCCGGATCTGCTCGAGCAGCGCGGTGTCGATCTCCTGGAGCTCACCGGGCTCGGGGATCTCGCCGAAGCTCTTGGCGATCATCGAGGCCGTGCGGTTGACGAGATTGCCCCACCCGGCGACGAGCTCGCCGTTGGTTCGGCGGACGAACTCGGCCCAGGTGAAGTCGGCGTCCTGGGTCTCCGGGCCGGCCGCCGAGATGAAGTAGCGCAGCGCGTCCGTCTGGTACCGGGAGAGCACGTCACGGACATAGATGACAACGCCGCGTGAGGAGGAGAACTTCTTTCCCTCCATCGTGAGGAACTCGCTGGAGACGACCTCGGTGGGCAGGTTGAGGCGCCCGTAGGTGCCGGGCTCGCCGCCCTTGGCCCCCTCCCCGTTCTGAGCGAGCAGTTCGGCCGGCCAGATCTGGGAGTGGAAGACGATGTTGTCCTTGCCCATGAAGTAGTAGGACAGGGCGTCCGGGTCGTTCCACCAGTGCCGCCAGGCGTCCGGGTCGCCGCTGCGGCGGGCCCACTCGATCGAGGCGGACAGATAGCCGATGACGGCGTCGAACCAGACGTAGAGGCGCTTGGTGGGCTGGTCCTCCCACCCGGGCACGGGGATGCCCCAATCGATGTCACGAGTCATCGCGCGCGGTCGGATCTCCTCCAGGATGTGCTTGGAGAAGCGGATGACGTTGGGACGCCACGAGCCGGAGGCCTCCCGCTCGTCCAGCCAGGCACCGAGCGCCTCGGCGAGCGCGGGCAGGTCGAGGAAGTAGTGCGAGGTCTCGACGAACTCCGGGATCTCACCGTTGATGCGGCTCCGCGGATTGATGAGGTCGGTCGGGTCCAGCTGGTTGCCGCAGGTGTCGCACTGGTCGCCGCGAGCGTCCGGGGCGCCACAGATCGGGCAGGTCCCCTCGATGTACCTGTCCGGCAGCGTGCGTCCGGTGGACGGGCTGACCGCGCCCTTGGTGACCTGCTCGACCATGTATCCGTTGTCCCGCACGGTGCGGAACATCTGCTGCACGACGGCGTAGTGATTGCCGGTCGTGGTGCGGGTGAACAGGTCGTAGCTCAGGCCGAGGGCGGCCAGGTCCTCGACGATGAGCCGGTTGTTCGTGTCCGCGAGCTCCTTCGCGCTCACCCCGGCGGCGTCGGCGGCGACCAGGATCGGGGTGCCGTGCTCGTCGGTTCCGGAGACCATGAGGACGTCGTGACCAGCCATGCGCATATAGCGGGAGAAGACGTCGGCCGGCACACCGAATCCGGCGACATGCCCGATGTGGCGCGGCCCGTTGGCATACGGCCAGGCCAGAGCGGAGAGGATGCGGGTCATGGTGGCCAAGCCTATTAGTGGCGCGGTACCGGTTCGTCCGCGCCACCTGGCGCCCGCCGGGGCGACGTCGGTCGTCGTCGGACTGTGTCTGTGCGTACATCTAAGCTCGAGGCCATGACGACGCGGCCACTGATCGGTGCACACATTCACGGCGGCGACCCGATCGCCGAGGCCACGGCGCGCGGCGCGGAGGCGGCCCAGATCTTCATCGGCGACCCTCAGGGGTGGAAGAAGCCCGTCGTCGACTACCCGGGCGGCGCCGAAGGGCTGAAGGCGGCCGCCGAGGCGGCGGGTATCACCCTGTATGTCCACGCGCCGTACGTCCTCAACGTGGCGACGACGAACAACCGGATCCGCATTCCGAGCCGCAAACTGCTCCAGCAGCAGATCGCCGCGGCGGCTGAGGTCGGAGCGGCCGGGATCATCGTGCACGGCGGGCACGTCCTCGCCGGTGACGACCCGGAAGTCGGATTCGACAACTGGCGCAAGTGCGTCGAACGCACCGAGATGCCGATCCCGGTGCTGATCGAGAACACGGCCGGGGGAACCAACGCGATGGCCCGGGGACTGGAGCGGATCGAGCGCCTCTGGGAGTCGGTACAGCAGGCCGAGGGCGATCAGCCGGTCGGCTTCTGCCTCGACACGTGCCACGCGTACGCCGGGGGTGAGGAGCTGGCCGGACTGGCGGACCGCGTACGCGCCGTCACCGGCCGGATCGACCTCGTGCACGCAAACGACAGCCGCGACGCGTTCAACTCCGGGGCCGACCGGCACACGAACATCGGCCAGGGCAGCCTGCCGCAGGACGAGCTGGCCGAACTCGTGCGAAGCGCGAACGCTCCCGTGATCGTCGAGACGCCCGGCGGCGCCGAGGGGCAGGGCGCGGACATCGCGTGGCTGCGGGAGCAGATGTCCTGAACCCTTCGGCCCCACATCGTGGCGCCGAGGCGGACAATGGAAGGGCACCAGCCGACCAGGAGGCGACCTCGATCGGAGGGATGACATGAGCACCACCGCGACCTCCGGCGTTCCCGGCGAGGAGCGTCGCGGCCTGATCCTGGTGGACGTCCAACCCACGTTCTGTGAAGGCGGTGCCCTGCCCTCGCCCGGCGCGAACGCCGTGTCCGAGCGGGTCGCACGATACGTCCGGGAGCGGGGGGCACGGTACGCAGCCGTGGTCACCACCCAGGACTGGCACATCGATCCCGGCGACCACTTCTCCGACGACCCCGACTTCGTCGACACGTGGCCGCCGCACGGCATCGCGGGTACCCCGGAGGCGGAGTTGCATCCGGCGCTCGAGGGGCTGCGGTTCGACGCCTCCGTGAAGAAGGGACAGTACGCGGCCGCCTACTCCGGCTTCGAAGGCACGGACGACGGCGGCCGGACCCTGGAGAAGGTCCTTCGCGACTTCGCCGTCACGGCGGTCGACGTGGTAGGCCTGGTGGAGTCGCACTGCGTCAAGGAGACCGCACTGGATGCGCACGAGCTCGGGTTCGCCACGCGCGTCCTCACCGACCTCACGGTCCCGGTCAGCCCGGAGCTCGGCGCGCTGGCCCGCGAACGGATGACCGAGGCAGGTGTGGAGCTGGCCGAGTCCGACCTGGGCTGAGCGGCCTCACCAGCTCGACTTGCGCACGCCGGGCAGCTCACCTCGCAGAGCCATCTGCCGGAACCGGATGCGCGAGACGCCGAACGTCCGCAGATGACCTCGCGGACGACCGTCGGCCACATCACGGTTGCGCAGCCGGGTCGGGCTCGCGTCCCGCGGGAGGCGGTGCAACGCCGCCATCGCCTCGTCCCGTTCCTCCTGGCTCAAATGGGGGTTGACCGAAGCCCGCTTCAGCCTGCGGCGCTCCTCGGCATACCGGGCCACGACCTTCCGGCGCTGCTCGTCCCGGACGATCTTCGACCGCTTGGCCATCAGCGCTCCTCGCGAAACTCGACGTGCCGGCGCACCACCGGGTCGTACTTGCGGATGACCATCCGGTCCGGGTCGTTCCGGCGGTTCTTGCGGGTCACGTAGGTGTACCCGGTCCCCGCCGTCGAACGCAGCTTGATGATGGGACGCAGATCAGTCCTGGAGGCCATCAGATCTTCTCCCCTCGCGCCAGCATCTGTGCCACCACCGCGTCGATCCCGCGCGCGTCGATCGTCTTGATGCCTTTCGTGCTCACCCGCAGCTTCACCGAGCGGCCCAGCGAGGGCACCCAGTAGCGCTTGGTCTGGATGTTCGGGTCGAAGCGGCGAGACGTGCGCCGGTGGGAGTGCGAGACGCGACGGCCGAACCGGGGTTCGGCGCCGGTCACCTGGCAGCGGGCAGACATGGTGTGAGGCCTTCCATCAGTCCTGTAGCGTAGTGAGAACGGTTCTCGTTATACGTCATCTGGAGGCCAGTTGTGAAATCCGGGATCCATCCCGAGTACGGTCCGGTCGTCTTCCGCGACGCCGCCGCCGGCTTCGCGTTCCTCACCCGCTCCACGCTCCGTCCGGAGCAGACGGTCGAGTGGGAGGACGGACGCACCTATCCCGTGGTCGACGTCGACATCTCCTCGGCGAGCCATCCGTACTGGACGGGCAGGTCGCGGGTGCTGGACAGCGAGGGCCGCGTCGAGCGTTTCCGTCGGCGCTACGGGCGAGCCCGGCGAGGAGGTGACTGATGGCCACCCCCGTCCTGACCTTGGCGAGCATCGACCCGGTCATGCGCAGCGCCGCCGCGAGCGCCCTGCTGTGCGACCTGCCCGGTGCCGTCGTCGTCCAGCACGATCTCGACGCCGAGAGCGGCAGCCTGCGGCGGGTGGTCTACGACCGCTCCGGCGTCGGCGAGGACGTGACGCACGTGCTCGACCATGCGTGCGCCTCGTGTGCGCTGCGCGAGGACATCGTGCCGACGGTCCTCGCCCTCGCTGCCGGCGATCCGCAGGCGGTCGTCGTCGCGCTGCCGACGGCGATCGAGCCTCTCCCGGTGGTCACGGCACTCGGCGGTGCGGAGCAGGTGACGGTCGCCGGCGTCGCGACCGTCGTGGACACGGACACGCTTGTCACGGATCTCATGGGGCAGGACATGCTCGCCGACCGCGGCCTCGCGGTCGGCGAGCAGGACGACCGGTCGGTGGGCGAGGTCGTCGTCCATCAGCTCGAGTTCGCCGACATGATTCTCACCGCTGCGGACGCGCCCGGGCCGGTGTCGCAAGCCATCATCGCCCACCTCGCCGGACCCGGTTCGTCCGTCCCGTGGGACCGCGCCCCGGTAGACCGTCTGCTCGCCGCACGGCCGACGCCACGTCGCGGTGACCTCATGCGGCTCGGCACCCCCGACGTCGAGTCCGACGCCGGGGTCTGGACGCTCGACCTCCGTTCGTGGCGGCCTCTGCACCCGCACCGTCTCCTGGACAACGCCGAGACGCTCGGCGCCGGGATGATCCGGGGCAAGGGACACTTCTGGGTTCCGAGTCGCCCGACTCTGGCCTGCGCGTGGGACGGAGCCGGCGGCCAGCTCAGCGTCGGCCGTCTCGGCACCTGGGAGCGGCGTCCGGAGACCCACCTGGTCATCACCGGTCTCGGCGGACGCCCGGCCGAACTGCGGCAAGCCTTTGAGGAGACGCTCCTCACCGACGCCGAGCTCTCGCGCGGTCTCGGCGCGTGGTCCGCCCGCGCGGACGGGCTCGACCCGTGGCTCGGCGCGCAGCAGGAGGAAGCGGCATGACGACGGCGGCCGAATTCTGGACCACGGGCGACTACGCCGTCGTCGGGGACCTGTGGGCACAACCCGGCCGCGATCTCGCGGCGACACTGGCGGTCCGTGATCGGGACGTCGTCGACCTCGCGACCGGGACCGGCGTGACCGCGATCGCCGCGGCCCGGCACGGGGCCCGCTCGGTGACCGGTGTCGATGTCACACCCGACCTGCTGCGCGAGGCCGTGCGCCGCTCGCGCGCGGCCGGGGTGGACGTCACCTGGATCGAGGCGGACCTGACCGACGTCCCCCTACCCACGGACTGCGCCGACCTGGTGACCTCGACGTTCGGGCTCGTGTTCGCCGAACCGGGCCCCGCCTTGGCCGAGGCGCGCCGCCTGGTCCGCCCCGGCGGCCGGGTGGTCTTCACCAGTTGGGCGGCGGAGGGACTCTTCGGCCGGATCCGACAGGCCCTGGCGCCGTACTTCCCCGGCGCGCCCGAGCCGTGGCACGAGGAGCGCGACGCCATCCGGTCGCTGGCCGGAGCCGACGCCACGGTCGAGGTCTCGAGCTTCACGATGACCATCGAGTCACCGGAGCAGTTCGTCTCGCTGCTGGAACGGTTCAGCGCCCCGATCGTCAACGGGGCGGCGAGCCTCGGTGACGCCTGGCCCAGCGCCCGACGCGACCTCGTCCGGGTGGTCGAGGAGGTGGCCGGCGACGCCGGCCCGGACGGTCATCGGGTTCCGGTCGACTACCTCGTCACCACGCTGTCCGGCTGACGGGTCGGGCCGGCGGCGTCACAACGCCCGGACGCCGTCACAGACTCAGGCGCCGTAGCCGCTGAAGACGCCGGAAACCGGCGGCGTCGGACGTCCCGGGCGCCGGCCGCAGCGCGGCACGCAACCGCTCGCGGACGGCGGCGGACTCCAGATGAGTGCCGATGGCCACGAGTCCGCCGCCGTCCGCCGGCCGCGCCGTGCGCTCCGTCGCCACGTGGACCGACGTTCCGACGACGTTGACCGCGTATGTCCGAACGGCCGACCGGGCGGGCACGGCTACCAGGCCCTTGAGCCGGTAGGCCTCCCGTGGCGGGTCCTCGAGGAGGTCGGCCAACGGCCCGGGCGCGACCGGCCCGTCCGCACGGACCGTCACGGACTCGGCGTGGACGTGTTCGTGCGGATGGCCGTCGGCATGGGCGTCGAGCATCAGCTGGCGGATCGGGAGCTGGTCCGGCTCGTCCTGCGTGGACGCGACGTCATAGAGCAGCTCCGGCGCGACGCGACCGCCGACGGCACCGACCACGTGGGCGTGCGGGTTGCGCCGACGCACTCGGGCGCCGACCCGCTCGACGACGACGTCCCGCTCCCCCGCCGGCACCCCGTCCAGCTTGTTGACCACGACCAGCGAGGTCGCGGCGTACCGAAGCGGCGGCTCGTCGTCGACGTCGACCGTCTCCTCGTGGTGGGTGGCGTCGACGACGTCGACGATCCCGCCCGGCCGGACCCGGTCGATGCCGCTGAACCGGATGAGCCGGGCCAGCGCCATCGGGTCGGCAAGGCCGCTGGCCTCGATGACAATCGCGTCGAGCGCCAGGCGCGGATCCGTCAGGCGGGCGAGCGCGAAGTCGAGCTCGTCGGTGTCACTGACGCAGCACAGGCAACCACCTGAGATGGACGCCGGCTCGTCGACCTGCCCGGTGACCAGGCCGGCGTCGACGTTCAGCTCGCCGAAATCGTTGACCACCACGCCGATTCGTGCGCCGGGGCGGCGCAGCAGGTGGTTGAGCAGGCTCGTCTTCCCGGCGCCGAGGTACCCGGTCAGCCCGATGACGGGCACCGTGCCGGCGCGGGCGGGGGCGGCCGGGGCGCGGACGTCGGAACGAGACACGGACCGACAATAGTTCTCATCTAGCTGTGCGTCAGGTCGCGCCGCATCACCCACCTCCGGCGGTGCCCGCTCCGCCCTGTGGTCGGCGCCGCCCGCGTAAACCCGTGCGCCTCAAACAGCCGCGTGGTGCCCACATAGCCACTGATGACGTCGACACGCTCGCCGTCCCCGACCTCCACCGGATAGCCCTCGACCACCTCGCCGCCGTGCGCCCGCGCGTGGTCGACGGCGCCCTCCAGCAGCGCGTGCATCAAGCCCCGTCGTCGATAGCCGCTGCGGACCACGAAGCACACGGCCACCCACGCGTCGCGCTCGTCCACGAACGGGATGGTGCGGGAGTTCATCAGGCGCCGGTAGGTGCTCCGAGGCGCGATCGAGCACCAGCCGGCGGGGACACCGTCGACGTAGGCCAGCACGCCCGGGCCGGGCTCGTCCTCGCACAGGGAACGCATGAACGCACCGCGCTCCTCGGCGGGCACCCGGGAGTCCCGGTACGACATGCACCAGCAGCCCTTGCCGCCGGGCTTCTTGACTCCGACGACCTCGTAGAACCCGTCATAGCGTCCGACGGCGGAACGGACGTCGACGGTGAGCGGACCGGTCTCGGCTCGTGCCCCATGGCGGAACCGTAGAGCGACCCGCTGACACGGGCCCAGGCCTCTCACTGCGCCGAGTCGCCGATGGTCGCGCGCGCGGCCAGCGCCGCCTCGTACAGCTCCCGCTTGCGCAACCCGGACTGCTCGGCGACCGTAGCCGCCGCGTCCTTGAGCCGCACACCGTTCTCGGCCAGCGCCAGCACGTCACCGACGTGGTCGGCCACGGAGACCGCGGGAGGCTCTGCTCCGGCGACCACCACCGTGATCTCGCCACGGACGCCCTCTGCGGCCCATGTCGCGAGCTCGGACAGCGGGCCACGGCGGACTTCTTCGTAGGTCTTGGTGAGTTCGCGGCAGACCGCGGCCCGCCGGTCCGGCCCGAACGCCTCGGCCATGGCCTCCAGCGTCTGCGGCAGGCGGTGCGGCGCCTCGAAGAAGACCATCGTGCGCCGCTCGTCGGCGAGCGCCTGCAGGGTCCGCGTCCGCTCCCCCGGTCTGCGGGACGGGAAGCCCTCGAAGCAGAACCGGTCCGTCGCGAGCCCGGAGAGCGCCAGCGCGGTGAGCACGGCGGACGGACCGGGCAGGACACGGACCTGGACGCCTGCCTCGGCTGCCGCGAGGACGAGGCGGTATCCGGGGTCAGAGACGGATGGCATCCCCGCGTCGGAGACCACGAGCACCTGCGAGCCCTCCTGGGCGGCGGCCACCAGCTCGGGCGCCCGGCGGGCCTCGTTGTGCTCCTGATAGCTCACCACACGGCCCGCGACCTCGACCCCGAGGCGGCCGGCGAGCGCGCGAAGGCGCCGGGTGTCCTCCGCGGCGACCACGTCCGCCTCGGCGAGCGCACGGCGCAGCCGTGGCGGCGCGTCGTCGACGTCACCGATGGGGGTGGCAGCGAGCAGGATGACGCCCGGCGACGCAGATGACATGACCCTCAGCCTGTCACGACCGCCGTGCGCCCGGCGTGCGCCACCGACCTACACTCGCCGGGTGAGCACGCCCGATCCCGCGCCGGCGCACGGCGCAGCGCGGGACCCGGACGGCGGACCGGCCGAGGTGCGATGGCACCGCACCGACACCGAGCCGGTATGGCGCCCCGGAACCACGGTGCGCCGGCCACCCCGCTCCGAACGGGACATCGACGAGGATCTCCGCGGCCGCCTCGGCCTCCGGCGCCGCGGCCAACGCCTCGACCCGGCCACCCGCCTGTGGGGCTGGCTCGGACCGCTCGCCGTCACGGTGCTCGCCGCTGTCATGCGCCTGGTGAACCTCAACCACCCGGGCCGGTTGATCTTCGACGAGACGTACTACGTCAAGCAGGCGTTCTCGCTCATGACCCTCGGATACGAGGGCGACTGGCCCGCCGAGGACGACGACGAGAAGGACGCCATCAACGCCCGGTTCGCCGCCGGGGACTACTCCGACCTCTCCACCGAGGCGGACTACGTGGTCCATCCGCAGCTCGGCAAGTGGATGATCGCCGTCGGGCTGCGTCTCTTCGGTGCCGACAACGGCGCCGGCTGGCGGTTCTCGGCCGCGCTCGTCGGGGCGCTGTCCGTGCTCATCCTCGCCCGGATCGCTCTCCGGCTCTTCGGCTCGGTGGCCCTCGCCACCACCGCCGGCCTCCTGCTGGCGATCGACGGGATCCACCTGACCATCTCGCGCACGTCGCTGCTCGACGGATTCCTGGCCTTCTGGGTCCTCGTGAGCTTCTGGTGCCTGCTCCGGGACCGGGAGAGCACCCGGGCCGCACTCGCCCGCCGGGCCACGCCACTGATCGCCGCCGAGGAGGCCCGCGCGTTCGAGGCCGGCCGGGCGCCGCGGTCCCTCGCCACCGTCCCGCCCGTCGGCATCCGGTGGTGGCTCGTCGCGGCCGGCGTCGCTCTCGGGATGGCCTGCGGGGTGAAGTGGTCGGGTATCTACGCCGTCGCCGTCTTCGGTGTGGTGGCGTTCGCGTGGGAGCTCGCAGCGCGACGGACGGTCGGCGAGCGCCGTTGGCTCACCGGCTCCGTGCTGCGCGGCGGCGTCCCGGCCTTCCTCGCGCTCGTGCCGACCGCCGCCGTGACCTACGTACTCACGTGGGCGTCGTGGTTCGCAAACCCGGACTCCTACCGCCGGCAGTGGGCGGCCGACCTGCCTGCCGCCGGCGAGTCCGTGCCGCGGGGCTGGCTGCCCGACGCGCTGAACTCCTGGTGGGAGTACCACCTGGTGATGTGGGACTTCCACAACTCCCTCGAGTCGGAGCACACCTACGCCGCACATCCGGCCACCTGGCTGTTGCAGCTGCGCCCGACCTCGTTCTTCTGGCCCGCAGACGAGGAGGCGCCACCGCCCGAGGCCTGCGGCGCCGACCGGTGCGTCGAGCAGATCACCAACCTGGGCAACCCGCTGATCTGGTGGCTCGCCGCGGTGGCGCTCGGCGTGCTGCTCCACGCGGCGATCGCCGGCCGGGACTGGCGCGCATGGGCGATCCTCGCCGGTTACGGCGCCATGTACGTGCCGTGGTTCGCCTACGCGCACCGGACGATCTTCACCTTCTACTCCGTCGCCTTCGTGCCCTACGTCGTGCTATGCCTGACCTTCGGCCTCGGCTGGGCCACCGGCATGCTCGGCCCGCCGGGCCGCCGCAGGGAAGGGCTCCTGTCCGCGGGTGAAGCCGCCCGCCCCACCCGCGCCGGATGGGCGATCCTCCTGACTGTCACCGGCCTCGCCGTGGCGGCGGCCGTGTTCTGGTGGCCGCTGTGGACCGGCCAGCCGGTCTCCTACGACTTCTGGCGCGGGCACATGTGGCTGCCGAGCTGGATCTGAGGGGTGGATCTGAGGATTGGATCCGAGAGTTGGGTCCGAGGGCCCGGTAGCGTGACGCACGTGCCGGAGGACTTCCTCATCGCGCGGAACCCGGAGGACGGCAGCCGTCTGCCCTACCTGCTGCGCATCCCGCTCGGCTCGGAAGGCATCGTGCTCAAGGCGCGGGAGATCTGGCCGCGGACGGCGAAGGTGTACTGCCACCGGGCCGCCGGGTGGCCGCGGCAACCGGAGATCCTGCAGCAGGTGCCGGTCCGCTCGTGCGTGCGGCGCGGCGCGGCGATCGATCTGGTGCTGGACCGTGCCCGGGAGAACCGCTCGCAGTTCGTGCTCACCCGGATCCGCGGCGGACGCGAGGCGATCTTCTGGCAGACCGCCCGCACCGCCAAGCAGGCCCGGCCGCGCGGGTCACTGCCGACCGCCCGGGCGAGCGGACTCAGCGAGCTGGAGATCCTCGTCGACTCCCGCGAGCGCTACGCCTGGAAGTTCAGCCGGCAGCAGGCCACCACGACCGTCCACGCACTACCGGCCGGCGACTACGCGGTCCGGGCCGACGGCGGCGAGGTGGTAGCCGCCGTCGAGCGCAAGAGCCTGGCGGACCTGGCCGCCACCCTCACCGGCGGAAAGATGCGGTACCTGCTCGCCGAGCTGGCCGAACTGCCGGCGGCCGCCGTCGTGGTCGAGGACCGCTACTCCCGGATCTTCCAGCTCGACCACGTCCGGCCCGCCGTCGTCGCCGACGCGCTCGCCGAGTGCCAGGCCCGATTCCCCGCGGTGCCGGTGATGTTCTGCGAGACCCGGCAGCTCGCCCAGGAGTGGACCTACCGCTTCCTCGCCGCATCGCTGCGGGAGTTCGCCGACACCACCACCGGCGCCGACCGGGTCGCGGGCCTGCCCACCGGTTCCGCGGCCCCGGCCGCGGACGTGCGAGCCTGGGCACGCGAGCAGGGGTACGAGATCGCCGACCGCGGCCGCCTGCCGCATGAGATCGTCGCGGCGTTCGACCGGCGCCACGAAAGGAGCGAGCCATGAGCGTGCGCGGCGCGCGTGTTCTCATCACCGGTGCGACGCGCGGCATGGGCCGGTTGTTCGCCCACCGGGCAGCCGACGAGGGCGCAACGACGATCGTCCTGTGGGGGCGCGACGCCGATGCGCTGGACGAGGTGACCGCCGAGGTCGCCGGACCGGGCCGCGAGGTGCGCAGCGCCGTCGTCGACCTCACCGATCCCGGGCGGATCGACGACGCGGCCGCCGCGCTGCTCGAGGAGGGGACCGCGCCCGATGTGCTCGTCAACAACGCCGGCACGGTCGCCTCGAACGCCTACGCCTGGGAGCAGGACCCGGACGCCGCCGACCGCACCGTCGCGGTCAACACCCTGGCGCCGATCCGGCTGACCACCCGGCTGCTCCCGGCGATGATCGACGACGTCCCGCGCCCGAAACGGATCCTCACCCTGGCGTCCGCCTCCGCCCTGCTGCCGATCCCCCGGATGGCCGCCTACGCCGGCTCCAAGGCCGGTATCGCGCACTGGTCGGAGTCCGTACGCCTGGAACTGGCCGCGGCCGGCCACGACCACGTCCGGCTGACCACGTACAACCCGTCCTTCGTCGACACCGGGATGTTTGCGGGCGCGCGCGCACCGTTGTTCACGCCGATGCTCACACCCGAACGTGCGGCGGACATCGGCTGGCGGGCGATGCTGGACGGGCGGCCGGTGGCGGTCGCGCCGGCCAGCGTGCACCTGGCGCGGATGGCTCGAGCGGTCCTGCCGACCGCGGCGTCGGACGCGCTCGCCCGGTCCATGGGCGTGCACGATTCGCTGGAGGCCTTCACGGGGCGATGACCCAAACGGCCTCCGCCGCCGCCAAACCGACCTCGACCGGATCCTGCGCACCGGCGAGTCGGAGCGAAACCGTGCCGGCGAAGTCGCGGCGGTCGACGACCTCGAGCTCGGTGTCCAGCGCGATCCCGAGGCCGTCGAAGTAGCGCAGCACCTGTGGGTCGACGTCGGAGATCCGGGCAACCCGGACCCGTTCGCCCGGCTCGGCGAGATGGAGCTGACGCGCCGGCGGTGCCGCGACGCTGCCGTCCCGCCGTGGGATCGGGTCGCCGTGCGGGTCCCGCTCGGGATGCCCCAGCCGGGCCTCGAGCGCGTCGACGAGTCGGTCGGAGACGGCGTGCTCGAGGATCTCGGCCTCGTCGTGGACCTCGTCCCAGCCGTACCCGAGGTCGGCCACGAGGAACGTCTCGATGATGCGGTGCCGGCGCACCATGGCCAGCGCCGCGCCGCGTCCGGCGTCGGTGAGCTCGATGGCGCCGTAGCGGGCGTGGGTGAGCAGCCCTTGTGCGGTGAGCTTCTTGACCGCCTCGGAGACGGTGGAGGCTGAGTTGCCCAGCCGGCGGGCGAGCAGCGTCGTCGTCACCGGCTCGGCCGACCACTCCTGCGCCGACCAGATCACCTTGAGGTAGTCCTGGTTGGCGGCGGTGAGCTCCCCGATCACGGCGACCACGCTACGCGACGGCGGTGCGCCGCCGTCCGTTCCGCCGGTGCCGTGCCTGCCACACCACTCCGCGCCGCGGCGCAAACAGATGGACGGCGGCGAACGCGGCGCCCTGGGCGAGGACCACCATCGGACCGGAGGCGGTGTCGGCCGCGTAGCTGGCGTAGATCCCGACGACGGCGCAGGTGGCGGCGAGCACCGGCGCGATGACCAGCATCCGGGAGATCCGGTCGGTGAGCAGCCGTGCGGTCGCACCCGGGATGATGAGCATGGCGACGACGAGCACGACCCCTACGGCCTGCAACGCGACCACGACCGTCAACGCGAGCAGGAACAGCAGCAGCGCGGAGAGGCGGCGCGGGCTGAGCCCGATGGCCCGGGCGTGGGTGGGGTCGAACGCGTAGAGCGTGAGGTCGCGCCGCTTGGCCACGAGCACGGCCAAGGTGCCGGCGGCCAGCACCAGCACCTGCACCAGGTCGGCCGGACCCACGCCGAGCAGGTTGCCGAAGAGGATGTGCCCGAGATCGGTCTGGCTCGGCACCACCGAGACGAGCAGCAGCCCGAGCGCGAACAGCACCGTGAAGACGACGCCGATCACCGCGTCCTCCTTCAGCACGGACCGTTCCCGGACCGCCCCGATCAGGGCGACGGCGAGCAGCCCGAACACCAAGGCACCGGCGGCGAACGGCGCGGCGAGCAGATAGGCGAGCACGACGCCGGGCAGCACCGCATGCGAGACGGCGTCGCCCATGAGCGACCAGCCGATGAGGACGAGCCAGCAGCTCAGCAGGCCGCACACCACGGCGGCGACGACCGCGACGACGAAGGCGCGTTGCATGAAGCCGTACGCCCAGGGAGACGTGGCGAGCTCGAGGAGAGACTCGATCATGCCGCGGACTCCGGGCTCGCGGCTGCGCCGAACGCGCGGGCGAGGTTCTCGGGGCGCAGCACCTCGTGCGGGGATGCCTGCAGGATCACTCGGCGGTGCAGCAGGATCGCCTCGTCGCACAAGGCGGCGAGGTTGTCCAGGTCGTGGGTGGAAACCAGGACGGTGCGGCCGGTTGCGGCGAGGTCGCGCAGCAAGGCGGTCAGGGTGTGCTGGGTGTGGCGGTCGACGCCGGCGAAGGGTTCGTCGAGCAGCAGCAGATCGGCCTCCTGGGCGAGCCCGCGGGCGACGAAGACGCGCTTGCGCTGGCCGCCGGACAGGGCGCCGATCTGGCGGTCGGCGAGATCGGTCAGCCCGGTGGTGGCCAAGGCGGTGTCGACACGCTCCTCGTCCTCGTCGCGCAGCCGGCGCGTCGGGCCGAGGCGGCCGTAGCGGCCCATGCGCACGACGTCGCGCACGCACACCGGGAAGGTCCAGTCGACGTCCTCGGACTGGGGCGAGTAGGCGACGGCGCCTTGGCGGCGGGCGCGCTCGGGCGGCCCGCCGAGCAGCCGGACCGTCCCGCTCTCGGTTCGCGCCAGGCCCATGACCGCCTTGAACAACGTGGACTTGCCGGAGCCGTTCATCCCGACCAGCCCGGTCACCGTGCCGCGCTCGAGGCCGAAGGTGACCTCCTCCAGAGCGGTGACCGCGCCGTAGCGGACGGTGAGCCCGGCGACCTCGAGCACAGCCATCACGCATCACCCGAGCCCGTGAGGCCGGCGACGATCGTCTCGACGTCGTGGCGGAGCAGGGCGAGGTAGGTCGGGACCGGACCGTCGGCCCGGGAGAGGGAGTCGACATAGAGGGTGCCGGCGAACCGCGCACCGGTCTCCGCGGCGACCTGACGCTGACCCGCCTCGTCCACGGTGGACTCGCAGAACACGGCGGGCACGTCGTCGGACCGGACCCGGTCGATGACCGCCGTGACCTGACGGGGTGTGGACTGACGCTCCGCGTTGACCGGCCAGAGGTAGGCCTCCTCCAGTCCCGCGTCACGGGCGAGGTAGGAGAAGGCGCCCTCGCAGGTGACCAGGACCCGCCGGTGTTCGGGCACGGTGGCGAGGGCCGCGACGAGGTCGTGGTGGATCTCCTCCAGCTCCTCACGGTAGGCGCGGGCGTTGGCGGCGTACTCCTGAGCGTGCCGAGGATCGAGCTCGGCGAGCGCGTCCGCGATGGTGCTGACGTAGACCTGTCCGGCCCGCGGGGACATCCAGGCGTGCGGGTTGTCCGCGTGGCCGCCCCGGGCCCCCTCGATCGGCAGCGGGTCGATCCCGTCACTGAGGACCACGTGATCGGCGTCGACGTCGGTGAGGAACTGCGCGAACCAGGCCTCGAGGCCCAGCCCGTTCTCGAGCACCAGGTCGGCGCCCTGCCCGCGGCGCAGGTCGTCCGGCGTCGGCTCGTAACCGTGGATCTCGGCGCCGGGGGCGGTGATCGACTCGACGCGCACATGGCCGCCGCCAACCGTGCGGGCCATGTCCGCGAGGACTGTGAACGTGGTCAGGACGAGAGGACGGCCGTCGTCGTGCCGGACGTCGGGTTCGGCGTTGCCGGTACCCGCGGAGGGCTGCGGGCCGGCGCCGAGCGTGCAACCGGCGAGCGCGGCGCCGAGCAGGACGACGGCCAACCCGAAAGCATTCCGTCGGGCCACCGTGGCCGAATTCTTCGCCGCACCGAAATTCACCGGTTCATCATAGCCACGCCACGCCGTCGGAGGGATGGAAGGCCCACTCGCGCGACCGCCACAGCGGTGCCTGTGCCGCCATCCGGCCGGTGAAACCGGCGTAGCCGCCGTCGGACCGCACGGACTGCGGCGACCACGCCACGTCCGCGACGGCTCCCAGACGCGGGAGCAGCATGGTGAACAGTTCCTCGCGCGTGGTCAGCGTCTCCGTCCACAGCGCGGCCTCCACGCCACGGATACGGGCCGGGTCGAGGTCGTCGCTGTAGTGGTCGGGGTCCCAGGCCCACGACTGTTCGAGATCCACGTGGCCCGCCCAGTCCAGGCCGAGCGGGAACTCCGGGGTGTACTTCATGTCGAGGTAGATGCGGTCACCCGGGGAGAGGATGACGTCGTGACCGCGGCGTGCCGCGTCCAGGACCGGGGACATGTCGTGCCCGGAGGCCCAGAGCTGGACCAGCGCCCCGGCGGGCAGGTCGGCCACGCCGGCCTCCTGCCACACCACGAGCATCTTGCCGGTCCGTTCGACGACGCGCCCGAGCTCGGCGACGACGTCGAGGTAGTCCTCACGGGTCATCACGTGCGCCTCGTCGCCGCCGCCGTGCAGGTACGGACCCGGCGTGAGGCGGGCCACTTCGCCGAAGACATCGCTGAGGAAGGGCCTGGTGGCCGGCTCGTGCACGGTGATCTGGCTGAAGCCGACGTCGGTGCCGGTGTATGGCTCGGGGGCCTGCCCGGTGGGGGTGAGTTCGCCGTACGCGTGCAGGGCAGCGTGGGTGTGCCCGGGCACGTCCACCTCGGGGACCACGGTGACGGCGCGGGCGGTGGCGTGGGCGAGCAGGTCGGTCCAGTCGGCCTGGGTGAGGTAACCGCTCTCGCCGCCACCGACCTCGGTGAGACCGGACCGCTCGGTGAGCAGCGGGCGGGAGGTCAGCTCGAGACGCCAGCCCTGGTCGTCGGTGAGGTGCAGATGCAGCGCGTTGAGCTTGTACAACGCGCAGAGGTCGACGATCTCTTTGAGGACCGGCAGCGGGAAGAAGTGCCGGGCGATGTCGACGCTGAGCCCGCGCCACGCATAGCGGGGGCGATCATCGATCCGCAGGGGCGGCAGGGACTCGGTGGCCCCGCGGACCAGCTGCAGGAGGGTGGTCAGGCCGCGCGCGAGGCCCACCGGCGCCGGGGCGAGGAGGTGGATGCGCTGCGCCTCGACGGTGAGCCGGTAGTGCTCCAGCGCCGCGGCGTCACTGGTCAGCGCGACCGGCGGGACGTCGCGGGTGAGCAGCTGCAGCGGATCCTCGGGGTCGACCTCGACGACGATCTCGGGGGCGTCGGCGGCGGTGCTGGGGCTCGCACCGGCGGCCGCGAGCGCGTCGGTCAGCTCGGCGAGCGCGGCGGCCACCGGGTCGCCGTCGGCGACGGCGGCCTCGGGCGGCAGGATCCGGACGGGCCCGGTCAGTGGGAAGCCGGGCCCGTCGCCGTGCTCGAGGTGGGCGGGGGCCGGGACGAGGGGCAGCATGCGATCTCCGTCGGTTCGCGGTGTGCGGACAACGGAAGCATGGCATCCCCCGCCGCTCAGGCCAGGGCGCGCGCCTCCGCCTCGGCGCGTCCGGCCTCGATCTCACCCCCGAACGTCTCGACCAGGCCGAGCATGTGCTCGAGCACGTCGGGGTACAGGTCGGCCAGGTTGTAGCTCTCCTCCACATCCGTCTCGACGTCGAAGAGCTGCGGCAGTTCGCGTAGGTCCTTGGTCGGGAACCGGTCGACGTGCAGCTTCCACCGCCCGTCCCGCACGGCGTTGAGGTGCCAGTGCGAGAAGAAGTAGAGCGGCCCGCGCTCGGTCGGCGTGCCGCCGAGGAGCAGCTCGGTCATGTCCGCGCCGTCGATCGGCCGGTCCTGGGGGACGGGGGCGCCGGCGAGGGAGGCGAGGGTCGGGAAGATGTCCAGGAAGGACTGGACGCTCTCGGAGACGGTGCCCGGGGCGATCCGTCCGGTCCAGCGGGCGATGAAGGGCATGCGGATGCCGCCCTCGTAGGTGTCGATCTTGCGACCGCGTCGCCCGCCGGTACGGCCCTCGAACCACGGGCCGTTGTCGCTGGTGAGCAGGAACAGGGTGTTCTCGGACAGACCGAGCTCCTCGACGTGCCGCACGAGCCGGCCGACGTGGTGGTCGAGGCACTCGATGGTGTCGCCGTAGGTCCCCGCCCGCGAGGTCCCACGGAAGGACTCCTCCACGTGGAGCGGGATGTGCGGCATCGTGTGTGGGAGATAGACGAAGAACGGTTCGTCGGCGTGGCGGGAGATGAAGTCCATGGCCTCGTCGGTGTAGCGCCGGGTCAGGCTGGACTGGTCCACCGGCCCCTCGATCCGATCCGCCCCGACGTGCAGGTGGAGCGGGTCCATGTCGTTGCTGTACGGCAGCCCGTAGTACTCGTCGAATCCGTGCCGGGTGGGGTTGTGTTCCGGCCGGGCGCCGAGGTGCCACTTGCCGTAGATGCCGCACCGGTAGCCGACCTCGCCGAGGACGTCGGCGATGGTGCGCTCCCACGTGGACAGGCCTTCACGGTCCTCGGGGAAGATGACCCGCGGCAGACCGACGCGCTGGGCGTACCGCCCGGTGAGCAGGCTCGCGCGCGAGGGCGTGCAGGTGGGCGATGTCGAGTACATCTGCGTCAGCTGCAGGCCTTCGGCGGCGAGCCGGTCGATGTGCGGTGTGGAGATCAGCGGCGATCCGGTGCAGCCGAGATCTCCGTAGCCCATGTCGTCCATGAAGATCAGGACGATGTTCGGGCGCGGACTGGAGGTCATGAGGCACCTTCCGGGGTGAGGGGGCACGGGACGGGGCGGGTCTGGATCGTGGCGGTCGCGGCGCACGGTCGGATCAGACGAGCGATCCGCCGTCGTAGGTCTGCAGGTAGCTCACGATCGTCTCCTGCGCGATCTCGGCCTGCTGCTGCGGATCGGCGCCGGCGAGCATGGTCTTCTGGATGGCGTTGGAGACGGCCTTGTACACGACGGGCGGGTAGCGAGGCTCGGCCCGCCCGGTCGGCAGGAGCTCGTCGCGGAACTGCTGGAGGATGGGGTTCGCGAAGGCGCCGGTGTTGCCGATCGCCTCGGTCACCGACCGGCGGGCGGGCATGATCCCCTTGGCGACGCCGTCCCACTCGGCGGCCGCCTGCACCGACTCCCGGCTCATCGAGCCCATGACCTCCACGGTGAAGCGGGCGGCGGCCTCGGGATCGCGACCGTGACGGTTGACCACCCAGGCCCAGCCGCCGAGGATCGTGCGCTCGTGCCCGCCGGGCGGGAGCGGCAGCGGGAAGATGCCGTACGGGTGGTCGGGGGCGTTGCGGCGCATGGCCTCGACCTGCCCGATGACGTTGTGCCACATGGCTGCGTAGCCGTTGGTGAAGGCGCCGACCATGTCGCCGCCGGCCGGCAGTGTGCGTGGCGAGGCGCCGGTCCGGACGGCGTCGTGGAAGAGCCGCAGGGCCTGGACCGCGGCCGGCGAGTCGAAGACCGCTTGACCGGTTCGTCGGTCGATGACATCGCCGCCGCCCTGCCAGACCCACGGGTAGAACGTGAAGTTCTGGTAGTAGCTCGCGGTGGTGTCGAGCACCAGGCCGGCCTGCTGGCCTCCGGTCAGGCGACGGCCCAGTTCGAGCATGTCCTCCCAGGTCCGGGGCAGGTCACCTTCGGCCAGCCCGGCATCCTCGAAGGCGGGGATGTTGTAGTACACGGCCATCGGGCCTTGTTCCATCGGCAGCCCGTAGATCCGGCCGTCGACCGTGCGGGTGGCGAGCGCCTCCGGGTAGAAGTCGTCGACGACCTCCTGACTCAGGTACGGCGTGAGGTCGGTGAGGACGCCCCCGTTGTAGTAGCGCAGGAAGTCGCCGGGCGAGATGAGGAAGATGTCCGGACCGTCGCCGGCGGCGAATGCCGTGGTCAGCCTGGTGTTCGTCGGGTCGGTGTAGCCGGGGATGTAGACCATCCTGATCGGTCGCTCGCCGGCCCGTTCCCAGCGCCTGGCCAGGGTGAGGAACCAGTCGCTCTGGGCCACGAGGACGGGGTCATTCTGTGAGATCGGTGCGTAGAACTGCCAGAACTGCATGGCGCCGCGGTCGCTGCCCGGGCTGCAGCCGCTGGCCGCCCACGCGGTACCCAGACCGGCCGCGGCGGCGCCGAGCCGGAGAGCGCCGCGGCGGCTGAGGGAGGTGGGCATCGTCGCTCCTCACGCCTGAAAAGGTTTACATTTCGTAATCGTTTTCACGCTAGCTTCGCGGCCGGGAGGTGTCAACGCCGGGCGGCGGGTCGGGGCGCTCAGACGGTCCAGTCGTGGTCCGCTGCGAGGACCTCGGGCGGCAGGGTCAGCGAGCGCGGTCCGCCGTCGTGGCCCGTGATGCGGTCGATGAGCATGTCGGCCGCGCGGATACCGACCTGGCGAGCGGGCAGGTCGATACGGACGATGTCGGCGGAGACCATCGTGGTGAACGGCAGGTCGCCGATGATGGCGAAGCCGAAGTCCGGCGGTACCGTGCCGGCTCGTGCGAGGACCTGGAAGGCGCCGATCCCGGTGAGGTTGTTGCCGGCGACCACGGCGTCGATCGCCGCGCCCGTCCCGAGCAGTGCGCGCATGGCCTCACGGGCACCGGCGACCCGGAAGTCGCCGTGCTCGACGAGTGTCTCGTCGACCTCCAGGCCCCGTTCCCCGTGCGCGGCGCGCCAGCCGATGACGCGATCGTTCGCGGAGCTGAGTCCCGGTGGCCCGGTGACGAGGCCGACGCGTTCGAAGCCGGCGTCGAGCAGGGCGCCGGTGGCCAGCCGGCCGGCGGCGACGTTGTCCACGAGGACCTCGTCGACCCCGAGGTCGAGCTGCCGGTCGATCGCGACGGCGGGCCGTCCGCTGGCCACGTAGGAGAGCAGGTCGTCCGTCGCGCGGTTGGGCACCACGATGACACCGGCCATGTTCTCGCTGACGGCGATGCGCAGGTACTGACTCTCCTTGGCCTCCTCGTCGTCGGTGTTGCCGAGGACGACGGAGTAGCCGGCACGTTGCGCACTGTCCTCCACACCGCGGGCCATGGCGGTGAAGTACGGGTTCTCGATGTCGGGGACGATGAGGGCGATGACCTCGGAGTGCTTGCGGCGCAGGCTGCGGGCGGCGCGGTTCGGCGAGAAGTCCAGCTGCTTCGCGGCCTCGCGCACCCGCGCGGCGCGGTCGGGCGAGACGCGTTGGCCGTTGTAGACCCGCGAGACGGTGGCGATGGACACGCCGGCGGCGGCCGCCACGTCATGGATGTTCGCCGTCACCTGCTCGCCCCGCCCGCGTTCGTCAACGTTTTCCGAGGGTAGCCGAGGCGGTGAGGGGCACGCGGTACAGGCTCCGCGTCGCGGTGATGTAGAGCCACTCGCCGCGCTCGCCGCCGAAGCACAGGTTCGAGACGACCTCGGGCACGGCGAGATGCTCGAGCACGTCGCCGTCGGGGCTGAGGACGTAGACGCCGTCGCCGGCCGAGCACCACAGCCGCCCCACCCGGTCGACGCGCAACCCGTCCACGGCGCCGACCGGCACGGTCGGTACGTCCCGGCCGTTCGTGCACGCCCCGCCGACGACGTCGTAGGCACGCAGGTTCGGCCGTGCCCCGGTGTCGGCGACGTAGAGCACGGACTCGTCCGGGGAGAACGCCAGGCCGTTGGGGCGGTCCATGTCGGTGATGACGGCGTCGAGCCGGCCGGTGATCTCGTCGTGGCGGAAGACGTAGCAGGCGCCGTACTCCATCTCGCCCGGGTAGCCCTCGCGCCCGTCGGGCTGGATCCCGTAGGGCGGGTCGGTGAACCAGACCGTCCCGTCGGAGGCGACGACGACGTCGTTGGGTGAGTTCAGCCGGTGCCCCTGCCAGTGCCCGGCGAGCACCTCGACCTCCCCTGGTGCGGCGCCCGGATGGGACCGCTCGACTCGGCGATGTCCGTGGGAGCACTGCACGATTCGTCCCGCGCCGTCCAGGGTCCGTCCGTTCTGGTAGCCGGCGGGCTGGGCCTGGACCCGGGTGTGTCCGGTCGCGGGTTCGTACTCCAGCACACGGTCGTTCGGGATGTCGCTGAAGCGGACCCGGCCGGTCTGCGGCAGCCATACCGGCCCCTCGGTCCACTCGGCCCCGGAGAAGACACGCTCGATCTCGGCATCGTCGGCGAAGAAGCTCATCGCCCTACTCTGGCAGGCTCTCGCCATGACATCGTTCGTCTCGCACACGTCCGTGGACTGCCGCAACGCCTACGAGCTGTCCGAGTGGTGGAAGCGACTGCTCGGCTACACCGACATCGCCGACGACCCGAACGAGCCGGGCGACGACATGTGCATGATCCGCGACCCGGAGACCGACCACCGGATCCTCTTCATCGAGGTCCCCGAGGGCAAGACGGGCAAGAACCGCCTGCACTTCGACCTCCGGCCCCGCTCCGGCACGCGCGATACGGAGATCGACCGGGTCCGCACGCTCGGCGCCGTCGAGGTGGGCGACTTCCGCGGCCACCACGGTCCCGGAAGCGGCTGGGTGGTCTTCGCCGACCCGGAGGGCAACGAGTTCTGTGTGCTGCGCTCCGTGGCGGAGGTTCATGCCATGGAGGGGTGAGGAGGCGCGGCCGGTCAGGGCCGCTCGACGGCGACGTCCGCCTCGCGCCGCGAGTCCGGGACGCCGGCGAGCTCGCCGCTGTTGTAGTCGATCTCCAGAGCCTGGACGGAGCCGAACACGGCGTCCTCGACCGGCACGACGTCGATCGTCCACCCCAGTGCGGACAGGGCCGAGGCGACATCACCCGACGGCTGCTGTTCGGTGGTCAGGACTCCGCCGTCGAGCATGAAGCGCGGTGCGGCGACGGCGTCGGCCAGGGACTGGCCGTGCAGCCCCCACCGGAGGATCACATTGGCGAGGATATTCGGGATCTGGTGGCCACCGGGCGAGCCGATGCCGAGAACCGGCCGCCCCTCACCGTCGAGCACCACCGTCGGCAGCGACCAGCTCACCGACCGCCGCCCGGCCTCCGGCCGGTTGGCCGGACCGGCGATCGCGTCGAACCGACTGAGCTGATTGTTGAGGAAGAACCCGGCGACCATCTGACCCGAGCCCCAGAAATTGGTCAGCGTGTTGGTCATCGAGACCATGAGCCCGTCGGTGTCGACGACGGTCAGGTGCGTCGTGTTCCCGGGGACGAGTTCGTGGGCGTCGTCGCGGGTGTCGGCCTGCCCGGTGACGATCTCCGGTGCGGCACTCCCCCGGTCCGTGACGTTGCGCGTGGCGATGCGCGAGTTCGCCTGCGGATCGGTGAGGTCGGCGACCGGGACGTCGACGAAGGCCGGGTCACCGAGCACGGTGTGCGCCGTCTCGTCGGCGACCTGCCAGGCGCGGGAGACGGTCTCGATGTAGTCCGCCGAGCCCGGTGCGGCCCGTCCCGCACCGCCGGCCTCGGCGACCTGCAGCATCTGGACCAGGGCGGCGCCCGGCAGGGCGGGGGCGGCTGAGACCACCTCGTGGTCGCCGACCGGGCCGGAGACGGGATCGGAACGGACCACCTCGTAGGAGCGCAACGAGGCGTGGCCGATGCCGTCGACGCCTCGGGCGAGCTGGTCGGCGAGGTCGCCGGCATAGAACGCCGCGGCACCGCCGTCGGCGATCTGCTCGAGCGTGGCGGCCAGGTCCTCCTGGACCAACCGGTCACCGGCGGCCAGCGGCGACCCACCGGGCGCGTAGTGCGGCAACGAGTTCACGGCCCCGGGCCCGTAGTCGCTGCGCATGCGCAGTGCGAGGAAGTCGGAGACGGGGAAGCCGTCGGCGGCGAGCCGGATCGCCGGCGAGAGAAGGTCTGCCCACGCCAGCTCGCCGTGGTCCTCGTGCAGCGCGGCCATGCCGGCGACGAAGCCCGGGGTTCCCGTGCCGCTCGCGGGGATCCGACCGTTCTGGGCGACCTCCTCGCGGTAGTCGTAAGCCTCGGGCGCCGCGCCGGTCGGGGCGACGATGGCGGATCCACCACCGCCGATGCCCGAGGCGAACGGCTCGACCACGGTGACCGCGAACGCCGTCGCGATCGCCGCGTCGACGGCGGTACCGCCGCGGTCGAGGATGTCCATGCCCGCATCGACGGCGAGCGGGTGTGCCGCACTGACGCCGTGCTGGTCGAGCGCCGGCTCAGCTGCGGACGGCTCGTCGCCGGTGGGGTCCTCGGTGGTCGGCTGCTCGCTGGTGGGCTCGCTCGTCGGAGGAGGCGGTGTCTCGGAGGCGGTCGGCTCCGGCTGGGATGTCTCCTCCGCTGCCGAGCAGCCGGCGAGAGTCATGGCCAGTCCGGCCACAGCGGCCGGCCAGGTCCGGGACGCGATGCGCATGTTCCTCCGAGGTCGAGCCGGGCGGGGACAGGTGTGAGGTCTCAGACCGCGAGCGTCTGGGTAGGTGTCGAGTCTTCATGGCGTTGCGATCGGCGGGCCTGACGGCGGTAGTGCGACGGTGCCATGCCCAGCTCTCGCTTGAACGCGTTGCTGAACGCGCTCTCGGATCCGTATCCCAACGTGACGGCGAGTGGTCCGAGCCGTACGTCACCGTCGCTGAGCGCTCGTTGCGCCAGCATCATGCGCCACCGGCTCAGATACGTCAGGGGCGGCATGCCGGCGACCTTCCGGAAGCGGTCCGCGAACGAGGCACGGGACATCGCCGCCGCACGGGCGAGCTCCTCCAGCCCCCATGACCGCCCCGGATCTGCGTGCATGAGCGCGACCGCAGGACGCAGCCGTTCGTCGGCCAGTAGGCGCAACCAGCCGGCGGGTGCGTCGGACTGCTCGAGATATGCCCGGAGCACCTCCAACAGCAGGAGCTGGGCGTGCTGCTGGATTGCGAACGCCGAGCCGAGCCGGGCGCCGGTCAGCTCGTCGAACAGGTGCCCCACCGTGGCACGCAGGCCTGAGGCTCCGGGGTGGGACGCACGGACGTGCGCGACGGGAGGCAGGGCCTGCAGCAGGAGCGCCTCCCCGGCGGGATTGAGGTCGATCCGGGCTCCGACGAAGACGTCGTCGACGTCCTGCTCGGACCGCAACGGCCAGGCAGGTGGCGTGTCTGGCTCGACGGCGACCGCGCGCGGGTCCAGCTCCTCCGGTCCGCCACGGAGCTCGACCCATCCACGATTGTTGAGGATTCCCACGTCACCGGCCTCGAGCTCGAGGGGGCCGTCGAGTCCCTCGGTCGACAGGCGGGCTCGGCCGGTCAGCAGCGTGAAGAACTTCAGCGGATGCGTGATCGGCGCCTGCGAAACCCAGGCACCGCGCGCAGCGACGACGCCGGTGAGCACACCTCTCACCTCGACGAGGGAGAACACCTCGGACAGCTGATCGTCCGCCATGCCTGTACTCTCGCTCAACTCATCCGGACTCTCAACTATTCACCGTCTGGCCGGCCCGCAGCAGGCTGGTGGCCATGACAGACACGAGAACTCGGCAGCACCCCATCGGCACCGGCTTCACCGCCGCCTCCACCGTCGACGACGTCCTTGCCGGGATCGACCTGACGGGCACGGATGTGGTTATCACCGGTGGACACACCGGACTCGGTTGGGAGATGACCCGCGGCCTCAGCCAGGCCGGCGCCTCGATCACCATCGCCGCCCGCGATCCCGGCAGAGCGGCGCGCGCCGTCGAGGACCTCGAGCGCGTCCGGACGGACCGGCTGGACCTCGTCGATCCCGCCTCGATCGACGCCTTCGTGGCCCACTACCTCGAAACTGGCCGGGGCCTGCACATCCTCATCAACAACGCCGGCGTCATGGGAGGCCCGTTGACGCGGGATGCGCGCGGATACGAGTACCACTTCGCGGCCAACCACCTCGGTCACTTCCAGCTCACGACCGGTCTGCTGCCGGCTCTGCGCGCGGCAGGCGGAGCACGGGTCGTGACGATGACCTCGGGCGCCCACCGCATCTCCGACATCCGCTGGGACGACCCGAACTTCACCCGCACCGAGTACGACGGGCATATCGCCTACGGCCAGTCCAAGACCGCCAACGTGCTCTTCACCGTCGAGCTGGATCGACGGTGGTCCGGTGACGGGATCCGCGGCTACGTCGTCCATCCCGGGATCATCGCCAGCACCGGTCTCGGGCCCGCGCGCGGTGCTGGCGAGGCGCCGGTGCAGCCGGAGGACTGGATGGCGATGCTGCAGTCGCAGGGCCTGTTCGACGAGACCGGGAACCCGGTCATCGCCCCGGACGTCGGCCTCAAGACCGCGGCGCAGGGCGCCAGCACCGCGGTCCTGGCGGCCACCAGCCCGCTGTTCGCCGACATCGGGGGTGTCTATCTCAAGGACAACGACATCTCGCCGGTGGACGACACCCCCGCGAGCACCGAGTTCGACGGTCCACCGCCCACCGACGTCGCGCCGCACGCGATCGATCCCGACTCCGCACGGAGGCTGTGGCTGCTGAGCGAGCACCTGCTTCGTGGGTGACCCGCCCGTCACCTCGCGGCCCGTCACCTCGCCGCCCGGCGGGCGCTCGCCGCGACGGGCTCACCGTGGCTGGGAGCTCCACCGGGCATCGCGCAGGCGTTCGACCGCGTCGAGCAGCAGGTCGAGGGCGAAGGTGAACTCGAAATCCTCGTCGCACCCCTCACCGAGGCGCGTGAGATCGCCGTCGATCGTGGCCAGCGTGATCGCCGTGATGCTCGGGTAGCTCCGGGACATCTGCGCCACCATGTCCTCGGCCTGCGCCGGATCGGCGGGTGGTGTGGCGGCGTCGGGCTCGTCAGGGGCGTCGAACGCCTCGGGGCTGAACCCCCAGATGCGATGCCCGAGGGCGTGCATGACGTGGTGCGTCAGGTCCGCCGAGAAGCCAGCGGCGAGGAACGTCCCCGCGAGCGCGTCCATGTAACGCAGAACCGTGGGTGTCCGGCGCGTCCGCGTCTCGATCGCCGACCGCGCCCACGGGTGCCGCTCGATCATCCGGCGCGCGTCGAGCACGGTGCCGCGGACGGCGTCCTTCCACGGCTGGTGCGGGTCCGGCGGGACGATGGCGGCGACGAGGACGTCGACCATCCCGTCGAGGAGGTCCTCCTTGTTGGCGACATGTTTGTACAGGGCCATCGGGACGACACCGAGCCGACCCGCGAGATTGCGCATCGTCACGGCGTCGAGCCCCTCGGCGTCCGCGAGTTCGACCGCGCAGCGCAGCGCCCGGTCCCGGGTCAGCGGCGTGCGCCGGCGCGTCGGCACGTGGTTCCTCCAGTTCCCGTCCTCGAGTCGCGGTCTCGACCCGACCGTCCGAGCGGTCAGCCTACGACCGGAGCGTCACGAGGTGGCCGCGACCGGTGGCGTCCGGGACTGGCGAGTACTCGCGGCGGTCCACAGCGAGAGTCCGAGGCCGACCAGAGCCATACCCACGGGCAGTGCGGCGAATCGGGCGACGGCGTGCGGCAGGAACCCGGTGAGCACAGGGAGGACGGCGCCGACGGCGAGCAGCAGACCCGCCCAGCGGGCCGTCACCCCGGCCCGGAAGGCGGCGACGCCGAACAGCACCCCTCCGGCCAGGTAGAGCACACCCGAGGTGGGCCCGAGGAGTTCCAGCGCACCGAGCGAGCCGTCCGTTCCGTCACCGTTGAAGAGCCCGAGGACGTTCCCGACGAATTCGGGCGCCTCGTCCGCCAGCACGGGCAGGATCAGCGTCTCGACGAACGTGAACGCGCAGGTGAGGAGGAAAAACAAGGCCAGGAGGGCGTAGCCGATGAGCCCGAGGAGACCGGACCGCTCAACCTGGCGCAGATACAGACCGGTGACGCCGACGAGGCCGGCGAGCGCCATGACGAACGTCAGCGCAGCGACGAGGGCCCAGGCCCCGGTGGTCACCGTAGCGACGTCGTCATCCGGATGGATGAACTGGATGCCGGCGAACAGCGCGCCGGCGACGACCGCGGCGAGAGCCGCGAGGCGAAACAGACTGGTTGACGTCACGCGCACGGCCTTGACCTCTCCCTCGGCGGTGTACGGCGTACACCAACTGCGTCGAGGTTAGAGTGTACGTCGTACACCCGTCAAGAGATGGGCGCCGGCGCGGGCGCCGGGACGTGTCTCCGGCAGCGCTGCCGGGTGACCCGCCACGAGTAGATCGTCAGGGCTGCCAACGCCAGTCCCCAGATCAGGAAACTGACGTAGACCGTGGCGAACGCCCACGGGGCGATCTCGGAGTCGTCCACCTCGGTGACGCCGAGCGCGAGCGGAATCAGCATGGCCGCCCCGGCCAGACCGGCCGGCAGCAGCATCACGGAACCGAGCGCGCCGACGGCGAGAGCGGGTAGGCGCACCGCCGCGGTCCGAACCCTGAGGCCGAGGACGATCGAGACGACCACCGAGATCCCGGTGAGCACGACGGTGTCACCGAACCCGGGCGAGGCCAGGGTGACGTCGTCGAAGGCGTGGCCGACCAGGCCGACACGGGAGCCCAGGCTCCACGCGATCTTGAGAACGGTGTACGGCACGGCAGCCACGATCGACACTGCCGCCAGCCACGGCACGGCCCGCCGCCATCGCTCCCCCACAGCCGGCGCGTGCGGATCGGTGCGTCCGCACCGGACACAGCGGCCTCGCCCCCGTCGCCGGCCCGCCACCAGCCAGGCGGCGACGAGCGACGCCGCAGCCACGACGGTCAGATGGGTGAGGGAGACGAGCCACACCGGTTCGACGTCGAACGAGCCCGACCCGCCGGTTACCCGCGCCGCGACCCAGACGAACGCCATGAGCACGGTGTGCGGGATCGCAAGCAGGCTGCCGGCGAGCAGGAGCGTACCGGCCACCCCGGCGAGCGCCAGGCGGGCGTGGCCCGGCGGCGAGTCCGCTCGCGAGTTGGACAGCACCACCGCCGCCGCACCGACGGCTGCCGCGGCGGTCAGCCAACGCGGCGCCGTCGGCATCGCGACGGGATCGACCGCACCCGATGCGGCGCACGCCGCCAGCAACGCCACCACGGTGGCGCAGGCTCCGACGACCAGACGCCCCAGCCTGCTCGGTTCGTCACGCTGATCCACGGCCGGGGAGGAGGTCATACGGCCAGGCTATTCTTACGGCGTATAACTCATCAAAAGCTCCGCATCGAGGCGAGTGCGAACTATGAGTCCTCGTGCCAGCGCTCGTACCACCGCTCGGGGAGCTCGACGAGAAGGTGGTCCAGCTCACAGTCGGTAACGACGGGACGACCCGACCGGGTGGCGTCGTTGAGTTCGCGCAGGCGCCGGGCCACCGTGCGTCCGGCCCGCTCCCCGGCATCGAGAACGTCGCGCCAGATCGATCGACCCGCGACGTACCCGGAGGCACCGGCGGTGCAGACCAGGTCGACCTGGTCGAGGAAGTCGTCGTGTCCGACCCCGGCGGAGAGCAACACCCATGGCGCCGAGGTCTCCGCGGTGATCTGAGCAGCGGCCTCCATGGCCGCGTCCCGGCCGAGCCGAGATACATCTCCGGGGAACTCGAGCTTGAGAATGTCCGCGCCCGCGCGGTCGGCAGTGATCGCCGACTGGACTACTCCGGCCGCCCGGCGCTCCGCCCAGCTGCGCGTGGTGGTGTCCTCACCCGGGAGGGGGTACCAGATGGGCTCGACAAGCAGCGGCAACGAGAGGCGGGCCGCGTCAGCGACGAGCGCATCGAGCAACTCGCGTTGCTGGAGGGCCGAAGGCACTTCGGGGCGGTAGAACCACAGCAGCTTGGCCACGTCGGAGCCGGCCGCCTTGATCTTGTCCAGGCTCCACCCTGCGCGCAGGCGGGTGTGCCGCACCGCCGGCCGGCCGGTGTAGTTCTCCTCCTCCAGCGCCGCCATGGCGCCGACCTCTGGCGGCAGAGCCCCGGCAAGACCGAGGTGGCCTACGCCGTACATCGCGTCCACGAGCAGGGCGGAGACGGCAGGAGCGGCAGTGCGGACGATGCGCTCCTTCGCCCGGACGACGTCGGCGAAGCTCACCTGATCGCGTGGCCCGAGGAGGTCGACGAAGTCAGCGAGGTGGTCGATCGCCAGCACGTGGAAGTAGCCCTCGGCCGAGAGGGTGCGCTGGATGCCACGCACCTTCCCGGGATCGCGAGCCGCACGTAGCTGGACGCCGTGCTCAACGCTATGCACCATCTGTGGGCACTCCCTCGGGGCGCATCTCGTCCAGCACGGCGCCGAAGACCTCCACGTCATGTGCGCGTCGGCCGAGCGCGAGCCCATCGGCGACGTCGGCGAGGTCGCGGTACATGCCTGGACCAGCGGTGCCGCCGTAGAGCAAGGTGAGCTCACCGATTCCGGTGGCAGCCTCGCGGACCAGATTAAGCACCGCAGCGATGTGGTCTGTCGGAGCGGGCCGGTCAGCGCCGATCGCCCAGTGGGGTTCGTAGGCGAGGATCGCCCGGCAGCCCCTCTCTACGGCGCCGAGCACTCGGCGCACTTGGCCGATGACCTCGTTCGCGGCGCTCTCGGGGTCGGTGGGGCGCTGTTCGCCGGCGCAGATGAACGGGGTGAGCCCGGCGGCTACGGCGGCCGCGGTTTTCGCGGTCACGATCGCGTCGGTGTCACCGAGGCGGCGCCGCTCCGCGTGGCCGACCTCGACGAACGACGCACCGACCTCGGCCAACAGCTCGGCCGGCAGCTCACCGGTGAACGGACCACGCGATTCGGCCGAGCAGTCCTGCGCGCCGAGCGCAATGCCGCAGTCCGCCGCGCGTGGGGCAAGCGACGCGAGGCTGGTCGCGACCGGCATTACTCCGACGCTGATCCCTGCGGCGCGGCCGGCGTCGATCTGGTCGGCCGCGCGGTCGAACCATGCGAGCGTCTCGGCGTGGCCGAAGTAGGCCTTCAGCCCGACGCACACCACCGGGCGTGGCGGTTGGGGGTCAGTCATCGCCCGCCTCGAGGGCGCGAGCGAGGCTGCCGACGACAAGGGCGTAGGACAGGGCGCCGGGGTCGGGGTGACCGACGGACCGCTCTGCGAGGGGGCGGGCCCGACCCACGCGTGGGCTCAGATCCGCCGTGGCACGGGCGGCGTCGTCGGCCGCGGTGGCCGCCGACTGTACGGCCGCCCCGAGGGGGACCCCGCGCCCGACCGCCTCTACGAAGGTCTCGGTGGCCGGGGCGATGGCGTCGAGCATCGACTTGTCGCCCACCGACACGCGGCCGAGGCGTGCGATGCAGTCCCGGAAGGCCTCGGCCCCCGCAACCACCTGCTCCGCCGTCGGCGTTCCGGTCTCGTCGAACTGGGTACCGAAAGCGCGAGTCGCGGCGCCCCACAGGGCGCCGGAGGTCCCACCGGCACGCTCGGCCCACGCGTCGCCGGCCAGTCCGAGCGCAGCTTTGAGGCCGGCACCGCGGGAGACCGCGGCGGACATGGCCTCAAGAGCGGCGCCGAGCCCCCGGACCATGCCACGTCCGTGGTCGCCATCACCCGCGACGGCATCGGCATCACCCAGGTCTGTTTCAGCGTCCCGCACCGCCTCGAGTGCGGCGGCCAGCAGCTGGGTGGCCGTCTCGGCGGCCTCCCGCGAGGCCGCGCTCGCGTCCGGGATGACTGCTTCGATAGCCAGGTCCGTGTCCGCCATGTCGTCGGCCGATGCGCGCAGGCCGGCGACGCTGCCTTTGCGGTACCCGGGCCCATAGGCGGGAGCGGTCCAGTACTGCTCCAGCTCGTCGTCCAGCCACGTCAGGGTCAACGAGAGTCCCTCCATGTTCAGGGACGTGATGATCTCCCCGACCTCCGGCTCCACCGGGGTCCAGCCGCGGTCGGCGATCAGCGGCGCCAGGTCCCGCCAGAACAGGAAGAGCTCTTCCTGCTTGGTGGCACCCATGCCGTTGACCACAACGGCGACCCGCTCCCCGGCGTCCTCGGGCACATCTGCGGCGATGTGGTCGAGAAGCGTGCGGGCCAGCTCATCCGAGGACAGCGCCGGCACGTTCTCCAGCCCGGGCTCGCCGTGCGCGCCCATGCCGATGGCCATCTGCCCGGCGGGCACCTCGAACAGCGGCTCATGCGCTCCGGGGAAGGTGCATCCGCCGAATGCCACGCCGACCGTCCTGGTGCGGTCATTCGCGCGCCCGCCGACAGATACCACCTCTTCCAGCGATCTCCCGGCATCGGCGGCGCCGGCCAACACACGCGCGACGACGAAGTCCCCTGCGAGCCCGCGACGTCGCTCGCGTTCGGTGGGCGGCGCGCTGAGCACGTCGTCGTGGACGATGAGATTGGCGGCCGCGATGCCCTCGCCCTGAAGCCGCTCGGTCGCGCTGCCGAAGTTCAGGACGTCTCCGGCGTAGTTGCCGTAGCAGAAGACGACACCGCCGCCGCGGTCGGCGTGCCGTGCGACCGTGTACGCCCACTGCGCGGACGGTGAGGTGAAGATGTTCCCGACTACTGCGCCGTCGGCCAGACCGGGCCCGACGAAGCCGGCGAACATGGGGTAGTGGCCGCTGCCGCCCCCGAGGACGATCGCCACCTTGCCATCGCGCTGGCGTCCGCGGCGCACGACACCTCCGGGCACCTGCCGAACCAGGTCGGCGTGCAGCTGCACGAAGCCTTCGAGCGACTCCTCGGCGAAGGCGGCCGGATCGTTGAAGATGTGCGTCATCAGGCGCTCCCGCTACTCGACGTTGCGATGACGTGGGGACAGCTCATCCAACCCCAGGCCCCTCAAGGCGACGAGGTCGAGCAGCAGCAGGTCGAACACGACCAGCAAGGCCTGTTCGAACAGGCTGCCCATGGGCTGGATGGAGGCGACGACGTCGTCCCCCGCCCGGTAGGCGGACCCGGGGACGCGCAGGACCAGGTCTGCGGCCTCGACGGTGGGACCGTTCGCGCTGGCCGTCACCACCGCCAGCCGCGCCCCCTGCTCCTGGGCTCGGCGAGCGACGTAGTCGATGTGCCCGATCGCTCCGGATCCGCTGACTGCCAGCAACAGATCGCCCGGACCGATCGCGGGAGTGGTGTCGTCCCACACCCAGTGCGCGTCCAACCCGGCGTGCATGAGCCGCATGGTGAACGCGCGCGCGCTCAGTCCCTCGCGCCCCACGCCGATGACGTGCACGCTGCGGGCGGCAGACAAGGCAGACACCAGCGACTCGGCCTCCGCCGTGTCGACGCGGTCGACCGTGGCGGTGAGCTCGTCCAGGACTCGACGGGCATTGGCGGCCAGGCTCATCGGGTCCCCACCTCCTCGCTCTGTGCCGGCTCCGGACCGGGCTTCGGGGCCAGTCGTGGCCGATGCTGGCGGGCGACGTAGTTGCCGACCATCACCGCCAGGAGGAGCGCGCCCCACACGAGATTGGTGAAGTACGGCGACAGCTGCATGGCGTTGAACGCGCTGGAGATGCCCTGAAGCAGGAGAAGCGCGATCACCAGCATGCCCACCCGGCCTCGCCCGCCGTAGGGATTGAAACCCGCCAGCACGACGACGAGGATTGCCTGCAGGAGATAGGACTCACCGAACCCGGTGCGGGCCGAGTTGACCCGGGCCACCATGATGATCCCGGCAACACCGACCAGGACCCCGATCATCACGTAGCTCAGCAGGATCGTGCGTTCGGTGCGTCCTCCCGCGAACCGAAGAGCGACCTGATTCTCGCCGAAGAGGTACAGGCGGCGCCCGAACCGAGTCCGGTTGAGCACGAATCCGGCGATGGCGAGCGCGAGGACCAGCAGCAGAAACACCGCCGGGACGCCGGCGAACGTGGCGTTGACGAAGTCCCCCACGACCGGGACGACGACGGGAACGCTCTGTCCGGAGGTGGCGGCCATCCCAATCCCTGAGTACAGGATCATCGTGCTCAGCGTGGCGAGGATGGGCGGGATCGAGATCTTGGCGATGAGGAACCCGTTCAGCAGGCCGCACAACATGCCGACGACCACGCAGGTGAGCGCCCCGAGCAGGGCGAGCTGGACGCCGTTGCCCTCGGTGACGGGGATGAAGCGCCCGGAGACGACACTCGCTCCTGCGATGCCGGCGAGCACGGACGCGCTCACGACGGACAGGTCGATGCCGCCGCTGAGCATCGCGATCCCCATGGCCAGTGCGAGGAAGCCGAAGCCACTCATCTGGATGGCCATCGACTGCAGGTTCGCCGGTGCGAAGAACTCGACGCTGAGGAAGGCGGCGAACAGCACGACGGTGATTACAGCCGCCACGACGAGCACGATCAGCTCGCTCTCGTAGCGCAGGATGGTCCGCAGTTTCTCCACCATGTCCGGCTCCGTTCCTACGTGGTGGCGAAGACGAGCGCCCGGCGGTTGCGCGCTCGCTGCCGGTAGTACATGACGATCAGGCTGGCCAGCAGGACGCTGCCGAAGAACAGGTCGTTCCAGTTCGAGTCGAGCCCGAGGAAGACCAGCGTCGAGACGAACAGGCGGAGGAGGACGACACCGAGCAGGGCACCGAGGACCGTGCCGACTCCCCCGGTTAGCCGCACACCCCCGACGAGCACCGCCGCCAGCACCAACAACTCCGTCCCGATGAGGGACACCGGATTGACGTACTTCAGTTGGCTCACGTACATCACGCCCATGAGAGCGCCGAGGAAGCCGGTGTAGGAGTACACGAACAACTTCGTCGCGAATATGTTGATCCCGAGCCGGGACGCAGACTCCTCGTTGGACCCGACGGCGTAGATCGACCGGCCGAGCATCGTGCGCTGCAGGATGAACCAGGTCAGTACGGCGAAGAAGGCCACGATGGCGACGTATACGGACAAGCCGCCGTGCCCGGGGATACGCAGGATGTCCACCACACCGAACTCCACGAGCGACTGCGGCATCTGCACCCGCGAGTAGCTCGTCGTCCCGAGCAGGACGGCCATCGCGCCGTGGTATGCGCTTGCGGTGCCCAGGGTGACGATCAAGGTGGGGAGCCGGAAGGCGTAGATGATCACGGCGTTGAGCGCGCCGAGCAGCGTCCCGACCGTGACCGCGACGAACAGGATGAGCCACAGGTTGTCGATGCCGGTGGCAAGTGCGGTCCGCACGCCCACGTATGCCGAGACGATCGCGATCGCCGTGAAGGAGACGTCGATCCCGCCGGAGACCAGCACCGTCAGCACGCCCAGGGCGAGCAAGGCAACTCCCGCGCCGGAACGCAGCATGTCGAACAGCGTGCCGATGTCCAGGAACAGCGGGTTCACGATGCCGACGACGGCGATGTACACCACGATGACCACAGCGAGGTAGAGCTCGACGCCCCGCAGCCGCCGGATCCAGCCTCTCGTTGTACTCACAGTCGCGGTACTCACAGTCGCGCCTCCGTGTGGCCCTCGGACGTCTGGCCCGGGTCGGTGATCAGAGAGCCGAGCCGATCCGCGAAGTCCTCCGCTGCGACGTCGTCGCTGTCGAGCCGCTCGACGATGCGGCCGTCGTGCATGACGACGACGCGGTTGCAGTTGGCGGCGATCTCCTCCGGCTCGTCGGAGATCAGGATCACGCCCATCCCGTCTCGCGCCATGGCTTGGATCCGGGCATAGATCTCGGCCTTTGCGCCGATGTCGACACCGACGGTCGGGCTGTCGAGGATGTAGATCTTCGGTGACATCGACACGCCGCGGCCGATAACGATCTTCTGCTGGTTGCCGCCGGACAGATTGCCGACGACGGTCCGCGGTTCGCGGTTGTTCACCCCCATGAAGGAGATCACCTCGCGCGCGAGTTCCCGTTCACGCCGGGTGGACAGGATGCCCGGGGCGGTGGTGACTCGGTCGAGCTGGGCCGCCGAGATGTTGCGCTCGGCGGAGTACCCCATGAACAGTCCCTGCTCCTGCCGGGATTCGGGGAGCAACGCGATCCCGAGCTTCATGGCCATGATGGGGCTGGTGATCTCCACCTGTTTTCCATCGATGCGGACCGTGCCCGAGTCGGCGGGGTTGAGGCCGAAGAGCGACAGCGCGACCTCCGTGCGTCCCGACCCGAGCAGACCGGTGACACCGACGATGTCGCCCGGTCGGACGGAGAGCGAGATGTTCTCGTAGTGGCCAGCCCGGGTGAGTTCGTCGAGCTCGAGGATCGGAGTGTCGTCGTCCTGGCTGCGGACGTACGGCTCGTGCACGACCTCGTGGCCGGTCATGTGGTACGTGAGCTGGCCCGTGTCCATCTGGTCGGCCGCGAAGTCGCCGACCTTACTGCCGTCCCGGAAGACGGTGACGGAGTCGGCCACCTCCATGACCTCGTCGAGCTTGTGGCTGATGAACACGATCGCCAGCCCGAGTTCCTTGAGTTCGGCCACGATCCGCAGGAGGCGCCGCACCTCCTTGGTGGTCAGTGCGGTCGTCGGCTCGTCCATGAACAGCACACGGGCGTTCATGCTGAGCGCTCGGCAGATGGCGACGATCTGCCGGTTGGCGAACGAGACAGAGGAGATCGGTACGTCCAGGTCGAGCTCGACCCCCACGCGCGCGAGTGTCTCCCTCGCAATCTCACGCATCCGGCTCCTGCGCACCACCCGCGTGCCGTCATGGATCAGCCGGTTCATGGCGATGTTCTCCGCGACCGACAGGTCGTCGAAGAGCGCGAGGTCCTGATAGATCACCTGCACGCCGGCGGCGATGGCCTCCCGCGGGTCGCCTCCGGCGAGAGGCTGCCCGTGAACGGACACGGTGCCCGAGTCCGGTCGGTGCACCCCCGAGACGATCTTGACGAACGTCGATTTCCCGGAGCCGTTCTCACCGATGAGGCAAGCCACCTCACCCGCTCTGACCTGCACACTCACCCCGCGGAGAGCGCGCACCCCGCCAAAAGTCTTCTCCAGGTCGGCCGCATCCAGCGCTATTGCCTCACCCGTTGTCGGTTCGGCTTCGTCGTCCTGCACCGTGTTCCTCCCGCACCATCACCGGGCTGTGTCAGAAGGGGAAGTCCCCGTGTCAGAAGGGGTATTCGCCGTCGGAGAACTGACCGGACTCAAGGAGCATCGTCGCGTTGCCGCTGACGATGCCGTCCTCGACCGTGACGTCGTCGTATCCCTCGTATCCGAGGTCGTCGCCGGTGGCGACGTCCTCACCGTTGACGAGCTGCATCGCGACGTAGCAGCTCACGTAGCCGGCGCCGGCCGGGTCCCAGGTCTGGGCGTGGGTGATCCAGCCGTCGTCGAGATACGGGCCGGCGATGGAGGGCAGGCTCAGCCCGGACGTGGCCACGTCGGTGTTCCCCTGCTCCTCGAGGATGGCGGCGAAGTTCGCCAGTGCGGAGACCGACGTCCCTACGAAGCCGGCCAGGTCCGGGTACGCGCGCAAGATCTCCTGGGCGTTGCTGCGAGCGGTCGAGTCGCTGTTGTTGTCCTCGTACGGCTGGTCGGAGACGACTTCGATATCGGGGTAGTTCTCCTCGATGTAGTCCAAGCCCGCGTTGTACCAGGCCATGTGAGTCTCGGAGGTCAGCGAACCGACCTCGCCGACGAGCTGGCCCTCGCCGCCCATGGCCTCGGCCAGCGGAGCGAACATCTGCTCGCCGAACTCCTGATTGCTGAACGCCTCGACGTCGAGGTCGATGCTCTCGGTGCCGGCGAGCGCCGGAGCCTCGTGCGTCACCACGACGATCCCGTTGTTCCGGGCACGCTCGAGCACCGGTGCGACTGCTTGCGGGTCATTCGGCACGACGACGATGGCGTCGACGTTCTGGGCGATGAGATCTTCGATCACCGCGACCTGCTTCGCCGCGTCCTCACTGTCGGGCCCGGTCTGGAACGCGCTGACGTCCTCGTGATCCTCGTCGAAGCTGGTGACGCCCTCTTCCATCCGCTGGAACCAGCTGATGCCTTCGACCTTGGGGACGAGACCGATCTCGATCTGTCCGCCGTCGCCGCCGCCGTTCCCGTCTGAGCCAGCGGCGCCGCCACCACTCTCACCGACCGAGCCACACGCGGCGAGCATCATCGCGCTGGTGACGGCGGCAGCAGCAGCCAGCGGAGCCCTTCTCCTTGCACGCATCGCTGTTCTCCCTCGAACGTCGGACTGTGACACGTACGTTGTCGTCACAGCCATGCTGTTGCTGTCCGCGGCAATGTAACACCATGCAGTCGTCAACGTCACGAGCTATCACGCGTCACTGTTACGAATACTCAAGACGCCATTCCAACCGAACACTCCCGTATCACGCCATGACCTGGAGAAGCGCCCGCACGTCGGCTTACGCCCCGGAGGTAACTGGCCGGGACATACTGTGACAAGCTGTTATGCAACCGTGATATTGCCGCATCGACGAAGAGGGGCGGGCCATGACAGATGTGACGCTGGAGAGTCCCGACGGCGAGGTGACGCGTGCGCGTTTCGCTCGAGCCAAGGCCACCCGGCTCAAGCGCATCGCCGACGCCGTACGGCTCGAGGGCTTCATCTCGGTCGATACGCTTTCGCAGGACCTCGGGGTCAGTCGAATGACCGTCCACCGGGATCTCGACGAGTTGGAGAAGGCGCGGGTGCTGCGCAAGGTCCGCGGTGGCGCGTCCGCCGAGCGCTCGACGACGTTCGAGAGTGACTTCCAGTACCGCGCCAACGCAGCGCTACGGGAGAAGAAGGCCGTCGCGCACGCCGCCGCAGCCCTCGCCAGCGACGGCGACGTCGTCGTCATCGGCGACTCCTCGACCACGAGTCACGTCGTACCCGACCTGGCCGCGCTGACCAACGTCACCGTGGTCACGAACTTCTTGCCCGTGATGGAGTCGGTCGCGCGCGAGGCGAGGTTGGAGCTGATATCCCTCGGCGGCCAGTTCAACCCCGAGCACCGGGCGTTCGTCGGCCTGCTGTGCGAGCAGGCGCTGTCGACGTTGTACGCGGACGTGCTCTTCGCATCCTCGTCCGCCCTGCTCGGCTCGGACGTCTATCACCAGTTCGAGCCCATCGTGAAGGTCAAGCAGGCAATGATTCGATCCTCCCGGACCCGGGTACTCCTGCTCGACCACACCAAGCTCGGCCGTGGCGCGCTGCATCGCGTGGGGCCAGTCTCCGACTTCACGCACGTCGTGGTCGACGACCAGGCCGATCCCGAACAGCTCGCGCCCGTCCGTGATGCGGGCGTCGAGGTCATCGTGGCGCCGGTCTGATCGAGCGCCGGCCGCATCTCCGGCGACCGGCGACCTTGACCTGGAGTGCGCTCCAGGGCGGAGGATGACGGAATGACCAGCACGGCGTCGACGCCCGCACCGGGCTTGTCCATCGGCGAGGTGGCACACCGCACGGGTATCCCCATCGAGACTCTGCGCTTCTACGACCGCAGTGGTCTGCTCGGCGATCTGTCCAGGAACTCGGCGGGGCACCGGATCTTCGACGAACGTGCGATGGGGCTGCTGGACGTCGTCGTGCGGTTGCGACGTACCGGCATGCCGGTCGACGACGTGCGTGGTTTCGTCGACCTCGTGCGCGACGACCGGGGCATCCCCGATCGCATCGCCCTGCTGACCGCGCACCGCGAACGGGTGGCCGCGACCATCTCTCAACTGCAGGCGGACCTGGCAGTCGTGGACTGGAAGATCGCCGCCTACACCGCAATCGACAGGGGCGGTGAGCCACCGGAGCCGCCACCCGGGTGGCCGGCTCCCGGGGCGCCGCTCCCCCACCCCGACGAGCTCGGGTGACACCCTGGTTCAGCTGCGCGCGTGCGCGATCCTGTCCAGCCACTCACCCATCAGCCTGCGCTCGGCGTCGGTGAGTTCGGCAAGACCGTCCAGGCCGGCCCGCAACGTAACGGCCGCCGCGACAGGCGCTCCGTGACCTGCGTCATCGGCGCGGTCGCCGTCGGTGGTGATGGCCTCGATCACGGCCTCCCGGGCCAAGGTGGACAGGCCGGCGTCGCGCTCGGCCTCCGGCAGACCGATGAGGGAGAACACCGCGCCGCGCCCCGCCGCGTGGACGAGCTGCGCCGCCCGCGCCTCGGGCACAGCGAGCCGTCCGGCTTCGGCCACCCGGTGGACGATGCCCGCCAGAATCTCGTCCGCGCGCCGTTCCGCGGACGACCTCCTCGCGTCAGGACGGGGCGAGCCGTAGATCGCGGCGTAGATGGCCGGGTTCTCCAGGCCGAACTCGATGTGCAGGTCCCAGCCACGGCGCAGATCCTCCACCGGGTCCTCGCTGGGGGCCTGAGCTACCTTGCTGTCGAGATAGGCGGCCATGCCGTGGCCGACGACGGCATCGAGCAGCTGATCCTTGTCGCCGAACAACCGGTAGATCGTCGGCGCGTGGACCCCGGCAGCCGCACTCACGGCGCGGGTGGTCATCGCGGCCGGCCCGCCGTCCGCCAGGAGCTTCATGCCCGCCTGGATGATGCGCTCTCGTGGGTCGTCCGTGGCCATGTTATCGATGGTAACAGCACACCGCTTGCAACAGTTCGCGAGGACGTTGCCGGTTACCTCGGCGGCGCCGTGGACGACGGCGGTCGCCGCAGCCAGACCGATGCCGCTGGTGCCGCCGGTGAGGATGGTGGTACGAGCCCCGCTCGCGGCTTGAGGTGCCATGGTCGTGCCCTTCTCGAGTCGTCGCCGCGACGACCGCCGTCGCGGCACGATCCAGCCTGGTCGCACCCTGTGAGACTGTGAATGCTTGTTCATCGCTGATTCTTGCGCGAGAGTCCAGAGCACGGGTGACCAGGTTGTCCGGGAGACTAGTACCAGTGTTAACGCTCCGGGGGTTGCATCGCTAGCAGTTCGCGCTACCATTGGTAGTGCGAATGTGATTCCATCGCTAACACGTCGTCGGTGTCCGCCCGGCGACTGCACCCCTTGCCGGCCCCTTCCAGACCGGCACCCCACTCCACTCGCGAAGGAAGCAACCCCATGACCAGTACTGACACCGCCCCGAGCGACTCACGCGTCGCCCTGATCACGGGCGCGTCCGGCGGGATCGGCAAGGCCGTCGCCGAGCGGCTCGCGGCCGAGGGCTACGCGGTCGCGGTCCACTACGCCGGGAACCAGCAGAAGGCCGAGACACTCGCCGCAGCGATCACGGCCGCCGGTGGGCGTGCCATCGCCGTCGGCGGTGACGTCGCCGACGAGACCGCCATGGCCGCCGCGTTCGACGCGGCCGAGTCCGCCTTCGGTGGCGTCGACGTCGTGGTGAACGCGGCCGGGATCATGATCCTCTCTCCGATCGCCTCGTTGGATCTCGACGACCTGGACCGGATGCACCGCACGAACATCCGCGGGACCTTCGTGGTCTCTCAGCTCGCCGCCAACCGCGTGCGTGCGGGCGGCGCGATCGTCAACGTCTCCACGTCGGTCACACGCACGCAACTGCCCTCCTACGGCGGCTACGTGGCCTCGAAGGCGGCCGTGGAGGGGCTCGGACTGATCCTCGCCCGCGAGCTGCGGGGCAGGGACATCACCGTCAACACGGTCGCCCCCGGGCCGACCGCCACCGCGTTGTTCCTCGAGGGTAAGAGTGAGGAGCTGATCGAGCAGCTCGCGGGGATGAACCCGATGAACCGGCTCGGCGAACCGGAGGACATCGCGGAGACCGTGGCCTTCCTCGCCGGTCCGGCGCGCTGGGTCAACGGTCAGACGATCTTCACCAACGGCGGTATGGCCTGAGCCGTACGGGAGGAGGAGGGAGGCCGTTCGGATGAGCAAGATCTGGTTCATCACCGGCGCCTCGCGCGGTTTGGGTCGCTCGTTCGCCGAAGCCGCGCTCGGGCAGGGCGACCGGGTGGTGGCGACCGCGCGCCACGTCGACGGCCTGCAGGGTCTGGTCGACAACTACGGTGACGCGGTCCTGCCACTCGAGCTCGACGTCACCGACAAGGCCGCCGTCGAGAAAGCGGTCGAGCGGGCGATCGACCACGTCGGGCCCCTAGACGTCGTCGTCAACAACGCTGGCTACGGCCTCTTCGGTGCCGTCGAAGAGATCACCGAACACCAGCTGCGGGACCAGCTGGAGACGAACCTGTTCGGGGTGCTGTTCGTGACCCAGGCCGTCCTTCCCCACCTACGCACGAAGGGGTCGGGTCACATCATCCAAGTCTCGACGATGGGTGGCGTGATGGCCGTGCCGCTCATGGGCGGCTACCACGCGTCGAAGTGGGCGTTGGAAGGTCTCAGCGAGTCCCTGGCGCGGGAGGTCGCCGGCTTCGGGATCACGGTCACCCTGGTCGAACCGGGGCCGTACGGCACGGACTGGGCCGGCTCCTCGGCCGTGCGAGCCGCACCGAACGGCGTCTACGACGAGCTGCGCGAGCGGCTCGAGGCGAGGCGGAGCGGCTGGACGCCGGGCAACCCGGATGCCGCCGGTCAGGCGCTCTTGGAAATCGCGAACTCCGACGATCCACCGCTGCGCGTGTTCTTCGGAACGATCGCACCGGAGCTGGTCCGATCGGCCTACGCCGACCGGCTCGAGACGTGGGGCGAGTGGGACGAACTCGCCGCTCGCGCTCAGGGGAACTGACGGGCATTCGGCCCGGGTCCGTGCGATGGGCCCGGGCCGCGCTGTTCGGACATTCACGCTACAGACGCGCGGTGCCACCGAGCTTCTCGACTCCTGACCGAACGGGACCGAGAAAGGGAGGCGGCCGAACCGTCGACCGAGTGCCCGGCCACTCGTGCAGCACCGGATCGTCCGTGACCGGCCGCCCGCCCCCCAGCCAGCACTGGCCGAAGAGCTCTCCGGCCTCGACCACCGCGCCGGCCACGTCAGCGGCGGCGGAGCCAGGCCTTGACGGCCTTTTCCGTCCGGCGATTGCGTTCGCGCAACGGACGCGCCCATCGCGGGTAGACCGCGTCCGGCAACGGGACGAACGGCAGGAGCACGATCACCAGGGCCAGGAACAACAGAGCTGCGATCGGAAGGGCCACCAGCATCAGGTACGTACCGACCACCGGGAGAGCAGTCATGGTGAAGCACCAGCACATCCCGCCGATCACGGGGGCACCGAGGACTGTCATCCGCTCGTCCCGCCTGAAGCTGCCGAACTCGTTGCCCATCCACGTCCGCGCGGCGGGCGAGCGTCCCCGGCGCGCCCGGACGGAGTAGCCGATCAAGGCCAGACCGATGACGAAGGTTCCCGCGGACACCAGCAGGCGGGTGAGCATCGGGCCATCCATCCGCCCAGGATCCCATGTCCGAAGTTTCGGTGGAGCTAGCGGGATTCGAACCCGCGACCTTCTCGTTGCGAACGAGACGCGCTACCAACTGCGCCATAGCCCCGCGTGCTCGCCAAGAGCAGGAACCAGGCTAGCACCGAGGCGGAGGCGAACGTGAAGTCCGGACGGCGCCGAGCCACTCGACGCGACGCATCTCACAGGTCACAGGTGACGCACCGGCGCGACCGGTCACGTCAGCTCGGGTCGCGCCACCCGCGCTCGAACGGCAGGCGCCAGGTGAAGGGCGCGATGAGCTGGTGGATCTGGTTCGGCCCCCACGAGCCTTGCCGGTACGGGCGGACGACGGGCGGGTTCTCCAGCAGCGGAGTGGAGATCTCCCACAGTCGCTCGATGCCGCGGGCCGAAGTGAACAGCGTTTTGTCCCCGCGCGCGGCGTCGTAGATGAGGCGCTCGTACGCCTCCAGCACCGCGCCGGCCCACCCGGTCTCGGTCATCGTGAACTGCATCGACAGCTTGTCGAGCTTCATCCCCGGCCCAGGGCGCTTGCCGTAGAACGACAACGACATTCGCGGGTGGTCGGACAGGTCGAACGTCAGGTGGTCGGGCCCGTGGTCCCCGACGCCGGAGTGACGCGGGAACATCGACCGCGGCGGCTCCTTGAACGCGATGGAGATGATCCGCGCGCTCTCCGCCATCCGTTTGCCGGTGCGCAGGTAGAACGGCACGCCGGCCCAGCGCCAGTTGTCGATGTAGCACTTCAGCGCGATGAACGTCTCGGTCTCCGACTCCGGAGCCACGCCCTCGAGATCGCGGTACCCGTCGTACTGGCCGCGAACCACGTCCGCCGGGTCGATCGGCGAGATCGAGCGGAAGACCTTGCCCTTCTCCTCCTGGATGCCCTCCGGCGTCAGCGACGTCGGAGGCTCCATCGCCGTGATCGCGAGGACCTGGAACAGGTGCGTCACCACCATGTCCCGGTACGCGCCCGTGGCCTCGTAGAACTCGGCACGCTGAGCTAGGCCGAGATCCTCAGGCACGTCGATCTGGACGTGGTCGATGTGGCTGCGGTGCCAGATCGGCTCGAACAGCCCGTTGGCGAAGCGGAACGCGAGGATGTTCTGCGCGGCCTCCTTCCCGAGGAAATGGTCGATCCGGTAGATCTGCTCCTCGGTGAAGACCTCGTGCAGCCGCTGATTGAGCTGCTTGGCGCTCTCCAGGTCAGTGCCGAAGGGCTTCTCCATGACGATCCGGCTGCCGTCGACCAGGCCCGACTCCTCCAGGGTGCGCACCACGGCCATGGCGGCCTTCGGCGGAACGCTGAGGTAGTGCATGCGCGTGACGTTGCCGTCGAGTCCGGCCTCGGCCTTCTCGACGGCAGCCCGCAGCCCGGAGGCGCCCTCGGCACCTGGCGCCCAGTGCAGCCGCTCCGAGAACGCCGACCACGCCTCCCGTTCGACGTCGGATCCGCCGAACTCCTCGACCGCTCCTCGTGCGAAGTCGATGAACGACTCGTCCGTGTGCTCGTCCAGCGACGTTCCCACCACCTGGACGTCCCGCAGCAGGCCCGTCTGAAAGAGGTGCAGCAGACCGGGAATCAGTTTGCGGCGCGAGAGGTCACCGGTCGCTCCGAACAGGACCACGGTCGTAGGTCTGACCGTCACATCGTCCACTGTGCCCTCCTGACGTGTCCGGCAGATGACGCGCCCGGAACGTCCGCGCTGGTCCGTCCGCGACGCCCACGGCCCTCACAGTCTCTCGGCAGAGGTGCCCGCCGGGCCAGTGGGTCAGGCCGACCGCCCGACAGGGTCAGGCGCCGGCCGCCCGACGGCGGGCAAGCACCTCGTCGAGATTCAGCGCCGGCGCCGCCGGCTCCTCCTCCGCTCGCGTCGCCTCCGGCGTCGACCCGGGGCTCGAGGGTCGCTGCGGGACGGCGGCCGAGGGCGATTCCTCCTCAGGCACGTACGGCTCGACGTCGCGACGCGGCGCAACCGGCTTGAGCGTGTACGACGGCGCGGGCACCGGGACCGGGGTCCACTGCTGCAGGGCTGGCGCCGGCTCTTCCTGGGCCAACGGGCCCTCGTCCGCGGGGGCACGGCCGGGCGCCCGCGGCTCGGGCTCAAGGGGCGTCGTGTCCGCGGGAGGCGCCGGCGTCGAAGCCTCCTGCGCGACTGGCCTCTCGGCGCCCAGGGGCGTACCGGCCTCGGCAGGTGCGCTGGCCCGGCGCGACTCGGAGGTCCCCGCCGGGACAGCCACCTCGTCGGCCACACCGACCAATTCCGTCGGGCGCTTGCCGTGGTGGACCGGCGCATCGGCGCGCGAGACGGTGCCGGCCCCGGACCGGGCGACCGGTCGAGGCCGCGCCGTCGGCCGGTGAGCCGCCGTCGGCCGGGGACGTGCCGCCGACGGGGCGGCCACCGACGTCGCGGAACGCGCGGGCGCATCCTTCCGCTCGCGTGGCGCGCCTCCGCGCACCGCCTTCAGCCGCGACTCGAGCCGAGCCATCTCGGCGCGGTCGCGCCGATCGTTCGCACGAGCCTTGACGGCCGCCCGGCGGCCGAGCACGAGGACGGTGGCCAGGAGCAGTGACGGTGCGAGGGCGACGGGCCACGGCAGCAGCGCGGCGCCGGCAGCGGCCCACGCGGCTCCGGTCAGCACCAGGAGCGCGAGGGTCAGGACGAGGCGGCGCCGCGCGGCAGCAGCACGCCGGGAGACTCGGGCGGCCCGGGCGGCGCGCGCGGCGGCCAGCGCGCGTGCGTCGTCAATGACGCGCTCGCTGCGGGCTCGGGGCGGTGTCATGGTGCCCTCCGGTCGTCGGGCGGCGGACGTGTGCAGATGCGGTGTGGCACCGGTGGTGTGCCCCCGGGAGTTCCGGTCCCGCGGTGCGGCGCCGGTGGCGACGATCCTCAGATCACCGGAGAACCGGTCGTCGACTCGCGAGTCGAGCAGCACCTGCCGGGACCGCACCAGGTGCGGGAGCAGATAGCCGAGGAGGATCAAGGTCAGCGCGGCGACCACGTATCCCTGAAGCTCCACGCTCCAACGCTAGGCGCCGAACGACGGCGTTCCGGCGAGCACTGCCGGTGTGTCTCACACAGATGTGATTTACTCGCGCGTTCCGGCCGGTCGGCACGACTTTGACCACTCGGCACAACATTGACCACTCGGCAGACCTTTGACGACTCGGCACAACTTTGACGAGTCGCCGGTTGGCGGTCAGAGGCGGACAGCGTGCCCTCGCTCGCGCAACCGGCGCACCAGGCCGCCCGGCACCTCCTCGGCCGTCAGGGCGAAGGAGCGGTGGTCGCGCCAGTCGCCGGCAATATGCAGGAAGCGCCGTCGCAGCCCTTCGTCGCGGAACCCGAGCTTGTCCACCACCCGCAACGAGGGCGCGTTCTCCGGGCGGATGTTGATCTCGATGCGGTGCAGCCCGAGCTCGAACCAGGCGTAGTCGCAGGCCATGGCGACGGCCATCGGCGTGATGCCACGGCCTGCCATGTGACGGCTGATCCAGTAGCCCACGGACGCGGACCAGAACGAGCCGCGCACGATGGTCGAGACCGAGAGCTGGCCGATCAGCTCGTCACCGACGTCGACGACGAACGGCAGACCGGTCCCGTCCCGGCCGTGCACCCGCAGGTCTCGCACGTACGCGGCGAACGACTCCGGCGGCTCACCACCGGGCGACGTCGCCTCCCAGCGCTGCAGCCAGCCCGTGTTCTCGGCGCGCAACCGCTGCCACTGCGCGCGGTCTCGCCGGCGCAGCGGCCGGAGGGTGACGCCCTCCTCCGTGAGTGTCACCGGCCACCGCCCGGCGCTGCGCATCACTCGTCCAGGAGCAGGCAGTGCAGCGTTGTACCGGGACCGACGTAGGTCACGTCCTCGGGCACGACGGCGAGGGCGTCGGCGCGTGCGAGTGCCGACAGCAGGGGCTTTCCGGGGGCGCCGACCGGCTCGGCCCGGTAGCCCTCCTGCGGGCTGCCGCTGAGGGTGGCCCGCACGAACTCGCGGCGTCCCGGCGGGCTCGCCCACGGGGTGGTCACGGCGGCCCGGACCGAGTCGCGGTACACGTCGTGATATCCCGCCATCGAGAGCAAGGCGGGGCGGACGAACGCCTCGTAGGCGATCTGCACGGACACCGGGTCCCCGGGTAAGGCGAAGATCGGGGTGGCTTCGCCGACGTGCCCGATGCCGAGCTGACGCCCGGGCCACATGGCCACCGAGTCGAACCGGACCGTGCCGAGCGGCGCCAGCACCTCCTTGACGGTGTCGTTGGCGCCGTAGCTCAAGCCGCCCGTGGTGAGGATGAGGTCGGCGCGGACGAGCTGATCCTCGATGGTCTCGCGCAGCTGCCGGGGCTCGTCCGGCACGGCCGCGACCCGGAAGGTGGTACCGCCGGCGTCCTGCACGGCTGTCGCCAGGGCGTGACCGTTGGCGTCGTAGACCTGCCCGGGCGCGGCGGGCCGGCCCGGTTCGACCAACTCGTCACCGATGGACAGCACCACCACGCGCGGCCGCGGATGGACACTGACCCTGCCGCGTCCGACAGCCGCGAGCAGCGCGATCTGCCGGGCGCCGACCCGCTCCCCCGCCGGCAGCACGATCTCCCCGGCCTGGAGGTCCTCGGCGCGTGCGCGCACGTTCTCCCCCGGCTCCACCGCCGCGCGGATCGCGACCTCGGCCTGGCCGAAGTCGGTCTGCTCGATCGGGACGACGGCGTCGGCTCCGGTCGGCACCGGCGCACCGGAGGCGATGCGCACGGCAGTGCCGGGAACCAGGCGGATCGGGTCACTGGCCCCCGCCTTGACCTCGTCGAGGACCCGCAACGTGGTCGGCGACCTGTGCGCGGCGGTGCGGGCCTCCTCGGCCTTGACGGCATAGCCATCGGTGGCGGCGAGGTCGGCGACCGGGAGATCCGCGACGGCGACGACGTCCTCGGCCAGGACGCAGCCGACCGTGTCCGGCAGCAGGACGTCGAGCGGCGGCAGCGGGCCCACCGCCGCGAGACAGGCCGCGAGATGCTCCTGGACGCTTCTCATGGTGCCGCCGGGGGACGCGGGGCCTCGCCGTCGGGCCGGGAGGAGAGCTCGACGTGCCGACCTTCCACCCATCGGCTGAGCCAGGCGGAGAAGTCGGCACCGAGGTCGTCGCGGTCGGCCGCGAGCGCGACGACGGCCTTGAGGTAGTCGAGCTTGTCGGAGGTGCGATGCCGTACACCGCGGAAGACGACGCCGTGCAGTCCGCCGCCGTCGGCGTCGGTGGCTGTGAGGGCACGTAGGGCGTCGGTGAGGTCGACCGAGCCACCGTTGCCCGGCCCCTGCTGTTCCAGCGCAGCGAAGACCGCCGGGGTCAGGACCATCCGTCCCAGCGGCACGAGGTGCCGCACACCGGGTTCGGCGGGAGGGCCGGTGACGAGCTCCCGGACGGTGACGACGTCGCCGATCGGCACGTCCCGGACCGTCACCTCGGTCGGTTCGACAGTGGCGGCAACGGTCTCCAGTTCGTCCGGTTCGACCTCGGCAAGCGCGAGGACCGATCCCCCGAGTGCCTCCTGCGCCGCGACGAGGTCGACGAGCAGCGTCTCGTCCTCACCGATCAGGTCGTCGGCCAGGGCCACCACGAAGGGTTCGCCGTCGACGTGGTCCCGCGCCCGGAGCACGGCCTCGCCCGTCCCGGCGTCGGCGTCGGCCCGCGCGAAGTGAGTCCGCGCGAGCGCCGAGGAGCGCCGCACGGCCGCCAGCCGTGACGGGTCGCCCTGCTTCTCGAGCGCGGCCTCGAGTTCCGGTGCCGCGTCGAAGTGGTCCTCGATGGCCACCGATCCGCGCCCGGTCACCATGAGCACGTCCTCGATTCCGGCCTCTGCCAGCTCCTCGACGAGGTACTCGATGATCGGCTTGTCCACCAGCGGCAGCATCTCCTTGGGCACGGCCTTGGTGGCGGGCGCGTAGCGGAGGCCGCGTCCGGTGGCCGGGACGACGGCCTTGCGCAGGCGCGGGGTGAATGCAGACATGCCCCCGAGGTTATCGGCCCGGATCCGGTGGCCAGTCGCGAGTCCGCCTGCGAGACTGGGGGCCATGCACCGTACGCAGGTGGCCTTGCCAAAGACGGACGGCCTCGAGACGGAGGACGCCAAGCAGGTGCTCAGACCCGTCGTACGGGCGGCGCGCCAGGCTCGGTCGCGCAAAGAGCGTGAGCGTGCCGGGCAGGCGCTGGCCGCCCATGCGATGGAGGCGATCGGGTCGGCCGAGTGTGTCGCCGCCTACGTCTCCCGTGAGACGGAGCCGAGCACGCACGCGCTGCTGGAGGCGCTCCGCGAGCGCGGCACGCGGGTGCTGCTGCCCGTCCTGGGTCCCGGCCTGTGCCGCGAGTGGGCCGATTACCGGGGGCCGGAGGATCTCGAGGTACGCGCCCCGGGCCGACCTCCCGAGCCCTCGGGTCCGACGATGCCCACCGAGGCGATAGGTCAGGCCGACGCCGTCGTGGCGCCGGCGTTGGCCGTCGACGCCGCCGGCACGCGGCTGGGGCAGGGGGGCGGCTGGTACGACCGGGTGCTGCCGCACGTCGCCCCGGGCACGCCCATCTTCGCCATGGTCTTCGACGAGGAGCTCATCGCCGACATGCTGTTGCCCGCGGACGAGCACGACGTACCGATCCCGGCGGTGATCACTCCCGATCGGTGGTTCCTGCTCGAGGGCAGCGCGTTTCAGCGGGAGGCCCGGCGACAGGCCACCGCGTGATGGCCTCGCACTCCCTCTTCACGCCGCCGGCACCTGGCCGCTCCCCCGATCCGGCGCTCGCCCACCGTCGCGGCGAGGTGACGGTGACCGTCCTGGGGCGGGACGAGCACCCGCTGGCCGGCCGGGACGTCCTCGTCCGGCAGACCCGGCACGCCTTCGGCTTCGGCTGCATCGGGTTCGACCTCCTCGACCACGCCGTCGGCGCGTCCGAGGATCCTGACTACGACGCCGTCCTCGCCGAGGCCTGGCTCGGGCTGTTCGACACGGCGACCCTCCCGTTCTACTGGGGCCGGTTCGAACCCGAGCCCGCCAGGCCGGACACCGATCGCCTGCTGGCCGCGGCCCGCTGGTTCGCCGACCACGGCGTGCGGCTCAAGGGGCACCCGCTCGTGTGGCACACCGTCTCGGCGAGGTGGCTGCTGGGCAGGGACAGCCACGAGGTCGAACGACTGCAGCGCGAACGGATCCGCCGGGAGGTGAGCGACTTCGCCGGCGTCATCGACACCTGGGACGCCATCAACGAGGCCGTCATCATGCCGGTCTTCACCGCCGAGGAGAACGCCATCACCCCGCTGGCGCGCCGGATGGGCCGGGTGGAAACGGTGCGGATGGCGTTCGAGGAGGCGCGGGCCGCGAACCCCGCGGCCACGCTGCTGCTCAACGACTTCGACATGTCGACGGCGTACGAGTGCCTCATCGAGGCGGTCCTGGAAGCGGGCATCCGGATCGACCGGCTCGGCCTGCAGTCCCACATGCACCAGGGGTACTGGGGTGAGGAGCGCACGCTCGAGGTGTTGGAGCGCTTCTCCCGGTACAACATCCCGATTCATTTCACCGAGACCACGCTGCTCAGCGGCGAGCTCATGCCCGGCTACATCGACGACCTCAACGACTGGCAGGTCGAGACCTGGCCGAGCTCGCCGGAGGGTGAGGAGCGCCAGGCCGAGGAGATCGAGCGGCACTACCGGACACTGTTGTCCCATCCGTCGGTCGAGGCGGCGACCTACTGGGGTCTGTCCGACCGCGGCATGTGGCTGGGTGCCCCGGGCGGGCTGCTGCGCGCCGACGGCTCCCCGAAGCCGGCGTACACCCGGCTGCGCAACCTGGTGCGGGGCGAGTGGTGGCTGGAGCCGACGACGCTGCGCACCGACGCGGCCGGCCGGCTCACGTTCTCCGGCTTCCTCGGCGACTACGAGCTCTCGGTCGACGGTGCCACCACCGCCTTCACGCTGGCGGAGCCGGGCGCGGTGGATCTCGAGCTGCGGATCTAGCCGACCGCATGTGCCGCACCGACGCCCCGTGGCTTACCCGGGCGGCTCCAGCGTCATGCGCACCTCCTCGGCCTCCTCGACGGCCTCGCGACTGAACGGCCACGGATAGGTCTCGCCGGTGGCCCATGCCTCGATCTGGTCGGTGTAGTGGGTCGAGGCCGGATGGCCGGACGTCCCGCCGGAGGTCACCCAGGTGGAGGCGTCGAGGTCCGCCATGTCCACTGCCATGCGCAACGCCGGGCCACGGGTGACGGTGAAGTCCGGGCGGCCGAGCTCATCGACGGCGGAGGTGGAGAACGAGGTGGCGTTGACGATGGACGTGCCGCCGGCGACCTCGATGGACGACGGGTTGAACAGCCATCGCACCGGAGCGGGCACATCCTCACCACCGAGGACCGGGTGCTGCGGCGCGAAACGGTGCAGCTTGCCCCACTCCCAGTCGGCCGGATCCTTGCCCATCGTGTTCGTGAGTTCATGACGGGCGGTGACGAGAGCCTGGCGGAGGATCTCGTCGCGCCCCTCGACGACGTTGACCGTGGTCCGGTCGTCCCACCAGACGTTCTCCGGATCCTCGAGCAGCCGCTCGACGACGAGGAGCCAGCGGGATCCCCCGTCGGGTGCCTGCGCCGCGGGCAGGTCATCGGCGAAGGTGAGCTCGAGGATGTTGGTCCACACGGCGTTGAAGTACACGGCGCCGGCCGAGCTGGTGTCGGTGGGGAATCCGTCCGCGGACCATTGCCGCAGCAGATCCACGGCGTCCTCGACGAAGCCGTCCTCGACGGGCACGCTGACCAGCGCGGGGACGATTGCCGGCCCGAACGGGTTGGCGTCGTCGAGCATGATCTCGTTCGCCCGGTCGACGGTGATGTCGGTGCCGTGGGCGATGTCGTACTCGATGAGCTCCCGGATGCGTTGGGAGCGGTGTCCGGAGTCCCAGTCACGGGTGAGGAACGGTCCGCTGCCACGGGGCGCGACGGCCTGGTTGGCGGCGACGATGAACCCTTCGTCCGGATTCTGGGTCGCCGGCAGTTCGGCCGCCGGGACCCAGCCCTGCCAGTCGTAGCGTGAGTCCCAGCCCGGACGGGGCCACGAGCCGTCGGCCGGAACCGGAGCGCCCGGGACGTCCCCGCGCAGCGGGATGCGTCCGGGGGCCTGGTAGCCGATGTCGCCGTCGGCCGTGGCGAAGACGATGTTCTGGGACGGGACGTCGAACTGCGCCGCGGCTGCGGCGACGCCGTCGGCGTCCTCGGCCCGGTTGAGCGTGAAGATCGCCTCGGCGGAGCGGCCGGGCGTCAGCGCGGTCCATTGCAGCGCGACGGCGTAGCTGGAGAACCCGGCCGGCGGTGAGCCGTCCGGCACGGGCACCGATCCGGCCACCGACGTCTCCGCGAGCACGTCGGAGACGATCGGGCCGTGCTCGGTGGTGGAGACCCGCAGCACGACGGGCTCGCCGCCGTTGACCTCGATGGTCTCGCGGCGGGTCTGCAGCGGCACGCGGGCGCCGTCGCGCAGGTAGGTGCCGTCGTCGTAGGTGCGTTCCAGGACGAAGTCGGTGACGTCGGCGCCGAGGTTCGTCAGCCCCCAGGAGAGCTGGTCGTTGTGGCCGATGATGATGCCCGGCATGCCGGCGAAGGAGAATCCGGCGACGTCGAAGGTGCAGTCCTGGCTGCGTTCGGTGCAGTGCAGCCCCACCTGAGACCAGAGATTGGGTGCCGCCAGGGCGAGATGCGGGTCGTTGGCGAGCACCGGGCTGCCGGACGCGGTGTGCTCGCCGGAGACGACGAAGGAGTTGGACCCCACCGCCTCGCCACGCCCGAGCGTGGTGGGCACGGCGTCGAGGGCGCGGCGCGTGGCGTCGAACGCACGCTCGACGGCCGGGTCCGCGAACGCCTCGGCCACGCCGTCCTCGTCGCCGAGGCCGCGGCCGGGCTCGTCCGCACCGCCGGTCCCGACCGTCTGCGACTCGGCCGCAGCTCGCTCCTCCTGGGGGGCGATGATCGGCGCGTGGTCCTCGTAGGGGTAGGCGGGATAGAGCTCCTCGGCCCGGCCGACGTCACCGAGGGTGCGCAGCGCGGCCGCCCGGCCCAGCTCGGCCGCGTAATTGCCGCGCAGGTCCCAGGCCATGGCCTTGAGCCAGGCGAGGGAGTCGATCGGGTCCCACCGCTCGATCGGCCGCAGGTCGGTGGTAGTGCCCAGCACGGTGTACTCGAGCCCGAGCTCGGAGGCCTCGTGATCGCTCAGGTAGGCGTTGACACCCTCGGCGTAGGCCTCGTACAGGGAACGCGCCTCGTTGGAGAGCAGCTGCCACTCCTCTTCGGCCACGCGGCGCCATCCCAGGGTGCGTACCACCATGTCCGCCTGCAGGGCGGTCTCGTTGTCCCCCACGAGTTCGGACAGGCGGCCGGAGGTGACGTGCCGGCGGTAGTCCATCTCGAAGAAGCGGTCCTGGGCGTGCACGTACCCCTGGGCGCGCATGAGGTCCTCGTCGGTGTCGGCGTAGATCTGCGGGACGCCTCGCTCGTCGCGGACGACCTCGACTTCGCGGTCGAGCCCGTCGAGCGTGTGCGTCCCGCCGTGGTCGGGCAGCGGACGGCGGACGATGCCGGTCCCCACCGCGACGCCGACGGCGGCGATCGCCACCGCGGCGGCGAGGACGACGAGGAGCGCTTTGCGCAGCGCCGAGGATTCATGCACGTCACCGAGCGTAACCAGCGGTGTGCCGCGTCACTGCGCGCCACCACGCCGCGGGAGTACCATTGGCACTCGACGATGCGGAGTGCCAACACTCCCCGAGGTTTCGACGGAGGTCCCCGTGCCCACCTATGCCTACCGCTGCACGTCCTGCAGTCGCGAGCTGGAGGTCAAGCAGTCCTTCAGCGACGCCTCCCTGACCGAGTGCCCGGAGTGCGGCGGCAATCTGCGCAAGCTCTTCGGATCGGTCGGCGTGATGTTCAAGGGCTCAGGCTTCTACCGGACGGACTCGCGCGCCGAGGCCCGCAGCGGAACCGGCTCCTCCTCGAGCTCGTCGAACTCGTCGAGTTCCTCGGACTCCTCGAGTTCCTCCGGGTCGTCCTCCGGCTCCCCCGGCTCGTCGAACTCGTCCTCGTCGGGGTCGGGTACGTCGGGGTCGGGTACATCGTCCTCCTCGAGCTCGTCGTCGGCCCCCGCGAAGGCAGCCTCCTCCTGACTGGTCACGCTCACATCGACGACGTGCCGACTATCGGCTGATGTGACGGGCTGTCCACAACCGGTCTGCCCGCGGCTGCCCCGTCCCCAGGTCGGCGGAACCGCCCGGTCATGACAGCCTCCGCCGGCTTACGGTCGCGGCATGCTGGCCCGTCCCGCACCTCCGCCGTCGTCCTCGATCCGAGCGCGAGCGCGCCGATTCCTGTGGCGCCGGCGTCACCTGCTCGCCGCCGTGTGCGTCGCGGCCGCCGCCGCGATCACCCTGGAGGCGGTCCGGCCGGCTCCGCCGCCCACCGAGCCTGCGGTCGTCGTCACCGGCGACGTCCCTGCCGGGACCAGATTGACGTCCTCCGACCTCGCCGTGCGTGACGTTCCCGCTCGGGCGCTTCCGGACCGGGTGCTGACCGCGATCGACGACGCCGTCGGTCGGCCCCTGGCGGTGGGCCTCGGCGCCGGGACGGCGTTGCAACCCGCCATGCTCACCGGACCGGGGCTTTCGGCCTCGGCACCGCCGGGCACGGTGGTGGTCCCGGTCCCCGTGGCCGACGACGCGACCGCCCAGCTCGCCCGGCCCGGTCAACGTCTCGACCTGGTAGCTCCCGCGCCCGCCGGTGCCGAACCGAGCGGCGACGCTGCGCGCGTCGTCGCGCGCGACGTGGTGGTCCTGGCGAGAGCTGCCGGGTCCGGCGGCGGCGGATTGCTGGGCGACACGCGCGACATGGCGCACTACCTGTACGTGGCTGCCGACGAATCTGACGCTACCGTTCTCGTTGGCTCGGGTGCGTGGGCTCCCCTCCGTGCCGTTCTCCCGGGTCAGTGAAATGACCGGTGCGTACGCACACGCAGATAGGACACGTCATGCTCGCTGGATTCAAGGAGTTCATCGCCCGGGGCAACGCCGTCGACCTCGCGGTCGGTCTGGTCATGGGGACCGCCTTCACGGCGATCGTCACCGCCCTCGTCGACCATGTCATCAACCCGCTCATCGCCGGACTGGTCGGCCAGCCGGACTTCACCGACATCTGGCACGTCACGGTCGGCGAAGCCACGATGCTTCCGGGGGCCGTCCTCACGGCGATCATCCAGTTCCTCCTGGTCGCCGCGGCGATCTACTTCCTCGTGGTGATGCCGCTGAACAAGCTGGCCGAGCGGCGCAAGGCCGGCGAGGAGGAGGCTCCGGAGGCACCGGCCGAGGACGTGCTGGTCCTGCAGGAGATCCGCGACCTGCTGGCCGCACAGTCCGGCCGCGGGCAGCAGAGCTGACTACCAAGCACAGGAGGGCTCGGCTTCGTCGCCCGGCCACCGAGACCGACATGTCCCCTCAAGGAGGGGCGCTTGGCCGTCGGGCGACGGAGTCGAGCGCTGCACGCCGGGAGGTGCTTACCACGCCCTACTGATGGCGAACGGGGGGATCTGAGGGTGTACCTGCAGATCCACCCGCCTGGCTCCACAAGCGACGCACCGTACGTACACGATCACACCCTCCGATGTGAGGTGGCGTGACTCGGGCCGCCAGGCGTGTTCGTGAGGCGGCGTCACTCTGGCGACAGGGACCGGCTCCTGCGGCATTCGCGTCATGACGGCCACGGTGCTGTAATGCCCTTATGCATCTCAACCCTTACGGCGAGTATGCCGTGCTGCTCGCCGGTTCCCTGGCGAATTGCTGGCCCGACAGCCGGGACGAGATCGTGAGTCGCACAAGGGATTTCGGCATGACGATGGAGTTCCCCGTTCCCGGGCCGCCGGACGACCACGAGAACACCCGCCGGGTCATCGACGAGTGGTTGACTGTCGTCGACGCCCGCGACCCGCACCGTCGCGCAGACCTCCTCAACCGACAGATGGCCGCAGCTACCGCCTACCCTCGGCTGACTGACCACGACGGCGAGGGCTGGCACCTGCACTACCGCGACGATCACATGTCGCTGCCCAAGGTACTTGCCGCCGTCATCAGCGTCGGTACTGCCCTTCACCTCACCACCCGGGGCATGCACCGGCTCAGACGATGTGCGGCGGGGGAAACGCCAAGCGACGGATGCACGGCCGTCGTCGTCGACATCACGCGGAACGGAACCCGACGGTACTGTTCCGTCCGGTGCGCGAACCGGGCGGCAGTCCGCCGTCACCGGTCAAGACCGCGGTCCACCGGGTGAGGCTCGCGCTGGGAACGCTGGGATCAAACCACTTCGGAACGAGGCCAGTCCCGGGTGTCGCCCCGTAATCCCCCCGAGCGGTCAATGACTAGTGCTTCCCCAGTGGGGTGGGATGTCCCGGCGGAGGCGTTCGTCGTTCTCCGAGCGCGGCACGCCCCGGTCGGGCTCGGCACCGGCGTCGTGCCGCCCGGAGTTCTCCGGCTCGTGCAACGCCTGTGTCGGATCGCTGATCTCGCCGGCCTCGAGGCGGCGCCGGTCGACGTCGGAGAGGCGCACCACACGCCGGTGAGCCATCGCCGGAGCCAGCCTCAGCCCCGCCGTCGGACGACGTGCCCGAGAACCGCGTCGATTTGCGCTCCACGCCGGGTGAGGGCGAGCTCGCCGCGCAGTTCCTCGATGAGCTCACCGTCGTCCCGGCCGGCACCGTCGGACTCGATCCAGGCCACGAGCTCGTCGAGCTGGTCGTCACTGTAGGCCGCCAGCGGCAGCCCGGGCACCACCTGGGGTCGGGGGCCGCGTGGGCGCAGCTTCGGCGCGTTCTCTGCCGGCGGCTCGTCAGTGCCGGGCGCCGCGTTGCTGTCCGGGTCCCCGTCGACCTGCCCGGCGGGGGCGTCGTCGTAGGTGTGGGGCAAGGCTGTCATGTCTTCGGCCGCCGGCCGCGCGGCTGCCGCCGCGGCCTGACGCTCCTGCACGATCGAGAGCACCTCGTCGTAGATCGCCCGAGCCTCGGCCTGCGGGTCCATGAAGACCGCCGCCGAGAAGGCCATGTGCACACGCCAGCCGCGAGCGGCGAGCCGTTCGACCCAGTGTCGGTCGCGTCGACGCAGGGAGGCCTCCGCGACATATTCGTCGTCGTCGGTCAGCACGGCCACGACCAGCTCGCCCGGCAGGTCCGGGTGCCCGATCGCCAGCGGGATGCGCACCCCGCCGTCGACTCCGTAGCGCGGCACGACGGTCAAGCCAAGCCGCCAGAGGCGTTCGGCGAGGTCGACGAGGAGCTGGTCCGGCCGCTCCACCTCCCCCGAGTCCGCCTGCTGGGCGGGCAGTTCGCCGGTGGCCGACTGTTCGATGAGGTCGGCCAGTAGCTGGGGTCCCGGCTGCTTCAAGCGGGACCGGTCCAGGTCACCCGGCCCGATGCAGCTGACGAGGACGAGTTGGTGGCGCACGGCGTCGAGGGTGTCCACCAGGCACGCGAGTCCGTCGGGCTGGGAGATGACGCCGAACCGGTGCAGGACCCGCCCGTGCGGGGTCTTGCCGAAGCCGACCGAGAGAATGACGACGTCGCGCCGGAGCCCGCTGGCGGCGTCAACCTCGAGGACCGTGAACGGCTCCTCCCGGTCCGGCCGGAAGAACTCGGCCACGGCCGGGCTGTTCGCGACGGCGGCACCGACCGCGTCGCGGACCCGCTCGGCGTGCCGGTCGTTGAGCGCGACCACCGCGAGCGAGTCCTCGGGCGTCGTCAGGGCGTGCTCGATGACGAGATCGACGACGTGGTCCACCTCGGGCTGGACCGACTCGACCGCCTCGCGTCCGGGGCCTGGCATGCCGAACCCGTCCACGACGTCCAGCCGCATCCGGGAGGCGGACGGCGGTGCCGGCACGGACCGGATGACGCCGTCGTAACCGTGGCGCGCGAGGAAGGCGGAAATGCCCTCGTCGCGCTGGGCACGTTCCGTCGGCAGCGTCACGGACGGCAGCACAGGGGCAAGCGCCCCGACCAGTCCGTCGCCGCCCCGGCGGGAGTCGCCGACGAGGACAACCTGGCGGGCGCGGGCGAGCAAGGAGACGGCCTGCTCGACGGGCAGGTGCTGAACGCCGTCGAGCACCAGCAGATCGATCGTGCTGCCCTCGGGCACGATCTGCGGCACCATCATCGGCGCGATCAGCCAGACCGGGCGGGCCACCGCCGTCGGGCCCGGGTAGCGGCGCAGGAGGTCACGAAGGTCGACGCCGTGGGGCTCCCCCAGCGCGTGGTAGAGCCGGGCGGAGACTTCCCGTTGCGCGCGCACCGAGGTCCGGATTCCCTCGGCGACGGCGCGGCGGACCGGTCCGGCGAGCGAATCGACCTGCGCCGCGTCCAGTTCACGGAACCGTTGCGCCAGCGCCTGCAGGGCGGGGCCGTCGTGGCCGGCGAGCGCCGGTGCGGTGCGCAGCATGCGTTCGAGTACCGAGGACCACCAGGCCAGGTCCAGCTCCGCACCGACGAGGGCGGTGGGAACGCGCCGCTCGGCGAGGTCGTCGACGAGCTCACCGAGCCCGCGGTCGCGGAGTTCGCCGAGCACCTGGGTCCGCTCGGGCAACAACCGCAGGGACGGCGCGTCGAGGCCGAGCTCCTTCATCCGCTCGCGCAGCTCGGCCAGGGGCATCGTCGTGAGGTCGGCGAGCCCCGCGCCCGTCCCGATGACGGGCTGCAGCGCCTCGACATCGGCGCGCACCTCTGCCTCGGTCTGCTTGATCTCGGCCAGTCCGTCGGGCAGCCGCGGCCAACCGCCGGCGGGGTTGTGCCGTCGCCAGATCTCCCGCTGCTCCTGGACGCGCACCAGCTCGGCGTGCAGGTCGGAGACCGGCCGGCCGGGACGAAGCATGTCCTTGGCCTGCTTGCGCAGCCGGCGGCGGACGCTGCCCTTCATGGCCACGCCGTTCTCCCGGCGCCACGCGCGCGAGGCGGTCGCGACGGCCATGTCGGCCGCGGAGCGCTCGAAGATCTGCGGTTGGAAGACGTCCAGTGCTTCGGCGACGCCGTCCAACATCCGCAGCTGCTCGGACCACTCCTCAAGGGTGGTGGCCCGCTCCAGGCCGGTCTGGGCGGTCACCCGGCCGACCTGGTCGATGAGGGCCGGCAGCGTCAGCTCGCCGAGCCGTTGGGTGCGCTCGAGCGCGGCCGACGCACTCGTCGCGTCGGTCAGGCGCGCCCCGTACCACGGGGTGTCGTGCGGACGGAGGGTGAACGCACCGAGGGCGGAGGCACGTACGAGCAGGTCCCGCGCCTCCTCGAGCTCGGCGCCGGTGAGCCGGCGCAGAGCCTGCTCACCGAGCCGGACGCGGGTACGCGGCCCGGGGCGCTCCGCGGTGAGACGGGCGAGCTCCTGCAGCGCGTCGTACGCGGAGACGCCCCAGGGCTCGTGAGCGGCGTGCAGCCCGTCGATGTAGTCGCCGAGCTCGCGGCGGGTGGCCGTCAGGTCCTCACGCACCCGGCGGATCGCCTCGTCGTCGACCTCGACGCGGACCGGGTCCAGGCCCGCACGCAGGCGTTGCGGAGCGGTCTCGCGCCACCGGTCGTCGGTCGCCAGGTCGAGCAGCAGCTCCTCAAGACCGAGGTCGCGCAGCCGCGTCAGCAGCGCCTTACCGGTGCGGCGCGACCCGGGCACGTAGACGGTGGTACGGCCGGAGGCGGCGGCGTCGGCGACGACGGCAGCCAGGGTGCCGACGACGTCGGCACCGGGCGGGGCGTCGAAGAACACGGGGCGTCCGGTGGCGACGGCGTCGACGGCGTGCGCCTGGTCGACGTCGAGGTCTCCGACGCCGCGTTCGTCCTCCGGGGCGCGGTCGCTCGGCACGTGCGGCGGCAGCGGTACGTCGAGCGCCGCGCGCGCGTCCTCGTCCCCGGCCAGGGCCGCGACCACGTCGGAGCCAGGGAGATGGTCCGCCATCGCGTCGAGGTCGTCGACCAGGACCTGCCCGGGGTGGACGAAGGGCCCGACGACCAGGCGTTCGGTGAGTTCGAACCCGGGCAGGTGCGCCGCACCGAGGGCGGCGAGCTCGTGCAACGCCGCGCGTGGGGAAAATCCGTGCTCGGTATAGGCGGAGCGGGCGACGGCCCCGAGGTCCTGCTCGATCCCGGCGGCGCGCAGCGCGCGGACCAGCACCGGGTTGACCTCGATGGCGGACTCGAGATGGAGCGACTCGTCGGTGTCCGCGCCGACGCCCGCGGTCAGCCGGACCGGTCGCAGCAGCACCGGGGCGTGGACGGTGCGGACCGGGGCGCGCAACTGGTCCGCCGGAGCGGTTGCGACGTCCACCGGGTCGGTGTCCGGGGTGATGTCCGGCGCGGCCTCGGGCGCGGCCTCCGGCTCCGCGCCGGGCTCTGCGCGGTCGGATGCCTCCGGCGCGTCCCCGGCGGTCCGAGGTGCCTGCGGGCCGGACTCCGGCGACGCCGCGGACTCTGGCGACGGCGCCGGTGGCGGCAGCGGCTGGGAGCCGTCATCGGGGGCGTCAGCAGTGGGAGCGGCGGCCGATCCGGCGTCGGTGCTGCCCTCGTCTTCGTCGTCGGACTCGCCCTGGTCCGGCACGACCGGGCCGGCGGAGGACGCGGCATGGTCGGCGTGGGCGTGGCGCGGGTCCGAGGAGACCTCGAGGACCACCTCTCGGGTGTCGCTCGTGTCCGGAGCAGCAGGATCCGGGAGTTCGGTCCAGGTGGCGACGCCGATCGCCAGGTAGGTCGGCGCGAGGCCGTAGCGCTGGGCGAGCTCGTCGGCGCGGGCGCGCACCGTGCGGGCGTTGCGGCGCGCGGCGTGCTGTGCGGCGCCCTCCCGGACGAGGTTGCTCAGCCTCGTGGGCCGCCCGGCGTAGAGCTGGGCAAGACCCGAGGGGTGGGCGGCAGTGAGGTCGATGACGGCGTCACCGAGCAGCGTGAGATCGGCCAACGTGCTGGCCCCGCCGAGCTCGACGAGCTTCTCCCGCCAGCCGGCCGCCGCCGCACGGACGACGTCGGCGCGCTGCTGCGGGACAGCACGAGGGGCGGAACGGGCCGGCGTGACCGCACCGAAGGCGGCACCGTCGGTCGCCGGCGCGGTCTCGGGCGAGCGCCGGCCGGACTTGACCGGGGCGGCGGCGTGGCGGCGGGCCGTCCCACTGCGGCGGAAGAACGCAGGCGTCATTCCTCCACGGTAGGTAGCGGGAGCCTCTCAGGCGTGGAGCCGCGCCGCAGACTCGCCGAAAACTGCCTCGTTCCGGGGTGGGTCACCGGCGTGCCGGGCCGATTCTCGCGCGCACCGGCCTGACGTGGACGATGGAGCGCGACGCGCAGGGGGGCAGGCGTCGCGCTCCATCTGGCACACAGCATGGACCCTGACGCCGTTCCGACGCAAACGCATCTTTGCGGCGTCGCCCCGGCGGGGTGAACCTCCGTGGTGGAGGAAGACTACGGCCCCGGGCCCCCACACCCCTTGCGGGATGTCCCTCCGGAAGCCCGGGACACCAGGACGGTATCCGCCTGTGAGTCCAGGATGCCCCCAAAAGTGCCCGTTGAGCGTGGCCGGAAGCGGCCATGGCAGGTTCCTGCCACGCTCCGGACGGGTACCTGACGCCCATTCGGTGTGCCAGGCGAACAGCTGTGCGCATCCAGGTCGTCAGGGCAGCCGATCCTGCTCCGGCAGCAACGCGTCGAGCTCGGCCCACAGCTCGTCCGGCACCGGGGCGCGTAGCCACGCGACCGAGTCGCGCACCGTGGCCTCGGAACCGGCGCCGAGGACCACCGCGTCCACGGCAGGGTGCCGAACGGGGAACTGCAGGGCCGCGGCGCGTAGCGGGAGATCGTGTGCCGCGCACGCCCCGTCCATGTGCCGGGCCGCCGCGAGCAGCCAGTCGGGCGCGGGCGCGTAGTTGAAGCGGGCTCCGGGGGCAGGGTCGACGAGGATGCCCGAGTTCAACACCGCGGCGGCCAGCACGCGGATGTCCCTGTCGTGGCACAGGTCGAGCAACCCCTCCTCGGCGCGCCGGTCCAGCAGCGAGTACCGGCCGGCGATCATCACGGTGTCGACGTCGGTCTCCGAGACGAACCGGCGGGCCGTCCCGGTGACGTTCGTACCGACGCCGTACCCGTTGAGGACTCCCTCCGCCCGTAGGCGCGACAGTGCCGGTGCGGCCTCGTCGAGCGCCTGGTCCATAAAGTCCTCGGGGTCGTGGACGAGCGCGAGGTCCACGCGATCCAGGCCCAGGCGTTCCAGAGACTCCTCGAGCGAGCGGAGCACGCCGTCGGCGGTGTAGTCCCGGCGCCGCGAGCGCCGGGGCGTGCCGTAGAACTCGTCGGTGCCGTCGACGGCGGCCGGATCGTCCACGAGCAACCGGCCGACCTTGGTCGAGATCGTGAAGCTGTCCCGGGGCTTGGTCCGCAGGAACCGGCCGAGCCGTTCCTCGGAGAGTCCCACGCCGTAATGGGGGGCGGTGTCGAACCGACGAACCCCGAGCTCCCACGCAGCCTCGAGAGCGGCCTGGGCCTCCTCCTCCGCGACCGGCCGGTACAGGCCCGCAAGAGCGGCGCAGCCGAGTACGCACCGCGGCGTGACCGGCGTCGTCGCTGGCTCCATCGAGTCCGTCCTTCGTCTCCGGTGGCGGTCGAGCCACCCCGCGGACGGGGCGGTCCGGCCTCGAGGTATAGCACGGGCGGTGGGGCGATCAGGAATACGTCCGGGCTGCGGTCGCGCCGAGGATCGCGCGGCGCTCGTCCTCGGAGAGCATCGCGACGACGTCGAGCAGGCCGGCCATGACCGTCGGGTAGTCCCCGGCGAGGGTCGAGACCGGCCAGTCGCTGCCGATCATCAATCGGCTCGGTCCGAAGCATTCGAGGGCGTGGTCGACGAAGGGCTGCCAGTGCGCCGGGCGCCACGGGGAGGGCGAGACGGTGCCGAGCCCGGAGATCTTCGCGCGCACGGTCTCGGCGCGCGAGACCTCGCGGAGCTGTGCGGCCCACTCTCGGGCGGGCTCGCTGTGCCACCCGGAGGCGATCGGAGGTTTACCGAGGTGGTCGAGCACGAGCGTCAGGTCCGGGTGACGCTCGGCCACGGTGGGGATCTGAGCCACGAGATCCGGGCGCTCGGCCACGGCGTCGAAGGTCAGTCCGCTCCGCTCGAGCACGCGCATGCCGTCCGCGACGTCCGGGCGGAGCATCCATTCGGTGTCCGGCTCGTCGTGGATGAGGTGGCGTACGCCCACGAGCCGTGCGTCGGCGCGCCTGGTGAGTGCCTCCTCGCACGCCCCTGCGTCGGCCAGGGGCAGCCAGCCGACGACATCGGTTCGCACGGGCGCCTCATCATCCGCCGCGCGCAGCAGTTCGTCAGTCTCGGCGAGACTGTCGGAGGCCTGGACGAGGATAAGACGGTCGACGGCGAAGTCGGGCAGGTGCGGGGCGATCTCCGTCAACGTGTGTGTGCGGTGCAGCGGCCCGGAGGTGATCCAGGGGTAATGCACACCGAACGGGCCACCGGTGAGGTCCCACACATGGACGTGTGTGTCGGTGACCGGGATCCGGTCTCGTCCTGGTCCTGGCGGCATGGACCCCTCCCGCCCTCATCGGCAGCTGAACGGTGTCAGGGTGCCCCCGGCAGGATTCGAACCTGCGACACCCGCTTTAGGAGAGCGGTGCTCTATCCCCTGAGCTACGAGGGCCGGCAACCGGGGACCAGGGTACCTGGCGGCGGCCGTGCACGACGCGCCGCCTCCGGATGCCCTCCCCCGCCGAGGTCCTTAGCGTGGGACACGTTCCACCCCACGTACCGGAAAGGAGTTCGGCATGGCTGACCTGAACGGCAAGAAGGTGGCCTTCCTCGCCACGAACGGTTTCGAGGACAGCGAGCTGACCAGCCCCTGGGAGGCGGTCACCGACGCCGGCGCGCAGGCCGTCCTCATCTCCCCCGAATCGGGGACGATCACCGGCAAGAACGGTCACGAGGCGAGCGTCGACCTCGGCACCGCCCAGGCCGACGCCGGTGACTTCGACGCCATGGTGCTGCCCGGCGGCGTGGCGAACGGCGACCACATGCGGCTGGACTCGGCTGCGGTCTCGTTCGTCCGCGACATCTTCGCTCAGCACAAGCCGGTCGGCGTCATCTGCCACGGCGGCTGGATCCTCACCGACGCCGACGTGGTGCGCGGCCGCACGCTGACCTCGTACCCGAGCCTGCAGACCGACCTGCGCAACGCCGGTGCCACCTGGGTCGACGAGGAGGTCGTCGTCGACGCCGGGTTGGTCTCCAGCCGCGTGCCCGACGACCTGCCGGCGTTCAACGACAAGCTCGTCGAGGAGATCGGCGAGGGTGAGCACAGCGGGCAGACCGCCTCGCCGGCAGCCGGCTGACACAGCGGACCTGCCGACCGCAGACCCGACCCGACTCGACCGGAGGGCGCCACGGGGCCGCCGTGGCGCCCTTTCGTCTGTCCGCGCACATCACCCGTCGATCCGGGCACGTGCTCCGTTCAGGCACGCCACCGCCCTGCCGGCGCGGGCGTCCGAGCCGTGAAGGCTCCCCGGCTGCGTCGATCTGTGGGACGGTGGGCAGGCAGGGGGAATTCCCCATATACGAGAGGTAGGCCCGACATGCCGACGCAGGGCCCGCCATCGGGGCCGTCCTCGGGCGACTCACCTGACTGGCCGGCACCGGCCACCTTCGGCACGGTGTCCATTCTGTTCTCCGCCGGACGCACCCGCCTGGTGCTCTCCGGCGCCATCGACGCCACCGTGGGCGAGGAGATGACGTCCGCCGTCGCCGAGTGCACGGCGAGCGCGCTTCCGGTCGACGTGGACGCCCGTACCGTGACGTTCCTGGACTCCTCGGGTGCCGCGCACCTGGCCCGGCTCGCCCGTACCTTGCCGGTCCGAGTGATTCAGCCGCCCGACGCGATGCGCTTCGTCCTGTCCGTGACGGCGCTGGACTCGACCGTCGAGATCCTCGACGACGCCCCGGACTACCCGGTCCGGTGACGCGCGGCCCGGCGCCCAGTGACGCCGGGCCGCGTTCCGCCACCGGACGGACCGGAAGCCGCACGGGCCGATCGGACGGTCAGGCCCGGTCGGCGACCAACTCCTCCGACGTGTCGTCGGCCCGCTCGGTGCCATCGTCCTCGTCATCGTTCTCGTCCTCGGCGAAGAGGTCCTCCGCGTTGGCCGAGGAGTACTGGTCCGTGTCGAGGATGCGCTCACGGCGGGAGACGATCGTGGGCACGAGCGCCTGTCCCGCGACGTTCACTGCGGTCCGGCCCATGTCGAGGATCGGGTCGATGGCCAGCAGCAGACCGACGCCCTCCAGGGGGAGGCCGAGCGTCGAGAGGGTCAGCGTCAGCATGACCGTCGCTCCGGTCAGCCCCGCAGTGGCCGCCGAGCCGACCACGGAGACGACGACGATGAGCAGGTAGTCGGTGATCGCGAGGTCGACACCGAAGAACTGCGCCACGAAGATCGCCGCCAGCGCGGGGTAGATCGCCGCGCATCCGTCCATCTTCGTCGTCGAACCGAACGGGACGGCGAAGGAGGCGTAGGCGCGCGGCACGCCGAGGTTGCGGTACGTCACCCGCTCGGTCACCGGCAGAGTCCCCACTGACGAGCGGGAGACGAACCCGAGCTGGATCGCCGGCCAGGCGCCCTTGAAGTAGCTGAGCGGGCTGAGACCGTGCACCCGCAGCAGCACCGGGTAGACGACGAAGAGCACGAGCGCGAGGCCGAGGTAGACGGCCACGGCGAAGGTGCCGAGGTTGGTCAGCGACTCCCACCCGTAGGTGGCGATCGCGCGGCCGATGAGGCCGAGCGTGCCGAGCGGCGCGAGACGGATGATCCACCACAGCACAGTCTGGATCACCGAGAGCAGCGAGGCGTTGAAGGCGAGGAACGGTTCGGCCTTCCGGCCCACCTTGAGCGCGGCGATACCGATGGCCAGGGCGACCACGATGATCTGCAGGACGTTGAAGCTCACGCCGGTGTCGACGCCGAGCACCGCGCCGTCGTCGGCGGTCTCCAGCGCGCTGGAGGCCTCCAGTCCGAGCACGTTGACGGGGATGAGGCCCTGGAGGAAGTCGAGCCAGGACCCGGTGCTGCTCGGGGCGGCGGCGTCGTCGGCGCTGACGGCCGCGTTGGCGCCGGGGTTCAGCACGAGTCCGAGCCCGATACCGATGGAGACGGCGATCAACGCGGTGATCGCGAACCACAGCAGGGTCTGTCCGGCGAGTCGGGCCGCGTTGGTCACCCCGCGAAGGTTGGCGATGGACGCGACGATGGCGGTGAAGACGAGCGGCGGGACGACCGCACGCAGCAGGCTGACGAACGAGGACCCGATGGTCTCGAGGGTGACGGTGAGCCAGTTCGGCTCCCCGTCAGCGCCCTCGCCGAGAGCCAGCGCGGCCCAGCCGAGCAACGCGCCGAGGGCCAGGCCGATGAGGATCTGGACGCTGAAGGAGGGCAGGCGGAGACGACGCCTGCTCCCGGCGTCGGTGGTGGCAGAGGAGTCGGTGGTGGAAGAGGACACGACGATGACCTTTCGTGAACGGTGCGGTCGGCACGTGGCGGCGCCGACGGGTCAGCGGTCGCCGCCGGCGGGCTGGCCGACGGCGCGAGTGGGTGCGTGCGACCGACGTCGGGGCGGTCGCGGCGGGACGGACCGATCGGTCCCGGCGGGCAGGCTCTACTCGCCTGCGGCGGTGCTAGGCCAGCGGCTCAGGCACAGGTGACCGGCGCCGGACACACCATGCTCGCCTTACGACACAGGTCGATGGCAAGGCGCACGGTGAGGTTCCACGTGTTGCGCACGGTCTCTCCTGGATGGATGGCGACGGCCGCGAGAGCGGGCCGCGGCTCATCGTAGCGGCGCGATCGGCGCCCGGAGTCGCACCGATCCTCGTATCGTCCACGTTGTGAGACATCTCGCCCCGAACTACCAGCCGCTCGACGTCGTCCTCACCGCCGGGGAGGGCGCCTGGGTGAGCGACACCGCCGGCCGGCACTACCTCGACTGCCTCGCCGGGTACTCCGCCCTGAACTTCGGCCACCGGCACCCGGCGCTCGTGGCCGCGGCACAGCGCCAGCTCGAGCGGTTGACGCTGACCTCACGGGCGTTCACCCACGACCTCCTGGAACCGTTCGCGCATGCCGTGACGGACCTGACCGGCACCGAGATGCTGCTGCCGATGAACACGGGCGCCGAGGCGGTGGAGACGGCGATCAAGGCGGCCCGGAAGTGGGGCTACGAGGTCAAGGGGGTGCCTGCGGGACGGGCGAGCATCGTCGTAGCCTCGGGCGCCTTCCACGGGCGGACGACGACGATCGTCTCGATGAGCGACGACCCGCAGGCCCGTGACGGGTTCGGTCCGTATACGCCCGGTTTCCGCATCGTGCCGTACGGCGACGCGGATGCCGCGGCCCGGGCGATCGACGAGACCACAGTTGCGGTGATCGTCGAGCCGGTGCAGGGCGAGTCGGGCGTGATCGTCCCGCCGGACACCTATCTACCCCGGTTGCGCCGGTTGTGCGACGACGCTGGCAGTCTGCTGGTGCTGGACGAGATCCAGTCCGGCCTCGGACGCGCCGGCAGCACGCTGGCGCAGGACCTCACGGGCGTGCGCGCCGACCTGACGACCCTCGGCAAGGCCCTGGGTGGCGGGATCGTCCCCGTCTCGGCCGTCGTCGGCCGCGGCGACGTGCTCGACGTCCTCACCCCGGGCACCCACGGTTCGACCTTCGGCGGCAACCCACTCGCCTGCGCCGTCGGCCTGGCCGTGGTGGACCTGCTACGACCGGGCACCCTGCAGGCCCGGGCGCGCGAACTCGGCCGCATGCTCCGGGACCGCACCGATGCGATGGTCGCCGACGGGCTGCTCGCCCGGGCGCGGACCGTCGGGCTGTGGGCCGGTCTCGACGTGGAGTCCTCGCTCGGGCTGACCGGTCGTCAGACCTGCGAACTGCTCGCCGACGCCGGGGTGCTCGCCAAGGACACCCACGGCCGGACGATCCGGCTCGCGCCGCCGCTGATCATCGACGAGGACGATCTCGATCTCGCGATGACGCGGCTGCGCGAGGTGCTCCTCAGCGCCCGCGACAGAGCCTGAGCGGCGGCTGCATTACCGGTTCCACGGGACGTCGGTGGGGCTGAGTCCCTCGTCGGCCGAGCGGGCCGGCACCACCATGACCGGGCACACGGCGTGATGCAGCACAGCCTGACTCGTGGAGCCGAGGAGCAGGCCGGCGAAACCGCCACGGCCGCGGGAGCCGACGACCACGAGCTCGACGGCGGTGGAGAACTCCGCCATGAGGGCGGCCGCGTTGCCGTCGAGCGCGTGCTGACGGACCGTGATCTCGCGATCACCCACCGCGGTCTCGACGGCGACGCGCAGCCCTTCGCGCACGTCCGCCAGGACGTCCTCGCGGTCGACCGCGGCCGGCAGCCACGCCATGGCGCCGGCGCCGGTGGCGATCGGCACGGCCGCGACGGCGCTGAGCTCGGCGTCCCACAGGATCGCCTCGTCGACCGCGCGGCGCAGCGCGATCCGTGCCGACTCGGACCCGTCGACGCCGACCACGACACGGCGGACAGGACTGAACGGACGGTTGGAGCCGAGCGGGACGACGACCGTCGGGCAGTGCGCGTGCGCCGGCAGCGCGGAGGAGACGGTGCCCAGCAGCCGGTCGGTGAACCCCCCGCCGCCGCGCGTTCCCACCACGACGAGGCAGGCCTCCCGGGAGAGGTCGACGAGCACCCCGGCCGGATCGCCGGTCTCCAGCGCGGAGGTCACCTCGACGCCCGAGTTCTCGGTGCGCGCCACAGCCTCGTCGACGACGGTCTGCGCACCCTGGTGGATGGCGGTGTCGTCCATGGCCGCGTACCCGCCGTCCAGCGAGGCGGCGGTGAAGGACGGCAGCGCGTAGGCGCACACGATGTGCAGTCGCCAACCGCTGCGTTGCGCCTCGGCGACTGCCCAGTCGACGGCGCCGTGACTGGCTTCGGATCCGTCGACGCCGACCACGACAACCTTCTCCCGGGTCATCGGCGGCCTCCCTTGTTGACGTGGCGTTGACCTCTGTCTTGCCCCTGCACAAACCTTAACGGCCGGGGGCGGGCACGTGAGCACAACCGGGGCGGCGACACGCCACGGGCCCACCCCGTCAGGGATGGGCCCGTGGTCTGCGCGAGGGATCCGCCGTGCTCGCCCGGCGCGTGGCGGGCGTGGGCAATCTCAGGCGACGCGGATGAAGACCGGGTTCGACAGGTAGATCGGACCCTCGGTCAGCGGCGTACCTGGGTTGCGGGCGGCGATGTGGTTGCCGTTGCCGGTGTAGATACCGACGTGCCCCGGAGCCCAGATGAGGTCGCCCGGCTGCGCCTCGGAGGCGGACACGACCGTGCCGGCGCCGTACTGGGCGCTCGAGGAACGCGGCAGCGAGATGCCGACCTGGGCGAAGACGTACTGGGTGAAGCCCGAGCAGTCGAAGCCGGCCGGGGTCGAGCCACCGTAGACGTACGGCGTGCCGATGTACTGCCGGGCGATATTGACGATCTGCTGACCGATGCCCGACGCCGGGACGGACTGCGTCTCGGCCGGCTCAGCCGGCTCGCTCGTCTCGGCGGCCTCCTGCGAGGAGACGTCCTCGCGGACGGTGTCACGCGAGACGCCGGTGGAACGGTCGAGGGTCTCGACCGGCTCGGGCTCCGGCTCGGGCTCCGGCGGGGGCGTGGCCTCGACGGTCGCCTCCTCGAGCTCCCACGAGACGTTGCTCGGGGTCTCGACGACCGGGTTGGTGACCAGGGACGCACGAGCCTCGTCGGTGATGGCTGCGATGTCGGCCTGGGGCTGCGCCTGCGTGGTGGTGTTCTCCGGCGCCGCGGCGGCCGAGGAGGCCGCCATCGTCAGCGCGAGGCCGGAGGACGCGAGCGTGAGCACGCTACGGCGCGGCGAGAAGGACAACTGGGCAAGTGGGGTCCGCGGACGCACCGCAGCGCGGTGCCGGCCCCTGGTGGTGACGTCTGACAACGAATACCTCTCCTGACCGCCTACGGGGTGAGCTGTCGGGTTCGGGCCGGAGCAGCCCGGTACGGCCGTGGCCGTACTTCACCCCAAGGTCCCGCCCGCCGCTACGCGCCGTGCTGAACCGAGAACCGTGGTTCCCCCGAGTCCCTGCCGTTCGCTCTGTTCGCACCGACCCCGGAGTGGCGGCAGGGCTCGGCGGCCGCTCCGGAGACTTCACGAAGGAGGGATCGTGAAGCGCTGGAACCATACCCAGCCGGACACCGCTCTGTCACATTTCGATCACGGCGCGTGTCGAAGCTCACCCGGAGACGAAGAGGTGACGGGCGATCTCCTCGGGAACCTCGAGCTCCATCTCGGCGCCGGGGACGTGCAACGCCACGACGTCGGCACCGGGAAGCACCCGCAGTTCCACGCGGGTTCCCGGCCGCAGCCCGGCGTCGGCCATCCGGGCGAGGAGCTCGACGTCCACCTGGAGCGGCTCACCGATCCGCTCGAGCACGACCTCCCGGCTCGCGGCCTGACCGGCGGGCGCAGCGGCGACGTCGGTCAGCGGCCGGCCCGGACGCGTCACGCCGTCCTGCGCCACGGACCGGCTCCCCGCCGGGCCGGACTCGAGCGGGCCGGACTCGGCGCGGCCGAACGGCTCGCCGGGTCGGCGGGGCTCGGCCAGCTCCCCCAGGCCCGGGATCGGGTTGCCGTACGGGTCGACGTGCGGGTGGTCGAGGAGGTCCACGAGCCGGCGCTCGACCTGCTCGCTCATCACGTGCTCCCAGCGGCACGCCTCCTCGTGGACGTGTGGCCAGTCCAGGCCCACGACGTCGACCAGCAGCCGTTCGGCCAGGCGATGCTTACGCATCACCTGGACCGCCCGCTCGCGCCCGGCGTCGGTCAGCTGCAGCTGCCGGTTGTCGGTGAGGACGAGCAGCCCGTCGCGCTCCATCCGGGCCACCGTCTGCGACACGGTGGGGCCCGAATGGCCCAGCCGCTCGGCGATCCGGGCGCGCAGCGGCACGACGTCCTCTTCCTCGAGCTCGTACACCGTCTTCAGGTACATCTCGGTGGTGTCGATCAGGTCGCTCACGCCCGCTCCTCTTCTCGCCGGATCCGGTACCGACCGGCGGGACCGTCCAGGGCAAGGATAGGGAGTCGCCGGGCCCGCTGACCTCCCCGGACACCAAAGGGGCCGGTGCCCGGATTTCGCCGGGTCTGTCCTGCCCGCCTATCCTGCGCGTGATGAGCGCCACAGCCGGGCCGCCCGCTCCGATCTTCTCCGTCGACGACGACGGTGCGCCCCGGTACCGCGGGATCGGTCTGCGCGAGGTCCGGGCCATGCCGTTCGGCCGGTTGTGGGGCCTGCTGGCGGGTACCGAGCGGGACCTGCCCCCGGCCGAGCCGTACCACCTGCCGGTCCGGACCGGCGACACGCGCGCGGACGTGCTCTCGGCGTTGGCCCAGCTCGCCCCCGTGTGGTCGTACCGGCCGCTCAGCGAGATCTCGCTGGAGCAGGCCCTGGACAACCTGGCGCGGGCGTCGGCGATGACGCTGAGCTTCGTGGCGCAGTCAGCCCGCGGCGTCGACGTCCCGGCGGTGCCGCAGCGTGAGGTCGATCTGATGGAGACGGCCACCGAACGCTTCCTGGTGCGCTGGCGCGGTGAGGCGGACCCGGCGGCGGTGCGGGCGCTGGACGCGTTCTGGTTGGCGGTCGCGGAGAACGGTCTCTCTCCCTCGACCCGGACCGTGCGGCTGGCCGCCGAGGTCGGCGCCGACGTCGCCGGGTGCCTGGCGGCAGCGGTCGCGGTGGCGGGAAGTCCGTTCCTCGGCGGGGCCGTCGCCCGCGGTCTCGACGTGGTCGAGGAGGCCGAACGGAGCGGTGACGCCCGGCCCGCGGTCCGTGCGCTCGTCGAGCGGCACGGCGCAGTTCCGGGCTTCGGTGAGGCGTTGCCGGCGGATCTGCGGGCGCAGGTGGTGCGCGAGGCGTGCGTCGAGATGGGTGCGCGCCGGCTGGACGCGGCCGATGCCGTGGCCACCGCAGCCGAGGAGGTCCTCGCCGAGCGGGGCGTGCCGGCTCACGAGCGAGCCCCGAACACGATGTTCTGGGGGGCGATCCTGCTCGATCATCTGGGCGTGCCGCCACCGATGATGTGCTCGGTGTACGTGTGCGGCCGGACCGCCGGATGGTCGGCACACGTCCTCGAGGTGCGGTCGGGCCGGTAGCCGGTCCGGGCTGTCAGTCAGCCGGCAGCTCCGCCACGACGGCGTCGGTGCCGGACAGGCCCAACCGGGTGGCACCCGCGGCGATCATCTCCAGGGCGGCGTCGGCGGTACGGATGCCGCCCGACGCCTTGACGCCGAGCCGTCCGCCGACCGTGCGGGCCATGAGCTCGACGGCGTGGGTGGTGGCGCCGCCGGCTGGGTGGAAGCCGGTGGAGGTCTTGACGTAGTCGGCGCCGGCGGCTTCGGCCGCCCGGCAGACCTCGACGATCTGCTCGTCGCTCAGGACTGCGGACTCGATGATCACCTTGAGTACCACGGGCGGGGTGGCGGCCTCTCGGACGGCGGCGATCTCGGCGCGGACCGCGCCGTACTGTCCGGTGGTCGCAAAGGCGAGGTTGACGACCATGTCGATCTCGTCGACGCCGTCGGCGACGCAGCGGGCGGCCTCGGCGGCCTTGACCTCGGCGTGGTGGGCGCCGGAGGGGAAGCCGCAGACCGCGGCCACGGCGATGCCGTTCGCCTCGGCGAGCGGCAGCAGCGACGGGGACAGGCAGACCGCGTAGGCACCGAGCCGTCGCGCGTCCGCCACGAGCGCGCTCACCTGGTCCGGCGTGGCCTCGGGCTTGAGCAGCGTGTGGTCGACGATCCCGGCCACGGACCGGGCGGTGACCGGCGCGGCGAGCGCACGGGCTGCGGCATCCATGAGGTCCTGCGAGGGCATGCTGGCCTACCTTTCGACAAGTGAGCCGGGGAGCTGGCTGCTGGGCCGACCCGGCCCGCGCGCGTCGCCAGCCATGCTACGGACGTCCGGCGCCGGTGAGCCACCGCCGGATCAGCCGCCCACGGGGGCGGTGGCGAGCACCTCGCCGTCGGCGTCGAGGGCCTCGACCTCCAGGCCGCCGCGACCGACGTCGTCGCCGAGGTCGACGGCGGTCTCGAAGCCGGTGCGCTCGGCGGTGGCGACCTCCTCGCCGTCGTCCGTGACCCGCCAGGCGGCCACCTCGGTGGCGCCGTTCCAGCTCACGTGCACCGCACCGGCGGCCACGACGGCGCGCGGGCTCGTCACCGGCGTGCCGGTCCACTCCACGCGCTGGGCGCGGTAGGACGTGACCCGCAGGTCCCCCGGTATCGCGGCGTCGAGGAGGACCTCGCCGTCGCTGTCGAGGAGCGACCAGCGCGGCAGGCTGCCCCAGCCGAGCTGGGCGGTGCCGTCCGGCAGCTCACCGTAGTTGGCCTGGCTCTCCGCCCACAGCTCCTCCGGGTGGCCGACCTCGCGGGCGACCTCGGCGGTCATCGCCTCCTCGTCGACGTCCAGCGCGAGGCCCCGGCTGACTTCCCGCGTGTCCGCACAGTCGCCGCCGTTGTCGAAGAGGGTGATGGTCCCGTCCGGCATGCGGCGGACGTCGTGCTGCCGGTAGAAGCGGGCGCCGTCGCCCATCTCGAAGTCGGAGTCCGTCCCGCCGAGGCGCCACCGCACCGCCCCCGTCTCGCGGTCCAGCTTGTACGCGGCGCACACGTGCCGGGCGGAGATGAGCAGGTCCCCGTCGTCGTCGACGTCGATCGAATTGAGATGGAAGTAGTCGTACGGCTCGTCGCCGACGTCGAGATAGGTCTCGTCGAGGTAGGACTCCTCCAGGCCGACCTGGCCGACGCTGTGCCATTCGAAGAGCATGGCGCCGGTGGCGAGGTCGATCTCCTGGATGACGTTGTCGACGACGGCGCCGCGGCTCCAGCCACCGATGTGGGAGGTGTCCATCCGCACCGGCTCGTAGCTGAGCATGAGGGCGGTCCCGCGGTCGGTGAGGTGGAACTCGTGCGAGTCCGCGTCGTAGCCGCCGGCCATGTCGACCCGGGCGATCTCGCTGTAGGTCTGGTCGACGATGACGGCGTGGCCGTAGCCGTAGCCCACGGGCTGGCGTCCCTCCCACCAGGTGAGGACGGGTTCGCCGTCGAGCTCCTGGACCTGCACGTCGCGGGCGTCGGCGCCCGTGACCGGATGGAACCACACGGGGTCACCGGCGTCGTCGACGAGCATCGGCCCCTTCTGGCCGTACCCGCCCTTGACACCGATGGCGGTCATGCCCGGCGAGGAGTCCGGGCCCGTCCCGGGGCCGGCCGACGGGTCCGTGGTGCCCGCCTCGGGGCCGGAGACGTCGACCACGGGGGGTTGCAGGTCCGGCTCGGAGCGGTAGTGCCGGACATGTTCGGCGGGGACCTCGCCCTCGCTGGTCTCGGCGTTGAGGACAGCCCGGCTGACCGGCGGCTCCTCCAGCGCGGGCCGCTCGGCCGGCTGGGCGACGGTGAGCGCGTACTCGCCGTCGTCGGCGCCGCGCACCGCCATCGCGGTGCTCACCGTGATCTCCTCGCCGGGTTCGAAGGGCTCGTCAGGGCGCCAGCTCACGCCGTCGCCGTCGCTGTGCTCGACGAACGTGCCGTCGTGCTCGCCGGTCTGCGTGCCGGTGACGGTCAGGCCGTCGAGGTCGGTGGGCCCGCGGAAGCTGAGCTCGGTACGCGCGGAGACGGTGACGGTTCCGGGGCTGGGGAAGGCGCTGACGTCGCCCGAGGCAGGATCGACCGGCTCGGCGAGCTCCGGCTCGGGTGGTGAGGTGTCGCGGGTGTCGTAGGTGACGAGACCGCCCACCAGGACGAGCCCGACGACGCCGGCGACCAGGCCGCGCCGCCACCGGCGCCGCCGTGGCCGTGAGCCGCGGGCCGCGGCCGCAGTGTCCGCCGGGCCCCCCGAGTTCGCCGCAGGGTCCGGTGCGGGGTCCGCCTGGGTGGTGCGCTCGGTCATCGACACAGTCCTTCCGCTCACCGTTCCTGGGCGCAGCCTGCCACGACCGTTGCTCCTCATTGGAGGCAGGTTCGACAGTCGAGGCCCCTGACACGTGCCTTCGACCAGGCCCGCCTCCGTCGTGCGGGTCACGGACACGGCGCGGCGACCACGCCCGGTGATGGCAGGATCGGCCTCCATGGAGACTGTCGCCATCCCGACCCACATGCTGCCCGCCGACGGCCGGTTCGGCTCCGGGCCCTCCAAGGTCCGGCAGGCGCAGGCGGACATGGTCGCCGCGCTGGGCGGGACGGTGCTGGGGACCTCGCACCGCCAGCCGGCGGTCCGCTCGTTGGTCGGCCGGGTACGGGAGGGCGTTGCCGAGCTATTCGGCCTGCCCGAGGGGTACGAGGTGGTGCTCGGCAACGGCGGATCGACGGCCGTGTGGGACGCCGCGGCCTTCTGTCTGGTGCGTGAGCGTGCCCAGCATGCGGCGTTCGGCGAGTTCGGCGGCAAGTTCGCGTCGGCGACCGACCGGGCGCCGTTCCTGGCGCCGTCGGACATCCGGCGCGCCGAACCGGGTGGGCTGGCGGTGTGCACGGAGGCAGACGGCGTCGACCTGTACGCGCACCCGCACAACGAGACCTCGACCGGTGTCGTCTCACCGGTACGACGCATCGGCGGCACGGACGCGTTGACGGTGGTGGACGCGACCTCGATCGCCGGGGCGTGCGCGATCGACCTGGCGGAGACCGACGTGTACTACTTCGCCCCGCAGAAGGTCTTCGCCGCCGACGGCGGGTTGTGGGTCGCGGTCTGCTCCCCCACCGCGCTCGAGCGCATTGCCGAGCTCACCGCGAGCCGGTGGGTCCCCGACGTCCTCAACCTCCAGCTCGCCGTCGAGAACTCGCGCAAGGACCAGACTCTGAACACCCCGGCGGTGGCCACGTTGGTCATGCTCGCCGAGCAGCTCGACTGGTTGAACGAGCGCGGGGGTTTGAGCTGGGCGGCCGCCCGGTCCCGGGAGTCGGCCAAGATCCTCTACACCTGGGCTGAGGCCAGCGACGTCGCGGCCCCGTTCGTCGGCGAACCCGCCTGGCGCTCTCCGGTGGTCGGCACCGTGGATCTCGACGAGCGGGTGGACGCGGCGGCAGTGGCCGCACAGCTGCGGGCCAACGGCGTCGTCGACACCGAGCCGTACCGCAAGCTCGGCCGGAACCAGCTCAGGGTCGGCATGTTCCCCGCCGTCGACCCGGAGGACGTGCGCGCGCTCACCGTGTGCGTGGATTACCTCGTCGAACGCCTCGCCTGAGCCGCCCGCCCGCGACTCGTCATTCATGTGCCGACTCGTCATTCCTGTGCCGACCGGTCACGTGTGCGTCGCAGGCGGCGCGGTGGACTCGCGCACGACGAGTCCCGGAGGCACACGGCGCGAGCGCCAAGCACCTCGTGCCAAGGACTGCAGGCTTTACGGGAGGGTCGCGAGCCAGCCGATCTGCCGGGTCAGCTGGTGCGCCTGGCCGCCCTCGTGCTGGTTGAAGGGGTAGACCTCGATGTCTTTGACGACGTCGCTCGCCCGGGCGCCGTAGTTGTTGTACGCGGCGTAGACGGTCGACGGTGGGCAGGTGGTGTCCATGAGCGCCACGGAGAACAGCGCCGGAGCATCCGCTCGGCGGGCGAAGCTCACGCCGTCCAGGTAGGACAACGTGCGGAAGACCCGCTCCACCTCGCCCCGGTGGACGGCCAGGTACTGGGTGATCTCGCCGTAGGGCATGGCGCCGGTGATCTCGGTCGCGCGGCGGTAGTGGCACAGGAACGGCACGTCCGGCATCACCGCGCGCAGGCCCGGGACGAGGCCGGACACGGCGAGCGTGATGCCGCCGCCCTGGCTCGTCCCGGCGACCGCGACGGCGGTCGGGTCGACGTCGTCGAGAGACCGGACGGCGTCGACGGCGCGCACGGCGTCGGTGAACACCCGGCGGTAGTAGTGCTCGGCCGGGTCACCGATGCCGCGCGTGAGGTACCCGGGAACGGCGGGCCCGGAACCGGCCGGGTCCCCCGTGTGACCACCGGCGCCCCACCGGCTGCCCTGCCCGCGGGTGTCCATGAGCAGGTGGACGTAGCCGGCGTTCGCCCACGCGAGGTGCTCCACGGGCAGACCGCGGCCCCCTCCGTACCCGAGGAACTGCACGACGGCGGGCAGCGGGCCGGTCACGTCGGCCGGCCGGGTCAGCCAGGCCTTGATCGGGTGACCGCCGAAGCCCGCGAAGGTGACGTCGTAGCTGTGCACGAGCGCGAGCCCCGTCTCGACCTGCTCGAGCCGCAGCTCGAGGTCGACCGACCTGGCCTCCCCGAGCGTCTGTGACCAGAACGCGTCGAAGTCGTCCGGTTCGTCGATCTGCGGCAGGTACGTCTCGAGCGCCTCGGGCGCCAGGTCGAACAGGGGCATCCACGTCTCCTTCGCTCCAGCCGCCGCGACGGCCGCGTCGCGGTCCGCCCAGCACAGTAGTGCCGCCCTGGCAGGATCGGACCATGACGTCCACCGCTTCCGTCGTCGACAGTGTTCCCGGGCTGCGGGAGGACCTGCACGCCCTCTACCGCCAGCTGCACGCCGCACCGGAACTGTCCATGCAGGAGCACCGTACGGCCGCACTCGTGCGCGCGCGGATGGCCGAGCTCGGGTTCGAGACCCGCCTGTGCGGCGGAACCGGTGTGGTCGCAGTGCTACGCAACGGTTCCGGACCCGTCGTCGGTTTCCGCGCGGACACCGACGGCCTGCCGGTCGCCGAGGCGACCGGACTGGACTACGCCTCGACGGCGCGCGGGGTGCTGCGCGACGGCAGCGAGGTCCCGGTCATGCATGCCTGCGGTCACGACATGCACATGACCTGCGCCGTCGGCGCCGCAGCGGTGCTGGCCGCGCATCGCGACTCCTGGGCGGGCACGGTCATCTTCCTCTTCCAGCCGGGCGAGGAGACCGCCGAGGGAGCGGCGGCGATGGTCGCGGACGGGCTGTGGGACGTGGCACCGAGACCGGAGGTCGTCTACGGCCAGCACGTGTGGCCGGCACGGGCCGGGAGCGTCGAGGTCACCTCGGGGCCGGCGATGGCCATGGCGGACGCGTGGACGGTGCTGGTCCGCGGGCGCGGCGGCCACGGATCGAGCCCGCAGCACACCATCGACCCGGTCGTCCTCGCCGCGCACATGGTGGTCCGGCTGCAGTCCGTCGTCGCCCGCGAGGTCGCTCCGCAACAGGCCGCCGTGGTGACGGTCGGGAGCTTCCACGCGGGCCTGAAGGAGAACGTCATCCCGTCCGCGGCGGAGTTCACCGTCAACGTCCGGTCACTCGACCAGGCGGTCCGCGAACGGGTGTTGGCGGCGGTACGACGCATCATCCGCGCCGAGGCGCAGGCCTCCGGTGCTCCGGAGCCGGAGATCACCGAGCTCTACCGGTTTCCCCTGCTCGTCAACGACCCGGACGCGACGTCGTCGGTGCTCACCGCGCTGCGCGAGGCACTGGGTGGGGAGAACGTGCGCGAGTGTCCGGCGCGGATGGGCAGCGAGGACTTCGGCCATCTGCCTGACGCGATCGGCGTGCCCGGCGTCTACTGGTTCTTCGGTGGCCACGACGCGGAGGCCGTCGAGAGCTCCGAGGCCCTGCCGAGCAACCACAGCCCCGAATTCGCGCCCTCGATCGAGCCGACCGTCACGACGGGTGTCGCGGCGGCGCACGCGGTGCTCATGTCCCGCCTGGCCACCGCCGGCTGACCGTTGCCAAGCCGCGGTACTCGGGCAGCCTCAGACCTCGTAGGCCTCGACGGTGGGTTCGAGGCCGTCGGCGCCGACGACCTCCTTCCAGGCCTCGAAGCCGGCGGAGAAGACGATGACGCCGGCCTCGGGCAGCGTGGTCTCGATCGCTTCGAGGATCTCCTGCGGGGTGGCACCGAGGTCGAGCGCGAGCCGGATGTGGCTCTGGATCTGCGCCTTGGGTGCGCGGATCACCGTCTGAGTGGCGATGAAGATGAGCTCCTTGGTCTTGCGGTCGAGCGTGCGCTCCTTGAGGTAGGCGGCGTCGACGAGCTCGTTGGCCGCCTGCAGCACTTCGAAATCGTGCTTCGCCATGACCTTGTGGTAGTCGAGGACGTAGCCGCGCTTGCGGGCCATCTCGTCGATGTACTGCTGCGGGTCCTGGTCTGCGCTCACCTGTCCGGGTCCTCTCTGACGGTCCGGCCGGGCGGTCGCCCGGTCCGAGGCCATCCTGCCCCGGACAGCGGAGGGCACGCGCCCGCCGCCTCTCGCTCTCCTGACCTAGTCCCTCCTCGGTGAGAGGGAGGGCGTGGTCGCCGGGAGCAACCACGTCCTCCCTCTCGAGCGCCCGTGATACCGGCAGGGCACACGCCGGTGGTACCGGCACGGCACTAATGAGGCGGCTGGACCGGCTACCGATCGGTCGACAGCGGACGGCGCGGCCGCGAGGCCACCAGCACCACCACGACGACGGCGAGCACGACGGCGCCCGCGACGTTGACCCCATAGAAGCCTCCGGCGGTGAGGATCGGCCCGGCAACCGCGGCCGCCGCCGCACCGGCGTAGTTCATCCCGGCATCGGCCGCGCCCTGCAACGACACCCGCATGTCGACGTCGTCGATCCGGGCGATCATCGTCGACCCGGCGATGGTCACGGCGGACCAGCCGAGGCCGAGGAGGAAGAGCGCGACGGCGGTCATCCCCATCCCGGTCATGCCAGCGGCGACGTAGCCGAGCAGCACCGAGATGCCGAGCACCGCGACGCCGAGCCAGGACGTCCGGACGGGACCGAGACGGTCGGTCAGCCAGCCGAAGACCGGGCTGAACGCGAACATGCCGAGCGTATGGCCCGAGATCACCAGACCGACCACCTGGAGCGTCATCCCGTGATGCTGCATGTGCAACGGAGTCATCACCATCACCATGACCATCACGGCGTGACCGCCGGCGACGAGCGTGACGCCCACCCGGGCGGACGGTTCACCCGCCGCCCAACGCAGGGCCGCGAGGGCACCGACCGGGCGTGCGGCCGGTCCGGTGGCGACCGGGCGGTGGTTCGGATACAGCACGAGTACGGCGAGGCCGGCGAGCAGGAAGCCCGCCAGCGAGAACAGGTATGGTCCCGCGAGCCCGGGCAGCGAGAACTGCTCTCCGAGCCGCTCCCCCGGGTCGGAGAGGTTCGGACCGGCCACCGTGCCGACCGTCGTCGCCCAGACGACGACCGACATCACCCGTGCACGCTTGCCCGGTGCGACGCCGTCGGTCGCGGCGTACCGGGACTGCAGGTTGGTGGCCTGTGCGACGCCGAACAGCAGCAGCCCGCCGAGCAGCAGCAGGAGATCGGAGACGACGGCGGCGACGATGACGGTGGCGGCGCCGAGCAGGGCGAGGGCGTACCCGATTCCGAGGGCCAGGCGCCGGCCGCGACGGGCCGCGAGCCGGGCGAGCGGAATCGCAGCGAGCGCGGCGCCGAGCACGCTGGCGGTCTGCCCGAGGCCCGCGAGCGCGGTGCCGCCGACCTCCTCCACCAGCAGCGCCCCGACGGCCACCGAGGAGGCGACACCGATCCCGCCGAGCAGGTTGGACAGGACGAGGGCACCGACCGGACGCCGGGCGACCGGTGCGTCGTCGTCGGTCGGGGGTGCGGCGACGCGATCGGCAGGCTGACTCACCCGCATATCGTCGGCCATCAGGCGGCACCGGCGAAATGACATTCCGCGACGTGCCCGGGCCCAATCAGTACCGGCGGCGGCGCCTTCTCGGCGCAGACGGCCTGCGCCAGCGGACAGCGGGTACGGAACCGACAGCCGGAGGGCATGTCGAGCGGGCTCGGCGGGTCACCGTCGAGAACGATGCGCTCGCGGCGCGCCCGTGGGTCCGGTACCGGCGACGCGCCGAGCAGCGCACGGGTGTACGGGTGTGACGGCCGTTCGAACAGCGCGTCCACGGGTGCCGTCTCGACGATCCGTCCGAGGTACATGACACCGACGCGGTGCGCCATCTGCCGCACCACCGGCAAGCCGTGGGCGATGAACAGGTACGTCAAGCCGAGCCGGTCGCGCAGTTCGGTGAGCAGGTTGACGATCTGTGCCTGGACCGACACATCGAGGGCCGACACGGCCTCGTCCGCGAGAATCAGCTGAGGGCTGAGCGCGACGGCGCGCGCAATGCCCACACGCTGGCGTTGTCCGCCCGACAAGGCTCGTGGCCGGGTTCGTGCGCGGCCCGGGTCGAGGCCGACCGCCCGCAGCAGGTCGGCGACTCTGTCCTCCAACGCCGAACCGCGTAGCCCGTCGAACACGCGCAGCGGCTCGCCGACGATATCCCCGACCCGCATCTTGGGGTCGAGCGACCCCATCGGATCCTGGAACACGACCTGCATATGGCGACGGGCACGCCTGAGCGCACTGCCCTCGACGGCGGTGATGTCGCGGCCGTCGAAGTCGATGGTGCCCGACGTCGGCCGGGACAGCCGTACGGCGAGGCGGCCGAGCGTCGACTTGCCGGACCCGGACTCGCCGACGAGCCCGAACGTCTCACCACGCGCGATGTCCAGGCTCACGCCGTCGACGGCCCGGAGGATCCCTGATGCCCGGAACGGGTTGCCGGAGGTGCGGACCCGGAAGTGCTTGGAGACGTCCGTCAGGGACACCAGTGGATCACGCACACTTAGGTGCTGAGCGGCACCGGCCGGCGTGGTCGCAGAGGTGGTCATCGCGTTCCTTCCGTCGCGAACTCGGACGCCCGGGACAACGGGTACCAACAGGCGGTGCGGGATGCTCCCACGTGCTCCAGCGGTGGATCGGCCGAAGCGCACTGCTCGGTGGCACGGGGACACCGGGGGTGAAAGGCACACCCGGACGGCAGCCCGGATGGGTCGGCGACGGTCCCGGGCACCGCGGGCAACACGGGAGGCCGCTCGCCGGTCATCGGGGGGATGCAGGCCAGCAGACCGGCGGTGTACGGATGCTCGGCAGCGGTGAAGACGCTCAGCGGATCGGCATCCTCGACCGTGCGGCCGGCATACATCACGACCACCCGGTCGGCGAGGTCCGCGGCCACGCCCATGTCGTGGGTGACGAGGAGCACGGACATGTCGTTCTCGCGGCGCAGGCGGTCGAGCAGCTCGAGGATCTGGGCCTGCACCGTGACATCGAGCGCCGTCGTCGGTTCGTCGGCCAGCAGCAGGCGAGGTCGGCTCAGCAGCGCCATGGCGATCATGACGCGCTGACACATGCCCCCGGAGAGCTGGTGAGGGTAGGACCCGAGGACACGGTCGGTGTCATGGATGCCGACCTCGAGGAGCACCTGCCGCATGCGGTCCCACTCGGCGCGGGTCGACAGCCGCTCGCGGCGCCGCAGCGCTTCTCGGAGCTGGGACCGCACGCGGTACACCGGATCGAGGGAGCTCAACGGCTCCTGGAACACCATCGACAGGTCACGTCCACGCATCTCGCGCCTCTCCTCGCGGGAGAGCGAGAACAGATCCACGCCGTCGAACGAGGCGGTGCCGGTCACCGTCATGCGCTCGTCCAGCTGGGTCAGACCCATGACGGTCCGCGCGGTGACGGACTTGCCGGACCCGGACTCCCCCACCAGGCAGACGATCTCACCGGCCCGAACCCGCAGCGTGGCGTCCCGCACGAGAGGGACGACGGTGCGGCCGGTGTCGAGCTCGACCCGCAGCCCGTCGAGATCGAGCAGGGCGCTCTCGTCGGTCGTCATGGCGTCTCCTTCGGTCAGTCGGCGTCGAGGCGGTCGCGCAGCCAGTCGCCGAGGATGCTGACGGCGATCACGGTCAGGGTCAGCGCGAGGCCGGGAAAGGTGGAGATCCACCAGGCGTTCGCGAGATACGGCTGCCCCATGGCGAGGAGCTGTCCCCAGTCGGGCACGTCGGTGCGCGGACCGAGACCGAGGAAGCTGAGCGAGGCTCCGAGCACGATCGAGGTCCCGACGGTCACGGTGGCCAGCACGACCCCTGGCGCCACGGCGTTGGGGAGCACGTGCCGCAACAGGATCCGGACCGATGAGAAGCCGGTGGACCGCGCCGCCTCGACGAACAGGCGACTGCGGACCGCGATCGCCTGCCCGCGCAACACGCGGTAGAACTGGGGAACGACCGAGATGCCGACGGCGATGACGAGATTGGTGGTCGACGCGCCGAGCGCCGCCGTGACGACGAGCGCGAGCAGGACTCCCGGAAAAGCCATGAACATGTCCATGACGCGACCCGCAAGCATGTCGACCCAGCCGCCGAGATAGCCGGTCAGCAGGCCGATCAAGCCCCCGATGACGAATCCGACGACCGTGGCCAGCACCCCGATCACCAACGCGGTGCGGGCGCCGTGGACCAGCAGTACGGCGACCGACCGACCGTAGTGATCGGCTCCCAAGATGACGGCGCCGCTCGGTGCGGTGAGCGCCCGCTGCGGCTGCAGCGCCGTCGGATCGGTGTCGACGAGCACCTGCGGGACGGCAGCGGCGACGCCGACGAGAACCAACCAGACAGTGGCGGCGACGATCACGGTGCGGTTCACATTCAGGCGTGGCAGCACGGGTCGGCGGGACCGGGCGGCTGGTGTCACGCTGTGATCGGCCGTGCTCGGTGAGGTCGGCAACGCGGCCATCAGGTGCCCTTTCCGGCGGGCACGCCGGCGCCGTCGGCGGGCGCACGGTCTGCCTGCGGTCCAGCGCCGCTGTCCGTGGAGTCCCGCAATCCCGCACCCTCGGAATGCATGGCGGCGCGCATCGCGGCAAGAATCGGCGAACTGCTGAGGTCGACCTCGGGCAGCGGCGGTAGCGCGTCGGGGACGAACCTGCTCCCCCGGGTCATGACGTAGCGCAGGTCGTGCAGCGCCCCGACGTCGGCCCGCGGGTCGCCGCCGACGGCGATGAGGTCGGCGGCGTAGCCGGCTGCGAGTCGACCGGTCACGTCGGCGACATCGAGCGCCTCCGCGGCGCGCGTGGTCGCCGCGGCTAGGACGTCTGGGGCCGAGAGGCCGAAACCGGCGAGTGCTTCGAGTCCGCCGACGAACCCGTGGTGCGGGGTGTTGTCGATGCCTGCGTCCGTGCTCGCGATGATCGAAGCGCCGGCCTCGTACAGCAGCCCGACGGCGAAGCTCCGTTCCGGTAGCAGTTCGCGCAGTTGGGGCATCCGGAAGTTGCACGTGGGTGAGACGTGGACGTCGGCCGCGGCGATCGCATCGACGAGGGCGGGATCGATGTCCCCCCAGCCGTCCTTCCCCTGGAACGAGCAGTGTTCAAGGGTGTCGACACCGGCGGCCAGCGAGCGGCGGATGCCCTCGACGCCGTGAGCGTGCGCGGCCACCTTCTTACCCAGGCGATGCGCCTCGTCGACGGCGGCACGGATCTCCTCGACCGTGAACTGAGCGTGCCACGGCGCCGACCCGCGCGTCATGTTCCCGCCCGTGGCCATCAGCTTGATGGCGTCGACGCCGGCCTTGTGGTGGCGCCGAACGGTACGACGCATGTCCTCGACGCTGTCGACCTCCGCTCCCATGAACCAGCAATGTCCCCCGGTGACAGTGATCGCCGGCCCGGCAGTCACCATCCGTGGGCCACGGGCGGTGCCGTCGAGAATGGCCTCACGCACTACGACGTCGAGGTACCCACGGGCACCGAGGTCACGCGCAGTGGTCACGCCGACCGAGAGGAGTTGGCGCGCCGAGGCGAGCATTGTGGCGACCTGCTGCGCGTCCGACTCGCGCATCATGCGCGCGACCGGCTCGGCACTGCCGTCAAAGCCGAGATGCACGTGTGCGTCGATCAGTCCAGGAAGGATCGTGGCGTCGCCGAGGTCGACGATCTCGGCCTCGGGGTCGAGCAGGTCCGAACCGGGCGAAGGAAGTTCGGCCCGCGGGCCGATCCACCGGATGGTCGTACCGTCCACCACGACGGCGCCGTGGTCGATGGGTGTCAGGTCGGCACCGGCCAGCACTCGATCGGCATACAGAACCTTCATGGCACTCTCCTTCCTTGCCGTCTCACGACCGGGCCGGCGTCATACGGACGCGCGGGTCGATGACCGCGTACGAGACGTCGACGAGGACATTGATGACGATGTAGATGACCGCGATGACCAGGACGACACCCTGGATGACGGGATAGTCGTTGCTGCCGATGGCCTGCACGAGCATCCGGCCGAGCCCCTGCCTGGTGAACACGGCCTCGACGATCACGGCGCCGGCCACGAGCGCCCCGAGCTGTAGGCCGACGATAGTCACGGTGGGGATGACGGCGTTGCGCAGCACGTGCTTCATCACGACGACGCGGGGTCGCAGCCCCTTGGCGTGCAACGCGGTGACGAACGTGTCGCCGAGCACCTCGATCACACTGTTGCGGACCAGCCGCGTGACCGTCCCGGCCGCCGACAGGCCGAGGGTGACGGCGGGAAGGACGAGGGCGCGCAGTCCGTCGTTGCCGGTGGCGGGTAAGAGACCGAGGCCGAACGAGAACACCATGATCAACAGCAGCCCCACCCAGAACGAGGGCATCGCCGTGGTGACCAGGCTGAGCACCCGGACAAGGCTGTCCACCGCACCATTGCGGTGCATGGCGGCGACACATCCGAGCACCATTCCGACGACGGCGGAGATCGCGGCCGCGGCGAGGGCGAGTTGCATGGTGGGCCCGATCTCGGCCGCGATCATCGACGTGACCGGCTGTCGCGTCGCGTAGGACGTGCCCAGGTCCAGTGCCAGTGCTGAGGTCAGGAACGTCCAGTACTGCACGGGCAACGGATCGTCGAGCCCGAACTGACGCCGGAGGTCCGCCACGACGTCGGGAGTTGCCGACGCGCCACCCAAGATGGCCGCGAGAGGATCCCCCGGGAGCAGCCGTAGGGCCACGAACAGGATGACCGTGACGCCCAGGGCGGTCGGGATGCCCGCGAGCAAGCGTTTCGCGATGACGGCGGTCATGGGATCACTCCGACAGGTAGGCGTCGTAGTAGATCGGGTAGCCCTCCGCGTCGAACCGCAGCCCTTCCAGACCGTTCAACGCGACGCTGTAGGTCGGCACGTAGATGCCCACCGACCTCGCCTCCTCGATCACCTGCTGCTGCACCCGCTGGTAGGCGTCCGCCCGCGCCGCGTCGTCGGTGGCCTCCTGGCCGGTCGCGAGCGCCTCGGTGATCTCCGGGACGTCGGTGCGGCTGAAGTTGAAGCCGCTCTGTCCCGGCTGCGGCTGGAACGCCGGGTCATACATCTGAAACAGCACGTTCGGGTCGACGGCCACCAAGGACAGGCCCAGGACGTCGTACGCCCCCTCCTGCTGGCGGGTCTGGAGCTGTGCGGTCTGCTCGAACAGGACCTCGACGTCGAAACCGACGGCTTCGAGGTTCTCCTCGAAGAAGGTCGCCAGGTCCTGGCGCTTCTCGCGGTTGGGTGATCCTTCCGCGTAGACGATCTCCAACCGCTCGCCGCCCTTGGTGCGTACGCCGTCGGCGCCTTCCGACCACCCGGCGTCCTCGAGGAGCTGCGCGGCCGCGGCGGGATCGAAGTCGAAGGAGCCCTCGACGCTCTCGTCGTAGTCGATCGTGGGTGGGCTGAGCGGTCCCCAGGCGCGTTCCCGTGCGCCCATGTACAGCGCCTCGACTGCGGAGTCGATGTCGAGGGCAGCTCGCGCCGCCTGCCGCACTGCCTGGTCCTCGAATGGGCCGTCGGCGGTGTTGAAGTGCAGCTGGTACGGCGCGCCCGACTGGGTCGTGGCGACATACATGAGGTTGGGGTCGTTCTCGACCGCGGCGACCTCTTCCTCGGGGACGGCGCTGATGCCGTTGACCTCCCCGCCGCGTACCGATCCCATGCGCACCGTGGAGTCGGCAACGATCTGAAAGGTCATCTCCTCGAGGTGCGCCGGTCCGGAGTGTTCGGCGTTCCCGGGGGCCCAGTCGTAGTCGTCGTAGCGGCTGAGGACGACGCGGTCGTTGGGCGTGTAGGACTCGATCCGGAACGGGCCGGAGCCGACCGGGGCGAGGGTGTAGTCCTCCGGGGTTGTCGACTCGGCCGCTGCCGGCGAGTTGAGCCCGAGGAAGGGCGAGGTGAGGTTGTTGAGGAACGGGGCGTACGGCGCCGACATGGTCACGACCGCCGTCGTCGCATCCGGCGCCTCGCACGACTCGTACGGACCGATCAGCCCGATCGCGTATATCGACGCCGTGTCCGGGTCTTTGATCCGGTCGAGGTTGTAGCAGACGGCATCGGCGTCGAACGCCGTGCCGTCGTGGAAGGTGACGTCCTCGCGGACGGTGAACGTGTACGTCAGACCGTCCTCGCTCACCGCCCAGTCGGTGGCCAACCACGGCTGGAGTTCACGGTTCTCGTCGAGGTAAAGGAGGTTGTCGAACACCTGCCGGATGACGCGGGCGTCCTGCGCAGCGGGAGTGACGTTGGGATCGAACCCGAGAAAGGGCGAGTCCACGGCGAACGTCATCGACCCGCCCTCGACCGGCGCTCCGCCTTCGCCGGCGGCAGCACCGGCGTCGGCGGCGCCGGAGCCGTCGGCACCGGAACATCCGGTGAGTGCGAGCACCGTGACGGCAAGCATGCCGATGAGGGAACGGCGTGTCGAGAGCATGATTCCTCCAGCAGGTCGTCGGCGGCGAAGCACCGAGAGAGATCGCTGCATCAAGCCGGTGACCCGGCGTTGTCGAGGAACGTACACTGGCTGTTGACTGCTACAAGCTCTTGTTGAGAGCTGCAACAGACATTTGATGGTCTTGTAACGCAGTGGCAACAGCGCGCCGTGAAGGTGAGAGCGATGCCGCGCCTCGCGGGGTGAGATAGGGGACGGCATCGTGTCCCAGGAGGGGGAGCGAATGAGCGACATCACGCACGACGTCGCCATGACTCCGGACGAAGTACGCGGCGCCCGGGACGGTAACGGCGCAGCCGTGCAGGGCGGCGGACCCGACGAACGGTCTCATCTCATCGCGTTGTTCGCGGGCATCGTCGAGCCGCTGGGCCAATCCCTGCCCCCGTCCGCCGAGGTGGTCCTGCACGACCTCAACCAGTTGCCGAACTCCATCGTCGCCGTGCACGGCGACGTCACCGGCAGGCGTGTGGGCGACCCGGCCACCGATCTCCTGCTGGAGCAGGCCTCCACCGGGGAGTTCCGGGACATGGTGGGGTACCGCACGCAATTGATGGACGGCCGGACATTGCGGTCGACCACGATGATCGTGCGGACCTCCGACGGCGTGCCCGTGGCGGCGTTGTGCCTCAACTCGGACACGACCGCGTGGCAATCGGTGGAGCGGATCGCCCGCGCCATGATCGGACGGGGGCCGGAGGACGAGAACGCGCGGTCGGCGCCGTCCGCATCTGCGGCGGACGACCGGAGTACCACCGAGGTCTCCGGTGAACTGTTCGCACACGACGTCGACGAGTTGGCAGCCCATCTCATCCACCAGGCGATCCGCGACCAGGACGTGCCGGTCGACCTGATGCGTAAGGAGCACAAATTGGCGGTGGTCCGCGACCTGAAGGCACGGGGGTTGTTCATGCTCCGTGACGCCGTCGAGATGATTGCCGGGTCACTTCAGGTCACCCGGTTCACGATCTACAACTACCTGAACGAGATCGGTGACGAGCCGGGCGAGCAGCGCCCGGCACGACGAAAGGCGACGCAGTGACCCAGACCAACTCGACGGCACCTCCCTCGCAGCTCACAGCCCAGTTCGACGCGATCACGATCGATCAGCTCCGTGAGGTCGGTGGCGTGAAGTGGACCGCGTTCCCGGACACCATCGGGGCCTTCGTCGCCGAGATGGACTTCGGGACGGCACCGGCCGTGAGCCGGGCGCTGCACACAGCGGTCGACCAGGGACTCACCGGCTATCTGCCGGCAGCCGTCTCGGAGCGCATGTCGCTCGCCTGCGCGGCCTGGCAGCAGACCAAGTACGGCTGGGAGGTCCCCGCCGAACGCGTGCGCCCGCTCCCGGACGTCTTGGCAGGACTCGTGGCCGCGATCGAGCACTTCTCCGCCGACGGCGCACCGATCATCCTCCCGACCCCTGCATACATGCCGTTCCTGACCCTGCCCACGGTGCTCGGGCGCGAGATCATCCAGGTGCCGATGGCACGGGACGGCGGCCGGTACGTCTACGATCTCGACGCCCTGGACGCGGCGTTCTCGGCCGGCGGGAACCTCCTCGTGCTGTGTAATCCGCACAATCCCGTCGGCCGCGTGCTCGAGCGGGACGAGATGGCTGCGATCGCCGAGGTGGTCGACCGGCACGGGGGCAGAGTGTTCTCGGACGAGATCCACGCACCACTGGTGTTTCCCGAACACCGGCATGTGCCGTACGCGTCGATCTCCGAGACGACCGCGGGCCACACGGTCACGGCGACCTCGGCGTCGAAGGCATGGAACCTGCCGGGGATGAAGTGCGCTCAGCTGATTCTCTCCAACGACGATGACGCGGCGACCTGGGCGAAGCACGGTCACCAGGCCGAGCACGGCGCCGCGACACTCGGGGTGATCGCGAACACCGCGGCCTACACCGCGGGCGGCCAGTGGCTCGACGACGTCATCGCCTACCTCGACGGCAACCGCCGCCGGTTCGGTGACCTGCTCGCGGAGCGGATCCCACAGATCGGCTACACGCCGCCGGAAGGCACCTACCTCACGCTGCTGGACTGCCGCGAGCTCGGGCTCGGCGACCACCCGCAGCGGTTCTTCCTCGAGCAGGCGAAGGTCGCGATGACCGACGGCTCCCTGTGCGGCGAGGCCGCGAGGGGCACGGCCCGGTTCAATCTCGCCATGCCGCGTCCGGTGCTCGAGGAGGCGGTGGACCGGATGGCCACGGCGCTCGAGCGCCGCTGACCTACCCCCAAGCCCGCCGAGTCGTCGCTCATGCGCCGAGTCGTCAACGTGATGCCGAGTCGTCGATTCTGTGCGGCGCGCACGATCGACGACTCGGCACAGATACGACAAGTCGGCACCTCAATGACGACTCGGCGGGAGGGGGTCGGTCCCGTCAGGCGGCGAGGAGCTGCTGGATCCGCACGGTGCGACGGCGGCGCACCGCCAGGACGGTCACGGCCACGCCCGCGAGGGCCCAGACAGCCAGGATCGCCACGGCGCCCCCGAGGCCACCGAGGCCGGGGAAGACCAGGGCGGCCAACGCATCGATCCCGGGCCCGACCGGGAGCACGTCCCGCGCGGTCAGCAGGATCGGCGGCGCCGTCGAGACCACCCCGGTCGCGAGCACAAGCACGGCCACGAGGATGCTCAGTCCGCTGCCGATGTGGCCGAGCACGGCCACCAGGGCCTGGTTGACGGCGACGAAGACCACCGAAACTGCGGCGCCGACCAACGCCAGTCCGACCCAGCCGCCGACGTCGAGTCCCTCCAAACCGGCCAGGATCATGCCCCCGGCCGCGCCGGTGACCGCGCCGATCGCGGCCGGCAGAGCCAGGGCCGACAGGGCGAGGCGGACCAGGCCGCGGGTGGAGCCGAGGACGCCGGTGGGCATCGCCGGGAAGACGACGTAGAGCACCAGCGCCCCCAGCCAGAGCGCGAGCACGGTGAACAACGGTCCCACCGCGCCGGTGTCGAGCGTCTCGGTATCGGGACCGCTGACCGGATCGGAGGCGACCGAGGCCAGGTTCTGCCGCTCGGACTCGCCGTAGCTGGGGACCTGCTCGGCGGCCTGCCCGATCCCGTCGGCGAGCTCATCGGTGCCGCCGGCCAGCTCCTGGACCCCGGACGCGAGCCCGTCGGTCCCGGTGGCCAGTTCGCCGGTGCCGTCGGCGAGCTGGAGGGCGCCGGTGTGCAGTTCGTCGACCCCTGAGGCGAGACCGTGGGCGCCACTCGCGAGCTGATCGGCGCCGCCGGCCAGCTCGTCGGCCCCACCGGCGACCTCGGACGCGCCGCCGGCGAGCTGGTCGAGCCCACCGGCGAGGTCCTCGGTTCCACCGGCGAGCTGCTGGGCACCGGCGGCGGACTGCTCCATACCGGTGGCGAGCTCGTCCGCGGAGGCAGCCATCTGTGACAAGCCCTGGGCGAACGCGCTGATCGGCGTGTCGTCCGGGGACTGGGGCACGGCCGCGACAGCGGTTTCGAGCTGGTCGCACAGCTCCGGTGTGGCCGCCGGGTCGCACGCGGCCGACGCCTGCTCCAGCGCCGTGGCGAGCGCCGCCAGTTCGGCCTCATGCTGGCTGATGGCCTGCTCGACCTGGGAGTTCACGCCGCCGATCTGTCCGGCGAGCTGGCCGAGCCCGCCGGCGAGCTGTCCGGTCCCGTCCGCGAGCTGGTTCGTCCCGTCCGCCCAGCTGTGCAGGTTGCCGGCGAGTTCGTGCGCACCCTGCGCGCTGCCGGCCACGCCGTCGGCCACCTGGCCGGCACCGGAGGACAGCTGACCGGCCCCCTCGGCCAGTCCGTCGGCGCCCGTGGCAAGGTCGTTGGCGCCCGAGCTCAGCTCACCGACGCCGGAGGCCAAGCCGTCGGCGCCGTCGGCCACCTCGTTCGCGCCGGACGCGAGCTCGTCCGCGCCGTCGGCGGCCTCCTGTGCGCCGTCGGCGAGCTGGGTGGCGCCGCCCGCCGCCTCACCGAGCTGCTCGTTGAGCGTCGTGAACCCGACCAGGAGGTTGTCCAGGTACGTCTCGGTCAGCGTCCCGGACAGCACCTCGGTGGCGGTGCCGGCGACGATCTGGGCCAGCGCGTCGTCGAGCACGCGGCCACCCTCGGGGGTGGCGACGTCGATCGTGGCCTGGTGCGCGTCGGCTGCGTCACCGCTGTACGACGTGGCCGCCTCGGAGAAGTCCTCTGGGATGGTGACGACGGCGGAGTAGCTACCGTCGGCGAGGCCGGCACGGGCGCGGTCGGCGTCGGTCAGCTCCCAGTCGTAGTTGGTCGGTGCCTCGTCCCCGTCGCCCGCGGCACCGTCGGTGCCGTCGCCGGACTGGCCGCCGGAGACCAGGCCGGAGGCGAGCTGGCGGCCGAGCGGGACGACCTGCCCGTCGACCTCCACCGGCTCGTCGTGGTTGACGATCGCGGCGCGGACGATGTCCAGCCGCTCCTGCGGCTGCCACAGCGCGGCGAGCAGCAGTCCGAGCACCGCCAGCGGGAGCAGGGTGACGGCGATGATGGTGCCGGGGCCGGGACGGCCGGAGCGGCGGCGGGCGAACGCAGACGTGACGGTCATGCTCGCGCCTCCTGGGTGATCGTGGGCTGGTGGTCCGGTGAAGCGGCGGCCGCGTCCTCGTCGCTGCCGTCGAGATCGAGCACCGGCGCGTCCGTCAGCAGGGCCGGCGGCGCCTCCCCCGCGGCGCCGACGACGACGGCCGTCCCGTCCCGGCGGGCGCGGGCGAAGGTCTCCGCGAGCCGGTCATTCAGTTCCGGCTCGATCGTGGCGTGGTCGACGACGAGCATCCGGGGCCGTGCGGCCAGGGCCGCCTCCACGGCGGCGACGGGGTCGGCCGGTTCGCTCACGACGGCGACGCGACGTCGGACCGCACCGGCTCGTTCGGGCAGGACGAGCCCGGCGACCTTGACGGCACCGGCGTCGGGCGTGAGCCGCCCGGAGACGGCGAGCAGGAAGGCGGTCAGCTCGCGGGCGGAACCGGACCGCACGACGAGCGCTCCGCCCTCGTCGACCCGGACGGAGACCGGGCCGACGACCGGGGCACCGTTCGGGTCGCGCACCTCGAGCCGGTGTGCGACCAACGCATCCCGGGAGTCCTGGGCGGGCCACCCGGACAGCGCGAGCTCGCGGGCCAGCCCCTCCCCCTCGACGTCGAATGACGGCAGCAGGCGATCCAGTTTCCGCGGCATCCACCAGGCTTTGTCCCCGAGAAGAGCGAGGACGGCAGGGACGAGCACCATGCGGACCACGAACGCGTCGACGGCGACGCCGACGGCGAGTCCGAGCGCGATCGGCTTGAGGTTCATGTCGCCCTCGGGCACGAAGGCCACGAAGACGGAGAACATGATGACGGCGGCGGCCGTGACCACCTTCGCCGATCCCTGGAAGCCGGCGGTGATCGCCGCGCGCGCGTCCTTGCCGTGGACGTACTCCTCCCGGATACGCGAGACGAGGAAGACCTCGTAGTCCATGGCGAGGCCGAACAGGATGCCCATGACCACGATCGGCATGAAGCTGATGACCGGACCGGTGCGGGTGACGTGCAGCAGGTCGGCGAAGACGCCGTCGTGGAAGACGAGCGCGACCACACCGAAGGCCGCGCCGACGGAGAAGAGGTAGCCGATACTCGCCTTGATCGGCACGGCGATCGAGCGGAACACCATGGTCAGCAGGAGCAGCGAGAGCCCGACGACGACGACGGCGAACGGCAGCAGCGCGTCCCCGAGCTTCTCGGAGACGTCGATGCCGACGGCGGTGAAGCCGGTGACGGCGATGTCCACGCCGTACTCCTCGCTCAGCTGCGGCCGCAGCTCGCGGATGTCGTGCACGAGCTGCTCGGTCTGCGCAGAGTCGGGCGCGCCCTCGGGGACGACCTGGATGATCCCGGTGTCGGCAGACTCGTTGGGGGTGGCCTGGGGGACGTCGGCGACGCCGGGCAGCTCGCGGATCTCGTCGGCGAGGTCCTCCATGAGCCCGAGCGGATCGTTCGAGGTGATGATCGGGGCGGTGACGATGAGCGGGCCGTTGAAGCCCTCGCCGAAGTGCTCGGCGACGAGGTCGTAGGTGATTCGGGCCTCGTGGTCCTCCTCCAGCACGCCGGCGTCGGGCAGGGCCAGGCGCAGGTTGGCGGCCGGCAGGCTGAGTGCGGCGATCGCGACCACGACCAGGGCGATGGTCAGCGCGGGGAAACGGGTCACGGCGCGGACCCAACGGGTGAAGAAGCTGCTCTCCCGCACGGGCACGACAGGCGTGGTGGGCGTGCCCGTCTCGCCGGTGCCCCCGGCGTCGGCGTCCCCGGCGTGCGCGAACCCACGGCCGGCGGGGGACGTGGCGGCCTGGCCGTTCCCCTCGGCCCGGCCGGCGGCGGCGTGGTCGGCGGCGCGTTCGCGGGCGAGGGCGCGGGCACGGCGGGCCGCCCGGGGGCGCAGTCGCTCACCTGCCAGCGCCAGCATGGCCGGGATGAGGGTGATGGAGACGAGGACGGCGATGCCGACGGCGACGGCGGCCGCGACGCCCATGATGGTCAGGAACGGGATCCCGGCGACGCCGAGACCCACGAGGGCGATCATCACCGTCAGGCCGGCGAAGATGACCGCCGAACCCGCGGTCGCGACGGAGCGGGCGATCGACTCGGTGACCTCCAGGCCGTCGCGCAGCTGGTCCCGGTGGCGGGAGACGATGAACAGGGCGTAATCGATGCCGACGGCGAGGCCAAGCATGACGGCGAGCATCGGCGTCGTCGAGTTGACCGGCCCGAGCGCGGTGGCCGCGAAGATGAGGCACACCGAGATGCCGACGCCGATGAGCGCGTTGATCAGCGGCAGCCCGGCGGCGACGAAGGAGCCGAGGGTGGCCAGCAGAACGATGAGGGCGACGACGACGCCGACGGCCTCCGCGATGCTCATCTGCGGGAACTCGGTGCTGAACAGCTGACCGCCGAGGGAGGCCTCGGCACCGCCCGGCAGGTCGGCGGCGAGGGAGTCGACGCTCTCGCGCAGCGCGTCCTTCGTGGCGTCGGTGATCTCCGCCTGATCGCCGTCGAGCTGGATCGTCAGCAAGGTGGCCTGCTCGTCGTCGCTGATCGAGGCGGGCATGAGGTCGTCGTACGGGGAGGTGACGGCGGCGACCTGGTCCAGGTCGGTGATCTCCTCGACGGCGTCCTCGACCGCGGAGCGCATACCGCCGTCCTCGACCGTCGCTCCGTCCGGCGCGACCACGACGAGCTGCGCCGAGGCGCCGCTGACCTGGGGGAACGTCCCGGCGAGGTGGTCCAGCGCCTCCTGGGACTCGGTGCCCGGGATGGTGACCTCGTTGTCGAGTCCGTCACCGGCGGTGGCGGCGAGAACGCCGACGGCGCCGAGGACCAGGACCCAGCCCAGCAGGACGAACGTGCGGACGCGCACGGCCCAGCGGCCGAGCGAGTACAAGGCAGACGACACGCAGGCTCCCTGGCGACGACGCGACGGTGAGATACAGAGGTGTATCCGATACAGGGACGTATCCGATACAGGAACGTATCCGATACAGTGACGCATCGACAACCCCCTGTCCTCACCTGGGAGGATCACCACATGGCCATCGCAGGCGTACCGGCACCGTCGCCGGACGAACCACCGCTCTCGGCGCGCCGGGAACGCACCCGCGAGCGCCTGCTCGACGCCGCCTTCGACGTCTTCTCGCGCCTGGGGGTGCACGCCGCCTCGATCGAGACGATCTGCGACGCGGCCGGCTTCACTCGGGGGGCGTTCTACTCGAACTTCGCGAGCAAGGAGGAACTGCTTCTCGCGCTCGTGGACCGGCACATGCGCGCCCACCTGGCGAGCCTGGAGGCGACCGTCGACGAGCTGGGTGATTCCGTCGTCGACGACCACGGGGTCCGGCCGGATGCGCTGCGCACCGTGGTGGCGGCCGTCCTCGGTGACCGGGACGATCAGCGCCGCTGGCACCTGGTCCAGACCGAGTTCGAGCTGATGGCCCTGCGGGACCCGCAGATCGGCGCGCAGTACAACGAGCAGCAGGAACGGATCCGGCAGGAACTGCTCGACGCGCTGGGGCGGGTCCTCGCCCGGCTGGGCCTCCGGTTCGTCATCCCCGAGCCGGAGGCTGTCGACATCCTCGTCGGCACCTACGTCTTCGGCGTCCAGCAGGGATTCCTGGCGGGCGGCCAGGAGGCGGACGACGGGGGTGCGGCGGCGCTGCTCGGTCCGCTGACCCAGCTGCTCGTCACCGAGGCCTGAGGTCGAGCTGGGTCAGCGGACCGCGTCGATCGCGTCGGGCACGTTCATCAGGCCCGCTCCGGTGGCGTCCTCGCCCCAGCTGACCGTCGCCGGTCCGCTCGGCTCGAGCACCTCGCGCTGCCCCGCGCCGAGGGGCACCGCGGTCGAGACCAGCGCTTCCTCGGCCGCGGCCTGGGTGAGCTCGGCATTGGCCTGCAGCATGAGCGCGACCGCACCCGCGACGTGCGGGGAGGCCATCGACGTGCCCGAGAGGTAGTAGTAGCTCGTCTGCCCCGAGTTCGTCTGGTACGGACCGAGGACGTAGCTGCCCGGTGCCGCGACGTCGAGGTCCTGCCCAGCGAGCGCGCGCGAGGAGAACTCGGCGATGTAGGCCTCGTCCGCCGTCGTCGGGTCGGTGACGTCCCCGGTGTTCCACCAGCTGTCCGAGGTCCACTGCCCCGTCCAGCCGGAGGCGGCGACGGAGATCACCTCGGGGTAGGCGCCGGGGTACCCCATCCCGGCCTCACCGCTGTTTCCGGCGGAGGAGACGATGAGGACGTCGTGGGCGACGGCACGCTCGACGGCGGCCTGCGTCAGCGCGTCCGGCTCGGGGCCACCGAGGGACATGTTGATGACCACCGGGGCGTCGCCGAGCGCGCCGGAGACCTTGAGATCGGTGACGTAGTCGATGCCGGCCGCGACGACCGAGGACCACCCGGACCCGTTCTGGTTCAGCACCTTGACCGGGATGATCGTGGCTTCGGGAGCGACTCCGGCCACCGCGGAGCCGTCGATGGTGTAGCCGAGGACCGTGCTGGTCACGTGCGTACCGTGACCGTTGACGTCGCGCGCCCACTTGTTCGGCTGGGTGGAGACGCTGCCGCGTTCTCCGCCACCTCCGCCGAAGGCGACGCCGAACTGGTCCGCCACGCGCGAGGCGGCGAAGTAGTGCGGCCAGGTGCGGTGCAGGCCGGTGTCGAGCACCGCGACGTAGACGCCGTCGCCGGTCTCGAGCACCTCGCGCGGGTCGGTCTCCTCGCCTTGGTCGTAGACGTCGATCTGGTCGAGGTTCCAGGTGGCCATCCCGTCGGTGGTGTCCGTGAACGGGCTCTCCTGGACCGGCCCGGTCGAGACCCGCCGGTCCGGGTTCGCGGCGCGGACGAACGGCAGGGCCCGGATGTCGTCCACCTCGGAGGCGGGCACCTTCATGGTCAGCGCGTCGATCTCGGGGTACGTCTCGTGGATGGCGCCGAACTCCGCGAGGTCGGCCCTGGCCTCTGCGGTGAGGTTGGAGTCGAGGACGACGTTGACGCCGATCTGCTGACCGGCAGCCTGAGCGGTCGGGATGACGGCAAGGGTCAGGGCGGCCGCCCCGGCCAGCCCGGCGAGTGCGCGACGCATGCGGTCTCCTTCGTCCTTGGTCCTCGGCCCGTACATCGGATTCCCCCAGGCGGGTCGAACCCGCCCGACCAGGAGCGTAGCGGCAGGTCGGGGGTGCGCGCGGCGGATCGGGCACACCGCGTCGCGGTGCGGCACGAATACGCACGTCGATCGACTTACGGGCGCTCCGCCGCGGACGTTGACAGCTCGCGCCGCCCCCTCTACGTTCGGTAATCGTTTTCTCGTTCAATGGCGACGGAGGGACTCGATGACCAGCCAACGCCCGGTCGACGGCGACCGGAACCCGGCACTGCCCGGCACAGGTCGGACCACAGCGGGTCAGCCCGCCGCGGGTCAGACCGCAGCCGATCCCGGTCCGGGCCAGCCGGCGGGCGGACCGAGCCGCCGCACGTTCATCGCCCTCACGGCCGTCGGCACGGCGGCCGGACTGGCCGTCCCACAGGGCGAGGCGATCGCGGTCCGGTCCCTGCCCCGCACCGACTTCGACCCGGACTGGCTCGCCGGCCTCCGCCGTCGCGGCGGACCGACGGAGTACTCCGGCGCCGCGCTGGAGCGCATCGGGATGCCCGTCTCCGGCGCCACCACCGGACAGGTTTATCTCGCCGGCGACGGCCGTACCTGGCTGTGGGACATCTTCAACGCCGACAGCTTCCGCTACGGCGGGGACGACTGGCAGGGCCAGCACTACGCCACGCCGGTACCGCTCGATCCGGTGTTCACGACGGGCTTCGCCCTGCGCTGGGAGGATGCGGGCGGCCGGCACACCATGCGGCTCGACGCCGCAGACTTCGCCGATGTCAGGTTCCAGGGACGGTACCCGGTGGGCCGGGTCCTCCTCCGTGACCCGCGGTGCCCGTTCGAGGTGAGACTCGAGGCCTTCTCGCCGTTCGTGCCGACGAACGCCGCGGACTCCTCGATCCCGGCCACGATGTTCGAGTACACCCTGCGCAACACGACCGACCGGCCGATCAGCGCGCAGATCGCGGGCGTGGCCGAGAATCCCGTCTGCCTCGACAGCCGGCACACCCAGCCCGTCGACCTGCACTCGTCACCGCTGGAGCTCCCGGGTGTCGCCGGGCTGGTGCACACCGCCGTCGCGGCACCCCCGCCGGAGAACCCGCGACCCGACGTCCTTCTCGAGGAGTGGGACCGCGAGGACTTCGGACCCTGGACCGCGACAGGGACGGCATTTGGCGCCGGTCCGGTCCGTGAGTCCGAGGCGCCGGACTACTTCGTCCGGGAAGGGGACCTCGGCGTCGACGGCACCCGGTTCGTCACCTCCCATAACTGGCGCGACGGCGGCGAGGCCGACGACCACCGCGGCCGCCTGGTCGGTGAGCCACTCACCCTCGAGCGCCGGTACCTGGCCGCCCGCATCGGTGGCGGCAACACCCCCGACGCCGGCCTGCGGGTCGTGGTCGACGGCGAGGTCGTAGCCCGGCTGGCGGGGAACAACTCCGAGATCATGCACCCCAAGGCGATCGACATCAGTGCCTGGGAGGGCCGAACGGCCACCATCGAGCTCGTCGACGAGGCCACCGGCGGCTGGGGGCACGTCAACTGCGACCGGATCTGGCTCACCGACGTCCCCCTCGACCCCAAACCGGTCGAGGACCTGCCCGACGGCGGTACCTTCGCGCTCGCCGCACTCACGCCCGGCGGCCGTGCCCGACCGTCCGTGGCGGCGTGGGCGACGGCGTCCGACTGGTTCGACGCCGCGGACGGTCCGGCCCACGTCGACGCCGGGTCCGCCTCGCTGGCCGGAACCGTGACCGTCCCCGTCGACCTCGCCCCGGGCGAGGAGACCACGGTGCGCTTCGCCCTGGCGTGGCACTTCCCCACGATCGGCGGCCGGTTCGGGTACATCGCCGGCTCCGAGAGCCTGCGTCGCCACTACGGCGAGGTCTACGACGACGCGTCCGACGTCGTCGCCGACCTCGCGGCCCGGGCAGGCGACCTCTCGAGCACCACCCGGGACTTCGCCGCGACGTGGTACGACGAGTCGACCCTGCCGCTGTGGTTCCTCGAGCGGACGCTGATCCCCGCCTCGACCGTCGCCACCGGAACCTGCTTGCGTTTCCACACCGGCCGGTTCTACGGCTGGGAAGGCATCTACTGCTGCGACGGGACGTGCACCCACGTGTGGAACTACGCGCAGTCGATCGCGCGGCTGTTCCCCGAGCTCGAACGCGACGCCCGCGAACGCACAGACTTCGGCACCTCCTTCCACCCCGACACCGGAGCGGTCGACTACCGTGGCGAGGCCGACCGCCGGGTCGCGCACGACGGCCAGTGCGGCAACGTCCTGCGGGCCTACCGCGAGCACCAGATGTCCGCCGACGACGCCTTCCTGCGCCGGATCTGGCCCCAGGTCAAGAAGGCGACCCAGTACCTCATCGGCAACGACGGCGAGCCGGACGGCGTGCTCGAGGGCCCGCAGTACAACACGCTCGACGCCACGTGGTACGGCGAGATCCCGTGGATCACCGGGTTGTACGTCGCGGCGTTGCGTGCCGCCGCGGAGATGGCCGACGACATGGACGACCGGGCCTTCGCCGCGCGCTGCCGCGATCTCGCCGACACCGGCAGCGAGACGCTCGACGCGGTGCTGTGGAACGACCGGTTCTCCTACTACGAGCACCTCGTCGACCCGGCTCATCCCGAGGCCACGAGCTCGAACAAGGGCTGCCACATCGACCAGATGTTCGGCCAGACCTACGCGCACCAGCTCGGCCTGCCGCGGGTCTTCGCCCCCGGGCACTCGCGGGCGGCGCTGGCGACGATCGTGCGGAACAACCACCTCGCCGACGCCCACGCCTACCTCGAGGACTCGGACATCGACGGGGGCCGGGTCTACAGCACCGAGGGCGAGCCGGGCACCGTGATGTGCACCTGGCCCTTCGGCGGCGCGGACATCGCTCCGGGCGACGGCGACCCCGGCCTCGTCGCGTACTTCAACGAGGTGTGGACCGGCCAGGAGTACCAGCTCGCCGCGCACCTCTTCGCCGAGGACATGACCGACGAGGCGCTGGCCGTCACCCGCGCCGTGCACGAGCGGTACTCGGCCGAGAAGCGCAACCCCTACAACGAGATCGAGTGCTCGGACCACTACGCCCGCGCCATGATGGCGCACGCCGTCTACCTCGCCGCGACGGGCTACGAGTACCACGGCCCACGCGGTCACCTCGGCATGGCGCCGCGGCTCGGCGACCCCGCCGACGTGGCCGCCGCCTTCACGGTGGCCGAAGGGTGGGGCCTGTACCGGCAGTCCCGCCGAGGCCATCAGCAGCGCAGCGAGGTCGACCTGCGCTACGGGCGCCTACGCCTGCGGTCGTTCGCCACCCGGGTGCCGGGCCGCCCGGGGACGCGGCCGGTCCGGGCCGAGGTCGACAGCGGCGGCCCGCCGCGGCGGCTCGCGGTGGACGAGGTGACCACGCACGGCGACCGCGTGGTGGTCACCCTCGCCGAGAAGATCGAGCTGGCTGCCGGTGAGACGTTCTCGGTCACCGTGCGGTGAACCGAGCACCCGTGGCACGGTGGTCGGCATGTCGTCCGGTGCCGGCAGCGGGGCCCGCGGCGCCCCGGTGAACGAACAGGTGCGCCGTCTGCAGGACGGGTTCGCCGCCGACGGATTCCGGATGGATGTCGCGGCCGACGGCGACCGGGCGATCGTCACCGTGATACGCGAGCGCAGCGACGACTGCCTGATCCCGCAGGCGACGCTGTGCGGTTACCTGGCCCGGGCGATGGACCTGGATCCGGCACACATCGAGATCCGCTATCCGCCGGACTAGCGCCCCCCGGCGCCGATCGCCGCCGCGTGCAGGTCGTTCGAGCTGCGCAGCACCGGAGGTGCCGTGAGCGCCGCCGGATCGAGTTCGGCGGCCGTGGACACGTGCACGGTCACCGACTCGCCGGCGAGCAGGACGTCCAGAGCGCGATCGGCGGTCGAACGCGGGTCGAGGCGGTCGGGCAGGACGGTGACGTCGAGGGCGAGCGAGGACGCGGAGACGGTGACGTCGTAGCCTTCCGGAACGCGCTCCGCAGTGGCGGTGACCGCCGCGGGATCGAGCGCGACGTCCGCGTTCTCGGCGAAGAGGTGGACGGCGCGCTCGGCCCCCAGGGCGGCCACGAGCACCTCGTGTGCCGGGTCGGCCGACGCAGCGACGTCGTCCGGGACCTCGACGTGGCCGACGGTGCGTGGCGCGACCTCGACGGCTTCCGAGGTCTCGGCGAGCGTGCGCCCCTCGAGCCCCTGCCGCGAGATCGCGACCGTGCCGCGCCATGCCTCGTCGGTGTCATTGACCACCGCGACCACCAGCGTCTCGCCTCGCGGTTGGACCGTCAGCAGGCGGGGCGCGTAGGCCGACCGCAGGGCGAACCACAACGGCTTGCGACGCTCATCACCGTCGACGGCGGCCCAGGACGTGACCGGCCAGCAGTCGTTGAGCTGCCAGACGACGGCACCGGCCGTGCGTGGCCAGTGCGAGCGGTAGTGCTCCAGGGCGAAGCGCACGGCGTGGGCCTGGTTGAGCTGGGTGGCCCAGTGCCAGTCGCCGAACCCCTCCGGAGCGGGCAGGTGCGGGGTGAGGCCGCGGTCCAGCTTGCCGTTGCCGTCCGGGGCCTTCTGGTGCAGGAGGAACGCCCGGGACTCCTTGTGCAGGTCGGCCTCGTCCAGCGCACGGGTCAGGGTGGCCCAGGTGGGCGGGCCCTGGAAGCCGAACTCGGAGACGAACCGGGGAGCCTCGTCGCGGTAGTGCCGGTAGTCGATCTGGTTCCAGACGCGCCACTCGTGCTTGAGGCCGTGGTCGGCGTCGTTCGGGTGCTTCTCCCACGGGGCGAAGCCGGGCGAGGTCGGACTGCCCTCGACGTAAGGACGGGTGGGGTCGAGCTCGCGCACGATCCGTGGGAACAGGTCGTGGTAGTACCCGTAACCCCAGGTGGCGCCGCCGAGCGGTTCCTGCCAGCCCCAGTCCATGAAGCCCCAGAGGTTCTCGTTCCCCCCGTTCCACAGCACCAATGACGGGTGTGGCATGAGGCGGGCCACGTTGTCGCGGGCCTCGGCCTCGAACTCGCTGCGTTGCGGTTCCTCCTCGGCGTAGGCCGCGCAGGCGAGGAGGAAGTCCTGCCAGACGAGGATCCCGGCGGCGTCGCAGGAGTCGTAGAACGCGTCGTCCTCGTAGATGCCACCGCCCCAGATGCGGAGCAGGTTGAGGTTCGCACCGACGGCCTGGTCGATCCGGCGGGCGTATCGCTCGGGCGTGACACGGGTGAGGAGGTGATCGTCCGGGATCCAGTTGGCTCCTTTGGCGAAGATCGGGGTGCCGTTGACCTCGATGGTGAAGCCGGTACCGACCTCGTCCGGCTCGGTGCGGACGACGACGTCGCGGAAGCCGATCCGGCGCTTCCAGGTGTCCAGATGCTGCTGCCCGTGGTGCAGGCCGACCTGGAGCCCGTACAGCGGCTGGTCGCCGTAGCCGTGCGGCCACCATCGCTCGGCGTGCGGCACCTCGAGGGCGACGACGCCGCGGGCGCCGCTCACGGCGACCTCACCCTGCGCGGCGGGTGACGTCCCGTCCGGCGCGGTCAGGGTGGCGTCGAGACGCAGGCCCTCCACGGGGGCGCCGTCCGTCTCGACGTCCGCGAGGATCTCGACCCGGCCGGTGCCGTCCGCTGCCACGGTGACCACCGGCCTGACCTCGGCCAGCCGTGCGAGGCTCCAGCGCTCCAGCCGGACCGGGCGCCAGATGCCGGCGGTCTGCAGGTCGGGGCCCCAGTCCCAGCCGAAGGAGCACGCCATCTTCCGGATGGCGTTGAAGGGATGGGGGTAGGAGTGCGGGCGCGGACCGAGCTCGGCCTCGAGCTCCTCGGCACGAGTCAGCGCCGAGCGGAACGAGACCGCCAGCGCATTCTCGGCAGCGAGCAGTTCCGTCACGTCGAACCGGTACCGGCGGTGCATGTTCTCGGTGCTGCCGAGCTCCGTACCGTTCAACGTCACCGTCGCGACCGTGTCCAGGCCGTCGAAGCACAGCGCTGCCCGCTCCCCCGGCTCGAGCGGCACTGCCTCGAACCTTGTCTCGTAGACCCAGTCCGCGCGGTGCATCCAGGTCAGCGCACTCTCGTTCTCACCGAGGTACGGGTCCGGGATGAGGCCGGCGTCGAGGAGGTCGGTGTGCACCGAACCGGGCACCGTGGCGGGCACGAGGGCGCCGTCCACCTCTGCCGGGACACCCCCGCCGGTCGAGCGCAGGGTCCAGTCACGGTGCAGCGGGGTCGTCCTCATCGAGTCTCCTCGTCGTGATGGTGCGGTGTGGCTTGCGCCACCTCATCCTCTCCGGCCGCCCAGGTGGGAGGCCAGGATGTTCGTCATACGGTCGGACATCACGCGCCCCGTCCCATGGTCGAGGAGCGGCCCTGCCGCGCTCCGCAACGGCCGCGTTATCCACAGTCGAGACCGCACGAGCGCTGTCCACAGGATGCAGGCAGACGGCACGCTGCGCGCCGTACGGTCGTATCACCGCCCGGAGGCGGGCGGCGGGGCAGGCCAGCGGCCGCCACGGCTCGTCGGGATCTGGCCCTGCCGTCCCCCAGCCGCCACCCGCCTCCGGGTCGCCTTGTGCGTGGCGGGTCGGCGGGTCCCCAGACCCGCCGTCATCGCGGCGCACCAGGACGTTGCCACCGACAGGCGGTACGCCGGGATCCGGCCGGCGGCCTGGTCATCCCCCCGACGACGGGGAGTAACGGACGTGGACACGCCCGCCGGCCACGGTGACCTCGGAGACCGGCAGCACCGTGCCGTCGGAGACGAACGCGTCGAGGTCGTCGAGCTGGATAGCCGGGACCTGCAGCGCCACGAGCCCCACCGCCAGTTTCGAGTTCACCGACCGGGTCACCACGGCCACGGGTGCCGTTCCCATCACCCGCGCGAGGTGGAACTGGCCCGACCAGCCCGAGGACCCTTTCGCGCCGGGCATCACCAGGATCCGACCGGTGAACGAGGCGCCGCGCTGCGGGTGGGTGATCTCGGTGATCGTGCCCGTGGCCGGATCGATGCCGCCCCAACCGGAGATCGGGGCCGTGCACACGAGCGCGGACCCGGCCGCCCGTCCGGCCACGAGGACGTGTCCGGTGAGGGTGCGGTCCGGGAGCGCCACCGCCGCACCCGGACCGGCTGCGGGCGACGCACCGCCGCCGGCGCTCACGGCAGCCGCCCTTCGACCGCGGCGTGCACGCAGTCGGCGGTGGACGCGAACGCGCCTTCGACTCCCATGATCGCGGGCAGATAGTGGACCTGCTTGGCGGAGTCGGTGGCGAAGCGTCGCGTGCCGGGAGGCAGGAACTGTCCGATTGCGGGGCAGGTGTCGGACATCACCCGGGCACCCGCGCGCTCGATGACCGCTTCCAGACCGTCCTCGCGGGCGCGGCGGCGCAGGGCGCTGGGGGTGAAGACCCAGAGCGTGACGTCGGCGCTGACCTGCCGTCCGTCCAGTGCTGCCGCGACCTCCTCGAGCTGACCGTAGGACGCGTGCGGGCACCCGATCATCACGAAGTCGACGTCGTCGCCGGTGCGGGTGGCGTTGAGACGGTCCAGTGTCGCGGCGGCGTCGGCCGCGGTGTAGCTGACCTCGGCGGCGTCCGGGCGCAGGACGTCTTGGGCTTCGGCGCACTCCGCGGTCACGCCGGGGATGTGGAACAGCTCCGTATCGCCCGAGCTCGCGGCCGCCGCGCCGAGCTGTTTGAGCTGGACCAGGTCGGGACGGGACTCGAGGCCCTCGACGAGAGGGACGGCGTCGTCCGTGACGGCGGCGCCGAGCCAGTAGCCGAGGACGTTCCAATCGGCCGTGGTTCGCACCGGCGCGTGCACCACGACCCGCACGTCCGCGCGGCGGTTCTGCGTCAGGTGGAGGCCGGCGTTCGGCGTCAGGCCGGTGAGCATCGACGCCGCGGCCGATTCGCGCCCCTCGGTGTTGGTTCGTGCCCCGATCACCGAGTTGATGAAGGCGACGGCGGAGGATTCCATCCACGCACAGTGGTCCCCGCGCTGCGGCAGGAACCCCACCTGGTAGGGCGTGCACGTGTTGAGCAGGCTGACACCGAGCCCCTCGAGGTAGGCCTGGCTGGCCTCGACCCGGTCGACGCTGCCGCGTGGGAGGCCCTGCACGTCGGGGTTCTCCCGGTCCATCGGGCCGATGAGCTGGCAGGCGTGGACCCGGGTTCTCGCCGGTGCCAGCGGCTCGTCGCTGGCCAGGGAGAACCGGTTGAACAGCCGGCCGGGCTCCTCCGAGCCGAGCGGGCGCGCGTGCCGCGGACCGTAGATGTTGGCGCCGGCGGCGCTGGCGATCTCGATGAGGTTCTCGGCCTGCATGATGTCGCCGTACTGCTGCAGGATCCGCATGGCGGCGGCGACGGTCTCGCCGTGGTCGCCGTCGGCCATGGCGCGTTGCTCGTCGGTGAGGTGCACGTCTGCTCCGTCCGGCCCTCAGCGGACGCCGGCCGGCCGATGGGTGGCCGGCCGGTCGGTGCCGAGGTAGGCGCCGTCGTCGAGCAGGCGCCGCTGCAGTGCCGTGACGTCGACGTCGCCGACCGCGACGCCCGCGCCGAGGGCCAGGTCGGCCGCGGTGCCTGCCGCCTGCCCCATGGCGAAGCAGGGCCCACTCACCCGCGCCGAGGACTGGCCGCGGTGGGTCATCGAGGCGCACCGGCCGACGGCGTAGAGGTTCGCGACGCCGTCGGGGACGATCATCCGGAACGGGAGCTGGTTGAAGCCTCGGGACTCCTCCGGGGGGAACCGGAACGCGACGGTGCCGGCGACGTGGGCCTCGACCGGCCAGCCGTTGACGCCGATGGTGTCCGGGAAGTCGGCGCAGCCGAGGATGTCGTCCTCGGTGAGCTGGTAGGGCCCGACGATGCGCCGTGTCTCGCGGATGCCGATCTGCGGGGCGATGTCGACGACGTAGGAGTCCTCGAAGCCGGGGGTACGGGTCTTGATGAAGTCGAAGGTCTCCCGGACCTGGCGCCGCCCCTGGATCTCACCGTGGGTGAGCTGGCGGACGTCGGTGCCGTCCACCGGTGAGCCGTCGTCGTTGGACAGCTGGGTCAGGTTCGAGCGCCACTCGGTGGGGTGGCGCTGGGGCCGCACGATCGGCTTCTTGCGGGGGAAGTGGTGGGTCCCGGCCGCCTCGGCCTCGTCCATGAGCCGGGCGACGGTCTTCCACGCCTCGCCGGCCCGCTCCGGGTCGACGCCGTTGATCCGGAACATCAGCGACGGGTAGAGCAGGGTCTCGGCGACCTCGAGCGGGGCGCCGGCCCAGGAGGCGAGGTCGCCGTCGCCGGAGCCGTCGATGAACATCTGGCCGCGGATGGCGCCACGGCCGGACTTGGACTCGACGATGACGGCGTCGATTCGAGCCCCGCCCGCGGCGCCGTCCTCGCTGAGCACCAGCCCGACAGCCATCGCGTGGAACAGCAGCTCTCCCCCGCCGGCCAGCACAAGCTCATCTGCGGCGATCTTGTACGCGGAGATGTCGTACGCCTGAGCGGCGATGCGGTCCTGCACGGACAGGTGCGGGTCGTTCAGGCCGTCGAGGGCGGTGAGCCGGTCGAGGAGTTCGTCGGCGTAGCCGCGGATGACGCGGCGGTCCTCGCCCTCGACCCGGGCGTGCAGTCCGCAGAAGGTGGATAGCCCGCCCATGGTGCCGGCGCCGCCGAGGAAGCCGTAGCGTTCGATCAACACGGTGGAGCGTCCGGCGCGGGCGGCGGCGGTGGCGGCCATGAGTCCGGCGGGCCCGCCGCCGACCACGACGACCTCGTACTCGCCGATGACCGGGACGTCCCGGGCGGACTCCCGGACAGACTCGCGGGCCTGGCCGGGCCGGGCGACCTGGCCGGACGGCGTGGCGGCGTCGCCGTCGTGGGTCATCAGGCACCCCCCGTGGCGCTGCGCGCGCCGAGCACCGCGCCGCAGGCCAGCGGCTGCACGGTGGCGCGGTATTGGTCGAGGTAGCGGGAGGTGTCGGCGGGCGCCGGTGGGGTGAAGGCGGGGCGCGTGGCAAGCTCGGCGGGGTCGACGAACAGGTCGAGGCGGCCCTCGGCGAGGTCGATCTCGACGAGGTCACCGTCCCGGACGAGGCCCAGCGCGCCACCGGCCGCCGCCTCCGGGGAGACCTCGCCGATGCCGATGCCGTGGTTGACCAGGCCGCTCATCTGGCCGTCGGTGATCACGGGGACCTCGGAGGCGAGCCCGCGACCCTCCAGGGCGAACACGAACGCGGAGATCATGCCCATCGCCGGGCCGCCGGTCACGCCGATACCGCGGATGATGGCGACGTCTCCGGCCTGGATCCGGTTCTCGACGACGGCCTCGATGCCTTCCTCCCGGGAGTGGAAGACGCGCGCCGGGCCGCGGAAGCTGCGGGGGCCGGGGTCGGGGATCGGGCGTTTACTGACGGCGCCGTCGGTGGCGAGCGTGCCGCGCAGCACCACGATGGCCGGAGTCGTGGAGCAGGGGTCGTCCAGGCTGCGGATGACACGGCCGTCGCCCGGGCGCGCGCGGGCGAGGTTGTCGGCGAGGGGGCCGCCGTCGACGGTGCGCTGGTTCCCGTCGAGCAGCGGCTGCAGTTCGCGCAGCACGGTGGCCGCTCCGCCGGCGTCCTCGAGGTCCTCGATGAGGTCGGGGCCGTTGGGGCGGATGGAACATACCGTGGGGGTCTCGCGGCCGAGGGTGCGGAAGGTCTCCCACACATCGAGGTCGACACCGGCCTCGGTGGCGACGGCCTGCAGGTGCTTGATGGTGTTGACCGAGCCGCCGACGGCGAGCATGGTCCGCACGGCGTTGGTCACCGATCCGGCGGTGATGACCTCGCGGGGCCGGACGTCGCGTGCGACGAGATCGGCCAGGGCGTGGGCGCTGCGCCGGACGGAGTCCCACATCCGCTCGCTGAGGGCCCGAACGGGTGCCGAGCCGGTCACCGCCATGCCGAGGGCCTCGGCGGCCATGTGCATGGAGTTCGCGGTGGCCAGTCCCGAGCAGACCCCGGGACCACGGATGGCGCCATCGGCAAGCTCGTGCAGTGCCGCCAGCTCGTCCGCGGCGCGCTGCGGTCCGTCCGGCCCGGAGTGATCGCGCAGACCCTGCTGCGCCGCGCGGAGGAAGATCTCCTCGACGTCGGCCTCGCCGCCCTCGGCCAGACCGCTGCGCTGGTAGCCGCACGGGACGATCACCGTGGGGATGTTGAGCCGGCCTGCCGCCATGAGGTGGCCGGGCGTGGTCTTGTCGCAGGAGCTCAGACAGATCATGGCGTCCAGCTGGGCGCCCTCGACCATGACCTCGACGTCGTTGGTGATGAGGTCCCGGGCGGAGAGCACGTACCGGCCGCCGCGGCCGGCGTTGGTGATGAAGTCCGACGGTGCCGCGGTGCGCAGCTCGAACGGGAGGAGGCCGAGCGAGCGCAGCTCCTCCTTGAGGAGGTCGGCGATGTCGTCGAGGTGGGCGAAGCAGGCGGCCAGATCGTTCGAGGTGTTGATGATGGCCACCTTGGGCCGGTCCAGCTCGGTGGGATCGATGCCGAGGGAGACCCACTGTGCGCGGCGGGTGACGGCGTGTGCGCTGGCGGCCGGGAAGTTGCTCCGCAGGCTCATTCATCCTCCTTGATCGCTCGGACCGTCGCAGCGGGCACAGCCCTGCGGCAAGCACCCTTTCCGCCCAGCGGGATCGGCCCGGACAGCCGATCAGCCCATGCCCTGCTCCCACGCGGTGCGCTGGACCGCCCGGGCGGTGCTGCGCACCAGATGGCCGTAGCCGTGGATGACGGTGCCCTCGGGCAGCACCAGCGACAGCGATCCGACCGGCCGGCCGAGCCGGTTCAGCACGGGCGCCCCGACGGCGATGCTCGGACGGGTGCGGCGACAGCTCACGGAGTAGCCGCTCGCGCGGGCCTGCGCCATCTCGCGCCGGATCTCCTCGGGCGGGTCGTCGGCGGGACGGCGGGCAAGGTCGGCGAGGTACTGCTCCTGCTCGTCGGACTCGGCGAACGCGAGCAGCGCCATGCCGACGGCCGAAGAATGCATGGTGTCGCGCTGGCCGATGTACGGCCGTTCCCGCCGGCTGCCACGGGTGCCGTTCCCGTCGCTGCCGCGCCGCCGCAGGCTCTCGACGATGGTGACCTTGCCGTTCTCCGGGATACCGAGGTGCACCGGCATCCCGGTGGTGGCGTACAGGTCCTGCATGAACGGCAGGGCGACCCGTTGGATGCCGAACGTCTTCGGGGTGAGCAGGCCGAACTTCCACAGGTCCACGCCGATGCACAGGTCGTCGCTGTCGGTGCGCTCCAGCATGCCCAGGTCCAGCAGTTCGCGGACCATGCGGTGCGTGGTCGAGAGCGGGAGCCCGGCGCGCCGGCTCAGCTCGGAGAGGCTGAGCGTGGTGTGTTCGTAGTCGAAGGAGGAGAAGAGCCGGTGGACCCGCTCCAGCGAGGACCGGCGTGGCGCCGCCTCCGGTGATGCGGTCGGTGTCGGTACCAAGACGAAGCCCCTTTGCTGCGTGCGGCACTGCCATCGTCCCACCCGCAGCGTCCAGCCGGCCGCGGCCTTCCACTCAATGGAAGCCGTCCGGCTCCGGAGCCAGGTTCGTGTCGGCCACGCGTGGGGCGCAGGGACGGAACGCGGCGTGCCGACCCTGGCGCCGTCGCGCAGTTTGCCGGGGTCGGCTCAGGGGGTTTCCCCGATCCGGTCGCGCTGTTCCGGGACGAGGCTGAGGCCATGACATCACTGGGGGAAGGTCGCCGGGACGCTCGCCGCATGCGGCGGCGTGCAGACATCGGTCCCCGGCGCGGGCTGCTCGCCCGCATGGCGTGGCGCGATGTGCGCTCGCGGCCGATGGACACGGCCGCGCTGATCGCGCTGGTCGCGCTGAGCGTGCTGCTGGCGACCGCGAGCGCAGGCCTGCTCGCCAGCGTGGGCGGTGCGGCCGACCGGCTACTCGCGCGGGCCGACTCCCCGCACGTCGCGCAGATGCATGCCGGCGAACTCGACGAGCGCGCAATCGACGAGTGGGTCGGCGCGCGCACGGACGTCGCCGCCCACCAGGTCATGCCGCTGCTCACCCTGGACGGCCGGGACCTGAAGATCGACGGCGCGGCACAGAGCGGCAGCGTCCAGCAGAACTCGCTCATGGTCCCTACGCCCGAGCGCGATCAGCTCCTGACACTCGACGGCGCGGTGCTGGGCACCGTGGCGCCCGGCGAGGTGTGGCTACCCGTCTACTACGCGATCGAGGAGGAGATCTCCGTCGGCGACGAGGTGGTGATCACCGCGAACGACGGGTACCGGGCCGAGTTCGTCGTCGCCGGATTCCACCGCGATCCGGTCATGAACACCGCGATCGCCAGCTCCAAGCGGCTGGCCGTCAACGCGGCCGACCTGGCCGACGTCGCCCGGCACACCGGTGCGACCGAGTACCTCATCGAGTTCTGGCTCGACGACCCGGCGCAGGCCGGCGCGTTCACCGCCGCCTACCTGGCCTCCGGGTTGCCGAGCGACGGCCCGACCGCGGACCGCTCGACGTTCCGGCTGTTCTCCATCATGTCCGAGGGGCTGAACGCAGGAGTCGCCATCCTCGCCGCCGCCCTCCTGTTCGTCGTCGCGCTGCTCTGCCTGCGGCTGTCGATCCTCACCGCACTCGAACGTGACCTGCGGGAGATCGGTGTCCTCAAGGCCATCGGCGCCCCACGACGAGACGTGCGCCGGATGCAGCTCGCCCGGTACGGGGCGATCGGCCTGACCGCCTGCCTTCTCGGTCTTGCCGGTGGACTCGCGCTGCTGCCCACCATGTCCCGGTCGCTGACGGCGTACCTCGGAGCGAGCAGCGCCCTCGCGACCTGGCTGGCACCGGTGCTCACCGCCGCGGGCATCTTCCTGCTCGTGCTGGCGTTCGTCACCCTGGTCCTGCGCCGGATCGGGCGGATCAGCGCCGTCGAGGCGTTGCACGCCTCCGCCGCGAGTGCCCGGCGCGGACGGTCCTGGCTCACCCTGCACCGCTCGGCGGCTCCGGTGGGAGTCCGGCTGGGGCTGATCGGGGCACTGCGGCGCTGGCGTACCTCGGCCCTGCTCGTCACCGTGTTCGCCGTCGCGACGTTCCTCGTCCTCGTCCCGATCGCCGCGGCGATGACCATCGCCTCGCCGTCCTTCACCACCTACATGGGGATCCCGCGCGCCGACCTGCTGATCGGACTGACCGCGGACGAGGCCGGCGAGCAGGACGGGACGAATGGGCAGGACCGGGCCGGTGGGCCGGGTGCGCAGGGCCGCCCGGGCGCACCGGCCGGACGGCTCGCCGAGGTCACCCAGGCGCTTCAGGACCACGCGGCCGTCGACCGGTTCGTCACCCACACCTCGGTCCGGGCGGAGATCACCGACGCGGACGGACTGCCCGTCGGCGTCTTCGTCGAGAACGGCGACAACACGACACTGCCGCTCACCTACACCGACGGACGTGCCCCGCGGGCCGAGGACGAGCTCGCCCTGTCCCTCGTCGCACTCGCCGCGACGGGCGCGCACGTGGGCGAGAGCATCGAGGTGCGCAGCGGCGACGTCGACACCGAGGTCGAGATCGTCGGGTCCTACCAGGACGTGACCAACGGCGGACGGACGGGGCGCGGGATGCTGCCGACCGCGGGCGCCGACGTCGCCGGGTACTCCGTCGTCGTCGACCTCGCCGACGCAGTGGCCCCGGGCGGGACGGCCGAGCAGCTGCGCGAGACCGTCGACGGCCGCGTCGCCGTCGTCGAGGAGTACCGGGACCAGACGCTCGGCCCGGTTGCCGAGCAGGTCACCCGCACCGCCGTCGTCGGCGGCGCCGTCGCGCTCGTCCTCGCCGCCCTCATGACGATCATGACCACGCGGCTGGTACTGGCCGCGGATGCCGGTCAGATCGCGATCCAGCGAGCGGTCTCGATGTCCGACGGCGCGGTCCGCAGCCAATACCGCACGCAGGTGCTGGCCGCACTGGCGGTCGGTCTGCCGCTCGGGGTGTTCGGCGCCGCGACGCTCGGGCAAAGCGTGTTCAACCTGCTCTTCGAGGGGCTGTACGGCGGGTTCGAGATGGTCGGCCAGGGAACCAGCCGGATCGAGTTCGTCTTCGCGCCGTTGCTGACCTTCGGTGTCCTCCCCCTCGCCCTCGCGGTCGTGGTCGCGGGTGCGACCGCCGCCGCCTGCCACGACATCAGATCCATGGGAATCAGAACGGTGGTGCCGGAATGACCGCGACGACGACAGCGACACAATCAGGGCGGGACGTGATCCTCACGGCCCGGGGCATGCGCAAGAGCCACGGCGGGCAGGAGGTGCTGCGCGACGTCGACCTCGACGTCGGTCGCGGCGAGTTCCTCGCCGTCATGGGCCCGTCCGGCTCGGGCAAGTCGACCCTGTTGTACGCCATGAGCGGGATGGACAGCCCGTCCGCCGGGACTGTCGTCTTCGACGGCCGGGCACTCACCGGCCTGTCCGAGGCCGAGCTCGGTGAGCTGCGCCTGCACCGCATGGGTTTCGTGTTCCAGCAGGTCCATCTGCTCCGGAACCTCACCCTGCTCGACAACGTCGTCCTCCCCGGGTTCTTGGCGCGCGCCAGGCCACGTGCCGAGGTCGTCGGGCGTGCGCGGGCGCTCATGGCCGGTGCCGGGGTGGGTGACCTCGCCGACCGCGAGGTCACCGAGGCGTCCGGCGGACAGCTTCAACGGGTGGGGATCAGCCGCGCGCTGGTCAACGACCCCGCCATCATCTTCGCCGACGAGCCCACCGGTGCGCTGGACTCGGCCGCCGCCGAGACAGTTCTGCGGCACCTCGCCGGTCTGCGCACGAGCGGCACCACGCTCGTCGTGGTCACCCATGACGCATACGTGGCGGCGCACGCCGACCGGGTCATCGCCATGGCGGACGGCCGGATCGACGGTGAGCTGAGCCTGGGCAACGTCGATCCCGACGACGCCCCGGCCATGGCGAACCGCCACGCCCGCGTCCTGGAATGGCGCGGCTGACGCGCCTACCCAGTCCATGCAACTCCCTCCCGGGACCGGGTGTGCCCCCTCAGACCTCGCGGTTCTGCAAGCCGTAGACCGACTCGTGCCACGGGATGGCGAAGCGCTTGAGCTCGTTGACGATGAGGAACAGCGCCAGCCCCATCAGGGACAGCACGAGGATGAGCGCGAAGGTCTGCGCGGCGTCGAGCGCGTTCATCGCCGAGACCACCATGTTGCCCAGCCCGTCGTTGCCGCCGAGGTACTCGGCGACAATCGCGCCGATCGTGGCCAGCACGATCCCGACCTCCATCCCGGCGAACAGGTACGGCAGCAGGCTGCGCAGCTCGAGCTGGGTGAAGGTCTGGCCGCGGTTCGCGTTCAGGCTGCGCATCACCTCACGCTGCCCCTGCTCCACCGAGCGCACGCCCAGCAGCACGTTCAGCATGATCGGGAAGAACGCGAGGATCGTCGCGAGCACGATCTTCGAGGTGATCCCGAAGCCGAACCAGATGACGAACAGCGGGACGAAGGCGACCTTCGGCGAGACCTGGAAGATCACGATCAGCGGCCGGACCGAGACCTCCAGCCACGGCAGCTTGCCGAGGACGACGCCGACCACGAGCCCGGTGAGCACGGCGATGAGGAAACCGAGGACCACCTCGGTGACGGTGATCCGCGCGGCCGCCCACATGCCGGGATCACTGAGCAGCTCCACGAGCGCCGCACCGACCTCCGCGGGAGGCGGGAAGACGAGCGGGTTCACCTCACCGGCCGTGACGACGACGTGCCAGACCGCCACGATCGTCACGACGAGCAGCGGCGTGACGATCCACGGCAGCAGCTTCATCCGATCCCGGCGCACGTCAGTCCTCCTCGTCCAATTCGCGGCGCAGCGCCCGCACGATCTCGTTGAACTTCGGCGTGGTCTCCAACTCGACATCGCGCGGCTTGGGGAAGTCCACGGGCAGGATCGTGTTGATCCGGCCCGGCCGCGGCGTCATCTGCACCACCCGGTCGGCCAGGAACACCGCCTCGGGAATGTCGTGCGTGACGAAGACGACCGTCGACGTGGTCTCCTGCACGATCCGCTGGAGTTCGAGGTTCATCCGCTCGCGGGTGAGGGCATCAAGAGCACCGAACGGCTCGTCCATGAGCAGCAGGTCCGGCTCAGTGCTCAACGCCCTGGCGATGGCGGCGCGCTGTCGCATGCCGCCGGAGAGCTCGCGTGGGTAGGAGCGTTCGAAGCCGGTCAGACCGACGAGCTCGGCAAGCTCGGTGGCCCGCCGGCGCCGCTGCTTCTTGCCGACGCCGCGGAGCTTGAGCGGCAGGGCGATATTGTCGAGGATCGAGAACCAGGGAAAGAGGTTCGCCTCCTGGAAGACCACCCCAAGCTTGGTCACCGCCGAGGAGTCGACGCGTCCGTCGCGCCAGAGGGACTTCCCGTCGACCTCGATCGTGCCGGCGGTGGGTGGCAGGAGCCCGCCGAGCATGCGCAGCACAGTGGTCTTCCCGCACCCGGACCGGCCGATCAGAGCGACGAACTCGCCGCGCGGAATCGTCAGGTCGATGCCCGAGACGGCGTGGGTGACCCCGTGCTTGGTGTGGAAGTCCCGACCGACGCCGCTGATGCCGAGCCGGGGGATCTCGGCCGCGCCGCCGGCCGCCGGCTCGGCGACGGTCGCGCCGCGGGTCTCGGTCATCTCGACTCTCCTTCGGCTCGGGTGCGGACCGGGATGCGATCGGGCGGGCCGCGGGTGCGGAAGGTCGCTCACGCCGATCACGGGACGTAGTCGTTGGTGATCCACTCGGTCGGGTCGGCGCCGCCGTCGACCAGCCCGCCCTCGGTCAGGGCGTCGTAGGCCGATTCGACGACGGTCGGGTCGGTCTGCAGCAGCGGGGTCCCGGACGCGTCCATCCACGTGTTGGTGACGTAGTCCTCGAGGGCCAGTCGCGCCGCCTCGTCGTCCTGCAGCGCGGCGAAGTCCCAGTCGCCGCTGTCCCGCAGGATCTGCAACGTCTCGTCGAAGTCGTTCTCGGCGTCGTCGACGACGAACTGGGTGGCGTCCGCGATCGCGGCGAGGAAGGCCTCCACCGTCTCCGGATCGGACTCGAGGGTCCCCGGTGTGGTGAAGAAGAGCTGGATGTCCGGGGTGACGTCCAGACCCGCCGGTCCGACGACGGCGTCGTCGTTCTGCAGCTCGATCCCGATGGCGGTGTCCAGGCTGACGATGTAGCCGGCCAACTCGCCGCGACGGACGAGCTCCATCGTCGCCGCGGTCACCGGGACGGCCTGCCGCTCCACCGAGTCCAGGTCCACGCCGTCGTGACCGAGCGCGAGGTCGAGGGAGCGCTCGCTGGTCCCACCGATGGAGCCGAGGCCGATCGTCTCCCCCGCCATGTCGGCGGTGGACTCGATGGGGTTGTCCTCGACGGAGGCGACGCGCAGGTTCGTCCGGCGGGCCATCGTGCCGACCCCCACGATGTCCTGCCCGTCCTCCATGGCGGGCATGAGGTCGATGGTGCTGGCGCGACTGATGAAGCCCGCGCCCCCGACGACCGACTGGATGGCGGCCGCGGTGCCCTGGACCGGCTCGAGGGTGACGTCGAGACCGTGATCCTCGAAGTACCCACCGGAGTAGGCCATCATCTCGGGCGTGAAGGTGAAGGATTCGAGCGGCAGGAACGAGACGACGGTGATCTCGGTCAGCTCGCCGTCCTCGCCTCCGCCGGACTGGGGCGCACCGTTGCCGCCCTCGCTCGCCGCGTCCGAGCAGGCGCTCAGTGCCAGCGCGACCGCCGAGGCCAGGGCTCCTGCGATCAGGGTGAGGCACCTGGGTGGGCGCCGCGTCGCTGCCGTGGGCATGATCGTGACTCCTGTGTCGGGCGGCCGCCGCTTCGTTGCGGCCGGGGCAGACTCGACTCTCGCCGAAGTCCGTGGGCCCAACAAGGCGGCCTTCCGATAGGTGGGAGCCGCCGGGGGGGCGCGACTCGTCATCCCTGTGCTGAGTCGTCATCCCTGTGCCCACTTGTCATTTCTGTGCAGGTCGATCTCTACGACGTCGAGAGGTGACCAGTCGGCACAAGATTGACCAGTCGGCACAGCGTTGACTAATCGCGGCGGCGGACGACGGCGGGCAGCAGAGCCTTGGGGGACCGTGCCCGCCAGGCGCTCCACCAGACACCGGCACCGTAGGCGAGGTCGTCCAGGCGGCGGGCGAGCGCGAACCGTGCCGGGTCGAGGTCAGGCCGCAACCGGAGGTACTCCCATGCCGCGTCGGCCAGCCCGGCGACCGCCAGGAGGCGACGGGCGCGGCGGGAGACGAGCGCGGCGGCGACCGTGGCGGGCCACCAGTGCCGCACGGCGAGGGCGAAGCCCTGGGCGACGGCGGAGGCGAGTCCGTAGCCCGTGAGCCGGGCGGCGAGCAGGGAAGGCCGGCGTACCCCGCGGACGCGGTGGGCGATCCGCGCCGTCGTCATGGCCGTGATGACGACGGCGACCGGTACCGACCAGCGCCGCTGGGCCGCGAGCGACACGAGCACGGCCGCCGCCCAGGGCGACAGCACCGCCGGCGCCACCAGGCCGGGGTGGCGCGCCGCCAGCGTCGCGGCGCCGGTGCCGTAGGTGAACTTCCGGGCCAGCCAACTGCGGACGGTGTCCCGGTGCTCGTGCTCGACGACGGCGCGCGGTTCGTACCGCACCCGCCAGCCCTCGTCGACGAGACGCCAGACGAGGTCGACGTCCTCGGCCACCCGCATGCCGGCCCCGAACCCGTCGCCGAGCGCGGCGGTCCGGGCGAGCAGGCACGTCGTCGAGACCCACGCCATGGGCGAGAACGGCCGCACCAGGCTCGCGTCCGAGCCGTGGTCCAGCGAGGAGCGCGCGCGTTCGTACCGCAGCACCCAGTTCTCGCCCGGCAGGGCCATCCCGGCCACCCGCGGCGCGACGGCGGCCAGACCGGGGTCGGCGAGGTGGCGCAGCAACGTCGTCACACTGCCCGGCCGGAGCACCACGTCGGTGTCGACGAAGAGGACGTACGGCGTCGCGACGGCGGCCAGGCCGGCGTTGCGGGCGTCGGCCGGTCCGCGGTTCTCCGGCAGCGCGACGAGCTCGGCGCCGTGGGCCGCGGCCGCCCGGGCAACCCGAGCCGTTCCGTCGCCGGAACCGTCGTCGACGACGATCACCCGGACCGGCCCGAGCGTGGACCGCACCGAGGTCAGCAACCGGTCCATCTGGCGGTGGCGACGGTAGGCCGGCACGACCACGGTGACGTCCTCGAGGTCACCGGCCGGGAGACTGCCGGGGTCCGGGTCGGCGAGGCCGGTCCGCAGCAGGTACTCGGCGAGCGCCCGCGCGGCACCGTCGGTGACCGTCAGGGTGCCATCGCCCATCGATCCGGCCGCATCCACGGTCAGCCGAGCGATCCTTGAGGGGACGCCACCGACCAGGACGGCACCGTCGTCGACGACGTGGGTGTGGCGGTTCAGACGCAGGACCGCGCCGTCGGGAAGGCTCACGCCGCGCTCCCGGCACCGAGCAGCAGCCCGGACGGCGCCGTCCGCCAGCGGTGCAGGCGGTGCCAGGCGGCCTCGATCATGCCGGCCAGCAACCGCTCGCCCTCGGCGGCGGTGGCACCGGACGGGTCCCCGAGGACGCCGGTCGGGCTGACCGGGCCCAGACCGTCGCGCCGCAACCGCGGCAGCAGCTCGCTGATCGGTGTCCGGTTGCCGGCCGGAGCCGGCTCGGGACAGACCCGCTGCGGCTGGAGGTGCAGCATGAGCGAGGTCTCGGCGCGACCGGCGTGCGCGTCGGGGCCGCGACCGTCGTCGAGCCGGCCGGGGACGCACCCGAGCCAGGCGACGTCGCGCCCCTCGTCGACGAGCCGTGGGACGACGGCGGCCAGCGCGGGCGCGTTGCCGCCGTGACCGTTGACGACCACGAGCCGGTCCGCCCACCGGCAGGCGGACCGACCGAACTCGAGCAGCAGGTGCTCCAGGGCGGTGCGGCCGAGCGAGATCGTGCCGGCGAAGGCCTCGTGCTCACCGCTGGAGCCGTAACCGATCGCCGGTGCGAGCACCGCATCGCGCCCGGCCTCGCGTAGCCGCCGCACCAGCGCGTGCGCGACGGCCTCGGCGATGACCGTGTCCGTGTCCAGCGGGAGATGCGGGCCGTGCTGCTCGGTCGACCCGAGCGGGAGCACCAGGGTCGGCGTGCCGACCGTCGGCCAGGGCCGGCCGGCCAGCGTCGGTTCGACGTTCACGACGGCGGGCTCAGCCAGCAGAGCCGACGGCGCTGGTGGCGGCCGTGGTGGCTCTGGCGGTCGCGGCTTCACGGTCGCCGAGCCGGAGGAAGAAGTCCTCGGGTGCGTAGAGATCCTCCGCGCTGAGCTCGACGGCCGAGGCTCTCCCCAGCCCGAGGACGGCCGAGTCGAGGCCGCCGCGGAGAATGTCCAGCACGTTCTCCACCCCGGCCTGGCCGTTCGCCGCCAGGCCCCAGAGGTAAGCGCGGCCGATCAGGACGGCGCGGGCCCCCAGCGCGAGGGCCTTGGCGACGTCACTGCCGCGCCGGACCCCGCCGTCGAGGAGGACCTCGATCTGGTCACCGACGGCCTCGGCGATGCCGGGCAGGACCCGGATCGTCGCGGGCGTCGAGTCGAGGTTGTTGCCGCCGTGGTTGGAGACCGAGATGGCGGTCGCCCCTGTGTCGACGGCCCGTTTGGCGTCGTCGACGCGGGTGACGCCCTTGAGCATGAAGGGCCCGTCCCACTGTTCCCGGAGCCAGGCGACGTCCTCCCAGGTGGGCGGCGGCGTGCCCATCCACTCGCCGTAGGCCCCGAAGAACGTGGGGGCCTGTCCGCCGGGTGGCTCCAGGTTCGGCGTCGTGAGGTCGGGGATGGCGCCGGAACGCAGGTAGTCGGCCAGCCAGGCCGGCTTGGGCAGTACCTGTGGCGCGAGTTTCAGGGCGGTCCTGAGGTCGATCCGTTCGGGGATCCACGGACTGCCCCAGTCGCGGCCGTTGGAGAAGGACCAGTCGAGAGTGGCGATGAGTCCGACGGCGCCCGCGGCCTTCGCCCGCTCCATCCGCTGGACCATGTCCTCGCGCGATCCGGTCCAGTACACCTGGAACAGCGTCTTGGGGTTCGCGGCGGCGACGTCCTCGATCGGTTTCGATGCGAACGAGCTCAGTCCCATGATGATGTCCCGGTTGGCGGCGGCCCTGGCGACGGCGACCTCGCCGTCGGGATGGACAGCCTGGACGCCGGTGGGCGAGATGAGCACCGGAAGAGAGGTCGGGATGCCCATGACGGTCGTGGACAGGTCGCGTTCCGGCTGGTGGCCGACGACGTGCGGGGCGAAGGCGATGCGGGAGAAGGCGTGCATGTTCTCCCGGATGGTGACGCCCTTCTCGCTGCCGGCGACCAGCGCCCCGTAGACGGATCGCGGGAGGCGCTTCTTGGCGCGGCGCTGCGCCTCGGCGACCGTCTCGAACCAGCCGTTGGCCATGGTGTACTCCTTCTCCTGGAGCCGTCAGTGATTGGTCGGGGTGACGTCGTCGGAAGCGGGGACGAAACCGGCCAGCGGGCTCTCCTGGCAGGCTGAGACCGACGGGGCCGCGACGGCGTCGGGCCGACGGCCGATGGTCACCGGGACCGGTCCCGAGGTGCGCGGTCGGGGCGGCGAGGTGCGGTGCGAGTGGTCCCCGGACGGCTTGGGCACGGCGGCGGAGCCGTCACGGCTGCGGAGTGCTTCCTCGCCGAGGCCGCGAACGCACTCCGGGTCCGGCCCGTCCAGGGGCAGGCCGGTGAAGAACTTGGCGGCCATGCAGCCGCCCTTGCAGCTGTCGAAGAAGGAGCAGCTGGTGCAGGCGCCGCCGGACTGCGGGTTGCGGAGCTCGGCGAACAGCTCGGACTCGCGCCAGACGCGGGTGAAGCCGCCGGGGGCGCGGACGTTGCCGGCGAGGAACTCGTCGTGGATGGCGAAGGGGCAGGCGTACACGTCGCCGACGGGGTCGATGAGGCAGACCACGCGCCCCGCGCCGCACAGATTGAGCCCGGAGAGGGACTCGCCGTAGGCAGAGAGATGAAAGAAGGAGTCCCCGGTGAGGACCTCGCCGTCGTGGGCGAGCAGCCACCGGTAGAGCTCGCGCTGCTGCTCCTGGGTGGGGTGCAGCTCGTCCCACACGTCGACCGCCCGACCGGAGGGGCGCAGCCGGGTCAGCCGGAGCTGGGCGCCGTAGCGGTCGGCGATGGCCTTGAACTCATCGAGCTGGCCGATGTTCTGCCGGGTACACACGACCGAGAGCTTGAAGTTCTCCATGCCGGCCGCGTGCATGTTCTCCATGGCGCGGATCGCCATGTCGTAGGAGCCGGCGCTGCGGATGAAGTCATTGACCTCGGCGGTGGCGCCGTCGAGGGAGATCTGGACGTCGACGTAGTCGTTGGCGGCGAGCTTCTCGGCGACCTCGGGCGTGATCTTCACGCCGTTGGTGGAGAACTTCACCCCGACGTCGTGGCTGGTCGCGTAGTCGAGGAGGTCCCAGAAGTCGCTGCGCACGGTGGGCTCTCCGCCGCCGATGTTGACGTAGAAGACCTGCATCCGCTGCAGCTCGTCGATGATCGCCTGGCACTCGGCGGTGCTCAGCTCGCGCGGGTCGCGCCGGCCGGAGCTGGACAGGCAGTGCGTGCAGGTGAGGTTGCAGGCGTAGGTCAGTTCCCAGGTCAGGCAGATCGGCGCGTCCAGCCCGTACTCGAAGTGGTCGACGAGGCGGGCAGGACGCCGGGTGGCCGCCGCGTCCGTGGCGTCGAGCATGGCACTCATCTCGCTCCTCCCCCGGCACCGTCATCGGTGCCCTCGGATCGCCGCCGTCCTCCGTTGACGGCAACGGTCGCCACATTAATGGCACTCAGTGCCGAATGGAAGGCCGGCGCCGTGGGCACCGGCACACGGGCGGCGATCTTTCTGTCTCACGGAAGGGTGACTGCGCCGGTCGCACAGCGGCTGCTGCGATCACCGGCATGGATGCACTCAACGGCAAGGTCGCCGTCGTCACCGGAGGATCGAGCGGCATCGGCCGCGGGATCGCCCTGGCCCTGGGCCGGGCCGGCGCCGCCGTGGTGGTGACGGGCCGCAGCGAGCAGCACCTCGAGGAGACCGTGACCGAACTCGCCGAGCATGGCGTGACGGTGGAGCCGATGCGGGTCGACGTCACCGACGCCCAGGCGATGGCTGCGGCGGCGGAGACGATCGAGGACCGGCACGGCCGGGTGGATGTCCTGGTCAACAACGCGGGGATCGGCCTGACCGGCCCGGTCGCCCAGGCGACGGCGGCGGACTGGGATTGGGTGATCGACGTCAACATCCGGGGCGTCGGCAACGGCATCCGCGCGTTCCTGCCGAAAATCCGCGCGCACGGGCAGGGCGGTCACATCGTCAACACCTCCTCGATGGGCGGACTGCTGCCGGTGGTGGCCGGGCTGTACTCGATGACGAAGGCCGCGGTCATCGCCCTGTCCGAGGCCATGCACATCGAGCTCGCCGGCGAGGGCATCGGAGTTTCCGCGTACTGTCCGGGACCGACGCACAGCAACATCGCCACCGCCGTCGCGAACCGGCCGGATCGGTACGGCGACTCCGGCTACACACCGCCGGATCCGGCGTTCGCGGAGTTCGCGAAACAGCAGCCGTACATGTCCTACGAGGAAGCCGGTGCGCGGGTGGTCCAGGGCATCCGCCGGGGTGACCTGTTCATCCTCACCCACCCGGAGTTCCGCGACGGCGTGGCCGAGCGGCACGCCACCATCGAGGCGGCCTTCCCGGACGAGCCGATCGACACCGAGCGGCGGGACGCGATCCCGTTCCTGCTCTCCTCGCCGGTCTACGCACCGCAGAACCGGCCCACTCCCCCGACGGCGCCGTCGTCGGTGGGGCGGGCCGGCTGAGCGCGGCGGCACGAACCGCCGTCGGACGGCCGGCCAACCAGTCCCGCTCATTCGCGGGGCGAGACAGCCGTCCAGTCGGCTCCACCGGTCAGTCCGTCCGGGCTGCCGAGGCCCTCCCACTCCGCGGAGTTGTAGGCCGAGAAGGGCGTGTGGAAAACCAGCGGTCCGGCCATCATGACCTCGGCGGCGCGTTCCTGGACGGTGCGGAAGTGCTCCGCACGCTCGGCCTGATCGGTGGTCTGCAGAGCGGCGTCGACGGCCTCCTGCAGCTGCTCGTCGCAGATGCCTGAGGGGTTCTCGGCGTCGACCGGCTCCGACAGGCAGTGATACCAGCGGGTGATGCCGAGTGACGGGTCCACCCCGAGGGTGGCCTCGACGATGGCGGTGTCGAAGTCACGGCGCTGGTAGACGTTCTCCATGAAGACGTTCGTCTCCTCGCCGACCAGCTCGACCGCGATGCCGACCTCCGCCATCGACGACTCGATCACGGCCCCGACGGCGCGGGCCTCGGCGGTCATGCTCATCAGGTGCAGTCGGAGCGAGAACCGGTTGCCGTTCTCGTCCCGTCCGTAACCGAGCTCGTCCAGGCGCGCGTTGATGGCGTCCGGGTCGTAGGGGAACTCCTCGCGGTAGTCAATGCCGGGGTCGATCCAGCCCAGTTCGTCCGGGTACATCGACGTCGGCTCGTAGGAGATCTCGGGGAGTGCGACCTCGGCGACCTGGCTGCGGTTGACCGACTGGTAGACGAGCCGGCGGACCTCGGGATCCTGCAGTTCGGGGACGTCGGCGTTCATGGTGAAGATGAACTGGCGCGGCAGCTGGCCGCGCTGGGTGAGCTCGAGGTGCTCGGCGGCCCGTACCTGTTCGAGCATCCCCTGACCGACTCCGCCGACCATGGTGTCTCCCGCAATGAGGGAGAGCGCGCCGGCATTGGTGTCGTTCTGGATGACGTAGATGAGTCGGTCGACCTCCACCTCGCCCTTCCAGTAGTCCTCGTAGGCGCGCATGGAGATCTCCTGCCCCTCCGCGAAATTCTCGAACTCGAAGGGCCCCGTTCCCACCGGTGCCATGTTGGCCGGGTTGTCGAGGTAGTCGGTGCCTTCGTAGAGATGCTTGGGCAGCATCCGCTGCAGGGAGAGCACCTCCATGACGGGGCCGTACGGCTCGGCGAAGGTCATGACGACGGTGTGGTCGTCAGGGGCCTCGACGGTGTCGATGCTCTCCACGAGCCCGGCACCGTAGGCCTGGTAGGGCACCAGCTCCTCGAGGTTGAAGACGACGTCGTCGGCGGTGAACGGCTCGCCGTCGTGCCAGGTCACGCCCTCCTCAAGGGTGAGGGTCACGCGACGACCGCCGTCGGCGATCTCCCAGTCGCGTGCGAGCCACGGGACGACCTCGTAGGTGTCGGTCAACCGGACGAGCGCCTCGTACATACCGCCGGTGACCATGTCGATCGACGGCGAGACGATGATCTGCGGGTTCAGGTGCGGCACGGTGCCGGTGCCTGCCACGAAGGTGTGCTCGGCACTCTCACCTCCGGCGGCGCCGGCGGCCGGGGCGGCGCCCTCACCGTCGGGGTCGCCGAGTGTGCACGCCGCCAGCACGGCGGCGCCGGCCGCCACGGTGAGTGCGCGGAACGCTCGTGTCGTGTGCATGGTGTCTACCTCTCTGTAGCTCTCTGTAGCTCTGGCGCGACACCGACCAGGAGCCGGCGTCAGGCCGCGTCACGCCGCCTTCAGGCAGGCGCCAGGGTCGGTGCCGCCGCGAGCAGCGTCCGGGTGTAGGGATGGCTGGGTACGGCGAAGATCTGCTCCTTGGTGCCGGACTCGACGATCTCGCCCGACTTCATGACGTAGACGTAGTCACAGACCTTGTTCACCACAGGAAGGTCGTGCGTGATGAAGACGTAGCCGACGCCGAGGCGTTCGCGGAGTTCGTTCATCAGACGCAGGACGCCCGCCTTGACCGAGGCGTCGAGTGCGGAAACGGCCTCGTCGGCCACGATGATCCGGGGGTCGAGCACGAGCGCCCGGGCGATGAGGACGCGCTGTCGTTGCCCGCCGCTGAGCTCGTGCGGATACCGGTCGACGAAGGACTGCCCGGGCGTCAGCCCGACGAGGTCGAGCGCCTCGACCACCCGGGCGCGGACGGCATCCTTGCCCCGCGCGATGCGGTGCAACGTCACCACCTCACCGATGGCGCGGCCGACGGTCTTGCGTGGGTTGAGCGAGCCCGCCGGATCCTGCAGCACCGCCTGCACGGTGCGGCGGAACCGGTGACGTTGCGGCCTGTCCATCGTCGGCAGCGCGACGCCGTCGAGCTGGATCGTCCCGGAGGTCACCGGGATCAGACCCAGCAGCATCCGGGCGAGCGTGGACTTGCCGGAGCCCGACTCGCCGACGATGGCGACGAAGTCCCCGGGCCTGATCGCGAGGTTCGCGCTGACGACGGCGTCGACCGACGTGCCACCGCGGCGGGCCCGGAAGGTCTTGGAGGCGTCACAGGCCTCGAGAAGCATGGTCCGTCCCCTCCTTGGCCCACTCGGTCCGGAGCGAGTCCGGGATGGAGTAGAGCTCGACGTCCTCATCCGTCAGGCTGCGCACGCTGCGCAGCAGTGCCTGGGTGTACGCGTGTTTCGGCGTGGTGAGGACGGCCCGCGTGGTCCCGGATTCGACCACCCGGCCGGCGTACATCACGTAGATGCGGTCGGTCATGCTCGCGACGACGGCGATGTCGTGGGAGATGAGGATGAGGGAGGTCCCGAGGCCGGCGACCGTCTCGTCCAGCGTCGCGAGCACGCGTTGCTGGACCGTCGCGTCCAGCGCCGTCGTCGGTTCGTCGGCGACGAGGAGATCAGGCTCCTTGGCGATGGCGATCGCGATGAGGACTCGTTGGCGCATGCCGCCGCTGAGTTCGTGCGGGAAGCGCCGGGCGACCTCGGCGACGTTCTCCAGCCCGGCGAGCGAGAGGAAGCGCAGCACGGCGTCGTCGGCACCCGCCCGTTTCCGCCCGGGCGAGATCGATTCGGCGACCTGGCGACCGATCTTCATCACCGGGTTCAGGTACGTCAGGGGATCCTGGAAGATCATGCCGACGGTGTGGGCGCGGACCTCGTCCCAGGCGGCGGGTGGGGCGCCGACCATCTCGCGTCCGAGGACAGCGATCGAACCTCGGACCCGCACCCGGGGTGAGGTCGGGAGCAGGCCGGCGATCGCTCTGCCGGTGACTGTCTTACCCGACCCCGATTCGCCGACGATGCCCACGCGTTCGCCGCGGCCGACGTGCAGGGACACCGACGTGACGGCCTCGACCTCGCTGCGCGCCCCGGTGGGCAGGTGGACGCCGAGATCGGTGACGCGCAGCAGGGTGGGCTTGTCTCCCCCATCGCCGCCTCCCACCGGTGTCCGGGCTTTGACGGTCGTGCTCATTTCACGCGTCCGATGCTCGGATTGAGCGAGTCGTTGATGGCGTCGCCGATCATGTTCACCGCCAGCACCACGAGGAAGATGCACAGGCCGGGAAAGAGCGCCATCCACCAGGCGGTGCTGAGATAGGGCTGGGCGTCGTTGAGCAGGGAGCCCCAGGTGGCGCGGTTAGCGTCGCCGATGCCCAGGAACGCCAGCCCGGACTCGGCGAGGATGGCGGTACCGACCGACATCGTGGTCGAGACGATCACCGGCGCGATGGCGTTCGGGAGGATGTCGGACCACAGGATCCGCACGCCACGGAAGCCGGCCGCCCTGGCGGACTCGACGTATCCGAGTTGAGCGACCCGGGCGGTCTCGGCGCGCATGATGCGGGCGACACCCGGCCACCCGGTCAGGCCGAGGATCGCGATGATGACGAAGATGTTCGCACCGAGGATGGCGGCCGCGACGAGCACCAGCACCAGGCCCGGGATGGCCATGAAGAACTCGACGATCTTGACGAGGACGACGTCGATCGCGCCGCCGTAGTAGCCGGCGAGACTGCCGATCACCACGCCGAGCGTCATGGACAGCAGCGCGACCGCGAAGCCGACGAAGAGTGAGAGGCGACCGCCGTGCAGGACCCGTGCGAGGAAGTCCCGGCCGAGGTGGTCGGTGCCCAGGGGGTACTCGGCGGAGGGTGGTTGCATCACCGGGTGCGCGGTGCTCACCGGATCGCCACCGAAGACAGGGCCGAGAAGGGCGACGAGCACCATGGCGGCCAGTAGTGCGAGGAAGACGATCGCCGTCGGCTTCCGGAAGAAGATGGCGGTCGGGCTCTCGCGCCGGCGGGTCCCGACCCGGCCGAGGACCGGTTCCGAGGGCGGGTCGCCGACGACCGACGACGTCGACCCACCGATAGTCCGGTCGCGGTTCAAGGTCATGCCTGACTCCTCGCCGAGCGGGTGAAGCGGGCACGCAGTCGCGGATCGACGATGCCGTAGACGATGTCCGTCAGAATGTTCGCGACAATAATCATGACGGTCATGACGATGGTGACTCCCAGGACGACCATGTTGTCGCGTTGATTGATGGCGTCGACCATGAGCAATCCCATTCCGGGCCAGCCGAAGACACGCTCGATCACCACAGATCCGGCCAGCAGATTTCCGATGTTCAGTCCGATGATCGTGATCATCGGAAGCATCGCGTTCGGCAAAGCGTGGAGGTAGAGCACGCGGTTCGCACCGAGCCCCTTGGACCGGGCCGTGTCGATGTAGTCCTGGCCGAGCGCCTCGATGGCGGATGAGCGCATGATGCGGGTCTGGAAGGCCAGTGCGCTCATGGCGGTCGTAATGACCGGCAGGATCATGTACTCGGGGCGAACGCCGAACTCTCCGTGCGGACTGGACCCCGAGCCCGGGAGCCAGTCGAGGATGACCGCGAACAACCACACGAGCATGAGGCCGAGCCAGAAGTTCGGCACCGAGAAGAAGACGAGGGACCCGCCGGAGATCGACCCGTCCAGCCAGCGACGACGCGTCCGGGCCGCGACGGCACCGAGGACGATGCAGATCGCGGTGGAGATCGCCAGCGCCCATGCGGTGAGCACGAGGCTGTAGGGGGCACGGCTGGCGATGAGTTCGGTCACCGGACGTCCGCTGATCGCCGACATGCCGAGGTCGCCGGTGGCCACCCGTGCCAGGTAGCTGAGGTAGCGCTGCCACAGCGGCTGGTCGAGGCCGAACCTCGCCACCATCTGGGCCTCGAACTCGGGCGAGACCGGCGCGTCGCCGATGAGGGCGTCCAACGGGCTGCCCGGTGCCATCTCGAGGAGAAGGAACAAAATGGTGACGACGACGAGCAGGAGCATCAGCGAAGACGCCAGAAGTTTCGCGTAATGCGCGGATATCGCCTTCACGTCAGCGCACCCTCCTCGGAGATCTCCTCGTCGAAACCTCAAAGAACAGCACGCCCTTCACGCACTGCACTTCCGCCCTCGTCGGCAACCCTCCGGTGTGATACTCAGCGGAAAGTGCCGGCGCTTCAACGGGTCATTCCATGGCACGGAAAATTTTCGTCGACGATTCTGTGTGCTACGCGAGACCCGCCTGCCGCCGGTTGAAGTCGATAGTCCTCGGGTCCGGGACCGGATCCTTCTCGCGCAGGCTTCGCGAGATCCGGCTCGCGGTCAGGCGGACATGGTCGATGAGCCGGTCCGGATGCTGCTGATCGACGCGATAGACCATCCCGACGGCGGTCTCCGCCGTCCCGTCGGCGCCGATCACGGGCGCGGCGACCGATCCAGCCCGCATCGTCATGGTCTTCACCGCAAGCGCGTACCCGTCTTTGCGGACCGATCGCAACCGCGCAAGGAGGTCGCCGGGCTCGGTGATGGTGTGCGGGGTGTACGGCTTCAGCGGCGTGCCGAGGTAGTCCTCGATGACGACCTGCTCGGCGTAGGCGAGCAGCACCAAGCCGGTAGCGGTGATGTGCAGCGGCAACCGTCCGCCGATGCGGTTCGCCCCCGTGTAGTTCGGGTGCGACCGCAGGGCATCCAGGTAGACGACTTCCATGCCGTCCCGCACCGAGAGAATCACGGTCAGTCCCGTGCGGTGATGCAGGTCAATCAGATGGGGCAGCGCCGTCTCGCGCATACGTAGGGCTTCGGTGGAGGCCGACGCGAGATCAAGGATCTTACGGCTCAGTCGGTAACGACCCTTCTCGTCGAGTTCGAGGCCGCCCCATTCGAGAACCTCTTTGGCAAGCCGGTGGGTCGTGGTCAGCGACAGATCGGCGTAGCGGCTGATCTCCGAGAGCGTCAGCGCCCCGCCGCCGCGCGAGAACGCGCCCAGGAGCGAGAGCACTCGCGCCGCCGCGGTCCGTTTGGGCGGCCCGTCCGGGCCGTCGTGTCCGTGATCGGTGTGTTCGGCCATCCCGCTAGTCACCCTTGAGCGTCGGGGCAACGTCGCCTTGATGCGGCGCCGCAATGGTGTCTGGGCACGTTACGCGCGTGCGTGCGTGGGCGGCGCCGGCCCTTCCGTCCGCCGGAAACTTTGGCGAACGGTCATCTCCCGCGCCGCATGAAGCGCGCGACCATCTCGCCGATGAGCACGGCCGTGGCGGCCGTTCCGCGGCTCGGTGCCGTCGGCAGGATGGAGGTGTCCGCGAGGCGCAGCCCGTCGGTGCCACGCACTCTGCCGTACTGGTCGGTGACGGCACCGTGGTCGTCCTCGGGTCCCATGCGTGCGGTGCCCGAGAGGTGAATGGCTGTCCCGAGGTGCGTGGTGATCCATCGGTCCAGGACACCGTCGTCGCTGAGGTCCCACGTGTCGGCGGGTGACTCGGCGACCTCGGCGAAGGGACGAGTGCGCAACAGCGTGGCCGCGACGCGCAGGCCGGCGCGCATCGCTGCCCGGTCCTTTGCGGTCTCGAGGTAGCGGTAGTCGATGAGCGGAGACGTGGCCGGGTCGGCGCCACGGAGCGAGAGACGGCCACGTGAATCGGGGCTGTTGAGCCCCACAAGGAGGGGCAGCTCCCCCGTGAGGTCGCGACCGATCGGACGCAGGCCGAGCATGATCTCCAGATCTCCGCGGTCCGGGCCGCCAGGGGAAGCCAGGTGCAGGGCACCGAGGAACGGCGCCAGCCGTGGAGCGGTCCGATCGTCAGATCGTCTGCGCCACGGCAGGGTGAGTTGCGGGTGGTCGGTGAATTCCCGCCCGACACCGGGCAGTGGGGTGATTACCGGAATGTCGTGGGCGGCAAGCTTCTCGGGCGGCCCGAGGCCGGAGAGCATCAGGAGCTGTGGGCTGGCGACGGCGCCCGCGGCGAGGACGACCTCTCCTGCCTCGATCCTGCGGTACTCCCCTGCGGTGGAGACCTCGACGCCGACGGCACGGCCACGCTCGATCAGGACTCGGCGAACCACGGTGCCACCGCGGATCTCGAGATTGCTCCGATCGCGTGCGGGCTGCAGGTAGCACCGGGCACTGCTGTACCGCACCCCGCCGACGACGTTGAGCGGGAGCGGACCGACGCCCGGCGGCCCAGGGGCGTTCTTGTCGGGCTCATCGGGGTAGCCGAGCCCGAGGGCCGCCTCCCGGAACGCGGCTGTCGCCACGTCGGCCGATCCGTCACGGCGGACCGGCACCGGACCGTCGCCGCCGTGCACCGGACCGGGTCCGAGATCGAGGTCCGCCTCGAGGGCCCGCATGACCGGTAGCACGCGATCGTAGGCCCACTCCTCGTTGCCGAGCGCCGCCCACCCGTCGTGGTCCTCCGGGCGCGCCCGGACGAACACACCACCGTTGATCGCACTCGAGCCACCGAGCACCCGGCCGCGTGCGATGACATGGTCGCGTTCGGGCGACAGACGGACAGGGTAGGACCAGGTGGCCGGATGTCCCGGCGCCGCGGCCCTCAGGACCGTGCCGTCGTGAACCTCGGGAGGGATCTCGTGCTCCTGCACCGGGCCGGCCTCGAGGAGGAGGACTCGGGTGCCGGGGGCTTCGCTGAGTCGGGCCGCGAGCGTGGCGCCGGCCGACCCGGCGCCCACGACCACGACGTCATACGGCACCCGTCACCGCCCGGGAGAAGACAGCCTGCATCTCCACGAAGCCGGTGTCGATCAGATCGGTGAGGACGGCGTCGTCACACGCGAGCCACCGGTCGTAGGCGGCGAGAGAGATCCCGAGACATGCCCACGCGACCGCGCTCGGTCGCAGGTCATCGGGCGAGGTCGCCTCGCGCCGGGCGACGAACTCGGCCAGGACCCGTCGCCACGATTCGTAGCGCAGGGCGGAGTGGGCGACCAGTGTCGGCGTCCGCAGCAGCACAGCCATCCGGCGGCGGTGCGCGTCGACCTGGTCCTCCGGGAAGCGGTTGAAGTCGACGACGGCCGTCCGGAGCGCGTCGAAGAGGGGCACGTCGTCCGGGACGGCGTCGAGGTGGTCACGCATCCGGGCGAGCAGGGTGTCGAAGTCACCCCACGGCAGGTCGTTCTTCGACGGGAAGTAGCGGAAGAAGGTGCGCCGGCCGATACCGGCGGCATCGGCGATGTCGTCGACCGTGACGTTGTCGAAGCCGCGCTCGATGAACAGCGCGAGGCCGATCCGGCCCAGTTCGTCTGCCGTGGTGGAGCGGGCGCGCCCCACGCGGGGCGTGCCACTCGCGTCCCGCTTAGTCGATATCGGTTGCGACCTCATCCCGTCACCTCCGCCGCCGACCCCGGGGATCGTCACGGCATCCGTCCTCGGGCCTTCTCATCGGCACCGAGTGCCATTACTATGGCATGCACCACACCCGGTCGACGGGTGTCCGTGCCGCAGACGTCACAGGAGAGAGCCTATGAGCACCGACAGCACGCGCGTGAACAGCTCCGAGAGCGAGTCGGCGGTCGAGGCGGAGACCCTCGTCGAGGAGGTCTCCATCGACGGCATGTGCGGCGTGTACTGAGCGCCGTGACCACGTTCGACCCGAATCGGGCCTGGTCACTGCACCACCAGGTCGCCGTGCGGCCCGAGCCGTTCGGAGCCCTGCTGTACCACTTCGGCACGAGGAAGCTCTCGTTCCTCAAGGACCGCACACTGCTGGAGATCGTGCGCTCCCTGGACGAGCAGCCGACCGCCCGTGACGCCATCGCCGCCGCCGGGGTCGGCACCGCCGACGCGGACCGGTACGTGGGCGCGCTTCAGACCCTGGCGAGCTCCGAGATGGTGGTGGAGCAGCAGGACTAACCGGTCACGGCTCGTTCGCCGGTGACTCACGCTCCTCAGTGCCGCCGCTGTTCGGTGGGCGCGGTGCCGTCGAGACGTACGTGTGCCCGCTGGGAGTGGTCGTGGTGACGGTGTGCCGGGTCTCGCGGTCTGGTCCCTCGTCGCCGACGGGATCTCGGCCGGTGCGCTGGTCCCACCCGGGCGCCTGTTTGGCGTAGTTGCAGGCCTCGCAGTAGCCCTGGCCGTCGTCGGCCTCGGTCACCCCGCCGTCCTTGACGGGCGTGACGTGGTCGATGTGCCGGATGGGGGCGTCGCAGTACGGCGTCCGGCAGGTGCCCTGGTCACGGAGCGTGAGGAACTGCGCCAGGCCGGACGGAAAGTGTCGGCTCTTCGAGGACATCCCCACCAAGTTCCCGCCAGGATCGACATACAACCGGCGGATCCACACCTCGACCTCGGCCGTGAGCGTCTCTGCCACGAGGCGCCGCGCCACCTCGGCCGGCATCGCATGAGCGGGGACCCCGCCGGCCGTGACGACGGCCGGCTCGCTGCCGCCACCGAGAAGCGCGGCGTCGGAGATCGTCACGTTGACCGCCACCGGGACGGCCGGGGGCGAGAGCGCGATACCGTCGTCGTCGCTCGCCCCGGCCCCCTCCGCCTCGCGCGCCTCGGCACGAGGCAGGTTCGCGCCGGTGACCCGGGCGACCAGGAGGTCGGCCATCAGTTGGCCGCGGCCGCGCACATCGCCGCCGTGGCCCTGCCGTAGACCGTCGGCCTCCTTGGCCAGCGTTGCGTATACGGCGACGGCCTGCGCCACCGGGAGCAGCGCCGTCACGTAGCACATCGAGTCCGGCGCCGGTCGCAGGCTCACCCGGCGCTCCGACTCAGCGATCCTCACCCGGCCGCCGACCGCGTCGGCGTCGTGCTTCGCCGCCGTCTGTTTGGCCAGGCCGACCAGCGTTCGGGTGCCGACGCCGTCAAGGGCGTACGGATCCTGGCACAGGTCCTCATCGAGCCGTGCCCGGTCCGCCGACTCGAGACACTCGGCCTCTTTGACGACGAGGCTCGCGCGGTACTCCGAGAGCGTTCCGTCCGCGAGCCGGTCGAAGGTGTGGGGCAACTCCTCGTCCAGCGACTTCGCGAGGCTGAGGAGGCGTCTTCCGCGATGCGCAGATTCACGCCTGGCCAGCGCGACCTCGCCGGCGACACCTCGGCCCCGGTGCGCGGCCGGCACGCCGGCCTGCTCCTCCTCGGCGCGGCGAACCCTGTCCAGGGCGACTGCCGCACGTGCCTGGACGGACGCAATGGCGCTCTTCAAGGACTCTGCCTCGCGGAGCAGCTCGACGAGGATCGCTGAGTCCTCGGGGAGCCCGGCACCGGTGAGTCCGGCGCGCACGGAACCGAGATGCTGCGGTGTCACCGTGCTCGCGTCGTTCATGCGCCGGGACGATAGCGCGCACGGCCGCCACCACCGGCATCCGCGTATTCCGCCTGTGGATTCGCCGGCATCTGGGGTCCAGGCAGGGATCGGGCGGCATCTGCCCGCGCCACACGTTGACACGACTTACGCCGTACGACTACGGTCATCGTGCGATATACGGCGTAAGAGAGGGTGGCGCGTCTCCAGTAGGCCCACCACGCCCGGCAGAGGAAAGGCTCGAGATGGTCGTGCAGAACCCCACCGGCACCGCCGGGACCCGTGAGACGAGGCAGGTGGTCCAGGCGACCCAGATCGGCGCGAGTTTGCAGGTGGTGTGCCTCCTGCTGCCGTTGCTCGACCTGTGGGTCCTCGGCACGGTGGAACGTCACGTGCAGGCCGCCTATCCGCAGTGGGGTCCGGACAACGTCTCCGCCGACCGCACCGCGATCGTCGTCGCACTGGTGGCCGTCAGTGTGCTGGGACTGGCCTGCTGGCTCGTCTCGATGTGGGTGGCTCGCCGCGGCCGTGGCGTGCGCGCCACGATGACGACGCTCTTCATCCTCGGCACGCTCACGTTACTGACCGTCGCCGGCATGGGCGGCGGCGCCTACGACCAGATCGTCCCGCTCTGGCTCGGGCTCACCTCACTGGTGCTGCCCGTCCTTCCGGGACTGGCCGCCGTCGTCGCGGCCTGGTCGGGCCGGTCGCGGGCCTACTCCCCCAGCGGGAAGTGACACGCGACCCGTCGCCCGCCGTCGCCGATCGGGGTCGGCCGCGGTTCGACCTCGGCGCACACGTCCTGCGCGATGGGGCATCGCGTCCGGAAGCGGCACCCGCTCGGCGGGTTCAGCGGTGACGGCGGCTCGCCGGTCAGCGGTACCGGCCGCCGCGCCGCGCCGGTGGCCGGGTCGAGCACCGGCACCGAGCCGAGCAGGGCTCGGGTGTACGGGTGCTTCGGTGCCTGGTAGATCTCGGCGGCCGGACCGACCTCCGCGAGCTGTCCCAGATGCATCACCGCGACCCGGTCACTGACCTGCTTCACCGTGGCGAGATCGTGCGCGATGAAGACATAGCTCAGCCCGAGATCGGCGCGGAGTTTCTCGAAGAGGTTGAGCACCTGGGCCTGGATGAGCACGTCGAGTGAGGAGACCGCCTCGTCACAGATGATCAACGCAGGCTCCGGAGCAATGGCCCGGGCGATCGCCACCCGCTGCGCCTGCCCGCCGGAGAGCTCCATCGGACGACGGCGTCGGTACTGCCGAGGATCGAGCCCCACCAGGTCGAGCAGCTCGTCGACGCGCGCACCGCGCTCCTCCTTGGTGAGGTCGGTGTGCCCGACGAGCGGTTCGGCCACGACGTCCTCGATCCGCCACCGCGGGTTCAGCGAGCCGAACGGATCCTGGTAGACCATCTGCATCCGGGCTCGGGTCGCCTTCAGCCTCCGCCGGTCCAGCGTCACGAGGTCCTGCCCCTGGAAGACGACCTCGCCGGAGACCGGCCGCTCCACCTGGATGATCGCCCGAGCCAGCGTCGATTTCCCGGAGCCGGTCTCGCCGACGACGCCGAGCGTCTCCCCGGGCATGAGGTCGAAGGAGACGTCGGTGACGGCGTGCACCACACCGGCCTTGACTCCACCCGGCCCTCGCGTGACGTACTCCTGCACCAGGTTGCGCACGGACAGCAACGGCTCCGTCGACGACGGTTCCTCGCGTGCGGTCCGAGCCGCCTCGTCGATGACGGTCACGAGACCTCCTCCACTCGCGCCCGGTCTCCGTCCGCGGAGCCACCCGCCCCCGCTGCGCCGACCGGGTGCCAGCACGCATAGCGGTGGCCGGGTTCGTGCTCGGTCAGTGCGGGTTCGGTCAGACACTGGTCGCTGGCGTTCGGACAACGCGGCCGGAACGCGCACCCCTGGGGCAGCGAGGCCAGGTCCGGCGGCTGGCCGCCGATCACGGACAGCAGGCCGTGCGAGGGCGTCGTCAGTTGCGGGATCGAGCCGAGCAGCGCCTTGGTGTACGGCATCCGCACGTGACTGAACAGTGTGGCCGCCGGCGCCTGCTCGACCGCCTTACCCCCGTACATCACGAGGACCTCGTCGGCGTAGCAGGCGGCCAGGCCCAGGTCGTGGCTGATCATGATCACCGAGGTGCCGAGCCGGTCCTGAAGGTCGGCGAGGAGCTCCATGATCTGCGCCTGCGTGGTCACGTCCAGCGCCGTCGTCGCCTCGTCCGCGATGAGCACCTTGGGGTCGGAGGCCAGCGCGATCGCGATCATCACTCGCTGGCGCATCCCGCCGGAGAGCTGGTGCGGGTACTCCTCGAAGCGTCGCTCGGCGGCCGGCAGCCGCACCAGCTTCATGAGTTCGACCGCCCGGTCGGCCGCGGCCTTCTTGTCCAGTCGCTGGTGCATTCCGATCGCCTCGGTGATCTGCTGCCCGACGTTCATCGTCGGGTTCAGCGAGCGCGCCGGGTCCTGGAAGACCATGGCGATCTCATCACCACGGATGGCCCGCATGGCCTTCTCGTTCAGCCCCACGAGTTCGGTCTGCCCGAGCCGTGCGGATCCGCTGACGAACGCGCTCGGCGGCAGCAGGCCCATGAGCGCTCGCACGCTCACCGACTTGCCCGATCCGGACTCGCCGATGATGGCCAGCGTGCGCCCGGCCCGCAGCTGGTAGTTCAGTCCGTTGACGGCACGGATCGTGCGCCCGCCGCGGGAGAACGTCACCCGCAGGTCCTGCACGGTCAGCACCGGCGCCGGCTCGTCGCCGCCGTCGTGTGCGGTGGCGTCGTCGGCGGATGCCAGGTCGATCATCCGGTCCTGCGTGGTCATCGGCCGCTCATTTCGTCGCGGGCGTTCTCGCCGAGGAGGTTGAAGGACAGCACCGTCACCAGCAGCGCCAACGACGGCCACAGCACCATCAGCGGGGCCGCGGACAGGGACTGCTGCCCGTCGAAGATCATGTTGCCCCAGCTGGGCGCCGGCGGCGGGATCCCGAGGCCGAGGAAGCTCAGCGCCCCCTCCGTCACGATGATCATGCCCATGCCGAGCATCGCGAAGTTCATCATCTGGGGCACGATGTTCGGCGCGATGTGCCGCAGCAGGATCCGCCAGGTCGGGCTCCCGCTCAGCTCCGCCGCCTGGACGAACGGCATGTTCACCACGCGGAACGTGGCCGACCGGGACACCCGGGCCACGGCCGGGATGCTGAACGCGGTCAGCGCGAGGATCGTGTTCGGCAGGCTGGGCCCGAGGACCTGCGCGATGGCGATGGTCAGGACCAGCGACGGGAAGGCGATGAACACGTCGAGGATCCGCATGATGAGGGTGTCCGGGCGGCCGCCGAGGTAGGCGGAGATCGCCCCGATCGACCCGCCGACGAGCAGGCCGATGAGGTTGACGCTCACCCCGACGATCAACGAGGCGCGCCCGCCGTGCAGCAGCCGGGAGAGCACGTCGTTGCCGTTGATGTCGGTGCCCAGCGGATGCCCCGGGCTCCCTGGGGGCAGCGCGCTGCTCAGGACGTCACCGCCGACCGGGCTCGGCAGCGGCAGCACGACGGGGCCGAGGAAGCAGGTGGCGAACAGCAGCAGCACGAAACCGCCGGGAACCCACAGCAGCAGACGACGGCGGATGCGCGCCCACCGGATCCCGCGCTCGGTCTCGGCCGGTTCGGTCTCGGTCGCGGCCAGCGCGGTGGCCGCGGATGCGTCAGTGACTGCCATAACGGATCCTCGGGTCGAGCACGGCGTACATGACGTCGACGATGAGGTTCGCGAAGATCGCGACGGCGGCGAAGATGAACACGCACGCCTGGACCACCGCGACGTCGCGGGACAGCGCGCCCTCCAGCATGAGTTGTCCCATGCCCGGCATGGCGAAGATCTGCTCGATGATGACGGTGCCGCCGACCAGCGTGCCGATGTTGAGGCCGACGATGGTCAGCAGTCCGAAGGAGGAGTTGCGGAAGGCGTGCTGCCACAGCACGCGCCACGGTCCGGCGCCCTTGGCGCGGGCGGTGTCCACGTAGTCGGCCGAGTTGATCTGCTCGACGAGGTCGCCGCGCAAGAAACGGGCGTAGAAGCACATGAGCGGCACCGCGAGCGCGAGCGTCGGCAGGATCACCGAACGCAGGTTCCCGGCCAGGTCTTCGGCGAGCGGGACGAAGCCGATCGCGGGAAGCTGACGCAATAGCACCGCGAAGACCAGCACTAGGAGGATGGCCAGCACGTAGTTCGGGATCGCCAGCAGCGTCATCGCCATGACCATGATGAGCCGGTCGAAGAAGCCGCCCGGCCGGCGCGCCGCCAGAAGTGCGACCGGCAGTGCCACCGCGATGGACAGGACGAACGCCAGTCCGACGATCTCGAGCGTGACGGGCAGCCGTTCACCGAGGAGGTCGACGACGGCGCGGTTGCTGACCGAGGACCGCCCGAGGTCGCCGGTGAGTGCGCCGCCGAGCCAGCTCAGGTAGCGCTCCGGCGCCGGCCGGTCCAGGCCCATGGTCTGCCGGATGGCCTCGACCTCGGCCTCCGAGGCGTCCATCCCGGCCTGCTGGCGCGCCGGGTCACCCGGCATCGCCTCCAGCAGCGCGAACACCAGGATGCTCACGGCCACCAGCAACGGGATGGCGATGAGCACGCGCCGCACCACGAGCCGGGCGAGCGGCGAGGTCCGCGCCCGGGCGAGGAACGAGCTTCTCCCGCCCGGGTCGGTCTCGGGTCGGGATGCGACGGCGGTCGTCACTGCTCCATCCAGACCCGGTCGTAGAGGACACCCTGGTTGACGGCGAGTGCCGGGATGGGCACGTCGAGTCCCGGGCCGTGGATGCCTGGCCGCATCACCTGCGCCGGCTGGAACGCCGGACCGAAGGGTCCGTAGGCCTCCTCGGCGATGTACTCGGCCGCCTCGCGGTAGGCCGCGGCCCGTTCCTCCTCGTCGGTGGTGGCGACGGCGTCGGCAAGGATGTCGTCCAGTTCGGTGGACAGGCCCTCCTGCAGCGCCTGCTGGGCGTTGTCCGCGCCCTCCGGCAGCGGCGTCCCGCTGTAGGGCGAGGTGGAACCGAACCGGATGCCGACGCCGATGCCGACCGAGGGGTCCCAGGCTCCTGCGGTCTGCAGGATCGACTTCCAGTCCCCCTCGGTGAAGGTGGTGATGACGTCGTTGAGTGCCTGGGCCTCGATCTGGACGTCCATGCCGGCTTCCTGCCACTGCGTCTGCAGGGCGGTGGTCACCTGCCGGGCCACGCCGGTGTCCGTGGTGTTGAGCTGGACGGAGAGGCCGCCGAGCTCGTCGACGATCTGCTGCGCCTGCTCGAGGTCGTACTCGCGATACCCCTCGACCTCGGGCATGTGGAACAGGCCGCCGGAGGCGGTGAACGACTGGCTCATCTCGCCTTCCCCGTTGAACAACCCCTCGTTGATGGCCGCGAAGTCGGTGGCGTAGTAGATCGCCTCCCGGGCCCGCTTGTCGTCGAACGGTGGCTTGCGGGCGTTGAGCTGGACGACGTACGGCGAGGTGGGGGCGCCGAGATGGACCTCGAGGTCCGGGTTGTTCTGCGCCTCCTCGATGAGGTTGACGCTGCTGAGTCCTTCGATGACGTCGCCCTGCCCGGCCATGACAGTCTGGTAGGCGACCTGGTCGCCCCCGACCGATTGGAAGTTCAGCGCGTCGAGGTAGGGCAGGCCGTCCTTGAAGTAGTTCTCGTTCCGCGCGAGCTCGAGCCGCTCGTTCTGCCGGTTGCCCTCGACGACGAACGGCCCGGCACCGACCGGGGCGTTGCGGAACTGCTCGGCCCCCATCTCCTCGTAGGCGCTCGGCGAGGCGATGAGGTTGAGGTTGGTCGCCGGGAACCCGTTGACCAGTGAGCCGTTGACCTCGCCGAGGTGCATCTCGACGGTGCGGTCGTCGACGGCGCGGATCGCGCCGAGCCGCTGGGTGACGATCTCCCGGTCCACGTCCTCCGGCAACGCGTCCCACAGGCTCTGCATGAACGACTCGCTCAGGTCCGGCGGCTCCATGTCCATGTTGAGCTGAATCGTCGGTGCGCCGCTGGAGCCCGAGCTGAACTCACGGATCCAGTTCCACACCACGGCCTCGGCGTCCATCTCGGTGCCGTCGCTGAACTCGATGCCCTCCCGGATGGTGACCGTCAGGGTGAGGCCGTCGTCGGACCATTCGTAACTCTCGGCCTGGTTCGGGACGATCTCGGCTCCGCCGTCGTCGGTGGGCTCGAGGGTGAACAGGCCACCGAAGATCGCCGAGTTCTGCGGCAGGTTCGCACCGGTGGTGTTGGAGGTGGCGGGGTCGAGCCCGGTGGCCCAGCCGCCGGCGAAGCCGGCGTCGAGCAGCACGGTGATCTCCCCACCGCTCTGCGGCTCTCCGGTGCCGGTGCCGCCGTCGTCCCCGCTTTCCTCGGCTCCGGAGCTGCACGCGGCGGCCGCGAGGGCCAGACCCGTGACGACGGCGAGGGACCGCGCGAGCCGACGGGTGCGGCCGGCATTCCTGGTTCTGCTCATCACTGTTCCCCTTTGAACGCTGGCGACGATGCCGTCGCGGCCGGTGGGCCGCAGTGGTGGAACTGCTGTCCTGGCAGTCTCACCGAGTCACGCAGCGCGTCTCAGGCTCCTTCCGTCCCACGGAAGGACGGCGCGCCGGGTGCGGCGGCGACCGGCTCGCGCCCGATCCAGCGCAGTGCGTTGCGCCAGGAGATGTCCTGCCACTCCTCTTCGGGCAGGTCCATCGCACGCAGTGTCCGGGCGGCCGGGTCTTCCCGCGGCATGGCGGGGAAGTCGGAGCCGACGAGCAGCCGGTCCGCGCCGAGCAGGTCGATGAGGTATCGGATGGTGCGGCGGTCGAAGACCATCGAGTCGTAGTAGAACCGGCGCGCGTACTCCAGCGGGGAGGGGCCGTCGTCGTGCATGAGTGCGCGGTCGAGTTCGACCGGCTCCTCGTTCCAGGATCCGCCCCAGAAGTAGTTGGCCCGCGGCAGGGTCATGGCGATCCCGCCCGCGGCGTGGCTGAACGAGATCCGCAGGTCGGGGCAGGCGGCCGCGGTCCCGCCGAGGATCATCGAGCCGGCCGCGAAGGTGCCCTCGATGCCGACGACGTGGGTGCCCATGGCGGACATCGGCAGCCGGTCCATCGGTGCCGGCATGGCGTGCACGAAGATCGCGACGCCGAGCCGCTCGGCCTCGGCGAAGAAGGGCCGGAAGGACTCGTCGCCGATGGATCTACCGAGGATGTTCGAGGCGATCTCCACACCGGGCAGGCCCGCGTCGACGACCGCGGACAGTTCGGCCGCCGCGGCGTCCGGGTCCTGCATGGGCACCAGCCCGAGGGCCATGATCCGCTCCGGTGCGTGCGAGCTCAGCTCGGCGGCGAACTCGTTGACGTGCCGGGCCAGGGACAACCCGTCCGCCGCGAGCAGGTCGTAGCGCAGCAGCGGGGGCATCGGGCTGACGATCTCGGCGTCCACACCGGAGGCGTCCATGGCCTCGACGCGCCGCTCGGCCTCGAAGAAGACCTCCTTGGCGGGGAAACGGGTCTGCCCGAAGACCAGCAGCCGGTCCGTGCTGCCCTCGACGGGCTCCATCCGGGGGAAGCACTCCGGGGCGTCGCCGGGGTAGTCCTTGGGCAGCAGGTGGGCGTGGGCGTCGATGATCACGGCGGACCTCTCAGTTCGGGTGGACGGAGACGTGGATGGCGTTGCCCTCGCCGGCGTCGCCGGCGAGGGTGTCGATGGCGAGGCCGACCTCGTCCAGGCCGAAGGTGTGGGTGTGCAGCTTCTCGAGCGGGAAGCGCCCGGACTCGAGCAGCTCGATCGCCTTCTTGTTCGCCGCGGCGTCCACCCCGAACGCGCCCTTGACGGTCAGGCCCCGGTTGATGAGCAGGTCGGTCACCAGCGGGATCTCCCGGTGCCCCTTGAGCCCGGCCAGGACGACGCGCCCGCCGTGCCGGACCGACTTCAACGCGTCGGTCACGGGTGCGGCGGCCATGGGCGTGAGTTCGACTGCGACGTCGACCCCGCGCCCGGCGGTGAGGTCCATGACGGTCTCGACCGTGTCCTGGGCATCCTCCCCGTCGACGACGAGGGTGTGGTCGGCGCCGAGCTCGCGGGCGAGGCGGAGCTTGTGCGCATCGGTCTGCAGACCGGTGACGATGACCGTCGAGGCGCCGGCCGCCTTGGCGGCGATGACCGCCGCCAGTCCGCGTTGCCCTGCGCCGAGGACCAGCAATGTGCTGCCGAGCCCGACCTCACCGAGCTCGACGGCCCAGCGCACCCCCGCCCCCAGGGGGTTGTACATCGCGGCCACCTCCACCGGCAGCGACCGGTCGATCCTGTGCATCACCGCGCCCGGCGAGAGGTAGAGGTATTCGGCGAAACCGCCCCACAGGCTCGGCGCGACGTCCACCCCGGTCACGCCGTGTCCGTACTTGCGCTGCCGGCACGCCTGGTATCGCCCGGTCAGGCAGTCCTCGCAGGCCCGGCACGGCACGATGACCTCCAGCGCCACCCGGTCGCCTTCCTGGACCCCCCACCGCTCGGCGGCGCGTTCGCCGACCCGCTCGATGATGCCCATCGGCTCGTGCCCGGGAATGAACGGGTCTCGCGATCCGCCCATGTGACCGCGGTAGATCTCGACGTCGCTGCCGCAGATGCCGTTCGCCTCCACCCGGAGCAGGCCGTCGTCGGGGCCGATCTGGGGTACCGGGAACTCGCGCATCTCGATCGTGCGTGGTGCCGTCTGGACCGCGGCACGGGCCATCTGCGTCATGACTACCTCGTCTCTCCTGCATCGGGGGCTCGGTCGTGTCCTGCCGGGGGCGCGACGATCGGAACGGCGGTGCCGGACCAGTCGGCGAAGAGGCGCACCACCATCGAGATGCCCGCGTTGCGGGCGCCGGCGACGGCGATGAGCATCGGGGCTCCCTCGGGCAGCGTCTGCTGGAACTGCTCGGGGTCCGGACCACCGTTGTCCCGTTCGCCCGGTCCGCGGACACCACGGCCGTCGGCGCGGTCCTTCCCGGCCCTGCCGAGCTGGGCGGTGGTGCGGCCGGAGTGCTCGGTCAGGTAGGCGGCGACGTCGGCGCGGGAGTAGCCGGCAGCGGCAAGCATCTGCGCGTGCTCGGGGCAGAACACCACCCCCGCCATGGCGTGGGTGAAGATCCATGCCCCGGACCGGCCGATCGAGTCGGCGAAGTCGCCGAGCAGCTGCTCGGCGCTGGAGGTGTGCCGGTTGTCGACGTACTCGCTGGTGCGCAGCAGGGTGGCCGAGACGGCGTTGCCGGGTGTGCCGAGCTCCTCCGCCAGCGGGGGCCACGGACTCTCCTCCTCGTTCTCCCCCACGCAGATCGACCAGCGGCCGGGAATGCCCTGGGTGGCCTGCTCGAGCTCGTGCGGCCGGACACCGAAGGCGTTGCGCACGATCAGTCCGATCGCGCGGGCGACGGTGGCGTTGGGCCGGAAGCCCGGGCCGAAGACTCCGCCGGTGGAGTTGACCCCGAGTCGGTGGCGGATGGGTCCGTTGACGACGATGAGCGGTGCCGGGCCGGACGTGGACTGCCATCCTCCGCCACCCGTGGCGCGTTCGCGCATCAGCGCCTCCCAGGCCGCGAGCACGACCGGGAAGTACTCCGGCTCGCACCCGGCCATCGCGGCGTTGATGGCGGCCGTCTGCAGGGTGACGGTGCGGTCCACCTGCGGCATCCGGCCGATGATCTCGCCGGGTGGCCGGTCCGTCGTCGCCAGGAACCGCTCGAGCAGCGGCTGGGAGACCGGGACGAGCGGCAGTCCGTCGGACCAGCCCTGGGCGTAGCAGTGCTCGATCGCGGCCTGGGCCAGGTCGGGGTCCAGTGCCGTCACCGGTGTCTCCGCCCGGGCGGTCACGGCGCGGACCCGGTGAGGCTGGAGACCACCTGGGGCAGGAGGCGGCGTGCCCGCTCACGGACCTGCTCGGGGTCGAGCACCGCCATCGGGTGTTCGGTGACGATCCAGGTGTAGTCCGGGTCGCCCTGCAGCTCGGCCATGGTCCGGCCGGTCGCGTCGAACGCGTCGGTCAGGACGACGGCGGCCGGCAGTCCGGCACGCTCGAACCGGATGCCGTCGGCGACGGCGGCCGCGCTGCACGAGCCGCAGTCCCCGACGCCGGTGATGACGACGTCGCACGCCTCGAGGTAGCGCGAGGTGCGTTCGGCGTCGACCGGGACGGAGAAGTTCTGTTTGGTCTCCGCGATCGAGACCTGCGCCCCGTGCTCGGTGGTCAGCAGGGTGCCGAGCTCCTCCAGGAACGCGCGCGCGTTGTGCTTGGTGTTGTCCAGCAGGCCGACGCGCAGCCCGGCCAGGTCGGACGGCCGTCCGGCCCGTGGCGCATGCGTCGCCGCGGGCCGGGCGCCGTCGGGCCGGGCGCCGTCGGGCCGGGCGCCGTCGGGCCGGGCGCCGTCGGGCTGGGCGCCGTTTCCCGCGGCGACGGCGCCCGTCGGGTCGAGGATGCTGTTCGGCACGATGGTGCTCCCTTGCACTACGTCGGCTCGGTACCGGTTGTCGGTCCGGACGGATCGGGTCCGGCGTTCAGTTCTCGTGGAGGATGACGCCGCGGATGTTCTTGCCGTCGACGAGGTCCTGGTAGGCGTCGTTGACCTGGTCGAGTCGGTAGGTCCGGGTGATGAGCTCGTCGAGCTTGAGGTCGCCCTCGTCGTACAGCCGCAACAGCCGGGGGATGTCGTACAGCGGATTGCAGTCGCCGAACAGGGCGCCGCGGATCTGTCGCTGGTAGCCGATGAGCATTCCGGCGTGGACGTGCACGGCCTTCTCGTCGATGTGCCCGACGGCGGTGATGGTCACCTTGCCGCCCTTGCCGGTCATGGCGACGGCGGCACCGACCATCTCCTCGGTGACGGCGTCCGGGGTCATGATCACGTGGTCGGCGAGCTGCCCCCAGGTGTGGGCGACGACGAACTCTCGCGCCTCCTCGGCGTCGGCGAAGGCGTGGGTGGCGCCGAGGGTGAGGGCGTTCTCGCGTTTGAACTCGACCGGGTCGATGACGATGACGTCCCGGGCGCCGGCGTACCGGGCGCCCTGGACGGCGTTGGAGCCAACGCCGCCGGCGCCGAAGATCACCACCGACTGGCCGGCGCGGACCTCGGCGGCGTTGACGGCCGAGCCCCATCCGGTCGGGACACCGCAGCCGACGATGGAGGCGATCTCGAACGGGATGTGGCCCGGGAGCGGCACCACGGCCCACTCGGAGACGACGGCGTACTCGGAGAAGGTCCCGAGCGAGCAGAAGCCGCCGTAGTCCTCGCCGTCGCGGTGGAACCGGAACGTGCCGTCCAGGAACATGCCGCTGCCGGCGTTGAGGCCCTTGACGCACATGTTCTGGTGACCGGTCGAGCAGGGCCGGCAGGAGCCGCAGGCGGGGATGTAGGAGCACACCACCCGGTCGCCGGGCCGGACGCGGCGCACGTGCGGTCCGACGGATTCGACCACGCCCGCCCCTTCGTGACCGCCGACCATCGGGAAGCGCACGGGGGCGTCGCCGGCGGTGATGTGGTGGTCGGAGTGGCACAGGCCGGAGGCTGCGAACTTGATCCGGACCTCGTGCTCCTGGGGCGGGTCGAGCTCGAGCTCGGTGAGCTCCCATCCGATGTGGGGCCCACGGGCGACGGCGGCGCGGGTGGTCAGCCGCGCCGGCTCGCCGGTCCCGGGGGTCGTGGTGGGCGACGTCGTCGTCGATGTCATGTTCGGCCCTATCTCTCGTGCGCTCGTCGGTGGTCTCAGCGGCCAGGGAATCCGGCCTCACGCATGGACACGGTCTTGACCTGCGTCCACTCGAGCACCGAGTCGGCGCCCATGGTGCGGCCGAAGCCGGAGTTCTTGTAGCCGCCGAACGGCCCGCCGATGACGGCGGCGCCGATCGGGCTGTTGACCCCGACCTGCCCGGCCTGCAGCGCCCGGCTGACGCGGACGGCGCGGCCGACGTCTCGGGTCCAGACCGAGGAGACGAGGCCGTAGTCGGTGTCGTTGGCGACCGCGATGGCCTCGGCCTCGTCCTCGACCGGGATGACCGAGAGCACGGGTCCGAAGATCTCCTCGCGGGCGATGCGCATGTCCGGGTCGACGTTGTCGAAGATCGTGGGTTCGACGAAGAACCCGTCGGCGAACTTCTCCCCCTCCGGGACGCCGCCGCCGAGCACGAGGTCGGCGCCGGCCTGTTTGCCGATGTCGATGTAGCCGAGGACCCGCTCGTGCTGCTTCTTGTTGACCAGGGGGCCCATCGCGCAGCGTTCGTGCCACAGCCCGACCGTCACCTGACTCATCTGCTCGGCCAGCCGGCGGACCACCTCGTCGTGGATGCTGCGCTGGACCACCACGCGTGATCCCGCGGCGCAGACCTGGCCGGTGTTCAGGGTGATCGCGGTGGCCATAGCGGGGATCGCGGCGTCGAGGTCGGCGTCGTCGAGGACCACCTGCGGCGACTTGCCGCCGAGCTCGAGGTGCAGCGGGGTCAAGGTGCGCGCGCACGCCTCCATGACGGAGCGACCGGTCTCCGGGGAGCCGACGAAGCCCATGCGCCGGACCTTCGGGTGGGCGGGGACGGCGGCGCCGGCCTCCGCACCGTAGCCGGTGACGACGTTGATGACTCCCGGGGGGATGCCGGCCTCGAGGGCGAGCTTGGCCAACGCGAGCGGGGTCAGCGGTGCGTCCTCGGCCGGTTTGATGACGATGGTGTTCCCGGCGGCGATCGCCGCCCCGACCTCGGTGGCGAACATCGGGCCGGGCGCGTTCCACGGGATGATCGCACCCACCACCCCGTACGGCTCACGCAGCGTGAAGCCCAGGGTGTCCGGGGAGTGGGTGGGCAGCGAGACGCCCTGGACCTTGTCCGCCTGGCCGGCGATGAACCGTAGCTGGCGGGGCATGGGCGGCGGCCCCCAGCTGGGACGTCCGACCTCCTGTGACTCCAGGGAGTCGAGCTCGGCGGAGCGGGCCTCGACGAGATCGGCCCAGGCGAAGAGGAGCTCGCCGCGTGCGGTGGCGTTGAGATCGCGCCAGGCGGGGAACGCCTCCTCCGCGGCACGGACGGCGCGGTCGACGTCGTCGGCGTCGCTGCGTGGGATGCGCGCCAGGACCTGCTGGTTGGCGGGGTTGATGACGTCGATCGTGCGGCCGGTGCCGGAGGCGACCCAGTCGCCGCCGATGAGCTGCACGCCGTCGAGCAGGAGGTCCGACTCGGCGGGAGCGGTGGCGGTCTCGGTGGTGTCGGAGGTCACAGCCATGGTTCAGGCCCTCTCAGTGCTCGATCTCGATGACGCCGCGGATGTTCTTGCCGTCCAACATGTCCTGGTAACCCTGGTTGACCTCGTCGAGCCGGTAGCGACGGGTGATGAGCTCGTCGAGCTTGAGCTTCCCGGACCTGTAGAGGCTCAGCAGTCGCGGGACGTCGACCAGCGGGTTGCACGCACCGAAGACGTTGCCCTGGATACGGCGCTGGAAGCCGATGAGCATGCCGGGGTTCTCGTTGATCCAGCCGTTGCCGACCGCGGTGATGGTCACCTGGCCCGTCTTGCCGACGATGCCGAGGGCGTCGTGGATGACCTCGTCGTGCAGGACGCCGACGGTGATGATCGCGTGGTCGGCGAGCTCGCCCCAGGTGGCGGCGCGGACGAACTCGGTGGCCTCCTCGGCGGTCGCGAACGTGTGGGTGGCCCCGAACACGGTGGCCATCTCACGCTTGAATTCCACCGGGTCGACGACGACGACGCGTTCCGCGCCGGCGAGCGCGGCGCCCTGGACGGCGTTGGAGCCGACGCCGCCGGCGCCGAAGATCACCGCGGTCTGTCCGGCGCGCACGCCCGCGGCGTGCACCGCCGACCCCCAGCCGGTGGGGACGCCGCAGCCGACGAGGGCGGCGACGTCGAAGGGGATGTCCTCGCCGATCGGGATCACGGAGTACTCGGAGACCACGGAGTACTGCGAGAAGGTGCCGAGCACGCACAGCCCACCGAAGTCCTCGCCGCCGGAGTGGAAGCGGAAGGTGCCGTCGGGGAACTCGCCGGTGGCTGCGTTCTTGCCCTCGTCGCAGAGGTTCTGCCGGCCAGTGGAACAGTAGCGACACGTGCCGCAGGCGGGGATGAAGGAGCACACCACGTGGTCGCCGACCTTGACGCGGGTGACGCCCTCGCCGACGGCGTCGATGACCCCGGCGCCCTCGTGTCCGCCGACGACCGGCATGCGCATCGGGGCGTCGCCCTTCTGGATGTGGTCGTCGGAGTGACACATCCCCGCGGCGTGGAACTTGATGCGCACCTCGTTCGCCTTCGGCGGGTCGAGCTCGAGCTCGGTGACCTCCCACGGCGTTCCCGGTGCGCGGCAGACCACGGCGCGCGTGGTCAGGCGCCCGGGCGCCTCGCCGGTGGCCGAGGGTTCGGTGGCGCTCGCAGTCGCGGACATGTGTTCCCCTTCGTCGGGCAGCTCCGTTGCCGTACTCATCGTGTCCCGGCTCCCCGGTACGGGTGCCGGTGTCCTTCCGTCGGACGGAAGACGGGGCTCATCCCCCTCCCCCCGCCGACTCGTCATTCCTGTGCCGACTCGTCATCCCTGTGCCGACTCGTCATGTCTCGTCATCGAGAATCCCGACGTCGAGAGGCTCCCCGGCACGACCAGCACGGCCACGCACAGCCGTGGCCGGCAGGCACGCAGCACACGCCTGGACGACGGCACGCCAAGGCGTCACCCTCCGGGTGGCGGCGTCAGATAATGCCGGCGTGCCGCCGATTGAAGTCGATGGTCCGCGGATCGAGTTGGCGGCGTCGCTCGCACAGGCTGTGCGAGATGCGGTTCGCGGTCAGCCGGACCTGGTCCACCAACCGCCGCGGGTCGTACCGGTCCATCGGGTAGACCATCCCGACGGCGGTGTCGACCGTGCCGTCCTGCCCCTTGACCGGTGCGGCGACCGAACCGACCTCGAGGGCGACCGACTGCGCCGCAATGGCGAACCCGTCCTTGCGGACCGCCTGCAGCCGCTCGCGCAGTTCCGTCGGGTGGGTGATCGTGTGCGGGGTGTAGCGCTTCAGCGGCTCGTGCAGGTACGAGTGCAGGTACGTCTCGTCGGCGAAGGCGAGCAGCACCAGGCCGGTTGCCGTCACGTGCATCCGCAACCGCCCGCCGATCCGGTTCTCCCCCGAGTAGTTCGGATGGGCGCGCAGGGCCTCGAGGTACATGACATTCGGGCCGTCCGGCACGGACAGATGGACGGTCAGCCCGGTGCGGCGGTGCAGGTCCACCAGGTGCGGCAGCGCCGTCTCCCGCAGCTGCAACGCCTTCGTGGAAGCGGAGGCGAGGTCGAGGATCTTCTGGCTGAGCCGGTAGTGGCCGGTCTCGTCCAGCTCGAGGCCACCCCATTCCATGACCTCCTTGACCAGCCGGTGCGCCGTCGTCAGCGACAGGTCCGCGTAGCGCGCGATCTCGGACAAGGTGAGCGAGCCCCCGCCGGAGGCGAACGCCTCGAGGAGCGCGAGCACGCGCGCGGCCGCGGTGCGCTTGGGTGCGGACTCGAGTTCGGTCCGGTCGGACGTGTTCGGTTCGTTCGTCTGTGTTGACATCCCGCCGTTCACCCTCGAACTGTGCACGCGACGGTGCCCTGGTGCGCCGTCGCAGCCTGGTGCCAGGTTAGCCCAATGGCACCGGGTGTCATTAGCGGCGCTTTCACCGGGCGGAAGCGGGCCTTGTCCTAATCTTGTGTCCCGTCTGTCGAACGGTCGTCTCCCCGGGCGGTCCGCGGGGCCGTGGCCCGCTCACAACCCCAGCAATGCCGCCGCGTTGTCTCGCATGATCATCCGGGTGACGTCCTCGTCGAACTCGAGCCTGGCGAAGTCCCGCATCCACCGCTGAGGGGGCAGCACCGGGTAGTCGGTGCCGAAGAGCATCTTGTGCTTGAGCAGCGTGCGCGCGTACTGCACGAGGGTCGGCGGGAAGTACTTCGGCGACCAGCCGGACAGGTCGATGTAGACGTGCGGCTTGTGCAGCGCGACCGACAGCGCCTCGTCCTGCCACGGGAACGCCGGGTGAGCGAGGATGATCCGCAGCTCGGGGAAGTCCACCGCGACGTCGTCGGCGTACATCGGGTTGGAGTACTTGAGCCGGATCCCGCCTCCGCCGGGCCGGCCCGCACCGGCGCCGGTGTGTCCGCTGTGGAACAGCGCGACCGTCCCGGTCTCCTCGATCGCCTCGTAGATCGGGTAGACGTCCCGGTCGTTGGCGTAGAACGCCTGGCTGGAGGGATGGAACTTGAATCCCTGCGCGCCCATCTCGGTGAGTCGGCGCACCTCGCGGGCGCCCCGGCGGCCGCTGTGCGGATCGACGGTGCCGAACGGGATGATCGTGTCCGGGTACTCGGCGGCGAGCTCGCAGATCTCGTCGTTGCTGACCTCGGGTGCCTCGCCGGTGGCCCAGCTGGAATCGACGGTGAACGCCACACACATCATGGCCAGTTCGCGGTAGGTCGCCGCGAGGTCGTGCACCGTGGGCGGGGTGAAGTCGCGCTTGAAGTACTCGGCCATCGCCTTGGCGTGCTCCGCCGACTCGACAGTCTCCTCCGCGGCCCGCTCCCTGGCCGAGGCCAGCACGTGCGTGTGGACGTCGATCGCGACGATGTCGTCGTTGAGGCTCACCACTGCTCCTGCATCACGGTGACGTCGTCAGCCACCCGCACGCTCATCCCGGTGCGCTCCAGGACCTCCTCGACCGTGAACCCGGCGGCGACCTCCTCGAGCACGAAGCCGCCGGCGGCGGTGTCCCGCCGCAGCAACGCCAGGTCCGTGACGATGACGTCGGTGCAGGCCGAGGCGGTGATCGGGTAGTCGCAGGTCTCGACGAGCTTGGGCCGCCCCTTGCTGTCCACGTGCTCCATCGTCACGATCACCGAGCGTGCGCCGACCGCCAGGTCCATCGCCCCGCCGATGCCACCGCCGGGCCGGCCCGGATGGGCCCAGTTGGCCAGGTCGCCGTTCGCACCCACCTGGTAGGCACCGAGGACGACGGCGTCGAGCCGCTTGCCCCGCGCGATCTCGAAGGAGGTCACCGAGTCGAAGAAACTCGCCCCGGGCAGCACGCCGATGAAGTTGCCGCCGGCGTCGTGGAAATCGGGGTCGGCCTCGTCGATGCCGACGAACCGGCCGTAGCCGAGGATCCCGTTCTCCCCGTGCAACGTCACCGCCCGCCCCTCGAGGTAGTTCACGGCCTGGTTGGGCAGACCGGCCCCGAGATTGACGACGGCGCCGTCTGGCATGAGGGCGGCGGCGCGTCGCCCGATCTCCTGCCGGGACAGGGCTGGCTTGCCGTCGTACTCCCGGCGGGAGTCGGCCGAGCGGTTGGCCCGCTGCGGCAGCTGGGAGACGTCGATCTTCGTGGTGGACTGCACCACCCGGGAGATGAACACCCCGGGCAGGTCGACGTCCTGAGGGTCGAGCTCGCCGACCTCGACGATCTCCTCCACCTCGATGATCGCGGTCCGGGCGGCCTTGGCGAAGGCGTCGTTGAAGTTGCGCGAGCCGCCGCGGAACTGGACGTTGCCGAACCGATCGGCCCGGTAGCCGCGCAGGATCGCGTAGTCGCAGGTGATGGCCCGCTCGAGGATGTGCTCGACGCCGTCGAACTCGCGGACCTCCTTGCCCTCGGCGACGGCGGTTCCGACCCCGACGGTGGTGTAGAACGCCGCGAGTCCGGCGCCACCGGCGCGCATCCGCTCGACGAGGATGCCCTGCGGCACTACCTCGAAGTCGAGCTTGCCGGCGATGATCTGCTCCTCGGCGAGCGTGGGCGGCCCGGGCCGGGAGGAGAAGCTGGCCACCAGGTGGGAGATCTGCTCGTTCTCGGCCAGGAGCTGCGCGGTGGGCGCCCCCTGCGACCCGAGGCCGTTGCAGTACACGGTCAGGTCGCGAGCGCCCTGGTCCGCGAGCGCCTCGAGCAGCGAGGACGGGAAGCGGTGTGAGAGGCCGAACCCGGCGACGGCGACCGAGGCGCCGTCGGGGATGTCGGCGACCGCCGCGGCCGGGGATTCGACGACCTTGTCGGTGACCGGGCGGCCCGCGGCACCGGTCGGTGCGGCGGCCGCGCCGTCGTCGGCCGCGGTGGCCGTGACACGGGCGGCGCCGGAGGACCGGGTGCCGTCGGCGGACTGGGTGGGGTTCGTGGCCGTGGAGGTCATGGCGTTCTCGTCTGCCTTCCGCTCACTTCTTGGCCGGCGCCGAGCCTGCGGCGCCGGAGTTGCCCTTGAACGCGAACCCGCCGCCGTCGACGGCGAGGATCTGGCCGGAGACCCAGCGGGACGGCTCGGTGGTGAGGAAGAACGCCGCGGACGCGATGTCCCACGGGTTGCCCTCCGTCTGCAGGGCGACGTTCGACCGCCGCAGCTCACGCATCTCCTCGTCCATGCCGCGGGAGGCAAACGCGCCCCAGATCATCCCGACGCGTACGCCGTTGACCCGGATCCCCCGCGGCGCGAGGCTGCTCGCTGCGCCGACGGTCAGCTTCTCCAAGGCGGTCTTGGCGATGGTGTACGGCATGGCCGGCCCACGGCCCTCGGTGGCGGAGGAGGAGACGGTGACCATGGCGGCGCCGCGGGTCAGGTGCTGCTGGACGTGCTTCATGAGCAGCCAGGCCGACTTGGTGTTGAGGTCGAGGACGGTGTCCCATTCCTCGACCGTGACGTCGAAGACGGGCTTGGCCCCCATGCCGCCGATGGTGGTGCCGGCGACGTCGATCCGCCCGAACCGCTTCATGACCTGGGCGACGGCGGCGGCGACGGAGGCGTCGTCGGTGATGTCGACGTCGAAGGTCGCGGCCCGGCCACCGTCGTTCTCGATCGCCTCGACGGTGCGCCGGCCGGCCTCGGCGTCCCGGTCCAGGACGGCGACGGTGGCGCCGCTGCGGTGGTACAGCCAGGACAGTGCGAAGCCCACGTTGGCGAGCGGCCCGCTCATCCCGCCGCCCGCGACCACGGCGACCCTGCCCTCCAGCCACGGCGGACCGCCGGTGGCGAGCGGGTCGTCGATGGGCGGTGCCCAGTCCTGGTCTGTCATCGTGCCTCCTCCGGCGTCGTTGCCTGCTTCAACTGCGTCCTCGCCGGTGGGCCCGCGCCTCCTGCGCGCGTGCCCACCCCACCTCACATCGTCGCTGTCTCCACGGGCACGGCTGTGCCGGACCAGGTGGAGAAGACCCGCACCACCATGGACATGGCGGCGTTGCGCGAACCCGCCACCACGATGGGCAGGCTGGCGGGTGTGGCGTCGGCGAACACGGGGTGGACGTGGTCCGGCGGGAACGGGCCCTCGGGCAGGTGCCCGAGCGACTTGCCGACGGCGGCCAGGTGCTCCTCCGTCCGCCCGGCGTGGGCCACGAGCCACTCCCGGACGTCCTGCTTGGACATCCCGGCCTCGGCGAAGATCCGTGCGTGGTCCGGGTTCATCACGAGGGCGACGGCGGAGTGCCGGAAGAGCCACGAGCCGGACCGGGCGATGGTGTCGGCGAAGTCCCGTAGCACCTCCTCCGGCGCGTGGAAGTGGCGGTTGTCGACGAACTCGCTGGTGCGCACCAGCATCGCGGTGACCCCGTCCTGCCCGGGCGCGAGTCCGCCGTCGACCGAGAGCGGCTCCCAGGGGCTGTGCTCCTCGTCCTCGCCGATGAGCATGGTCCAGCGGCCCGGGATGCCCTGGGTGGCCTGCTCGAGCGCGTGCGGGACGACGCCGAAGCTGTTGCGCACGGTCAGGCCGACGGCGCGCGGGATGGTGGCGTTGGGCCGGAATCCCGGCCCGAGGACGCCGCCGGTGGAGTTGATGCCTAGGCGGTGGCGGATCGGTCCGTTGACGATAACGAAGGGGGCCGGCCCGGAGGTGGACTGCCAGCCGCCGCCCTGGGCGGAGCGTTCGAGCGCGAGAGCATCCCAGACTGCCAGCACCACGGGCAGGTACTCGGGCCGGCAGCCCGCCATGACCGCGGCGGTAGCGGCGTCGCGCACGGTGGCCTCACGCCCGAGCTGCGGCAGGCGGGCAATGATCTCGTCCTCGTCGCGGGAGGTGTGGGCGAGGAACTCGGCGACGGCGTCGTCGGTGGCGGGCACCGCGGGTAGCCCGTCGGTCCAGCCCTGCTCGAAGAGGTACTCGGTGACGGCGCGGGCCGCGACCGGGTCGAGGTCGGTGGTGGCGCGCGCCGCCCCCTCGCTCACGCGACCTCCGCCGCGCGGGCGGTGGTCAGTCGGCGGGCGACGCGGTCGGCGAGGTCGCCGGCGCGTGCGGCGATCGCGCCGGCGCCTAAGTTGGCGATCGGGTGCTCGGTGAGCAGGTACGGGTGCTCGGGGTCCCCCTGGAGCTCGGCCATCGCCGCCGACGTCTGGGCGAACGCGTCGGTGCAGATGACGGCCGTGGGCAGGCCGATGTTCTCCAGGCGGATCCCGTCGGCGACCGCCGAGGCGCTGCACGAGCCGCAGTCACCGACGCCGATGACCACGACGTCGCAGATTCCGGTGAGCTCCTCGACGAGCTCGTCCGGCAACGGCATGGCGAACTGGTGCTTGGTGCGCGGGACGAGCTGTCCGGCGCCGTGCCTCCCGGATAGCTCCGCGCCCACGGCGTCCAGGACGGCGGCGGCGTTGCGCTTGCCGTTCTCCAGCAGGCCGACGCGCAGCCCGTGCAGGCTGTCCGGTCGCGGCGCGTCGGAGGCGCGACTCGCGGCCGGGGTGGCGCCGCTGCGGGTCGGGTCGATGATGCCAACACCCATGGTGGTCTCCCTCGAACGTCTCGCGCTCCACTATGGTCGGCCGCCGCCGCGGGCTGCGCGGTCGCTTCCGTGACGCGGAACGTCAGTGCTCGGCCGGGAGCTCCACGCGCTCGAGCCCGTAGGAGGTCTCGGCCAGGGCCTGGGACATGATCGACTCCATCACCGGCTGCGGCACGAGGCAGTCCTCGCACGCGTCGGGTCCGGCCTCGATGCGCACGACGACCTTGCCGGCATCCACCGACGACGGCGCCCAGGAGAGGTCGTAGCCGTCCTTGGCGAGCATGTCGCGGAACTTCTGCAGGGCGTTGTCGACGGCGGGGGCGTCGCTCGTGTCGGACATGAGGGCTCCAGGTGCTCGGACGGATGTGCTGCTCGTGCTCTTGCCAGGCAACCACGGCCTCCGGGGCCGCGCCGATGCGGCTTTCACTCCCCGGAAGCCTGGTTTGCCGGCCGGTGTCCGACGGCGGAAGAGAGAGCCCCGCGCGGGAGGGAGAGGGGACCTCGCAGTACCGGGATCACCAGCCCCCGCCAGGCACTCGATGGACGCCGTCCGGGGCCCTCCCCGAGTCGACTTCTGCGGCGTACAGTCGGTGTGGTGACTGCTCCTGCTGCAGCTCCTGAGATCACGACCGTCGGCGAACTGAGGAGATCAGGGCACGTCCTGAGATCGGTTCGCGAGGAGATCCGCGACAACCTGTTGGCCGCGCTGCGCGGCGGCCGCGATCCGTGGCCCGGCCTGCACGGTTTCGCCGGCACCGTCGTCCCGCAGCTCGAACGCGCGCTCATCGCCGGGCACGACGTCGTCCTGCTCGGCGAGCGCGGCCAGGGCAAGACCCGGCTGCTGCGCACCGTCGCCGGGCTGCTCGACGAATGGTCCCCGGTGATCGCCGGCTCCGAGCTCGGCGAGCACCCCTACGCCCCGATCACCCCGGCCAGTCGGCGCCGGGCCGCGGAGCTGGGTGAGGACCTGCCCGTCGCCTGGCGCAACCGGGAGGAGCGTTACGCCGAGAAGCTCGCCACCCCGGACACCTCGGTCGCCGACCTCATCGGCGACGTCGACCCGATGAAGGTGGCCGAGGGCCGCAGCCTCGGCGACCCCGAGACGATCCACTACGGGCTCATCCCGCGCAGCCACCGCGGGATCGTGACCGTCAACGAACTGCCGGACCTCGCCGAGCGCATCCAGGTCGCGATGCTCAACGTCATGGAGGAACGCGACATCCAGATCCGCGGTTATGTGCTCCGCCTGCCGCTCGACGTGCTCGTCCTGGCCAGCGCGAACCCGGAGGACTACACCAACCGGGGCCGGATCATCACCCCGCTCAAGGACCGTTTCGGCGCCGAGATCCGCACCCACTACCCGACCGAGCTGACGGACGAGGTCGCCGTCGTGCGCCAGGAGGCCGAGCTGGTCGCGGACGTCCCGGATCACCTCGTCGAGATCCTCGCCCGGTTCACCCGGGGCCTGCGCGAGTCGAGCGCCGTCGACCAGCGCAGCGGGGTCAGCGCGCGGTTCGCGATTGCGGGCGCCGAGACCGTCGCCGCCGCCGCGTTGCACCGGGCGACGCGCCAGGGCGAGGAGGAGGCGGTGGCCCGGCCGGTCGATCTCGAGGCGGCCGTGGACGTGCTCGCCGGGAAGATCGAGTTCGAGTCCGGTGAGGAGGGGCGTGAGGACGCGATCCTCGACCACCTGCTCCGCACCGCCGTCGCCGAGACCGTCGCGGCCCACCTGCGAGGCGTCGACCTCTCCCTGCTCGTGGAGGCACTCGAGGGCGGAACCGTCGTCACCACCGGCGAGCAGGTCCGCGCACGCGACGTCCTCGCCGCGCTGCCGGTGCTCGGCGAGTCCGACCTCTACGAGCAGATCTGGGAGCGGCTGGACGCCACGGACGACGGACGCCGGGCCGGCGCGGTCGAGTTGGCGCTCGAGGGCCTCTACCTCACCCGGCGGGTCGGCAAGGAGTCGGTCGGCGACGAGACGGTCTACGGCTAGGACGAACGAGGCGAAGACGTATGGCTCGCACGAACCGCCGCCTCACCCGCGGCGCACGCTACCGCCGGTACACCGGTGGGCCGGACCCGCTCGCGCCGCCGGTGGACCTCTCCGAGGCGCTGGACGCCATCGGCGAAGACGTCATGGCCGGCTATTCGCCGGAGCGGGCGATGCGTGAGTTCCTGCGCCGGGGCAGCTCGGAGCGCTCCGGGCTGGACGATCTGGCTCGGCGGGTCGCCGAGCGGCGTCGCGAGCTGACCAGCCGGCACAACCTCGACGGCACGCTCCAGCAGGCCAAGGAACTCCTGGACCGAGCCGTCCTGGCCGAACGCAAGCAGCTGGCCCGCGACGTCGACCTGGACGAGGACTACCGCGCGCTCGCCGAGATGCAGCTCGACAGCCTGCCACCCTCCGTCGGCGCCGCGGTCAGCGAGCTGGGCGACTACCGATGGCAGTCGGCGCAGGCACGCGAGGACTTCGAGGCGATCAAGGACCTGCTCGGTCGCGAGTTGCTCGACCAGCGCTTCGCCGGGATGAAGCAGGCGTTGGAGAACGCGACGGACGCCGACCGGGCCGAGATGCAGCGCATGCTCGACGATCTGAATGAGCTGCTCGCCGCCCATCGCCGCGGCGAGGACACCTCCGAGAGGTTCGCCGAGTTCATGGCCGAGCACGGCCGGTACTTCCCGGAGAGCCCCGGCAGCGTCGAGGAGCTCATCGACAACCTCGCCCAGCGGGCCGCGGCTGCGCAGCGGATGCGCAACTCGATGACCCAGGAGCAGCGCGACGAGCTCGACGTGCTGGCCCAGCAGGCCTTCGGATCGCCGGATCTCATGGCCTCGCTCGGCCGCCTCGACGGCGAGTTGCGTGCCCTGCGCCCCGGGGAGGACTGGGCCGGGTCCAGCCGGATGGACGGCGAGCAGGGACTCGGCCTGGGTGACGGTACCGGCGTGTTCCAGGACATCGCCGACCTTGACCAGCTCACCGAACAGCTGGCCCAGTCCTACGGCGGCTCCCAGCTCGGGGACATCGACCTGGAGACGCTGGCCCGCCAGCTCGGCCAGGACGCCGTCGTCGACGTGCGTGCGCTGCAGCATATCGAGCAGGCGCTGCGCGACTCGGGGACCCTGCGGCGGGCACCGGACGGTCAGCTCAGGCTCACGCCGAAGGCGATGCGCCGGCTCGGCCGGACGCTCTTGCGGGACGTGGCCGGACAGATCTCCGGCCGCACCGGCGCCCGGGACGTGCGGCGCGCCGGCGCTGCTGGGGACCTGTCCGGCGCCACCCGGGAGTGGAGCTTCGGGGACACCGAACCGTGGGACGTCACCCGGACCGTGACGAACGCCGTCACCCGCACCGCCGCGGCAGGAAGGGCCACGGCCGGCGGGGTGCGCATCGAGATCGGGGACGTCGAGGTCCAGGAGACCGAGGCGCGCACCCAGGCGTGCGTGGCGCTGCTGGTGGACACCTCGTTCTCGATGGCGTTGGAGGGCCGGTGGCTGCCGATGAAGCGCACCGCCCTGGCGCTGCACACCTTGGTCTCCAGCCGGTTCCGCGGGGACGATCTGCAGCTCATCGGCTTCGGCCGGTACGCCGAGGCGATGGAGATCGAGCAGCTCGTCGGCCTGGACGTCGGCTACGACAAAGGCACCAACCTGCACCACGGCCTGTTGCTGGCCAACCGCCACTTCCGCCGTCATCCGCGTGCGCAACCGGTGCTGCTGGTGGTCACCGACGGCGAACCGACCTCGCACCTCGAACCGGACGGCGAGGTCTGGTTCGACTACCCGCCGGACCCGCTCACCATCGCCCGCACGGTCCGCGAGCTCGACGTCTCGATGCGGCTCGGGGCCCGGACGACGTTCTTCCGGCTCGGCGAGGACCCGTCGCTGGCGCAGTTCGTCGCCTCGATGGCCCGGCGGGTCGACGGCACCGTCGTCGCGCCGGAGCTGGACGAGCTCGGGGCCGCCGTCGTCGACTCCTACCTCGGTGCGCGGGTGCCAGGCCGGTGGGGCGACGACATGGGAGCCGGTGACCTGTTCGGCGACGTCGAGCGGTGGGGTGACAGCCGTCGGTGGGGCGAATCCGGCCGGTGGGCGGGCTGACCGGACCGGCGGCGGATCAGAAAGGCGGCCAGGGGATGGCCGGCATGTCGCCCTCGGGCTCGGGGAAGCGGCCTCCTCGCAGCAGCCGTTCGCACCGGGCGGCCACGGCCGCGATCTCCTCGTCGGTGAGAAGCTCGGCCAGTCGGTGACCGAGGTCGTCGGACAGCGCCGCGACCACCCGCTCCACGCCCGCCACCTCCTCGGGACACAGCTCCTGACCCACCCAGCCCCACAGGATGGTGCGGAGCTTGTGCTCGGTGTGGAAGGTCAGGCCGTGGTCGATGCCGTGCCGGTGCCCGCCGGGCATCTCGAGGATGTGCCCGCCCTTGCGGTCCGCGTTGTTGGTGACGACGTCGAACACGGCCATCCGCCGCAGCACGGGTGAGTCCTCGTGGATGACGGCGACCATGTTCTCGTCGGCGTCGAGGCCGTCGACGACGTGGCACCAGCCTTCGTCCGGGATCGCCTCGAGCGGCACGACGTCGACGGCCGGGCGGGCAGGGTCCGGATCCCGCCAGAGCTGGACCATCCCGTACCCGAAGGGTCCCTCGCGCAGCCAGGTCGGCGGCACGAGGTCCCAGCCGAAGGCCTCGGAGACGGCGTAGGCGGCGACCTCCCGGTGGGCGAGGGTGCCGTCCGGGAAATCCCACAGCGGCCGTTCGCCGTCGACCGGCTTGTAGGCCACCTTCACCGACCCGATGTGACCGGCGAAGGTGGCGTTCGAGGCCGTGGTGATCAGCCCGTCGAGGGTGAGCTCACCGGTCGGGAGCTGATCCCCGTTGACGGTCACGCCAGATCTTCAGGCCGGGGGCAGACGTGGTTGCCGGGGTCCATCGGGGTGCCGCACAGCGGGCACAGCGGCCGGCCCGCCGCGACCACCTGATGGGTGCGCCGGGCGAAGGCGCGGGCGGCACCGACGGGGACGCGGACGACGACGACCTCCTCGGGCTCGGCCGTCTCCGGGTCGGCGTCCTCATCCTCGATGATCGATCCGGCCTGGACCACCACCTGCGAGCTCGAGGGGTCCCAGCCGAGCGTGAGGGTGCCGGCGCGGAACTGCTCCTCGACCGGCTGGTCGAGCGGCTCGTTGTCGACGAGCTCGTCCGGGGCCGTCGGCGGCACGGAGAACCGGTTGTCGTCACGCGCCATGAGTTCGTCGAGGATCTGATCGACACCGGCGGCGAGGGCGGCGGACTGTTCCTTCTCGAGGGCGACGCTGACCATCTCGTCCTTGGTGCGCGCCTGGAGGTAGAAGGTGCGGGAGCCCGGTTCACCCACCGTGCCGACGACGAAGCGGTCGGGCCAGTCGAATGCATGGAGGACCTGTGGCACGTCTCCATCGTAGGACGACGGGCGCCATGGGACGGGGCGGCGGCCGACACCTGCGGGTCTGGTCCCGGCCGGTGGGCAGCCGGCTACGGGCCGGAGGTCACGGCCGGTTCGTGGCCCGCTCCCCCGCCGACCTGCGCCTCGACTTCCTTCTCCTCCGGACGCAGCCAGGACAGGTCCCCGGCCTCGGTGTTCGTGGCGAGGACCTCGGGCCGCTCGTCGGTGTAGCGCACGATGGACAACGACGCCGGGCCGACGTGGATGCGCTGGAACGCGTCCAGCGGCATGCCGAACGCGTCCGCCAGGATCGCCTTGATGACGTCCCCGTGGCTGACGGCGACCCACGTGGCGCGCGCGCCGTGCGCGGTCTCGACCGCGGCGTCGTGGCGCCGGATCGCGGCGACGGCGCGGGACTGCATGGCGGCGAAGGACTCTCCGCCCGGGAACGTCACCTGCGACGGCTCGCGCTGCACCCGCGGCCAGAGCTCGTCCTTGGCGAGGTCGGCGAGCTTACGCCCCTGCCAGTCCCCGTAGTCCTGCTCCGTGATGGCTTCCTCGACCACGTCCGCCGGCGCGCCGGTCTGGGCCTCGAGGACCGCCGCCTGGGTCTGGCGGCAGCGCGTCAACGGACTGGAGACCACGGCGACCAGGGGCACCGGCCGGAGCCTGTCGGCCAGGCGTTCGGCCTGGCCACGGCCGGTCTCGTCCAGCCCGACGTCGGTGCGGCCGGCCAGGACGCCCTCGGCGTTCGCGGTGGTGCGGCCGTGCCGGGCGAGGATGACGGTGGCCATAGCCCGAGCGTAATCGGCCGGCAGGCCGGGGCCGTGCGCGCCTGCGGCGGACGGCGTGCGCGCGGACGGGCCGGATCACTCCGCCTGACCGGTCACGGCCCGATTCTCAGACCATCTCGACGCGCGCGAACGAGGAGGGCCGGTCCCGCGGCGCGAGGCCGAAGATCTCGACGACGGCGGACACGCCGGCGTTGTTCGCGCCGGCGACGACGATCTGCACCGAGCTGGGCCCGGTCATGACGGGCACCACGTCCGGGTTCTCACTGGCGCTGGCCTGGTCCGGTTCGGCGTCGGGATGGTCGGCGGCCAGGCGCCAGCGGGTGTGGTGCGAGACGGCATCCTTGCCCGCGGCTGCCAGGTCGCTGCGCCGTCGGACCGCGCGGGCGTGGACCGCGCGCCGCACGTCGTCCTTGCTCCAGCCGGCGTCGGCGAAGACCTGGGCGTGCTCGGGGACCAGAACGAGCAGGGCGCAGGAGTGCTCGTGGATGAGGGCGCCGGTGCGGCGGATCGAGTCGGCGAAGTCCTCCGCAAGCTGCTCGGCCACCTGGGTGTGCCGAGCCTCGATGTGCATGACAGACCGGATGACGAACGCGGTGACCGCGCTCTCGTGCGCCGCGAGGCCGTACTCGGTGTGCAACGGCGGCCACGGGCTCTGCTCCTCGTTCTCCCCGAGGCAGGCGGTGTACTTCGCCGGGGTGCCCTGGGTGGCCTGATCCAGCTCATGGGGCCGCAGCCCGAACACGTTGAGCAGGGCGAGCCGCACGGCCCGGCCGATCGTGGCGTTGGCCCGGAAGCCGGAGCCGAAGATGTTGCCGCGGCTGTTGATCCCGAGCTGCTCGCGCACCGGGCCGTTGACCACAGTCAGCGGTGCCGTGCCGGTGGTCGACTGCCAGATGCCGCGGCGCGGATGCGGCTCCTGGGCAATGGCGTCCCAGGCGGCGAGGACCACCGGGAGGTACTCGGGCAGGCAGCCGGCGAGGCCGGCGTTGATCGCCGCGAGCCGGACCGTCAGCTCCCGGTTCAGGTGCGGGATGGCGAAGAGGACCTCCTCCGGGTCGCGCCTGGTGTGGGTGAGGAACTCGCCCAGGTAGGACTCGGTCACCGGCATGACGGGCAGGCCGTCGGTCCACGACTTCGCCGCGTAGTGCTCCATGACCGCGCGGAGGTCGTCGATGTCGACCAGCGGGGTCCCGGCCGGGTCGGTGGGCCGGTCGGCCTCGGCCGTCTCCTGCGTCTCGGATCTCAGATCGGTCATCTCAGGCCTCGACCCCCAGGATCCGCAGCACCTCGGGCACCGCTTCCCGGGCGCGCTCGCGGAGCCCGTCGGCGTCCAAGCTGGCCACCGGGTGCCGCACGGTCATGAACTCGAACCCGGGAAATCCCTGGACCTCGGCCATCGCGGCGCCGGACATCAGGAACGAGTCCGAGCAGATGCTCACCGTGGGGACGCCGGCGCGTTCCAGGATGACGCCGTCGGCCACCGTGGCGGCACTGCACGAGCCGCAGTCGCCGATCGCGCTGACGACGACGTCGCATTCGGCGGCGATCCGGTCCCGCAGCTCGTCGGCGAGCGGGGTGCCGAAGTAGGACTTGGTGTACGTTCGCGTCTCGCCGATGCCGTGCGTCTGCCGCAGCAGCTCGGCGATGTTCGCCAGCAACGCGGTGCCGTTCGCCTTGGTGTTGTCCAGCAGTCCGATGCGCAGGCCTCGCAGGCTCCCGGGCCGCGGTGCGAGCGTGGCGTCGGTAGTCCGTTCGTCGGTGCCGGTCGGGTCGAGCAGAGTCTCCAGTGCCGCCATGGCACGCCTCCCAACTGTTGTCCTGCGCTCAGGAAAGCACCGGCGGCCGGCTCGGGAGAGGCGGGTTTTCGCTGACTGGAAGCGTGCACCGACGCCGAGATCGTCGTTTTCGTCGCGGTGGACGTCCAGAACGACGATCTCGGCATCCGGGTTCGGCCCCGCCGCCCGTCAGGCCGTCAGCGCCGCCACGTCGGGATCGAGCCGGCCGACCAAGGGCTCACCGGCCAGCCACCGGCCGAGTTCGTCGATGGCGTGATCGCTCATCCGGCGGGCCTCCTCCCCCAGCGACCCGGCGATGTGCGGTGTGATCACCACGTTCTCCAACGCGTGCAGCGGTGAGTCCGCCGGGAGCGGCTCCGGATCGGTGACGTCGAGGATGGCGTCGATCCGGCCGGTCACGGCCTCGGCGGCGAGCGCCTCGTGGTCGAGGAGGGCGCCGCGCGCGGTGTTGATGAGAGTGGCTCCGTCGGGCATGAGCGCGAGCTCCCGTGCGCCGATCATGCGGCGGGTGGCCGGCAGCGCGGGGGCGTGCAGGCTCAGGATCTCGGACCCGGCGAGGGTCTCGTCCAGGCCGGCGAGTTGGCCGCCGAGAGCAGCCACCTGGGTCTCATCGGCATACGGATCGGCGACGAGGATCTCGGCCGGTTCGAGAATCCGGAGCCGTTCCATCAGGGCGCGGCCCGTCCGCGAGAATCCGACGACGCCGATCCGCCGCCCCCGGTTGCCGAGCCTCGCGCGGGCCGCCGCGTCCGGCCACGGCGCCGCCGGGCCACGGCGGGCGAGGAAGGGCGCCTTTTTCCCGGCCATGATGACGGCGGCCAGGGCGAACTCGGCCACCGGCACGGCATTGACGTCCGCCGCGGTGGTCACGGTGACGCCCCGCGCGTGCACGGAGTCGGTCACGATCCCCCGCACACTTCCCGCCGCGTGCGCGACCAGTCCGAGCTTGGGGGCCGCGTCGAGCACCTCGGCGGTCAGGGCGGGGGCGCCCCACGAGGTGATGACGGCGTCGACCTCTGCCAGTCGTCGGCGGACCTCCGGGGCGTCGAGGTCGGTCACCGCGACCGGGTCGCCGAGCGTGACGAGCGACCTCAGCCGTGTCAGTTGCTCGTCGCCGAACTGGAGCCGGTAGGTCGACTCCGTCATGACGAGCAAGGCCTGCGGCACGGGACACTCCCATCTCGGACCACACGGGCCCAGTGATCGTTTTGATCGTTTATGATCGCGAAGACAGCGGGCTCAGGTTCCCGGCGGTCGAGGTCGGTGTCAAGCAGGTCCGGTCCGGCCGGGGCCGGCGAGGGCACCACCATGGCATCGACGTGGTCACGCCAGTTCCGGACACCCAGGCCCCGCCGACACGGAAGGAGAACCCGTGCGCAGTCCGGAGGACCGCCGCCAGCGCCTGCTGGCCATCGTCACCGAACGCGGCACGGTCTCCTTGCGTGACCTCGCGGATGCGCTGTCCGTCTCACTCGTGACGATCCGGCGCGATGCCGAGCATCTCAACAGCGCCGGCCTCCTCGTCCGGCAGCACGGCACCGTCACCTCGCCCGAGCACCTCGCGCGGCAGCAGGGCCCCGATGACAGCTCCCCGTACGTCGTCATGACCGTCGGCGCCCCCTCGCCCTACCTCAGTCCCGTGGCGCAGGCGGCGCGTCGCCGTGCCTACGAGCTCGGTCTGCGCTTCGTTCTCCACCTCGTCTCGGACGATCAAGCGGTCGAGGTCATCAGCCGGTTCCAGGACGACCCGGACTGCGTCGGCGTCCTGCTCGCTCCGAACTGGAGCTGGAACGAGACCCTTCCGAGGTCGTCCGAGCTGCTCGACTCCTCCGGCCCGGTGGTTCTGGTGGAACGGGCAGTGGCTCACGAGCATCCGCTCGCCGCGATGGACCAGGTCAGCTGCGACCACGGCTACGGCGTCTTCGTCGCCGTCGACCACCTGCGGGATCTCGGCCACGAGCGGATCGCGTTGGTCGCCCGCGACGACAGCCCGACGGCGCGGGCGATCCGCGCGGCCTACGCCGACATCATCGGCTCGGACGAGTCGTGGACGCGCATCTGGACCAGCCCGGGCAACGAGCAACCGGACGCGTACCGGACCCTCGAGGAGTTCGTCGACTTCGCGCGCGAGCAAGGCGTCACCGCCGTCCTCGCGCACAACGACTGGACGGGACTGCAGATCCATCAGGCCTTGCAGAGCCGGCGAGGCGCAGCACCGGCCGACCTGTCGATCATCGCCTACGACGACGTCGTCGCCGAACTCTCGACGACCGCCCTGACCGCGGTGGCGCCGCCGACCCGCGAGATCGGCCGAACGGCCGTGGACACCGTGTGGCGGCGCATCCGGCATGAGGACGGCGCCACGACCGTCCGCCACGTTCGGCTCATGCCCCGTCTCGCGGTCCGGGGGTCGACCGGGAGTCCGCAGCGGTGACCAGCCCTTCGGCGAGTGATCGTTTTGATCGGTTTGATCGAAACGGTCGACAGGGCCGATTCGCCTGATCTAGCGTCGGCGCCGACAACGAGGTTGTGCACGACAGCGCCGTCGACCTCTGCGCCGGCGCACAGGGAGGGACCGTGTTCACACGCCGCATACCCACCGCCCGCGTCGCGGCGGTAAGCGCATTCCTGTTCGCCCTGTCGGGCTGCGCGGCCAGCACGGCGGCACCGTCCGAGGGGCCGACCGTCATCACCTTCTGGTCGTCACTGCGCGGCGCGGACGGCGTGGTGGAGCAGTTCAACGCCACGCACGACGACATCCACGTCGAGTTCACCGACACCCCGTCCGGTGCCGCAGGCACGAACGCCATGCTCTACAACTCGGTCCGGGCCGGGAACGCGCCGGACGTCGCGACCCTCGAGACGAACATCGCCGCGCAGTTCGCCCTCGACGGCGTCCTCGAGGACATCACCGACGACATCTCGCCCGAGGTCCGCGAGGCGATGCTGCCGCAGGCGTTCGACCTGACGACGTTCGACGGCCGGACCTATGCGCTCACGCTCGACATCGAGCCGATGATGATGTTCTACCGCGAAGATATGTTTCGCGAGCGCGGGGTCGAGGTACCCACGACCTGGGCGGAATACCGGGAGGCGGCGGAGCAGTTCGCCGCCCACGACTCCGACGCCGTCATCGGCTCCTTCTTCACCAACGGCGATCCCCATCTCGCCGCCTTCGCGTGGCAGACCGGCGACCCGTGGTTCGCGGCCGACGAGGACGGCTGGCGCATCGACATGACCGGCGACGGATCGCTCCGCGTGGCCGATTACTGGCAGGGCCTGATCGACGACGGCCTGGTCGACGTCCTGGCCGCCAGCAGCCAGGAATGGAATGCCGCCATGGCGAACGACCAGATCGCCACCTACTTCGCCGGAGCCTGGGCGGCAGCAGCCTTGCGGACGTCCGTTCCCGGTGGCGCCGGCAACTGGCGAGTCGCACCGGTGCCGCGGTGGGACGGTGAGGACCGCGGCGTCGGCACACACGGCGGATCGGCGTTCGGCGTCCCCGTCGGCTCCGAGCACCCGCAGGCCGCCCTGGAGTTCATCGAGTGGATGATCACCGACCCCGAGGCGATGCGTGCCCGGATCGCGACCGGTACGAGCTCGATGTATCCCTCCATCACCGGGCTGGTCGACGTGGCGCGGGAGACCTTCGATCCGGCGTTCTACGGGGGCCAGGACGTCTACAGCGTCTTCGAGCAGGCCGCGCAGGACATCCCGGACGGCTGGATCTGGGGGCCGCGCACCGCTCTGACGGCGGCCGCGTTGAACGAGGACCTCGCTCGCGTCCGCGGGGGAACGACGATCGGCGATGCCCTCGAGGCCGCGCAGGCCGAGACCTACCGCGACATGACGGCCCTCGGTCTCGAGGTCCGGGAGGGAGATCGATGACTACTCCACGCCGGCCCGACCCGGGCAAACGTCTCGCCCTGCTCGTGCTCATCGGGCCGTTCACCCTGCTGCTCCTCGGCGTGTTCGTGGTGCCCGTCGTCGTCACGATCTACCTGAGCTTCTTCTCCACCGTGTACGAGGGGACGGGCTTCGGTACCGCGCGTACCGCCTTCGTCGGCCTGCGCAACTTTGTCATGGCGGTCGGCGATCCGGAGTTCCTCTCCGGGCTCGGGGTCATCGGCATCTACGCAGCGATCTTCATCCCGCTGGCCCTCGGACTCGGCCTCGCCCTCGCGCTCCTGCTCGACTCCGGCCTCGCCTGGGCACGGCAGATCAGCCAGACGGTGCTGTTCCTGCCGCACGCCGTCCCCGGGATCATCGCCGCGCTGATCTGGCTCTACCTCTACACGCCTGGCCTGTCTCCCGTGCTGCGCGCCCTGGGCGGCGCGGACATCGAACTGCGCGTGCTCGGCGACCCGCTGCTTCTGCCGGGCATCGTCAACATCAGCCTGTGGAGCGCTGTCGGCTACAACATGGTGATCTTCTACGCCGCCCTGAAAGCCGTACCCGACGAGCTCCTCGAGGCCGCGGCGATCGACGGCGCGGGGCGGATCCGGACCGCGCTGACGGTCAAGGTCCCGCTGATCCGCGGCGCCGTCGTGACGATCGGGATGTTCGCCGTCATCGGTGCGCTGCAGCTGTTCACCGAACCGATGCTGCTGTCCCAGGCAAGCCCCGCCGTGGGCACCCGGTTCACGCCCAACATGTACGTCTTCGACGCCGCGTTCACCCGCAACAACTATGGGCTGGCCGCCGCCTCCGCACTCGTGCTGCTGGTGGTCTGCTGCCTGTTGTCCTACGCCGTCGTCCGCCTGACCAATCGAGGAGCACGCCGATGACCGCCGCGACCCTGGACCGCTCGGCATCGCGGACCCGTCCCCCCACTCCCGTCCGACGACGCCGGACCGGCCCCGTCGGGGGTCGTCCCCACTGGTCCTCCCGCGCCGTCGTCAATGTCCTCGTGCTGTTGGCGGTCCTGTACTGCCTCGGACCGCTGCTGTGGCTGCTGATGGCCTCGACGAAGAACGCCGAGGCGCTCTTCGCCTCCAACCTGTTCTCGACCGAGGGGTTCGCGCTGCTGGGGAACATCCGCCAGCTCGTCACCGAGGCGGACGGTGTCTACCTGCGGTGGTACGCCAACTCGTTGCTGTACGCCTTCGTGGGGGCGGCGGTGGCGGCGCTGCTGAGCGTCGCGGCCGGGTACGTGTTCGACAAGCTCGCCTTCCGGGGCAAGCGCGCCCTGTTCGCTCTCGTCCTGGTGAGCGTCATGGTCCCGCCCACCGTCCTCGCCCTGCCGATGTACCTCGTCGCCTCGACCCTCGGCGTCGTCGACTCGATCTGGGCGATCCTCATCCCGGTGCTGTTCAACCCGTTCGGCGTGTACCTGGCGCGCATCTTCTCCCAGGGTTACGTGCCGGACGCCGTCGTCGAGGCGGCGCGGGTGGACGGCGCCAGCCATCTGCGGACGTTCAGTTCGATCGGCCTGCGGCTCATGGCGCCCGGATACGTCACGATCTTCCTGTTCCAGCTGACCGCCATCTGGAACAACTTCATGCTGCCGCTGGTCATGCTCTCGGACACGGACCTCTACCCGCTGAGCCTGGGCCTGTACACCTGGAACAGCCAGGCCACGATCACCCCGCTGTACTACCAGCTCACGATCATCGGATCACTGCTCGCCCTCGTCCCGCTCGTCGTGGCGTTCCTGTTCCTGCAGCGGTTCTGGCGCTCCGGGCTGACAGCGGGGAGCGTGAAATCGTGACCGGCACGACCCGCCGGCACGCGCGAGGCGATCGCGCCGACGGACATCACCCGCACAGACATCACTCGGACCGACATCACACCGGCAACGAACGAAAGGCCACGATGACTCTGGACGCCGCCGCGCTGGGCTGGGACCTGCCCCTTCCGGACGAGGACACCGAGCGCAGCCCGGAGACCGGATGGACCCGCACGCACTGGGCGACTGTGGCCGACAATCTCCTGCTGGCGGCGCGGCGCTACGCCTCCGACGGCGGAGCCCACCTCGACCTGCCGGGTCGGCCCTCCCGCTCCGGTGTGCTCTCCGACGGGCTCGAGGGCTGGGCGCGTACCTTTCCGCTGGCCGCGATGCGTGTCCGGGGTGAGGCAGGGGCGGACCCGCACGGGCATCTCGACTTCTACCGTCGCGGAGTGGTGGCCGGCACGCGGCACACCCTCGACAGCGAGCGCACGGCCGAGTCGTGGCAGGACATCCGCTCGGCGTCCGAGGCGGGCCAACCGATGGTCGAGTCCGCCTCCGTCGCGATCGGCCTGCACCTGACTCGGCCCTGGCTGTGGGACTCGCTCACGGCCCGGGAGCAGGACGGCGTCGAGGGGTGGCTCCGCGGCGCGCTCACGCACGATCCGGCGCCGAACAACTGGTACCTGTTCCCCATGATGGTGGCCGGCTTCCTCGAGGACGTCGGCCGCGGTGACGCGGCGACGGCGGCCGCTATCGATCACGCCTTGGCGCTGCTGGAGACCTGGTACGACGGCGAGGGTTGGTATCGCGACGGAGACGGCCGGGCGTATGACCACTACATCGGTTGGATCATGCACTTCTACCCGGTGCTGTACGCCTGGCTGCGTGGTGACGAGCCTCTGCTGTCCCGGTTCGCCGACCGACTCGAGGAGTTCCTCGGCTCGTTCCTGCCCACCTTCGACGCGAACGGCGCACCGCTTCACCAGGGCCGGTCGCTCACGTACCGCACCGCGGCCCTCGCCGCCCCGGCGATGGCGTCCGTGGTCGGCCGGCACCCGTGGCCGGCCGGACAGGCACGGGCGCTGACGAGCCGGACCCTGCGGTACTTCCTGGAGCGCGGGAGCGTCGAGCGCGGCCTCTTCTCGTTGGGCTGGCACGGTCCGCACGACGCCACGTTGCAGAGCTACTCGGGACCCGGCTCGCCGTACTGGGCGGTGCACGGGTTCGCCGCTCTCCTGCTGGGCGAGGCCGACCCGTACTGGACGGAGACCGAGATCGCGCCACCGACATCAACCGGCACTCGGCACATCGCCGCCGTCGGCTGGCTCATTCAGTCCACCGACGACGGTCTGGTCCGCGTGCACAACCACGGCAGCGACCACATGCACCCGGGTGCCGACGAGGGCGGCGATCCCGACCCGTTGTACGCCCGGCTGGCGTACTCGACCCGCACCGGGCCGACGCCGGTGACGAACGTCGCGGACAACTCGGTCGAGATCGAGCACGAGGGCCGGGTGAGCGTGCGGCGGCGGATCCACCCGCTCGGCACCGCCCCGGGCTGGGCGGCCTCGGCGTGGCAGCCGAGGTTCCCGGGCGTGGCGGGCTTCGTACCGGGGCCACGCCGTGGCGCGGGGACGATCCTGCCGGGCGCCTGGATCGACGTGCTGACCCTCGCAGACGGTGCCGACGAGGTCCGTGTGGTGCGCCTGCGCGGCCTCCGGGCCGGGCATCGCGTGCGGTTGAGCGGATGGGCCATGGCCGGCGAGGAGCCGGGTGACCTGACGACGGCGCTCCAGCCGTCCGCCGTCGAGATCCGGACCACCGACCTCACCTCGGTCCTCACCGGTCTGGCGGGCCTGGGCGAGGCCCACGTGCTGCGCGCTCCCGCCGGGACCGCCTACGGCCGTTGGGCGCTGGTCCCTGCCGTGACGGGCACGTGGGAGGGCTCGCTCCTGGTCGCCCACGCTCGGCTGGCCGGGGGCTCGTCCGAGGCCGCCGTGCCGACGGCAGAGGTCGACGGCACGACCGCCCGCATCACGCTTTCCCGCGGCGTACGCACCGTCGACTGGAGCGCCGAATGCCCGACTGTCGCGGGGTGAGCTCGGCCGCCGGCGCGGCCGTCGGAGCTGCCCACCGCCGCTCGACGTGACCAACGCGACATTCCCCCACGATCCGCACTGTGCCGCGCGCCGCCCCGGCAGCCGACACAACGGTGACACGGCGCACCGTTATCATCCTGTGACATTGGCGCCGGACGTCGGTAGGTTCTGAAGGCGTGGCAGCCAGTGGATCCGCCCAGCCCGAGACGGCTCGGCACTTCAGGTCAGACGTGCAGGGACTGCGCGCCGTCGCGGTGCTGCTCGTCCTCGTCTACCACGCGGGCGTCTCGGCGGTCGGCGGCGGGTACGTCGGCGTCGACGTCTTCTTCGTCATCTCCGGCTTCCTCATCACCTCCCACATCGTGCGCGAGGTGCAGACCAAGGGCCGCCTCGACCTGGTCGCGTTCTACTCCCGCCGCGCACGGCGCATCCTGCCAGCGGCGCTGACCGTGCTGGCGGTCTCGGCGGCCGTGGCCTACCTCGTCATCCCACCGTTCGAGCGCGAGGGTCTGCTGCAGGACGCCACGGCGACGGCGCTGTACGTGCCGAACATGCTCTTCGCCGCCCAGGACACGGACTACCTGACCGCCGAGGCGCCGTCGATCTTCCAGCACTACTGGTCGCTCGGCGTCGAGGAGCAGTTCTACCTGATCTGGCCGATCCTCCTGGTCGGCATCCTCGCCCTGTGCGGACGTCGCCGCTGGGCGGTGTGGACCGCCGTCGCCGGCCTGGTCACCGCCTCCTTCGCCGGCTGCCTGGCGCTGATGAGCGTCTCGGAGTCCTGGGCCTTCTTCGCGTTGCCCACCCGAGCCTGGGAGCTCGGCGTCGGCGGGCTCGTGGCGCTCGCGGTCTCCCAAGGCGCACGGATCCGCGGGCCGATCGGCGGCGCACTGGCGTGGGCCGGCCTGGTCATGGTCGTCCTCGCGGGCCTGACGCTCTCGGACGCCACCCCCTTCCCCGGTGTGGCCACCCTGCTGCCGGTCCTCGGCACCGCGCTCATCGTCTTCTGCGGCGCCGAACGTCACTCCCCCGCCTGGCTGCTGAACCGCGCGCCGATGCAGTTCGTCGGCTCCATCTCCTACTCGCTCTACCTCGTGCACTGGCCGCTGGTGATGATTCCGGAGGCGGCTCTGGGTGCGGACGGCACGTTGCCGACGACGGCGAAGGTCGCCCTGAGTGCCGCGGCGATCCCGGTCGCCTACCTCTGCTTCCGGTTCGTCGAGGAGCCCTTCCGTCGTCGGCCGGCCAAGGCGCGGGTCGAGCACCGGCGCACGGTGGCCGTCTCCTTGGCGGCGTCGGTCTCGATCGGCGTGGTGGCTGCGACCTCGGCCAACGCCGTCTCGCACATGCCGATCCACGCCGGCGACGACGCCCCGCCCTACCGGATGGAGACCGACCCGGTCGGTACCGACTTCGTGCCGGCGAACATGTCCCCGGACCTGCGCAGCGCCCCGGACGACAACCCGGACATCTACCGGGACGGGTGCGTGCGTGGTGACGGCGAGTCCGATCCGAGCGGCTGCCAGGTGGGCGACGAGGACGCTCCGACGGTCGCGCTGTTCGGCGATTCGCACGCCGCGCACTGGCAGCCGGCGCTCAAGCCGATCGCCGACGACGGCGACATCGAGCTCGACATCAACGCCAAGAGTTCCTGCGAATCGGTCACCACGCTCGACGACCCCCGCGGGAGCGACTCCTGCGTCGAGTGGCGCGAGGGCGTCATCGACCGTCTGAACGACGATCCGCCCGAGGTGATCCTCCTCGCCAACTACGCGGTGCACGCCACCGAGGAGACCGACGAAGACCGCGGTGACTACTGGCGCGACTCCCTCGAGCAGACCGTCGAGGCGCTGCCGGAGGAGAGCGAGGTCGTCGTCATGGCGGGCACCCCGACCATGCCGGCCGTGCCCGCGTCCTGCCTGTCCCAGCACGTCGAGGACGCCGAGCGGTGCGCGGCTAACCGGGAGACCACCCTCGAGGAGGGCCTCGACGCGCCGACGCGCCAGGCCGAGAAGGCGGTCGCCCGCGAGGACGAGCACGTCCAACGCCTCGATCTCACCCGGTACTTCTGCAACGACGAGTCCTGCCCCGCCGTCATCGACGACAAGCTCGTCTACCGCGACTCGCACCACCTGACGCGAACGTTCAGCGCCTCCCTCGAGCCGGTCCTGCGCGAGCGGCTCGAGCCGGTGATCGAGGGCGTCAAGCAGGCCTGAGCCGGCCACGCCCCGACGCCGCTACCAGCAGCGGCGAGCACGCCGGACGACCCCGTCCTCACCAAGAACGAGCGCCGCCACTCCGTTATCATCCCGTGATAGACGGAGGAGGGCGTCGGGCATGGTCGCGAGCGGATCCGCCCAGGCCGAGCGGACGGGTTCACGGTCCGGCCGCACCGGCTTCCGGTCCGACGTGCAGGGTCTGCGTGCCGTCGCGGTGCTGCTGGTCCTGGTCTACCACGCGGGGATCTCCGCCGTCGGTGGCGGCTACGTGGGCGTCGACGTCTTCTTCGTCATCTCCGGCTTCCTCATCACCTCCCACATCGTGCGCGAGGTGGGCAAGCACGGTCGGCTGGACCTGGTGGCGTTCTACTCGCGGCGCGTACGCCGCATCCTCCCGGCGGCGTTGGTGGTGCTGGCGGCCTCGACCGCCGTCGCCTATCTCGTCGTTCCGCCGGTGGACCGGGACCGGCTGCTGCAGGATGCGACGGCGACGGCGCTCTACGTGCCGAACATGCTCTTCGGTGCCCAGGACACCGACTACCTCGCCTCGGACGAGCCCTCGATCTTCCAGCACTACTGGTCGCTCGGGGTCGAGGAACAGTTCTACCTGTTCTGGCCGATCCTGCTGGCCACCGTCCTGATCGCCCTCGGACGCCGCCGGTGGGCCGTGGTGGGCGCGGTGGGCGCCCTGGCGGCGGCGTCGTTCGTCACCTGCCTGGTGGTGATGTCCTACTCCGAGTCGTGGGCCTTCTTCCTACTGCCCACCCGGGCGTGGGAGTTCGCCGTGGGCGGCCTGGTCGCGATCCTGCTCGCGCGCGGCGTTCGCCTGCCCGACCGGCTCGCCGCACCGCTGGCCTGGTTCGGCCTGATCGGCGTGGTGGCGGCCGGGTTCGTCCTCTCCGACTCCACGACGTTCCCCGGTGTGGCCACGTTGCTGCCGGTGCTCGGCACCGCCGCGGTCATCGCCGGCGGCGAGGCGCCGCGCTCGCCGGCCTGGCTCCTGGAGCGGGCACCGATGCAGTTCATCGGCGCGATCTCCTACTCGCTCTACCTCGTGCACTGGCCGCTGGTGCTCATCCCGCAGGCGGCCTCCGAGGCGCCCCTGCCCCCGGTGGCCGCGCCGGCGCTCAGTGTGCTCGCCGTCCCCGTCGCGTACCTGTGCTATCGGTTCGTCGAGGAACCCTTCCGACGGCGTCCCGCCCGGGCCCGGCCCGGTCACCGCCGGACCGTGGCGGTCGGGGTGGCCGCTTCGGTGCTGTTCGGCCTGACGTCGGCGACCTCGGCGGCAGCCGTCTCCCGGATGCCGATCGACGCCGGTGAGGACGCTCCGGCGTACCAGGCGCAGCCGGAGCCGGCCGGGACCCCGTTCGTCCCGGCGAACCTCGTTCCGGACCTGCGCAGCGCCCGGGACGACAACCCCGAGATCTACGACAACGGGTGCGTGCGGCACGAGGGTGACGTGGACGGCGCGGGGTGCCAGGAGGGCGAGGACGGCGCACCGACGGTCACGCTGTTCGGCGACTCGCACGCCGCCAACTGGCACCCGGCGCTGCAGCAGCTCGCCCGGGACGGGACGATCCGGCTCGACGTCAGCGCCAAGGGGGCGTGCAGCTCGGTGGCGCCGCCGGACGAGGACCAGCAGACGCGGCCGTGCGAGCAGTGGCGGCAGAACGTCGTCGACCGGCTGGCCGAGGACCCGCCGGATGTCATCGTCCTGGCGAACTTCGCCTCCTTCCACAGCGAGGAGGCCGGCGCCGAGGACCGCCGTCAGTGGTGGCGCGACGGGCTCGAGCACGCCCTCGAGGTGCTACCGCAGGAGAGCCGGATCGTGGTGATGGCGGACAACCCGCACCTGCCGGCCGTGCCCGCGTCCTGCCTCTCCCGTCACGTGGAGGAGGCCGAGCGGTGCGCCGTGACGCGCGAGGACGGCCTGGACCGGCAGACCCGGGCGGCGGAGCGCACCTTCGCCGCCGCACACGAGCGGGTGGACCGGATCGACGTCACCCCGTATCTGTGCAACGAGGAGTTGTGCCCGGTGGTCCTCGACGACCGACTGGCCTACCGCGACACACACCACCTGACCCGCACCTTCAGCGAGTCGCTCGAGCCGGTGATCCGGGACAAGTTCGAGCGGATCGTCGGGAACTTGGAGCCGCCGACGTAGCTGTTAGCCCGACTGTAGACCTACGTCTACGCGAGGAGTAGCCTGAAGGCATGAAAACCGTGGGAACGCGGGACCTCAAACAGAACCCGCAGCGTGTGATCCGGCGCGTACTCGAATCCGGCGACTCGCTCGAGATCACCAGCTACGGCAAGCCGTCCGGCGTCCGGCTCGTGCCGGATCGCGCCGCGCCGTCGTCATGGGTCTCCGGTGCCGACCTGGCCGACCTCGCACCCATCCAGCCAGAGGACGCCGCCGCGTGGCGCGCGGATATCGACGTGACCGAGGATGACGGTCCGGGCGACCCGTGGCAGTAAGCATGATCCTGCTGGACACGAACGTCCTGATCGACCTCGACCGGTACATGTTCGACGCGTCCGAGATGTACGGGGCCAGTGTCCTATCCCGGGCAGAACTCGAGTTCGGTGTGCAGGTGGCAGCCACAGCACACGAAACGGCGGTCAGGACTCGCCGACTCAACGAACTCGATTCCAGGTTCGCGTGGCTGGAGTTCGATCTTGCGGCGACCCGGTCCTACGGCTTGGTCGCCGCCAACGCGCGCGCGCAAGGTGCGCGGATCCGGAGCAAAGACGCACTCATCACCGCGCAGGCGCACCGTTACGGCGCCGCCGTGATGACGAGCAACATCGCCGACTTCAGGCCGTTCGACCACATGGTCGAGATTGTGCAGCCGCGAACGCGGTAGCCGCATCCCCGCGCTCGCGCTCGCGCTCAACATCACAGCTCCTCGCTCGGGGCGCCCCTCGACGTTCTCCTCCGCCTGCGCCCGCTCCTCCGCCGGCTCGAGGTTGCGAGGGCACTGAAAACCCGAACATGAGCGTCTACGGCTTGTTCGCCCGCACCATGCCGAACACGAGCACCGGGCCAGCCGAGGTTCGGTTGCGTCCAATGGCGGAGACCACGAAACGCCAGCCCTTCTCCTCCCGGTGCGGGCGGCCGATTCATCAGCCCGCCGATCCCGGACGCCTCGGCGGCGTGGGAGTCGGCCTCAATGACCACCTCCCACGAGTGCCCGGTGCGCTCGTCGAGCCATTCCGCCAGGCGCGGGGAAGTCACCGATGATCGGCAAGTCGGGATCGGTGAGGATTCCTATGGTGTTCCCCGCTGCTTCGGTCATCGCCGGGGACGCTACGCCCGATCTCGCCAGTGCGCGCGCGGAGAGAACCTCGCGCGGACGCGGCCCGTGGGGCCGCGCCTGATCCGGCGTCGCGTCCACCCGCCGGTGGAAGCCGCCTCACCCCGTGGTCGTACCCGGCCGGGCTCCCCGGCGCCGTCGGGACGACGGCGACCACCGCCCGGACCATCCTGCGGCCCGACGACGTCACGGCCCTGCGCGGACGAGGCTTGCTGCCATGGACGCAACGACCACCCGCGGCGCGACGCCGCCGCAGCAGATCGCCGACCCGGCCGGCACGGTGCTCGCCGGCCACGGCCTGACCAAGACGTACGGCCCCACTGTCGCGCTCGCCGGGGTGGACCTGGCCGTCCGGCGCGGGGAGTCGGTGGCCGTCATGGGCACCTCCGGTTCCGGCAAGACCACCCTGCTGCACTGTCTCGCCGGGATCCTCACGCCGGACTCCGGATCGGTCGCCCTCTACGACGACGGCGGCGCGGTCGCCGTGCACGCCCGGTCCGCCGGCGGCCGGGCGGAACTGCGGCGGAGCCGGTACGGCTTCGTCTTCCAGCAGGGACTGCTGCTGCCCGAACTGACGGCGGCGGAGAACGTCGCGTTACCGCTGATGCTCGGCGGCGTCGACCGCCGCGAGGCGCAGGCCCAGGCCGTCCGCTGGCTGGAGTGGCTGGGACTGGCCGGGATGACCGACCGCCGCCCGAGCCAGCTCTCCGGTGGTCAGCAGCAGCGGGTGGCCGTGGCACGGGCCCAGGTGGTCGGTCCCCCGGTGGTCTTCGCGGACGAGCCGACCGGCGCCTTGGACAGCGCGACATCGGAGGAGACGATGTCCGCGCTGCTCGCGGCGACCACCGGCCGCGGCGGCACGCTCGTGCTCGTCACCCACGACGAGTCGGTGGCAGCCCGGTGTCACCGGGTGGTCCGGCTGCACGACGGACAGATCGTCCATGACGCCACCACCGGCGAGGTGGCCCGGTGACCGCCCGGCTGGCCCTGCTCCTGCTGCGCCGCGAGGCCCGCGAGGACCGTGCGGTGCTGGTGCTGCCGGTCGCCGCTTTCGCCGTCGTGACCGCGCTGGCCCTGACCGTCTTCGGCGGCGCCGCGTTCTTCTTCTCCATCGAGGGTGAGATCGGTCTGCTCTACCAGGGGCTGGCGATCCTCGCGGTGACGCTGCTGGTCATCCCGCTGCTGACGCTGTGCGGGGCAGCGGCACGGCTCTCGGCGCGCCGGCGCGACCGCCGGCTCTCCACGCTGTCGCTGCTGGGCGCCTCCGGCCGCACGGTGACGGTGATGACGCTGATCGAAGCGACCTTGCTGGCGCTGGCCGGCACGCTGCTCGGCGTCCTCGGGCATCTGGCCCTGACGCCGGTGGTCGGGCTGGTGCCGTTCCACGGTGGCCCGATCGGCGCCGGGAACGTGGTGCTCGGCGTGCCCGGGATGCTCGCCTGCGTGGCCGGGTTCGTGGTGCTCGCCGCCGTCAGTGCGCTCGTCGGGCTCCGGCGGGTGGTGGTCTCCCCGCTCGGGGTGCGCACGCGTCAGCAGGCGGGGAGCACGTCGTGGTTGCGTGCGGTCGGGTTCGTCCTCGCCGTGTGCGCGGGCCTGGTCATGGGGCAGACCATGCGGGCGGACCAGGGCACGCTGGTGCTGGCCGCCGGCGTGGTCATCACCTTCGGGCTCACCATGGCGGTGCTCAACCTGGTCGGGCCGCTGGTGCTGCGGATCCAGGGCCGGATTCAGCTCTCCCGGGCCAGTGGGCCCCGTTCGGCCGAGCGGGTACTGGCGGCGCGGACCGTGCTCGACGCCCCGAAGAGGACGTGGCGGCAGGTGGGTGGGGTGGCGATGACCTCCTTCGCCGCCGTCTTCGCCGGCGTGGGCCTGTCCTTCACCGAGTTGGCCGGTGGGACCGCGATGAGCGCCGAGGACCGGATGCTGTTCGAGGACATCCGGACCGGCGTGATCCTGACGCTGGTGATCTCCTTCGTCACGGTCGCCGCCTCCGTGGCCGTCAACCAGGCCGCCGACGTGCTCGACCGCCGCGACCTGTTCGCCGCGCTGGATCGCATGGGCATGCCGCTCGGCCGGGTCGACGGCGCCCGCACCCGCGCCGTCATGGGGCCGCTGGTCACCGTGGCGCTCTGGTCGGCCGGCTCCGCCGCGATCCTCATCCTCCCGATGACCGCCGTCGGGACGCTGACCAGCCCGACGACCGTCCTGACCGTGGCGGCAGGTCTCGCCGGCGGGATCCTCCTGGTGCGCCTGGCCATGCTGGCCACCCGGCCGGTGCTGGCGAAGGTGATGGCCGGTCCCGTCCCGGCGTCGTAGGTCAGGCGCCGGGCTCGGCCGGCAGGACGTCGGTCTGCCGGAAGTCGTCTCCCTTGAACAACAACGGCTCACCAGAGGTCACCGACAGGGCGTACGCGAAGCAGTCACCGAAGTTCAGGCGCGCTCCGGCCCCGGAACCGCGACCGAACCGGCGAAACGCCAAGCGGGCGAACGACGCCTGTTCCGCTGTCACGGGTACGACGTCGATCTCGGCTGTCGCGACGATTCGATCCAGATTGTCGCCGGCCGCCGGATCGCCACTGCCATCGGCGACCATCGCAGCTTCGAGCCAGTTCGCGGCCGAGATCTTGGCCGATTCGGACACGACGCGCTCGGTGAACCTCTCCGCCTCGGGCTCACCCTTGAGGATGGCCACCAGCGCCGACGCGTCGACGATCATGCCGGCAGTCCGGTCTCGGCGTCATAGAGGTCCTCGTCACTCGCGAGCACGTCATGGCTGCCGGCCCTCGGGTTCCACGAACGACTGATGTCGAGGATCTCGGCGATCCGCCGGTCCCGCTCGGCGCGCGCCAGATCGACACCGTGCTCGGCGAGGAGTCGTTCCAGCGCCGTCTCGATCGCGCTCGTCTGGGACGTGCCGGTCACGCGGGCAGCCTCCCGCGCCAGTGCATGCACGCGCTCGTTCTTGATGTTCAGCGACATGTCTACCATTCTACCTCTGACGCTATCTACCCTGGTAGACACCGGTTTCCGATCCTGCCGCGAGTGGCGCTCAGTTCTCGCGGGGCACGAGACCGAGTCGCGCGCGCCGCGTCCGGGCATACTCCCGGGCGAACTCGGCGCCGTCGAAATCCCCGTCGGAGATCCGCGAGTCACCGCGAAGGTCCACCCAGTCACCGCCGTGCCTGGCCGACGCGCGCGCGGCCAGACACGAGAGTTCTGGCTCGATGAGCTCGGCGAAGCTGAGGCCGATCTCCTCCCCGCCGAGGTACGCGCATGTCACGTCGAGGAACGGCTCGTACAAACTGTGTCCGGTGGCGTCGAGATGTTCCACACCCGCCGGTGACACGAGCGTGAGGAAGAAGCCGTACCCCTCGCCGGGAGGCTGGACGTCGACGATCGCCGACCGCCCGTCCGACCAGCGCAGCTGGCTGCGCCGGCCGTCGTCGTCGAGCGCGCGGGCCGAGGTGATGCCCGGCCCGAAGGCGCCGTGAATCAGCGAGTAGGCGTGAATCCCGTAGTCGAGCGGATGGCCGAACGTCACCGCGTAACCGGCGTTCGCCTCGACGGACCGCGCCTGCTGCGCGACCGCGGTCCAGCGCAGGGCCGACCCGCCCGTGATCCGTGCTCCCTGGTCGACCCAGGACTCGAGCTGGGCCAGATCGGCGGCACGGCCCGCGAACGGCTTGCAGACGTGCACCGGAAGACCGGCTGCGACGAACGGACGGATCCGTTCGACGTGATGGTCCCAGTTCACCGAGTGGACGAACGCGGCATCGATGTCGCCGACCATCTCGGAAGGGTCGGTGACGACGGTGCCGATGCCGTGTTCCGCTGCATATGACTCGGTGTACGCCTGGTCGACCACCGTCTCGCCTCCCAGGACGGCGACGACGGCGTGCCCCCGGGCAGCCAGCAACGGATGGAAGGTCTCGGGATGGGAGGTGTCCAGGTCGACGACGCCGATGCGCATGCCGGCGATCCTAAGAGGCCCTGCCCTGATCGCCAATTATGATGTGTCCGAAATAGCGGTCAGTAATCTGCCCTGACGGCTCCGCCCGGCCGCCACGTCGTGAGCAATGCGAGGTCCCATGCCGACACACCGAGGCCCAGCCACCGAGGTCGTCGCCATCGGCGTCATCGGCGCCGAACCGTTCGTCCACCGACTGGCGGCCGTCGCGCGCGAAGACTCGACCACCGCCCACCGGCTCGTCACCGCGGCGTACGAGCGCGAGAAGCACGCACGCGAGGCTGCGATGCGGATCGCGGACGACGTCGACGTGCTCCTCTTCGCGGGCCCGCTGCCCTACGACGTCGCGATGTCGCACGGCGCCCTTCCGGTCCCGGCCACCTATGTCCCCACCGGCGGTGTCGCCCTACCCACCGCCCTGCTTCGCGGCGTCCTGGGTGGGGCCGTCGACCCGGCCCGCGTGAGCATCGACTCCGTCCTCGAGCGCGACGTCCGGGAGACGTACGTCGACCTCGATCTGCCCTCCGACGAGGTCCATGTCATGGAGTACCACGACAACGTCTCCCCCGAGCAGTTCTTCGACTTCCACCAGGACCTGTTCGCCGCCGGGCGGACGAGTGGGGCGATCACCACGGTGCCGTCGGTGGCACAGCGGCTCGAGGACGCGGGCACTCCGCACCTCGCCATGGCCCCCGCCGCACTGACACTGCGCAACGCGCTGCGAACCGCGCGTCTGCTCGGCAGCGGGGCACGGCTGGAGGACTCCCGGATCGCGATCGTGGTGGTCCGGCTCCCCTCGAGCTTCCTTCCCCAGCGCACCAGCGCCAGCAACTACTGGTACCAGGAGCTGCGCCTGTCCCTGCACCGGGCGCTCCTGCCCGACGCCCGGCGCATGGACGCCGCCGTCCTCGAGCGTGACGAACACAGCTACCTCGTGGTCACCACCCTGGGGTCCCTGCGCTCGGCGACGTCCAACTTCGCCCGCGCCCCCTTCCTGGGTTCCATCGCCGAGGTGCTCACGGTCGAGGCCGAGGTCGGTATCGGACTCGGGCGCACCACCCTCGAGGCGGAGGAGAATGCCGAGCAGGCCGTGACGCAGGCCGGGGACTCGGGTGGCGGACTGGCCTACCTGGTCGGCCCGCAGGGCAATCCGGTCCCCCTGCCGGCCACCCAGGAGGCACCGACACCGGCTCAGGAGCCGGCCGAGGATCCGCACCGTGAGACGCTGCGGCAGATCGTCGGCGCACTCGACGACCAGGACGACGCCAGCCGGATCGTCGACGCCGAGCGCATCTCCCGCATCCAGGGCGTCACCCTGCGAACGGCGCGGCGCACGCTGCGCACCCTGGTCGACGCCGGCCTGGCATGGCCGATGCCACCGGCCCGGGCACAGAAGGTCGGACGACCGCCGATCCGGTACCAGCTGCTGGACGAGCGACTCGGCACCTGAACGAATTTCGGATGCGCACTATCTTGCGTTAGTGCTTGTAGCAATCGAGCCGACTTGGCAAGGTTGTCGGCGTGAGCACGCACCCAGCAACGGCCCGACGCGCCGTGGAGACCACATCCCCCGTCACGGTCTGGACGGCCTCACCGCCGTCAGCGACCTCCTCGGCCCCCACGGGCGTCGACCTCGGCACGCTCGAGAGCGTGGAGGGCAGCTTCGGCCGCTACCTCGTCGAGATCCTCGCCCACGCGGGTATCGCGACGGCCACCTCCACCCCGGCCACGGACCTGCCCGACCGCGGCGTGGTCGTGGCGACGACCGTGGCCGACCGAGCGGTGGAGACGCTCGAGACGTGGGTCGCGGCCGGCGGAACCCTGATCCTCACCGCCGGGCCGACCGACCTCGGCGACCTCGCCGGCGCCCGCGAGACGCATGCCGTGGGCACCGGCCGCGTGACCGTGGCGGAGCACCCGTTCTGGACCCACCGGCCGCCACGGCACCTTCGGGCCGTCCGCGGCGCCGGCCTCGATCCGGCGCCCGGCACCGACGTCCTCGCCACCTGGCAGAGCGGGGAGGCGGCGATCTGCGCCCGGCGGCACGGCGACGGCATGGTCATCACCTTCGGCGTCGACCTCGCGGCGACCGTCGTCCTCGTTCAGCAGGGGGTGCCGGTCACCGGCGACGGCGTCCCGGCCCGTGACGGGACCGCTCCTGTCGACGACGACATCCTCAAGGCCGAGGACGGCATGACCCTCGACCTCGAGCACGACCGGGCGCTCCCGCCCGGCGAGGGCCCGGTCCCGGAGAGTTACACGCACACCTATCCGCCGCCGGCCGCGGTCCCGATCTTCGACCAGCCGCACGCCGACTGGTGGCGCTCACTGCTCCTGCAGGCCATCTGGGCAGGAACGGAACGGACCGGCACCGTCGTCCCCTGGCTCGGGTACTGGCCGGCAGGCCTGTCGGCGATCGCCCACATGTCGCACGATGCCGACCAGAACGTCCCCGAGGACGGCCGAGCCGCACTCGACGCGTTCGCCGAGGCGGACGTGTCGGTGACCTGGTGCCAGGTCTTCCCGGGTGGGTACGGACAGGAGATCTACGACGCGATCACCGCTGCCGGTCACGAGCACGCGCTGCACTACAACGCGATGGGCGACGCCGACATCGCCTCGTGGGGATGGCCGCAGTTCCGCGCGCAGTACGCCTGGGCCCAGGCCGTCACCGGGCGCGAGGACATCGTGGCCAACAAGAACCACTACACCCGCTGGGAGGGATGGACCGAGTTCTACCGCTGGTGCGAGGAGGTCGGCATCGAGATCGACGAGTCGCGCGGCCCCAGCAAGCAGGGAACCGTCGGCTTCCCCTTCGGCACCGCGCACGTCTCCTTCCCCCTGGCACCGCCGGAGTCCGGTCGTAGCGTCCACGACGTCCTCAACCTCCCGCTGCACACGCAGGACCTCGCCTGGGCCGCGCACGCCTCGGTCCGGGACGTCATCCTCGATGCGGCCGAGGCCCAGCACGGCGTCGCGCACTTCCTCTTCCACGGCCCGCACCTCAACCGGCGGCCCGCCACGCGGGCCGCGTGCGTCGAGCTCGCGGCGGAGGCGCGACGCCGGGGCATGGAGTGGTGGACAGCCGAACAGATCAACGCGTGGGAGCGTGCCCGTCGCGCGGTGCGCCTCACGGCGGTGCGGCGCGGCGGGACCGTCCAGGTCGATGTCGAGTCCGAGGCACCGCTGGAGGCCGCCGCGATTCTGGTGCCCGTCGACGCCGGCGCGCCGCCGAGTCTGGCCCGGGCGGACCATGGCGCGACTCTCGAGGTGACGACGGTCCGCCGCCACGGCCGGGTGTTCGCCCAGCTCGCGGTGGATGTGCGGCCGGGCACGACCCGGTGGGAACTCTCCTGACAGCCGCGCCTCCTGCCCGAACGTCGACGCACAGGTGACGTGGACGTCACACGATGTTGACCAAGTCGTGACACGTAGCCGTTGACGCCGCCCCTATTGCGTCATAACGTCATGGCACTAGTTGCATTTACGGACATCCCGAATGCGAGCCGGCATGGACGCCGGCGACCGAGGAGGACGCGATGGCACGGACCGCGGGGGCGACCACGGCACACCGACGAGGGCGGCGGGTACGTCGTGCCGCCGGCGCCGTCGCCATCACTCTTGCCCTGGCCGGTTGCAATCTGTTCGGCGACACCGGCGAGGACTCCGGCGGCGGTGACAGCAACGGCGACGCCTCCGGCGGCAGCATCACGGTCCAGGCGACGAACTTCGCGCACATCGATCCCCAGAGCGTCACCTTCGGCATGTGGCTCGTGCAGATGGGGCTGCTGGAGGGCCTGGTCCTGCAGACTCCGGACGGGACCGACGTGCGCCCGGGCGTCGCGGACGACTGGGAGGTCAGCGACGACGGCCTCACCTGGACGTTCCACATACGCGACGGAGCGTCCTGGTCCAACGGTGAACCCCTCACCGCCGAGCACTTCGCCTGGACCTACGAACGCCTGCTCGACCCCGAGCGCGGCGAGAGCGGCGTGACCACGAACGCCTCCTCGTACCAGGCCCCGCTGGGCATCCTCAACGCGACGGAGTACAACACCGGTCTGGTCGAGGATTTCGACGAGGTCGGCATCGAGGCCGTCGACGACCAGACCCTCGAGTTCACCCTCGAGGCCCCGAACCCGGGCTTCCTCATGGGGCTGACGTACCCCTCGATGCTTCCGTTGAACCCGGACGCGGTCGGCGGCGGCGACGGCGACTGGCAACAGCCCGAGAACTGGGTCGGCAACGGGCCGTTCAATCTCGCGGCCTGGACCGCGAACTCCAGCATGCGCCTGGAGAAGAACCCGGAGTACTGGGACGCCGAGAATGTGGCACTCGACGAGATCAACGTCCAGCTGATCGAGCAGGGGTCGATCACGACGACGGTTCCGTACGAGAACGGCGAGGTCGACATCCAGGCGCTGGGCGAGCCCGCGGAGATCGCCCGGTTCATGGAAGACCCCGAGCTGGAGCAGCAGATGCACTGGCTCGAGAACTCCGGCACCACTTACCTCGCTCCGCTGCACAGCCGGAACCCGATCATCGAGGACCCGCAGATCCGGCGAGCGCTGAGCCTCGGACTGGGACGGGAGGAGATCGCCGGCATCAGCGAGACGTCGGCACCCGCCTCGACGATCGTCTCCCCCCTCGTGCCCGGGTGGAGCGAGGACCTCGCCGCCCACGAGGAGATGTCCGGTGACGGGGCCGTCGAGGAGGCCCAGCGACTGCTGGCGGAGGCCGGCTATCCCGACGGCGAGGGCTTCCCGACGCTCACGCTGCTCGCCGGCTCGGACTTTCCGCAGCTCGACGCCATCATCGACACCTGGGAGACGAACCTGGGCATCAACGTCGACAAGGACGTCGTCGAGGTCGGCGTCTACGTGGAACGACGCGACGAGATGCACGACGAGGACTACGTCGGCTTCTGGTACGGCTCGTTCTCCGGGGTGAGTTCGTGGCCCTACCAGGTCGAGCAGCTCTGGTCCCCCGACATGGTGCGTCAGGCAGGTCTCGGCGGTGACGCCTATCAGGAGTTCCTCGATGTCCAGGCGGACGAATCACTGTCGCCGGGTGAACGCAGCAGCCGGCTCGAGGAGATCCTCTCTGACGGCACGATGCCTGAGGCCCAGGAGTTCGCCGAACGCGTGGAGGACACGCGCGAGACGGTCGACGAGGACGAGCAGCAGCAGATCTACGCCGACGCCGCCGCCATCCGCGAGAGCACCGAGCTCTTCCTCCCCGTGGTCTGGAACCACACGGTCTACGTCGCACAACCCCGGGTCCAGGGCCTGGAGCTGCGCGCCCAGGCCGACCGGTACTACTTCAAGGACCTCTCGGTCGACGACTCGGCGGGGTGAGCGATGGGATATGTCGAATTCCTGTTGCGTCGCGTGCTGCGGATGGTCCTGTCCCTCGGGGTCATCTCGGCGCTGACGTTCTTCCTTCTCCAGCTCGCGCCGGGCAATTTCGCGGACATCCAGCGCGCGAGCTCGGGTGCGACCGGGATGGCGGGCCAGGCGGCCCAGGAGGTGGCCGGTGAGTTCGCCACCCGGTACGGCTCCGACGTGCCCGCCTGGCAGCAGTACCTGATCTTCATGCGCGGTGCCCTGACCTGGGATCTGGGGCCTTCGTACCGGCATCCCGGACAGACCGTCGAGAGTCTGATCGCCCAGGGATTCCCGGTCTCGGCGACGCTGGCCGTCCTCGCCACCGCACTGGCGCTGATCATCGCGGTCCCGGTCGGGATGCTCGCCGCGCTCCGGCAGCGCTCGCTCCTGGACTCGGGCTCGATGTTCATCCTGACGCTCGGTCACGCGCTGCCGAACTACCTGACCGGCGTCTTCCTCGTCCTCATCTTCGCGGGCGGTCTGCGCATCCTGCCGGCCGCGGGGTGGACGGGACCGGAGAACCTCGTGCTGCCGGTGCTGGCCCTGGCGGTGGGGCCACTGGCGGTCCTGGCGCGCTACGTCCGTTCTTCGATGCTCGAGACGCTCCGCGAGGAGTACGTCACCGCGGCGCTGGCCAAGGGCGGGCATCCGGCCGTGGTCACGGTCCGGCACGTGCTGCGCAACTCCCTCGTCCCCCTCGTCACGGTCACCGGGCCGATGCTGGCAGCGCTCATGACCGGCACCGTGTTCATCGAGACCATGTTCCGGATCCCCGGGCTCGGGCTGGCGTTCACGCAGGCCGCCTCGAGCCGGGACATGCCCCTGCTCATGGGGACGACGATGTTCTTCGCCGTCATCCTCATGGTCACCAACCTGGCGGTCGATCTTCTCTACGGCCTCCTCGACCCGCGCGTTCGCGCAGAAAGTGGGCGGAAGAACCGTGGCAGCCGTACCCGCAGACAGCGAGACGCCCACGCAGGAGACAGCCCGGTCGGCGAAGGCAGCCGGACCGGCGTCCCGAGCCTGGACTAGGTTCCGCGCCAACCGCATGGCGTTCCTCAGCCTGTGGGTGGTCGTGCTGCTGGCGCTGCTGGCCGCTCTTGCGCCGCTGATCGCGCCCTACGGTCCGACGCAGACCGACTACGGTCACCAGCTCGCTCCCGTGGGCACACCGGGGCACCTCCTCGGCACCGACACCCTCGGCCGGGACATCCTGTCCCGGCTGCTGTTCGGCCTCCGGACGGCCCTGCTGGTCGCCTTCGTCGCCGAGATCATCTCCGTGCTCATCGCTCTGGTGATCGGCACCGTCGCCGGATACCGCGGCGGACGCATCGACGGCGTCCTCATGGCGGCCACCGATGTGATGTACGCCTTCCCGACCTACCTCTTCGCCGTGCTGCTCGTGACCGTCTTCGGGCGGAGCTTCTGGTCGGTGATGGCGGCGATCGCCATCGCCGGCTGGGTGACCCAGGCGCGTCTGATCCGTGCCCAGGTCCTCACGCTCAAACAGCGCGACTACGTCGAGGCGGCACGCGGGATGGGGGCCGCAGGCCCGACCATCGCCACCCGGTACATCCTGCCCAACGCCGTCGGTCCGCTGCTGGTCACCTCGAGCTTCGCCGTGCCGGCCGCGATCACCACCGAGGCCGGCCTCTCGCTGCTCGGCCTCGGCATCGCGGACATGCCCTCCTGGGGCGCGATGATCAACGAAGGCGTCCGTTTCGCGACGACCATGCCGCACATGATCGTCTCACCGGCGATCGCCTTCGCCCTCACCCTGCTCGCCTTCACCTGGATCGGTGACGGCGTACGAGACGCGTTCGACATCTCTACGGAGGCCCGCCGGTGAGCCAGCGCGAGTTCCGCCCCACGATCGAGCCCGGAGCGCCCCTGCTGGACGTCGCCGGACTGCGCACCGGTTTCGCCCGCGCCGACGGGGGCACGTTCGTCGCCGTCGACGGGGTCGACCTCACCCTCGAGCCCGGGCGCGCCCTCGCCGTCGTCGGCGAGTCCGGCAGCGGCAAGAGCGTGACGGTCCGCTCGTTGCTGGGACTGCTGCCGCGCAACGGCAGGGTCGTGTCCGGCACCGCAGACTTCGCCGGAACCGATCTGCTGGCCGCGCCACCGGCCACGATGCGCGCCATCCGCGGCCGGCACATCGGCATGGTCTTCCAGAACGCGATGGAAGCGCTCAACCCCACCATCCCGGTGGGGCGCCAGCTCGCCGAGGCGTTGCGGTGGCACGACCTGTGCTCGCGCAGCGAAGCACGCGAGCGCGCCGTCCGGGCCCTCGGCGACGTCGGGATCCCGGAGCCGGAGCGGCGGGCCCGGATGTACCCGTTCCAGCTCTCCGGCGGGATGCGCCAGCGTGCCATGATCGCCATGGCCATCATCGCCGAGCCGCAGCTGGTCATGGCCGACGAGCCCACGACCGCCCTGGACGTGACCGTCCAGGCGCAGGTGCTGGATCTGCTCGCCGCCATCAAGGACCAGGGCACCGGGATGATCATGGTGACCCACGACCTCGGGGTCGCCCGCCGTTTCTGCGACGACGTGCTGGTGATGAATCACGGTCAGGTGGTCGAGCAGGGCACGATGGAACGCGTGCTCGGGGCACCCCGCGAGCCCTACACGCGGATGCTGCTCGACGCCACGCTCGAGGTCGGCGACGTGGCACGCAAGGGCGTCTCGTCGACCACCGCCTCGCCCGTGTCCGGGCCGACGGCGGAGCCGGCCGCCCCGCCCCTGCTCCGTGCGGAGCACCTGGTCAAGTCCTTCCACGGCCGCTCAGGAACCGTCCGGGCGGTGCGCGACGTCAGCCTGAGCATCGGGCGCGGGCAGACGCTCGGGCTCGTGGGCGAGTCCGGCAGCGGGAAGTCCACGGTGGCCCGACTCGTCATGGGCCTGCACCGGCCGGACTCGGGCACCGTGCTGGTCGACGGCGAGGACATCCACGGTGCGCAGGCGGACACGCTGCGGCGCCGGATGCAGATGGTCTTCCAGAACCCCTACGGCTCCCTGCTGCCGCACTACACCGTCGGGGCCAACATCGCCGAGCCGTTGCGCCTGCAGGGCATCGGTGCGCCCACGGAGCGGACCGAGCGTGCGGCCGAGCTGCTTCGCCTCGTCGGGCTCTCGCCGGACGACGCCCGGCGATATCCGCAGCAGTTCTCCGGCGGCCAGCAGCAACGCATCGCCATCGCGCGGGCGCTGGCGCCGGAGCCGGAGATCCTCGTCTGCGACGAACCGACCTCCTCGCTCGACGTCTCGATCCAGGCCCAGATCCTCGATCTGCTGACCGAGCTCCAGGACCGCCTGGGGGTGGCGTACCTGCTCATCTCGCACAACCTCGCCGTGGTGGACCAGCTCTCCGACCACGTCGCGGTGATGAAGGACGGCGAGATCGTCGAGGCGGGGACACGCACGGAGGTGTTCACCGCCGCGGAGGACCCGTACACCCGGACGCTGCTCTCGGCGATCCTGCCGGTCCGTGGCCCGCGCCCGGCCCGGCAGAGCGCCTGAGGCCCGGCCTCAGCGACCTGGCCGCCCGCGGTGCACCTTCTCGATCGCCGTCGCGATGTCGGTGACGTCCTGCGAGCTGTAGTTCTCGTTCCACGGCACCACGAGCAGCCGGCCACCGATCAGCGCCTCGGTGTGCGGACACAGACCCGGCGCATAGCTCTGGAGGGCGTCGGCCGGCGGGCAGGTCAAGGGGTAGCCCGAGGTCCCGTACGTCACGTGCTCGGCGACCACCGGCGTGAGGTACAGCGGACGTTGGATGTATCCCCCGACGGCGGGAATGCCCTCGGCGCGCAGCGCCTCGGCGTACCAGTGCGCATCGACTCCGGTCACGTCGGTGTCGAGGAAGATCGGGAACTGCCAGTACACCGTGCCGTCGTCTCCGGCCGCACCGAGCCCGTCGAGGCCGGAGACCACGTCCGTGAGGAGCTTGGCGGTGCGGCGCCGGTCCTCGACGACGGCGTCGAGCCGGGTGAGTTGAACCCGGGCGACGGCGGCCTCGAGTTCGGACATCCGGTAGTTCAGTCCGAGGAACAGGTGGGTGCGTTCGTCTGTGTCACGCGGCCAGGCCTTGTCGGCGAAGAGTCGTGCACGGCGTGCCAGCTGATCGTCGGCGGTGATGGTCAGGCCGCCGTCGCCGGCGGTGATGTGCTTGGACTGCTGCAGGCTGAAGCAGCCGAGGTGACCGACGGTGCCTGCCAACGCCCCGTCCGGGGACGTGGCCGTCAGGTACGCCTGGGCGCAGTCCTCGATGAGGACGAGGCCGTGGGAGTCCGCGAGCTCGCGCAGCTCGGCGACCGGGGCAGGCTGACCGAAGAGGTGGACCGCGATGATCGCCCGCGTCCGGGGGGTGATCCGGTCACGTACCGAGGCGACGTCGAGGTTTCCGCTCGCCGGATCGACGTCGGCGAAGACGGGGACGGCGTTCTGCGCGAGGATCGGCAGGACCGTGCCGGCGTCGGACAGGCCGGTGGTGATGATCTCGTCGCCGGGCTCGGGGTCGAGCGCCGCAACGGCGAGATGGATCGCCGAGGTTCCCGAGCTCGAGGCCACGGCGTGCGGTACCCCGTATCGCGCGGCGAAGTCCTGCTCCAGGCCACGGGTGACCTGCCCGACCGTCGAGTTCAGCCGCCCGGAGCGCAGGACGTCGAGCACGGCCGCTTCCTCCTCGGCACCGATCCGGCGCCCGGAGGAGTCCGAGACCGTGGGGAACGGCTCCCGGCGCACCGGCGTGCCGCCGTCGAGAGCGAGGAGGTCGGGCGATGCGGGCATGGCGACTCCTAGGTATCGGACCCGTGCCGGACTGGCAAGATCCATGTATGGTCAGCATCCTAATGCGTAATTCGGCGCGCCGAAATGGGGAGCGATGACAACGACGTACCAGACCCTCGCCGTCCACGGCGGCCCTGCGGCCCTGTCCGGCCTGCCGGCCCTGCCACCGTGGCCGCAGCACGGCCCCGAGGAGGAGCACGGGCTCCTGGAGGTCCTGCGCTCCGGTGCCTGGGGCAGCATCCACGGCGAGGTGGTGAGGACGTTCGAGGGCGAGCTCGCCGCCTTCCAGGGCGCCCAGCACGCCATCGCCCTGACGAACGGCACACTCGCCCTGGCGGCCGCACTGCGCGCGCTCGACGTCGGCGTGGGCGACGAGGTGATCGTGCCTCCCTACACGTTCATCGCCACCGCCACGGCGGCACTCTTCGTCGGCGCCGTGCCCGTCTTCGCCGACGTCGACCCGGCGACCCATCTCCTCGACGCCGCCGCCGTCGAGGCGGCCGTCACCGAACGGACACGCGCCGTGATCCCCGTCCACCTGGGCGGCGACGTCGTCGACATGACCGCCCTGAACGAGGTGGCCTGCCGCCATGACCTCGCCGTCGTCGAGGACTGCGCGCAGGCCCTCGGTGCCCGGTGGGAGGGGCGTGGCGTCGGCACCCTGGGCGATCTGGGCACCTTCAGCTTCCAGACGTCGAAGAACATCACGGCCGGTGAGGGCGGTGCGATCACAGCCCAGGACGAGCGGCTCGCGACCTCGACCTACGCCCAGGTCAACGTCGGCCGCCTGCCACGGGGAGCCTGGTACGAGCACTCGGTCGTCGGCTACAACCTGCGCCTGACCGAGTTCCAGGCCGCCGTCCTGCGGGCACAGCTACAGCGGCTGCCGGACCTGCAGCGCGTGCGGGCCGAGCGGGCGGCGGCGTTGCGCGAGGCTCTGACGCCGCTCGAGGGCGTCGAGGTCGCGGCGCGCGACGAGCGGGTCACCGCCCACGGGCACCACCTGTTCCTCTTCCGCGTCCCCGAGCTCGGCTCACGCGGTCTCCGGGACGCCGCGGCTCGTGCCCTGACCGCAGAGGGCGTTCCGGGCGTGTCCACCGGATACGTCCCGTTACACCACAACGAGGCCATCCGATCCGAGATGCACCGGCTCACCGAGCGACTCGGTCAGCCGGCTCCTGTGCCCGACTGCCCCGCCACCGATCTGGTCGCGAGCGACACGCTGTGGCTGCCGCAGTCGGTGCTCCTGGCCTCCGAGGAGCACATCGCCGCGATCGGCCAGGCGATCGCCAAGGTCGTCGCGAACCCGGACGCTCTGGCATGAGCGCACCGGTACGCGTCGGCATCCTCGGCCTCGGCAGCATCGGGCGCACGCACGCCGCGGCGCTGTCCCGGTTGGACGGCGCCGCCCAGGTCGTGGCCGCCAGCGGCGGCTCGGCCGCGGCACTGGCCGAGGCCGGGTGGCCGGCGGCCGAGCACATGACCGACGCCCAGGAGCTGGCCGCCCGCAGCGATCTCGACATCGTGCTCGTCGCGACGCCGAGCGACCTCCACGCCGGCCATGCCGCCGCCGCGATCGACGCCGGGCACGACGTCGTGGTCGAGAAGCCCCTCGCCACCTCGACGGCCGACGCCACCGCCCTGCTCCGCCTGGCGGAGGAACGTGGGCGGACCGTCTACCCCGTCGCGCAGCGCCGTCTCGAGCCGCAGCACCGGCACATCCGCGCCCAGCTCGACGCCGGCACCCTGGGACACCCCGTGCTCGGGGAGATCTTCGTGCACTGGCACCGCGATGCCGCCTACTACGCAGCCGCCCCCTGGCGCTCTCGGATGCCCGCCGGCGGCTCCCTGACGAACCAGGGCCTGCACTCGGTGGACCTGTTGTCCTGGTTCCTCGGACCGATCACCGCCGTCACGGCGCAGACCGCCACTCTCGGCAACGGCGGCGAGGCGGAGGACACCGCCACCGTGACGCTCGAGGCCGCCTCCGGCGCGCTCGGCGTCGCCGTGACCACGACGGCGACCCCGCCCGGTGACCCGGCCGTGCTCAGCCTGCGCACCACGAGCGGTGCCATCGAACTCGCCCACACCGACGTCGTGCGCTGGGAGGTCGACGAGGCCCCGCCCCCGCCGTCGACCTCGAGCGCGGGTGCCGGGTCTGCGGATCCGGCCGCGATCGGCCTCGCCGGCCATGTCGACGTCTGGCGCGACGTGCTGGACGCGCGGGCCGCCGGGCGACCGCCGAGCGTGCGAGCCGTGGACGGCTGGCGCACGGTGGCGCTCATCGACGCCGCCTACCGATCGGCCAGGACGGGGACGCGCGTCACCGTCCCGAGCGATCCGGATACCGCATGATCCGCCTCGCCGTGGCCGGCGCCGCGCACGGTCATGTCCGCTACGCGCTGGATGAGGCGGACCGCCGTGCCGGCATCGAACTCGTGGCGCTGAGCGAACCGCATCGGGACGACCGCGAACGCTGGACGCCGCCGGGGGTGCCGTCCTACGCCGACCACGCGGAGATGCTGCAGGCCCACACACCCGACGTCGTGGCCGTGTGCGGTGTCTACGGTGAGCGTGCTGACGTCGTCGTCGAGGCGCTCCACGCCGGGGCTCACGTCATCGCGGACAAACCGCTGTGCACCGAGCTCGAGGACCTCGGACGAATCGCCGCAGCCGCGGCCACGACCGGCCGCCACGTCTCGCTCATGCTGGAGAAGCGTTGGTACCCGGCGACGCTCGCGGCACGCCGGCTCGTCGAGGACGGCGTCCTGGGCACCCTCGCCCTGATCTCCTCCACCGGTCCGCACCAGCTGCGCCGCCGGACCCGCCCGCCGTGGTTCTTCCGGCGTGACGGCTACGGAGACCTGCTGGGCGACCTCCCGGTGCACGACGTGGACCTCGTCCTGGCGCTGACCGGTGCCACCGGCGGGACCGTGACCGGGGTGGCACCGCGCCGCCCGTTCGCCGACGCGCCCGAGTTCTGTGACAGCGGTGCACTGGTGATGACGGCCGGTGAGGTGACCGCGACGATCGAGGCCCACTGGCTCTGGCCGGACGCCTCGGCCGTCACCGCTCCGTACCGGATGCGCCTGACAGGTACCGAGGGCGTCGCCGACATCGACTGGTGGACCGGCGAGGTGAGCGTCCGGACCGACACCCCCGACGCCTGGCGCCCGTCCACGCCGGCCGGGTTGCGCCCTGCGGAGCAGGCGCTCACGGCGCTGGCGGCGGGCATAGCCCCGGAGGTCGCCACCGCCGAGTCCCTGGCGGCGAGCCGCGTGGCCCTGCTGGCCGCTCGCAGCGCCCACTCGGGTAGCAGACCTCTGAACTGGTCACTCCCGGCGGAGACACCGTCTGCACCACGACTGCCCTAATTAGGGTCCAGCCGCTACTCTCTATTCCGGCAGCACTTAATCAGGTAACTCACGGAGGTCTCATGCAGACGGTCAGCGAGCTGGAGGACCGGCTCGCCGCGCCCAGCCCAGGCCTGATCGAGGACATTGCGAGCATCGAGGGCGACATCCTCGTGCTGGGGGCGGCCGGCAAGCTCGGCCCCAGCCTCGTCCGGCTCGCCCGCGCAGCGATCGAGCAGGCCGGCACGGGCACCGACGTCATCGCCGTCTCCCGGTTCACCACGCCCGGCTCCGCGGAGGCGCTCGAGGCCTCGGGGGCCCGTGTGGTCCGGGCCGACCTCGGCGAGGAGTCCTCGCTGGACGGCCTGCCCGACGCCGGCGCGGTGGTCCACCTGGTCGGGGCGAAGTTCGGGGCGAGCGGCAACCAGGCGGCGACGTGGCACACGAACACCTATCTGCCGGGCCGGGTGGCCGAGCGCTACCCGGGCGTCCCGCTCGCCGTCCTGTCCACGGGCAACGTGTATCCGCTCGTCCCGGTCGACGGCGGCGGCTCACGTGAGGAGGACGATCCAGGACCGGTCGGCGAGTACGCGATGAGTTGCCTCGGCCGCGAACGGGTGCTCACGGAGATCGCCCGGCGCCGCGGGACACCGCTGGCGCTCATCCGGCTCAACTACGCCGTCGAGATGCGCTACGGCGTGCTCGTCGACATCGCCCAGCAGATCCGGGCGGGGCTGCCCGTCGACGTCGAGATGGGGTACGTCAACGTCATCTGGCAGGGATATGCGAACGAGGTGACCCTGCGGTCACTGCGCCATGCCGACGTGCCGCCGTTCGTCCTCAACGTCACCGGGGCAGAGACGCTGCGGGTACGGGAGCTGGCGCACGCGCTCGGCCGCAGGCTCGGCGAGGACGTGACGTTCACCGGCACGGAGGCACCGACGGCCCTGTTGTCCGACGCCACCCGCTGCCACGAGCTCTTCGGCGCTCCCGCCCTCGGTACCGAGGACCTCCTCGACCACACGGCGCAGTGGCTGCGCGCCGGCGGGCCGGTGCACGACAAGCCGACCAAGTTCCAGCGCCGAGACGGGAAGTTCTGATGATCGGCGACCAGGCGCCGGCACCCGCGCTCGGCACCGATGCCGCGGTGCGGAGCTTCCGCGCCGGCGGAGTGCTCCCGGCCCATCCGCTCGCGCTGCGGGAGGACGGCCGGATCGACGAGCGGCGCCAGCGGGCGTTGAGCCGCTACTACATCGAGGCGGGCTCGCTCGGCCTCGCCGTCGCCGTGCACACGACGCAGTTCGCCGTGCACGAGCCCTCACGCGGCCTTCTCGAGCCGGTCCTCGGCCTGGCGGCCGAGACAGCCGGTGAGTATCCCGACCGGGACGTGCTGCTGGTGGCCGGCCTCAGCGGCCCGACGGCGCAGGCCGTGGCCGAGGCCGAGCTCGCCGCCTCCCTCGGCTACCACCTGTGCCTGCTGGCCCCGCACGGTGTCGACGACGCGAGCGAGGACGAGCTCCTGGACCGGGCACGTGCCGTCGGCGAGGTCCTGCCGGTGATCGGGTTCTATCTGCAGCTCGCCGTCGGCGGTCGCCACCTCTCCCGGTCCTTCTGGCGCCGGCTGGCCGACCTTCCCAGCGTCGTCGGGATCAAGGCGGCACCGTTCGACCGCTACGCCACGCTCGACGTCGTTCACGGCGTCGCCGAATCAGCACGGGGCGGCGACGTCGCGCTCTACACCGGCAACGACGACAGCATCGTCGTCGACCTGCTCAGTTCGTTCCGGGTGCACGACGCCACCGGCCGCACCACCCGCGTCGAGGTGGTCGGCGGGCTGCTCGGACAGTGGGCGGTCTGGACGCGCGAAGCGGTGCGCACACTCGAGCTCGCGCGCCTGGCCAAGGCGGGCGACAGCGGGGCGATCCGCGACCTCGTCGCGCTCAACCCGCGCCTGACCGACGCCAACGGCGTGCTCTTCGACGCCGCCAACGGCTTCGCGGGATCGATCGCCGGGGTCCACGAGGCGCTCCGGCGTCAAGGTCTGCTGGAGAACCTCGTCTTCCTCGAGCCACGCGACCGGCTCTCCCCCGGGCAGCTAGCCGAGATCGACCGCATCTGGGCGGCCTATCCCGAGCTGCGCGACGACGCGTTCGTCGCCGAGCACCTCGACCGCTGGCTGCGCTGAGCTCCCCGGCCGGGCCGGACGCCGGTCAGGACCAGGGGTCGGCCGCGGCGTAGTTCAGGTAGGCGATGCCGGCGAGGTGCGAGCCGGATCCGGGCACGAGCGCGACGGCCTCGTACAGACCGAGCGCGTGCTCGCCGACGCGGCCGTCCACGCGGTCCAGGGCGAGCCAGCGTGCCGTCTGGACGGCGGTGGAGTCGGCCGCGGGGTCCGGGCCGAGGAACCGGTGGCGCACGCTGGCCTCGTCGATGACGAACCCCTCGAGGTACGACCGCGCGAAGGCCTCCAGGTCGGCGTCGTCGAACGCGAGCCCGGCGCCGTGCGCCGCGGCGGCGAACTCCACGGAGATCGCCGCGTGGCTGACGTCCTCCCAGGCGACGCTCGGGTTGTACCACGGGGTGTACTCGGAGACGCCGTCCTCGACGGCGTACCCCTGGTAGAGGTGCCCCCAGGTCGGCCAGTACGGCCACGCGGGCCAGCCGCCCTGGTCGACGAGGTCCGCCCGCCAGGTCTCGGCGAGACCCTCGACTGCGCTGCGGTAGCCGGCGTCCCCGGTGATCCGGTACAGCTCGGCCATGGTCAGCCCGAGACCGTGGCTCTGGTTGAGCGGCTGCTCGGTGCCGTCGAAGGGCACCGGCGCCCCCTGCGGCCAGACGTAGCTGGTTCCGCGCTCGTCGGAGCGCAGTTCGCCGTCGTGGAAGGCCACGGCCCGGCGTGCGGCGGTGAGGTAGCGCTGCGCGGGGCCGCGGTACCGGCTCCGGGACAGGGCCGGATCCTCCAGCACCGTGCGGGCGAAGATCGCCATGGGGTAGGTGACCATCCCGGTGTGCACGGCGAAGGCGTAGTACTGCTGCTCGGCCTCGTACGTCCCGGGCCGCGGTACGCCGTCGGCTAGGACCTTGGCGGTCCACCGGCCCCACAGGTAGTACCCCTCCTCGGTGGCGACCGTCTCGACGAAACGCGGATGCGACGGGTCGGTCGAGACGTCCTCGAGGGTCGTCGTGCCGATGGTCACGTGGGTCATGGCGAGGGTGAACGTGCCGGGCTGCGCGCCGGGGAGCACCTCGACCGTGGACTCCGCCGACCGGCTGTCGGCGTTGCGGATCTGGACGAGGGGCGCGCCGTCGTCTCCGGTGAGCGTGATGTGCGAGGCCACGTAGTTCCCGCCGGCACGCCACACCGGTCCCGACCGGCCCTGATGGTCCGTGACGCCACGTTCCTCGTCCCGGTTGCCCAGCACGGCATCGGCGTGGGTGACGAACGTGTCGAGGTAGGTGGTGTCCCGGTACGTCTCGTACATCCGCATGATGCCGAGCAGCACGTACGACTGCCCCCACGCCAGCGCGCCCTCCTCGTTGTCCTGCCAGTGCTGGCCGGTGGCGCCGCTGTCGATGAACGCGGCGAGCGCGTCGTCGAAGGTCTCCCGGGCTGTGTAGTCGGGCGCCTCGTCGGCCCGTGCCGGGGTGGCGCCCGCGGCGGTGAGCCCGGCGCCGAGTGCGGTGACGCTCGAGGCGAGCCAGAGGAAGCGGCGGCGGTCGAGAGATGCCGTGGCCATGTCGATGCCTTCCGTCAGAGGGCGCGGGGGTTGATCCGCAGCAGCTGGGTGGACTGGTAGCGCGTGTAGAGGTTCCCGTAGTCGTCGGTGGTCAGGCCGCCTCCGGCACCTGAGGCGAGGAGCACGGTGACCTCGGCGTTCCCGGACTCGAGTGTGGCGGCCGGATCGAGAGCGAACAGGCGGCCTCCGGCGTTGCCGTAGAGAACTCCGTCGAGCTCGAGCATCGCGGCGTAGTTGCCGCTGATGCGCTGACCGGGCTTCCACCCCGGGAAGACCTCCTCCTGGAAGACCCACTCCGCGGTCTCGGCGTCGAAGCCGAAGAGCCATCCCTCGGCGTAGGCCCAGACCAGCCCGTCGGCGCCGGTGGCCACCGCGCTCACCGCACGTAGCCCACGCACCGGTAGGTCGTGGTGAGTGATCCGGTCGGACTCGTCGAGGACCACCAGACCTGCCTCGTCCTCGATCGGCGTGCCGTCGTAGGAGAAGAAGATGGACGTGCCGCCGACGATCTTCCCTGCCGCCGGGGTCAGGGTGTTGACGCTGTAGTGGCCGACCTCCTCGGAGAACGTGGTGCACGTCCCCGTCTCCAGATCGAGGTAGCCGATCGCGCCGAGGTCGTGGCCGTACGCGGCCTGACTGCCGTAGTACAGCCGCTGGCCGGCGGCCGCCAGACCGTACGGCCGGTTCTGCTCGGCCCCGATCGTGCACTCGACGTCGGGCTCCGCGCTGCCGTCGAAGGTCCGCGGGTCGAACGAGGCGATCTGGCCGTTCGGGTAGGTGCCCTGGTAGACGGCGCCGTCGTGGCTGATCATGCCCTCGGCCTGCCGGCCCACCTCGTAGGTGACCTGGCGGTCGGCGCGCATCGGTGAGTAGGCGCCCAGGCCGCCCGTGAGATAGCCGGCGCTCCAGATGCGGCCGTCCGCTCCCCCGACGGCGGAGGACAGACCCGACGCCACCTCGGGGACGTCCTCGACGTAGGTGCGTTCGAGCGCCTCGGTCTCGATGTTGTACTTCACGAGGTAGCCGCCGGAGTTGAAGCCGACGAGGCTCGGTCCGGGCCATGCGGGGTCGTCGAGGTCCATGACCTCCCACGCGCGGGAGAAGATGCCGGTCTCCGCGTGGTCGAGGACTACCTCCTCGCCCGTCTCGACGTCGAGTGAGTGCAGCGGCTGGTTCTCTTCTCCGGCCACGGAGTAGTACACCTTGCCGTCCACCACTGGGCTCGAACCGTTGTAGATGACGCCCGGCACCTCGTGCGCCACCTCGGCCTGCAGGTCGCCGGCGTCGTCGCGCCAGGTGCGCAGTACGAGGAGGTAGTCCTCGCCGAAGCTCTTCGAGTCGCCGGCCCAGACCTGGACGTATCCGCTGCCGGCGGTCATCCCGTACACCCACTCCTTCGAACGGATGTCCTCGTTGAGCAGGTCGGTGAAGTCGGTGCAGGTGCCGTCGGTGTCGCAGCCGTAGAGGTGCGGGACCGTCCCGGTGCCGGCCCAGAGCGCCTCGTTCTCGGGTTCGTAGGCGACCGCTCGGGTGTAGTTCGCGTCCTCGGTCAGCACCGGGCCGAAGGACTCGAAGCCGTCGGCCGCGGTGTAGCGCCAGAGCTGGGCACCGTCGTATCCGTCGGTCGGCTCTCCCCACGCTCCGCCGTACAAGGTGCCGTCGGGCGCCGAGGTCAGGCCGTAGAGCATGCCGATACGGTCGATCGGCGGTAGCCCCAGGAGCTCGGCCTCGTCCTGGCCGGGTGTCCAGCTGTACAGCCCCGGTGCGCCGTAGGCGCCGATGTAGACCTCGTCGGTGACGGGGTTCTGTTCGAGGGTCCACGAACCGGTGACGCCGGGCAGGGGGACGGTGCGGGTGATCTCGCCGGTGAGGACGTCGGTCACCACGAGTGTGCCCGGGTCGTCGTCGGAGCCGGTGGTGACGGAGAACGTCACCGCCCGGTCGTTCTCGTCGTGGCCGGCAGCCATGGCGAGGAAGGAACCGCGCTTGGTCACCTGGTCACCCGTAGCGGTGAGCGGGGCCGTGATCAGCGCCTCGTCGAAGCGCACCGTGCGGTGCGCGCCGAGCTCGACGGCGACGGCGGAGGCGCCTTCCGGAGCCGTGGCGGTGACCTCGAGGACGTCACCGGCGTCCGTGCGCGGCGCGTGCTCGTCGGCGAGGACGTCGCCGGCGTCGTCGAGGAATCGCAGCCCGAGGGAGGCCTGACCCGGACCGTCGGTCCGGACGAACGCGGTGTACGTCTCCGCCGGCTCGGCGGTGACCGGCTCGGCGACGGCGCCGGCGTTCACGCACGGTGCCTCGCCGGTGAACTCGAGGCCGGCCTGGCCGTCGCTGGCCCACGTCCCGGTGGCGGCGCCGGCGTCGCGGCAGTGCGGGGAGGCGGGCCCGCCCTGCCCGTTCGACGGCGTCCACCCGGCGGTGCCGTCCTCGAAGCTGTGGTTGGACACGAGGAGGTCGCCGTCGCGGATGGTCGGATCGGCGGGGTCGTGGCCGGGTGCCGCGCCGGCGATCGGCCCCACTCCCGCGAGTCCGGCCGAGGCGAGTACCGCCGTCGTCGTCACGATCGCTCGTCTGCCGCGCATCCCGTCTCCCTCGACCGACTTAACTCTGCCCGAAATCATAATTTCGGCCCGGCTGCTTTCGCAGAGCAGACCACGACGTCGGCCGGGCGTCAAGGCTCCGGCCGGATGAGCGGACCGATCTCCGCCGAGGGTGGCGGCGCCGGAACAGGAGCGCTGCGGCGCCGGCTCAGGCCGGCGCGGGGCCGGTGGTCTCGCGCACCACGAGCGGTGCCGGAAGGCGCTCGACGGTCTCCTCGCGGACGCCGTCGATGAGTCGCAGGAGGAAGTCGACGGCGAGCGCACCCGCCTGCCGGCTCGGGCCTCGCACCGTGGTCAGCGGCGGTGCGGTCCGCACGGCGAGGATGTCGTCACACCCGATGAGCGACATCTCCTGCGGGATCCGCACGCCGGCAGCCGCGCAGCCGGCCAGGACGCCCTGGGCGAGGACGTCGTCGAAGGCGATCACCGCTGTCGCGCCGGTCTCGAGCACCGCGGCGGCGGCCCGCATCCCCTCGTCGTGCTCGGGCCGGTGCGGACCGAGGACGGTGACCCGCACACCACGCCGCTGCGCCCGGTCGAGGACGGCCGCTCGGCGCTGACCGTCGGACCAGGACGAGGACGGTCCCGCGAGGTACACCACGTGCCGGTGCGCGAGGTCGGCGAGGTGATCGACCGCCTCCCGCATTCCCGCCGCGGTGTCCACGAGCACGCGCGAGACCCCCTCGACGTCCCGGTTGACCAGGACGAGCGGGTGGAGCGTGGACCGGTTCCGGATGGCCTCGGTCGACAGCCGCGAGGAGACGAGGACGACGCCGTCGGTCCGGCGCTGCAGCTGCACGAGCAGCGTCACCTCCTTCTCGGTCATCTCGTCGGTGTCGGCCAGGAGGGTGTAGATGTCGCGATCGTGCGCCCGGTCTTCGGCCGCGCGGATGACCGGCGGGAAGAACGGGTTGGCGATGTCGGGCACGACGACGGCGATCGCGCCGATCCGGCCCGTCTTCAGCGCCCGGGCCGGGTGGTGCGGGACGTAGCCGAGCTCGTCGGCCACGGCACGCACCCGGGTGACCGTCTCCGGGCGGAGCAGCTGGGGGTGCGAGTAGACCCGGGAGACCGTCGAGGCCGAGACGCCGGCCGCGGCGGCGACCTTCTTCAGCGTGGGCAGTTCGGGCCGGGCGCGGGGCACACCTCCACCGTAGAGCCTCGGCGGCGTTGACGTGCAAACGGTTGCACGCCAGGCTCGCCCGTCAACCGGGGCGTGCAGGTGCGTCCCACCGAGCGGACGGAGACCTCATGGGTGTACTCGACTGGCTCGTCCTGGCTGCCTATTTCGCGCTCATGGTCGGAGTGGGCCTGTGGGCGAAGGCGCGCAACCGCACCTCGAAGGACTTCTTCGTCGCCGGCGGGTCCATGCCCTGGTGGCTCTCCGGCATCTCCCATCACATGTCCGGCTACAGCGCCGCCGTGTTCGTCGGCTACGCCGCCATCGCCTACGACGAGGGCTTCGTGCTCTACGTCTGGTGGGCGCTGGGCATCACCTTCGCCATGGCGGTGGGCATGTTCCTCTTCGCCCCGCGGTGGCCGCGGCTGCGCCGCCGGCTCGGGGTGATCTCACCGCTGGAGTACCTGCGGATCCGGTACGGGCTGCCCACCCAGCAGCTCCTCGCGTGGAGCGGCACCGCGCTGAAGGTCTTCGACGTCGGCGCGAAATGGACAGCGACGGCCGTGCTGCTCGACGTCTTCGCCGGCGTCCCGCTGCCCGTCGGCGTCCTGCTGACCGGCGGCGTGACACTGGTCTACTCCACCATCGGCGGACTCTGGGCGGACGCCCTCACCGACCTCGGCCAGTTCCTCATCCAGCTCGTGGCGGGAATCGTCATGTTCGTCACGGTGCTGGTGACCATGAACGGCGTCTCGACCATCTGGACCATGTGGGACGACCTGCCCGAGGGCAACTCCTCCCTCTTCAACGGTCAGTACACGCTGCTGTTCGTCATGGTCTACCTGCTCATCAACACGCTGTCCTACAACGGCGGCACGTGGAACCTCGCGCAGCGGTTCATCGCCTCCCCCACCGGCTCCACGGCCCGGAAGGCCGCCGGCCTGTCCGCGGCGCTGTACCTCGTCTGGCCGCTGGTGATGTTCTTCCCGATGTGGGCGGCGCCGATCATCCTCCCCGGCCTCGAGGACACGACCCAGTCCTACGCCCTGCTCACCCAGGAACTGCTCCCCACCGGGCTCGTCGGACTGGTCCTCGCCGGGCTCTTCGCGCACACCATGGCCATGAGCGGTTCCGACGCCAACGCCATCTCCGCGGTCGTCACGCGGGACATCCTCCCCGCGCTGTGGCGGCGGATGCGCAACATCGACGTGCGCACCGAGCTGCGCGTGGGACGGATCAGCGTCTTCGCCTTCATCGCCGTGAGCATCGTCATCGCCCTGGCGGCCGAGTCCTTCGGCGGGGTGATCGGGCTGATCATCCTCTGGTACGGCGGACTCGTCGGTCCGATCGCGATCCCGATGCTGCTCGGCCTGCTTCCGGCGTTCAAGCGCTGCGGCCCGGTCGCGGCGATCACCTCGTGGGCCGCCGGCCTGGCGGTGTTCGTCCTGACGCGGTACGTCTTCGCGGACCAGATCGACGCGCTCGCGCCCGATCAGGTCACGGCCGTGCAGGTGGGCGGACCCGTCGTCGTGGCGATCATCGTCTACGTCCTCATCGGGCTCGTCCGGCCGTGGCACGACGCGGAGTCGGACGCGCTGGTCGACGCCCTCGGAGTCGACGACGGCCCGGCGGAGCGCGTCGGCGACGTACCGGGTTCCGGACCTGCCACCTCGGAGCGCGCCTGAGATGACCGACCCGCACGCGCATCTCGTCGATGACGTCCTCGCGTGGTGGCTCGCCCACGGACCCGACGACGTCCACGGCGGGGTGCTGACCTGCTGGGACAACGCCGGCCGGCGGCTCGTCTCCGGCGATAAGTACACCTGGTCCCAGGGCCGGTGGGCGTGGCTGACCGCCCAGCTGGCGCTCGACGCCGACCGGCTCGGGGTGGACCGCGAGCGCCTCGCCACCCAGTCCTTGCGCACGGCACGCTTCATCCGTGACCACGCCCTGCTCCCGGACGGGACGACGGCGTTCGTCACCACCCGCGAGGGCACGCCGCGCGAGCCCACACCCGGGGACGGGCGGCACACGTCGGTGTTCGCGGACCTGTTCGCCGCCCTCGGATGGTCCGGCGCCGCACGCCTCGAGCCCGGCGCCGGCTGGGAGGATCTGGCGCTGCGCACGCTGCTGGACGCCGCCGGCCGCATCCGGGCGGGCTCCTTCCGCTCCGAGCCCTACCCGGTGGACCGGCGCCACCGGTCCTTCGGACTGCCGATGATCCTCGTGGGCGTGGGTGAGCAGGTCTACCGGGCCACCGGCGAGGACGCCGCCGCAGACACCGTCCGCGCCGCCGCACACGACATCGAGGCACATCACCGCACCGGCGCCGACATCGCCGAGATGCCACCGGCCACCGACGAGGCGCGCCAGGACTCCCTCCTGGCCCGGCATCGCACTCCCGGGCACATCCTCGAGGCGGTCGCGTTCCTGCGCCACGCGCGTGATCTCCTCGACGGGCCGCTCGCCACCGACCGGACGCTCGCCGCGATCGCACTCCACGCCCTGGAGATCGGGTGGGACGAGGCGGCCGGTGGTCTGCTGCGATTCACCGACCGCGACGGCGGCGCCCCGGCCGGCAGCCGCAGCTGCGACCGCTACGAGCAGCTCGTCGTCTCCACCTGGGACACCAAGCTGTGGTGGCCGCACGCGGAGGCGATGTACACCACCTCCTTGCTGGCACGCACCACCGGCGAGCCGGCGTTGCGGGACTGGGCGCAGCGCCTGACGGCGTACACGATGAACACCTTCCCCGACGGGCCCGGGAAGGAGTGGACGCAGATCCGTTCCCGCGATGGCATGCCGCTCGAGGAGACGGTCGCCCTGCCCGTCAAGGACCCCTTCCACATCGCCCGGTCGCTGCTGTGGCTCACCCAGCTCGACCGGTTCCCCACCCACCCGGACGAATCCCAGGAGCGTCGATGACACCGGATCCCCCCGCCCTACGCCCGCGCACCTTCCCCGACCGCACGAGCCTCGGCCGGGCCGCGGCCGCGGACGTGGCGGCCGAGCTGCGGGAACGGCTGGCCAGGCAGGACCGCGTCCGGATGGTCTTCGCCGCCGCGCCCAGCCAGCAGGAGATGCTCACCGCGCTGCGGGAGGCCGACGGGATCGACTGGACCCGGGTCGAGGCGTTCCACATGGACGAGTACCTCGACCTGCCCGCCGAGGCGCCGCAACGGTTCGCGAACTGGCTGCGTTCGGCGATCTTCGATCACCTGCCCTTCGCCGGTGCCCACCTCATCCAGCCCGGCCCCGATCCGGAGCGCACCGCGCAGGACTACGCCGCCGCGCTCGCCGCCGGCCCGATCGACATCGTGTGCCTCGGCATCGGGCAGAACGGTCACCTCGCCTTCAACGATCCTCCGGTGGCGGACCTCGAGGATCCGCTCGACGTCAAGGTCGTCGAGCTCGATGACGTCTGCCGTCGCCAGCAGGTCGACGACGAGTGCTTCGACTCCCTCGACGACGTCCCGCACCGGGCGATCACGCTGACGATCCCGCGGCTGCTCGCGGCCGACCGGCTCTTCTGCGTCGTCCCCGGCGCCGCCAAGCGCGACGCTGTCGAGAAGGCCCTGACCGAGCCGGTCTCGGCCCGGCACCCGGCGACGGCGCTGCGCACCCACCCGGATGTCACCCTGTACGTGGACGCCGATTCGGCGCCCCGATCGACCGCGGCGGAGGCGGACCGATGACTGATGCCACCTTCACCGACTACGGGCACCGCATCCAGGAGATCCTCGGGCTGATCCTCACCGAGGAATCGGGCACCATCCGCCGCGCAGCGGACCTCCTGGCGGACCAGGTCGCCGCCGACCGGCTCATCCACGTCTTCGGGCCCGGCGGGCACTCCAACCTCGCCGCCCAGGAGGTCTTCTTCCGCGCCGGCGGCCTCATGCACATCTCGGCGATCCTCGACGAAGGCACGCTGCTGTCCAACGGCGCGCTGCGCTCGATGGCGATCGAACGCACCCCCGGCTACGGGCGGGTGGTGATCGAGGACCGCGGACTCGGCGAGGGCGACCTGCTCGTGCTGGTCAACGCCTACGGCATCAACTCCGCGCTCATCGACGCCGCACTGACCGCACGCGAGCGCGGCGCACGCCTGATCGGCATCAGCTCACGCCGCCACGCCGCCGAGACCGCTCCGGACCATCCCGCGCGTCACCCGAGCCGGCAGAACCTGCACGATCTGGTCGACGTCGCGATCGACTCCAAGGTTCCGATCGGTGACGCCGTGATGGAGGTCGACGGGGTCGGGGAGAAGATCGCGGCCATCTCCACCTTCGCCAACGCTTACGTGCTCAACTGCCTCACCCTCGCCACGGTCGAGGCGCTCGTGGCACGCGGCATCGACCCCCCGGTGTGGCGCAGCGGGAACGCGCCCGGTGGGGACGAGGCGAACGCGCGCTTCATCGACCGGTTCCGCGGCCGGGTGCGGTCGCTGTGATCGGACGGGATCCGCGCACGGGGCGCACGCTGGAGGTTCGCGTCCACGACGGGAGGATCGCCGAGGTCCGGCCCGGCGGGCCGGGCGAGGACGGGATGCCGTGGCTCGTCCCCGGCCTCGTCGACCTCCAGGTCAACGGCTTCGCAGGCCACGACCTCAACGGCCCGGACGTCTCCCCCGACGACGTCGCAGCGGTCACTGCGGCCCTCGCCCGGGCCGGGACCACGAGTTACGTCCCGACGATCATCACCGCGGCCGAGGCGGAGATGGCCCGGTCCCTGCGCGCCGTGGCCGAGGCGCGGCGGCTTGACCCGGCGACCCGGCGGGCCGTCCCGTTCGTGCACCTGGAGGGCCCGTCCATCTCCACCGAGGACGGGCCTCGCGGCGTCCATCCGGCCGAGCACGTCCGCCCGCCCGATCTCGCCGAACTGCACCGGCTGCAGGAGGCGGCGGACGGACTCGTGGGCATGGTGACGCTCTCGCCGCACCACGCCGGCGCCATCGAGTTCACCCGGGCGGCCGTGGCGGAGGGGGTGCGCGTCGCGGTCGGTCACACGCACGCCACCGGTGAGCAGATCCGCGCCGTCGTCGACGCCGGTGCCCGCGTCGCCACGCACCTGGGCAATGGCGCGCACGCCACGCTCCCGCGGCACCCGAACTACCTGTGGGCGCAGCTCGCCGAGGACCGGTTGACCGCCGGGTTCATCGCCGACGGCCACCACCTCCCCGCGGACACGCTCACGGTCATGCTCCGGGCCAAAGGTGCGGGGCGGGCCGTGCTGGTCTCCGACTCGGTCGCCCTCGCCGGGCTGCCACCAGGTGAGTACACGACGCCCGTCGGCGGGAGGGTGCGGCTCGGGCAGGACGGGCGGCTCGGCGAGGTCGGCACCCCGTACCTGGCCGGCGCCGCGCGGCCCTTGGCCGCCGGGGTCGCCACCGTCTCGCGGCTGCCCGGCTGGTCGCTCGCCGATGCGCTCGAGCTGGCCACCACCGCTCCGGGCCGCCTGGTCGGCGACGGCCGGGGCACGCTGGAGACGGGAGCGCCGGCGGACCTGCTGCTGCTGGACGAGGTGCCCGAGGCGGGGCCGGTGTCGATCCGCGAGGTGGTCCTCGCCGGTGAGCGGGTCGTATGAGGGCCGGCGTCGCGGTCCGTGACATCACGCCCGACCCGGGAGCGGCGATGTCCGGGTTCGCTGCCCGCACCCGGCCGGTGTCCGGTGTGCACGACCGCCTCGAGGTGCGCGCGCTGACCGTGGCGGACACGGCCGTGGTGACGGTCGACGTCGTGGGGCTGGACGGGGCGACCTGCGCGCGGATCGCTCAGGAGTGCGTGCTCCCGGCCGAGCGGGTGCTCGTGCATGCCACGCACACCCACGGCGGGCCGGTGAGCATGCAGGCCCGGCTGGGCGGACCGCTGGACCGAGCCTGGCTGGACCGGGTGGTCCGTGCCGCGGTCGAGGCCGTCGCCGAGGCGCACGCCACGGCCACCGAGGTGACGGTTCACGGCGGGTACGGCCCGCCGTGCGATCTCGCTCGCAACCGCCGCCGCCCGGACGGCCCGGTGGACCGCGACGTGCCGGTGATCCGGTTCGTCCGCCGGGACGGACGGGTGCTCGCCACCGTGGTCTCCTACGCCTGCCATCCGGTGGTGCTCGGTGGCGACAACACCCTGCTCACGGCTGACTACCCCGGGGTGGTGCGCCGCGTTCTCGCCGAGGAGACCGGTGCCCCGGTGCTCTTCCTCACCGGGTGCGCGGGGGATGCGAACAACGGGCACAGCCCGGACCCGACGGCGCCGGGCGCCCCGAGTGCGGACCGGACCTTCGACGCCTGCGAGCAGGCCGGCGCCGACGTCGCCGACGCCGCCGATCGCGCCATGCCGACCGACCTCGACGGGCCCGTTCGCGCCGCGGCGCGTCGGGTCGGGATCGAGCTGGTCCCGGCCGACGCGGAGCAGACGGAGCGTGACCTGACCGCGTGGCAGGCCCAGGCGCGCGAGGCGGAGCCGGGGGTCCGCGCGCTCCTGGACGAATGGAGCGCGTGGGCACGTGCGCACCTGGCAGAGCCGCGGCCCGCCCACCTCGAGGTGCCCGTGACGGTGCTGCGCTGGGGGCGCGCCGTACTCGTGGGCCTGCCGGGCGAGCCGTTCGCCACCGCCGGACGCACGGTGCGGAGCATCCTCGCCGCGGACGATCCGGACGCCGTGACCGTGGTGGCCGGCTACACCGGCGAGTGCTTCGGCTACCTCCCGGCGCGGGAGGAGTACCCGTCCGGCGGCTACGAGGTCTGCGACGCGCACCGCTACTACGGCATGCCGGGGCCGGCGGCGCCCGGCAGTCTGGAACAGCTCGTCGAGGCGGCAGCCGAGGCCTGGCGCGAGGTCCGCGATCCGCTCTCGCGGTGAGGCGGCCGCTACGCCGCCTCCTCCTTCCGGGCCCGGAAGTGCTTCGGCTCGAGCAGGACGGAGGCGAGCACACCGCCGACCAGTGCCCAGAACGGCGCGGAGATGTCGAGGATCGTCACCCCGCTCATCGCGATGACGAGCGCGAAGAACGCGCCGAGCTGGAACCGCGGCTCCGCGAAGCCCGCCCGCAGCGACCGCAGGAGCACACCGATCATCGCCAGGCCCGCCACCGTCGCGGTCAGCTCCGGCGGCATGATGCTGACCACGGCGACGGTGACGCCGGCGAAGACACCGAACAGCAGGAACAGCACACCGTTGACCACGGTCGCGGCGTAGCGTCCGGCGCGGTCCGGGCCGGCCTGGTCGGAGGAGCAGATCGCCGTCATCGGCCCGGCGATGTTCGCGTTGTGGCCACCGAAGACCGGCGCCAGCACCCCGCCGAGACCGCTGACGATGGTCATGACGTTGAACGGCGGGCGGTACCGCTCGGCCATGAGCACCCCCATCGCCTGCGCGTTCTCGGCACCGATGACTAGCAGGGCGAGCGGGACGGCGACGGCGAGCACGGCTCCGACGTCGAAGGCCGGTGCGGTGACCACCGGGGCGCTGAGACCGAGGCCGCCCTGCAGACTGCCGAACGCACCGGTCGCCGCGCCGGCGATGCCGCCGAGCACCAGCGCCCCGACGACGCCGGGCACCATCGGCAGGAACCGGCTGAGGAGGACGAACCCCACCAGGGCGGCGACCGCCACGACCGGCGCGGCCGCCGCCGAGTCGACGATGCCGACGCCGAACCGGATGAGGGCGCCGGCGATCATGGCCATGATGATCGGGAAGGGGATCCAGTCCGCCACCTTGCGCACCAGCCCCGTCAGTCCGATGACGAGCACGATCAGCCCCGCCGCCATGAAGGCGCCGACCATCTCCGGGAAGGAGAAGTTCGGCAGCGCCGCCGTGACGAGCGCGGCCCCGGGGATCGAGTACGCCCCGGTGATCGGTTGGCGGTAGTACAGGGCGAGCAGGATGGAGATCAGGCCCCCGAAGACGTAGATCCCGAAGATCCACGAGGCGATCACCGCCGGGCCGAGGCCCGCCGCGCTCGCGCCGTCGATGACGATCAGCGCCGGGCCGGTGCAGCCGAAGATCGCGGCGACGACCCCTGCTCCGACGGTGGCCGGATTGAGGTGGCGTGGGAGCTCGCGCATGCCGCCGGCGAACCCGGGGCCGCGTTCGATGAGGCGGTTCTCCTCGGTGGGTGCTGTCCTGTCGACGTTGTCAGGGATGGCCATGGGAGGGTCGCTTTCTGTGTCGGAGGGTGACTAGCTGGGCGTGCGTGCGCCGGCGTCCTCGCCGGATCCGGTCCGCAACCGGTAGTCGCCCGCGACCAACTTGCGCCGCAGGATCTTGCCGACGGGTGACTTCGGGATCGACGCCACCACGAGGACGTTCTTGGGGCGCTTGTACGGCGAGAGCGGAGCTTCCTCACGCGCCCATGTCGTGATGCGCTCGGCGAGCGCGCGAGGGTCGGCGCCCTCCTGCGCAGGGACGACGAAGGCGGTGACGGCCTGGCCCCACTTGTCGTCCTGGAGGCCGACCACGCTGACCTCACCGACCTCCGGGTGCCGGGACAGCACGTCCTCGACCTCGACCGGGTGGACGTTCTCGCCCCCGGTGATGATCATGTCGTCGACCCGGCCGTCGACCCACAGGTCGCCGTCGTCGTCGAGGTGCCCGAGATCACCGGTGTGGTACCAGCCGTTCCGGATCGACTTCTGATCGGCGTCGGGCCGGCGCCAGTAGCCGGCGAAGGCCTCGTCGGAGTCCAACGAGGCGACGATCTCCCCCACCTCGCCCGGCGGCAGCTGCTTGTGCCCGTCCTGCGTCGCCGGGTCGACGACGAGCAGCCGGGACAGCATCCCGGCGCGGCCGGCGGACCCGGGTTTGCGCGGGGCGTGGTCCTCGATCGCGAAGGTGTAGATCTCGCTCGATCCGTAGTGGTTGACGAACACCTCCGGACGCACCTGCGCCATCAGCTGCTCGCACAGCGTCGAGGTCATCGGCGCGCCGGCGAAGGCGAGCTTGCGGACCGACCGCGCGACGTCCTCGAGGCGCCCGGTCTGAGCCAGCGCCCAGAACGCCGTCGGGACCAGGTAGAGGGCGCTGACCTGCTCCGCCTCGATGAGCTCGACGGCGCGGGCGGCGTCGTAGGCGGGCATCTCCACGACCTTCCCGCCCACGAGCACCATGGACAGCAGGGACCGCAGTCCCATCGTGTGGTACATCGGCATCGCGCCGAGCGTGGATTCACCGGAGCCGTACTGGCACTGCATGACGTGCGCGGAGGAGGCCGCGTACTCGTTGTGCTGCGTCCTGGGCACGCCCTTGGGCTTTCCGGTGGTGCCGGAGGTGTAGAGCATGACGCTGGGGTCGCTCTCCGCGACCGTCACCCCGGGCGCGGTCGCGTCGGACCGGGCGACGGCGGCCTCGAAATCCTCCGCACCGGTGACCGGGTCGGTGCCGGCGTGCAGGAGCACCGGCCGCACCTGCGCGGCCGCGAGCGCCTCGGTCGCGACGTGCCGGGCATGGTCGTCGGTGATGACCACCTTCGGCTCGGCGTCGTCCAGGCAGTACGTCAGCTCGGGGGCGGACAGCCGGGTGTTGAGCGGGGTGGACATCGCGCCGAGCTTCTGCAGCGCCAGGTGGGTCGAGGCCATGACCTCGGTGTTGGCGGTGAACATCGCGACGCGGTCGCCGGTGCGCACGCCGAGCCCGGCCATCGCGTTCGCGATGAGGTTGGTGCGTTCGTCCCACTCCCGGTAGGTCATCCGCCGTCGGCCGGCGAAGGCGGTGCGCTCGGGGTGGCGGGCTGCGGTCCATCGCAGCGCGCGGCCGATCTGCATGTCATCTCCTTGCTAGGCGGTCCCGCAGCGCTCGTGCACGGCTGGACACGAGGCGGGTGAGCATGGCGACGGCGCTGGGCGGCGCCGCCGCGACGGCGGGCTCGTCGCCGCGGGCGGCGGCGTCGAGCGCGGCGGCGAACTGGGCGAACATGTCGGTGCTGACGTCTCCGGCGAGAGACCGCCCGAACTGGGCGATGCGCCCGACCATGAACAGGTCGGCCTCGGCGTGGATGACGCTGCCCGGCGCGCCGTCGGGGCGGGTGCGGGCCGCCAGGCGCACGTCGGCCTGGACGGTGCCGCCGCCGGCGTCGGCGGCCTGGGCGACGGCACGCAGCGAGCGATGCTCGGCGTCGCGCTCGGTGACATGGATGTCACCGAGGAAGGCGAGCTTGATGGGGCCGAGGGCCACCCGGATGCGCCCGGCGTAGCGGTCGTCGCCGTGGTCGGCGAGCAGCTCGGCGCCGGGCAGGCAGGCGGCGAGGCGTTCGGTGTCGTTCATGACGTCCCACACCTCGCCCGGCGGCGCGCCCACCTCATGCTCGAGCGCGATCCGCACGGTCGGCTCGGACTGCGGGAGGCTAATCTCGCGGGCCGCGGCGACGGCGGAGGGCCCGTCCTCGGCCGCGGCTCCCGGTCCGCCGAGCGTGGTGCGCGGCAGCAGGGCCTGGTGGCCGCAGTTGCGCGGTGGCGGGACGGCGTCCGGGTGCGTGTCCGCGACGTCGGCGACGGCGTCGATGATGTGGCGGTAGCCGGTGCACCGGCACAGCACGCCGGACATCTTCTCGGGCAGGTCCTCGGCGCGGACGCCTGGCTCGTGGTCGAGCAGGTCGTAGGCGCTCATGAGCATGCCCGGCGTGCAGAACCCGCACTGCAGGGCGTGGTGCCGCCCGAAGGACTCCTGCAGCGGATGCAGGTCGTCGGGCCGGCCGAGGCCTTCGACGGTCATGATCTCGGCGCCGTCGAGCTGGCAGGCGAGCAGCAGGCAGGCGCGGGCGGCCTCGCCGTCGACGGTCACGGTGCACATCCCGCACACGCCGTGCTCGCAGCCGAGGTGCGTGCCGGTCAGGCCGAGGTGGTCGCGCAGGGCGTCGGCGAGGGTGACCCGCGGTGCGACGTCGACCTCGGCGGCGCGGCCGTTGACGGTCAGCTGCACGCGGACGGTGGCGTCCGCGTCGACCCGCAGCGGCTGCGGGTCGCTGGCCGGCGTGGCGCGGCCGGTGGTGCGGCGGAGGGTCTCGGTGAGGTGGCGCAGAGGTGTCATGCGGCAGCCCGCTTCCGGCTCGCGGTGACGGCACGGGCCAGGGCCCGCGGCGTCAGGGCGGTGACGAGACGACGGCGGTAGGCAGGTGAGGCGTGCGCGTCACCGGTCGTGGTGACCGCCTCCTGCGCCATCGCGGCCGCCGGTTCGGTGAGCTCGCGGCCCAGGGCGTCGGGGTCCGTGCCGTGCCGGGTGACGGCCTCGGCGAGCGGGCCGCGCAGGCTCCGCAGCTGGGGGCGGTCGGCCACGCCGAAGGTTGCGACGTCGGCAGCGTGGACGCCGTCGTCGGTGAGGTGGACGCGGGCGGCGACGCCGGCGAGGGCGAAGTCGCCGTGGCGGCGGGCCACCTCGGCGAAGCCGGCGCCCTCCCCCGCCCGCGCCAACGGGAACTGCACGGAGGCGAGCACGTCGGCGGGTCCGAGCGCGGTGGACATGGCCCCGGTGAAGAACTCCTCGGCGGCGATCCGGCGCCGGCCGTCCGGCCCCGCGACGTCGAGGGTCGCACCGAGGCACAGGGCGACGGCGGGCAGCTCGGCGGACGGGTCGGCGTGGGCGAGGGAGCCGCACACGGTCCCCCGGCTGCGGATCTCCCGGTGCCCGACCCACGGCAGCGCCTGCGCCAGCAGCGGCACGTCACCGCCGGCCGTTCGTTCGACGTGGCGCTGGCGCACCGCGGCCCCGATGCGCAGCGAGCCGCCGTCGTGGCCGATCTGGCCGAGTTCGGCCACGCGGGTGAGGTCGACCAGGGTCCGGGGCCGGCCGAGCCGCATGGCCAGGACGGGGACGAGGGACTGTCCGCCGGCGAGGACCTTGCCGCCGCCGGCCGCCTCCGCAGCCACGAGCTCGCCGACGACGTCCGCCAGGCGGGTCGGGCGGACGTAGGCGAACGGGGCGGGCTTCATGTCAGCGGCCCTCGAAGGTGGGCTTGCGCTTCTCGCCGAACGCGGCGACGCCCTCGGCGAAGTCGTGCGTGGCGCGCAGCATGGCGTAGGACTTGCGCTCGAGTTCGACACCGGTGGCCAGGGGTGCGTCGACGCCGCGGTCGAGGACCTCCATGGCGGTGCGCAGCGCCACCGGCGAGTAGCCCAGGAGTGTGCCGACCACGCGCTCGACCTCGCGCTCCAGCGCCTCGGCGTCGTCGCTGACGGTGGCGATGAGACCCCACGCCAGGGCCTGCTCGGCGGAGATCCGCTCGGCGGTCAGCACGTGGTACTTGGCGCGGGAGAGGCCGATGAGCCGGGCGAGGCGCTGGGTCCCGCCGGAGCCGGGCATCATGCCCAGCCGCATCTCCGGCAGGGCGAACTCGGTGCGGGAGGTGGCCAGGCGGATGTCGGTGGCGAGGGCGAGTTCGAAGCCAACGCCGAAGCAGTAGCCGTCCACGGCCGTGATCACCGGCTTCGGGGACCGGGCGGGAGCGGTGACGTCCTGGCCGAGATCGGTGAGGTCGAACGGCTCGACCTCCATGAACCCGGCGATGTCCCCGCCGGAGGTGAAGTGTTCACCCTCGCCACGGATGACGACGACCGCGACGTCCGGGTCGGCGTCGATCTCGGCGAACCGTTCGGCCATCAGCCGCCGCATCTCCATGGTGACGATGTTGAAGCGGCCGTTGGCGAGGGTCAGGTTGGCGACCCGTCCGTCGTGGCTGGTCTCCAGCCGGATGTCTCCGCCGGTCAGGGGCATGGTCGTGGCTCCTCAGGTGGTCTCGAGCAGGTCGTGGATGACGTTGCCGTGCAGGGGCAGCGAGGTGATCTCGACGCCGTGGGCCGAGAGGGCGTCCTCGACGGCGCCCGCGACGGCGGCGGGGAAGCTCATGCTGCTGCCTTCGCCGGATCCCTTGGCGCCGAGTTTGGTCAGCGGCGAGGGTGTGACCTGGCGTTCTCCGGTGAGCGGGAAGGCTGCCTCGGCGGAGGTGGGCACGAGGTAGTCCATGAAGGTGGCGGTGGGCTGGCCGGTCTCGGAGTAGGTCAGCTCCTCGTACAGCGCGCCGCCGAGGCCGTGGACCATGGCCCCGTGCACCTGCCCCTCGATGAGCTGGGGGTTCAGGACGGTGCCGGCGTCGTGGACGGCGTGGACCCGTTCGATGGCGATCTCGTACGTCTCGGGGTCGATGCGGACCTGGACCAGTTCGGCGACGAAGCCGTAGCAGAGCGAGGAGTTGATCTTGTCCGTGCGCGAGGGGGCGGTGGACTGCGGTGGGGTGAACGCCGCCTCGGCGCCCAGCTGGGCGTCCACGCCGTCGGGCAGGGAACCGGGGTCCCAGTGCACCAGGCCCGCGGCGTGACGGAACTTCACGGACCGTTCCGGTGCGCCGGCCACCCGGACCTGGCCGTCAGCGATCTCCAGGGTTGCCGGGTCCGCTTCCAGCAGCACCCCGGCCGCGATCCGGATCGTCTCGGCAACGCGGTCGGCCGCCTCGACGACGGCGGAGGTCAACAGCGGTGCGAAGCGCGAGGAGTAGCTCCCGGAGGTCACCGTCCACGGCGTGGTGTCGGTGTCCATGTCGACCTTGGGCACCACCTGGTCCAGCGGCAGGCCGAGGCGCTGCGCGACCACCTGGCGAGCGACCGTGGCGTGGCCCTGGCCCTGGGGGACGGTGCCCAGGAGCACGGAGACCACGCCGTAGGGGTCCACGGTGACGCGGACGTGCTCGGTCGAGCCGGACTTGTCCCGGCCCGGTGGGCGCTGCTCGGCGGGCGTGGCGAGGCCGACGTATCCGATGTTCGTCGCCGAGGGTTCGACGGCGAGGGCGATGCCGGTGCCGACGAGCTCGCCGCGCTGACGTGCCGCCGCCTGCCGTGCGCGGACCTGCTCGTACTCGCTCGAGGCGAGGACGGTGGCGAGGGCGCGCGGATAGTCGCCGGAGTCGTAGATGCCGCCGGTGGGGGTCGCGTAGGGGAAGGCGTCGGCCGGGACGAGGTTGCGCCGGCGCAGGTCCGCCGGGTCGAGGTCGAGGGTGCGGGCGACCTTGTCCATCAAGCGTTCGAGGCCGAAGTAGAGCTGCTGGCCGCCGAAGCCGCGGTTGAGACCGGTGGGGGCCTTGTTGGTGACGACGGCGCGTGACCGGAGCCGCACGTGATCGATGCGGTAGGCGCCGGTGATGTTGCCGAAGCAGCGGTAGAGGGTGGCGGGTTCGGGTGGGCGGAGGTAGGCGCCGACGTTCTCCCGGAAGTCGACGTCGAGCGCGCGGACGGTGCCGTCGGCGTCGACCGCTGCGGAGAAACGCATGACCCGGTCCGAGCCGGCGGAGCTGGCCAGGAGATGCTCGATGCGGTCCTCGGTCCAGCGCACCGGCCGCCCGGCGTACTTGCTCGCGACGGCCATGAGGGCGATGTAGGGGTAGATCCCCGCCTTGATGCCGAAGCTGCCGCCGATGTCCTGCGGCACGACGAGCCGTAGCTGGGCGGGCCCGATCCCGAGGGCGCCGGCGAGCACGGGCACCATCGAGAAGGGGCCGTGGAAGTTCGACCACGCGCTAACCTGCGGTCCGCCTGCCTCGTCGCGCCATTCGGCGACGACGGAGTAGCACTCCATGGGGGTCGAGGAGTATCGCGGGAAGGAGTACTCGCCGGTCACGACGTGGTCGGCCCCGGAGAAGGCGGCGTCGACCTCGCCGAAGTCGAAGGTGCGGTCGCTGGCCACGTTCGATTCCGCGGTCTCGTGCAGTCGTGGCGCGTCCGCGTCCAGGGCTCGGTGCGTCTCGGTGACGGCGGGGAGGATCTCGTAGTCGACGTCGACGAGTTCGGCGGCGTCCTCGGCCGTGTAGCGGTCGGTCGCGACGACGACGGCGACCGGTTCGCCGACGAATCGCACCTTGTCGGTGCCGGTCGGGTAGTACGGCATCGGGGTGCGTAACGACAGCGGGAACGGGTTGAGGGTGGCGAGGACCTCCTCGGGCCCGATGACCGCGGCCACGCCGGGGTGGTTGCGTGCCCGGTCCAGGTGGACCTCGCGGATGCGTGCGTGCGGGTGGGGACTGCGCACGACGGCGGCCGCCAAGGTGCCGGGGAGCGGGTCGAGGTCGTCGAGGAAGCGGCCGCGGCCGGTCAGCAGCGCCGGGTCCTCGATGCGGGCGAGCGTGGTCGTGGGCTCGGTGCCGTCAGCCATCGTGCTCTCCTCCCGCGACGTCGTTGTCCCGTGCCGTCACGCGCAATAGTCCGATTCAGACGTTCCGCTTCGGATCGTGAACGTACGGTACGGTCGGCCGCATGTCAACGGCTCGCCTGACGACCACCTCGTACGTGGTCCTGGGACTGATCGGCCTGCGTGGACCGTCGACCTCCTACGACCTCAAGCGCGCGGTCGGGCACTCGGTCGGCTACTTCTGGCCGTTCCCGCACGCTCAGCTCTACTCGGAGCCGCGGCGCCTCGTCGATGCCGGCCTGCTCGATGTGACGTCCGAGGAGCAGGGGCGCCGGCGCCAGACGTTCACGCTCACCGACGCCGGCCGCAAGGCCCTGCAGGAGTGGCTGCGCGAGCCGGTGACCGAACCGATGCAGGTGCGTGACGTGGCCGAGCTCAAATTGTTCTTCGGCGAACTGGCAAGTGAGGAGGACATGCGCGCGCTTGCCCGCGAGCAGGTCCGCCAGCACAGCGAGCGCATTGCCGTATACGAGGAGATGCGCAGCCGGTTCGGCGGGATCGACGAGGTGCGCGCGCGGCTGGTCCCCCTGCGTCTCGGGCTGGCGATGGAGCGTGCAGCTGTCTCCTTCTGGGCCGAGCTCGCCGAGGAGCTCGAGGAGGCGGCGGCGGACGGAGCCGGTTCATGAACCTCGCGGTGAAGGTCTCCGGGGCCGGGCCGCGAGTCCTGCTGCTGCACTGCGACGCCTCGACCGGAGCCGCGGACTGGAAACGGCAAGAGCCGCTCGCGCAGCGGTGGACCCTCGTGGTGCCCGACCGCCCGGGATACGGCGACAGTCCTCACGTCCGGGTCGACTTCGAGACGGAGCCGCAGGCCCATCGCCCGCTGCTCGGGGACGGCGCCCACCTGGTGGGCCATTCCTACGGCGGCGTGGTCGCCATGTTCCTCGCCGCGGCCGAGCCGGACCGGGTGCGGTCCCTGACCGTGATCGAACCACCGGCGCTCGGCTTGAGCGAGGATCCGGAGGTGGTCCGGACCCGCGACGAGCTGGCCGCCGTTTATGCCGAACAGCTCGATCCGTTCGACTTCTACACGAAGTTCTGCGCTGCGATCGGCGAGCGGCCGTGGCCGCGCCGGCCACTCCCCCCGGAGCTCGACGCCGGTGTTCGGGCCCTTCAGCGCGAGCACGTGCCCTGGCACGCCCGCCCAGACCTCGATGCCCTCAGGGCAGCACCGTTTCCGATCCTGGCGGTCTCGGGCGGCCATCACCCGGCGTTCGAGGCCGTGTGCGACACCATCGCCGAGGCCACGGGCGCCGAGCGCGCCACCGTGCCCGGCCGGCGGCACATGGTCCCGCTCGTCGGAGAACCGTTCAACGAGCTCGTCGAGACCTTCTGGTCACGCGCCGAAACGCTACTCGATGGCGAAACCTCCAAACGCGCGCAAACCAACACACTAGTATACACAAATTGCGATCAAGCAGACCGGTCCGTACGCCGTGGCGACAATCGCGCCTGCGGTTGACGCGCCACGTCCTCGCGGTAGGTTTCAACACGGCCATGCACCGGACCCGGACTGGAGGCACTCTGTGACCGAGACCAACGCGATCGTTGTCAGCGGCTTGCCGCGGTCAGGTACCACGTGGGTGGCCTCCCTTCTCGGTCATGGGCACGGTACAAGTCTCATCGCACGGGAACCAATGAACCCGCGCCCCGGCGGATTCAACCTCAACGGGCTACTGACCCACTGGACGAGCCTTGACCTTGGTGCGGAGAAACCGGTTGTCGACGCATGGCGCCACGTCTTCTCGGGGAGACAGTGGCGCCTATACGGAAAACAGGGGCGACAGCAATTGTTGGCCCCACTTCCGGGTAGACGTCTTATCGTAAAGGATCCATTCGCAACTCTCTCACTCGGGTTCCTCCGGCGCGAGTTCGGTATAAACAGTATCGCCGTGTACCGACCGCCCGAGGCGCTACTCGCAAGTCACCGCCGCATGGGGTGGAAGACTGACTGGAAAGGACTCCTCGCGGCGCTCGATCAGGAAGTGAGCCATCCACCAGAATCACAGATCCAAGCGATCTCGTTGTTGTGGCGAAGCGCCTACCAGCACATCCTTGATCTGCCGAACGAAGAATCTCCGACCATCGTTGCCCATCAGGACCTAGCGGTCGGAGGCATACCCGCGGCACGCGCACTATATTCGGAGTTGGGCCTACAACTCAGCAAACGCGGCCGGCAAAACCTTGAGCAAGCGTTTCATGCAGGTAGCACCGCACCTCCACCGCCCGGTCAACTCCACGCGTCAGACCGGGACCCTCGTAGCACGACGGACCAGTGGCGCTCCCGGGTCTCGGAAGAAGAGGCGGCGGAGCTACGGAAGCTCACGAGTGACATACGCGATCGACTTGCCGATCGCCGCCTCATCCTTGGAACCACCTGAGCAGCGCACCTCTTGGAGCCAAACTCCGGACTCAAGGGTGTGGCAACCCCGTCTCGGGTACCCTGACGTCGGCCAAGCCGTGCGTTTGCCCCCCGGAGGTTCACAACTTGGCAGAACCGCGCCCACAAAGCATCGGAGCGACCGCTGTTCGATCCACCCGCTGGGTGATCCTCGAGAAGTGGCTCGGTCGAACCGTTTCGCTCGTTGTCTTTGCGATCCTCGCGAGAATACTAACTCCTGAGGCCTACGGCGTGGTCATGTTGGCCAACGTCTTCACTGTCATCCTCACATCAGTGGTGCAGCAAGGTTTCGCGAAGACCATTGTGCAGCGCCCCAAGATCAGTGCGGTGGACATCGACACGACATTCTGGACATCGTTGCTGCTCGGCATAGCAATATATGCCGCGCTCTTTTTTGCATCACCTCTCATCGCCGCGGGCTACGACGAGCCGATACTTACCTGGATCCTCCGCGCTCTCGGCATCAACGTCGTAGTGATGGCGATCGCCTCCGTCCAAGTCGGCCTCCTCGAACGATCATTCGACTTCCGTGCGCTGGCGGTCCGGCAGGTCGGCGGAATTGTTGCGGGCGGCTCGCTCGGTATCGGCGTTGCTGTGCTCGGCGGGGGGCCTTGGGCGCTTGTGGCTCAGATGCTCGGCACCTCTGTCATCGGATGCGCCATTCTCTGGATCCGATCAAGCTGGCGACCGCGGTTCAAATTCTCGCTCGCTAGCTTGCGCGACTTGTGGGCCCTCAACATGTTCATACTGGGCAGCGAGGTGATCAGCGCGACAAGCAACCAGCTCGACAACCTCATTGTCGGAACATTCTTCGGCACGACCGCGCTCGGCTACTATTATGTCGCGCTTCGCGCCGCGAACATCGTCGTAGAACTCGTAACGGCGGTTGTGGGTCGTGTCAGCTTCTCGACGTTCGCGAGGCTCCAGTACGATCGTTCACGAATCCATCGCGCCTTTTCGCTCATGACCCTCGGTACGAGTATGTCCAGCCTGCCCGTCTTGGCGTTCTTGGCCGTCGCTGCACCTGAGGCCATCACGCTGATCTTTGGGGACAAATGGGAGCCAAGCGCACCACTTCTGACAGTGCTTGCTGTTGCGTTCTCTCTTAGTGTTGTGACGCGGGCCGATCGAGTCGTCTTGCTCGCGCTCGGCCACACGGCCGCAGGCTTCCGTATGTCTCTCACTCGCCAGGGCCTAGGTGCCGCATTGCTGTTCGCCGCCGTGCCCTTCGGGGTCATGGCCATCCCGTGGGCGCGTGTGGCGCGCGCCTTGATCACGTGGCCGATGCGGATGTACTCGCTGAAGAAGTACACCGGCATGGGGCTTCACGTGTACGGGGGGCCATTCCTGCGCGTCGGACTCCCCGTCGCCCTAGCCGCCGGTCTAACAGTCGCTACCCGACCCCTTCTCGATGAAATGACCTCCTTGCCGCGACTACTCACACTTGCGTGCATCTTTGCAGCGGCATGCGCCGTGACGTTACTTCTACTTGCCCGGCCACAGTTGCGGGAAGCCCGATCTGTGCTTGGCTCCGCGCGCAGGCCTGGTGGACCTCCGAACCAGCGTTCCACCGAGAGGGAGCACCGCAGTGCCGCACAGGATCGTGCGCCCGCTGACCAAGACGAGGCATAGGCTTCGCGTTACCGCTTTCATATGAACAGCCGCCTCGATTTGACCGATTCACGGATACGACCCACCTTTATCCCAAGTTCCTTCATGCGCTGCGGGAGCGTATCCGACCGGGTCATCAACGCAAGTGCGGTCCGCGCGACTGCCCTGCCGGTGGACAGAACCCCCTTAGCCACAGACGGACGCCGCATGCCGGATGGGTTATACGCGACGTACAAGCGTACGTGAGACCGTCCGTAGCCTAGACCTTGTCGAAAGGCGGAACGCGCATCATCGCGCTGACGGTAATCGATGCGCGCGTCAGGGACGAACGCAAGCTCAAATCCCGCAAGTTGAGCCCGCCAGCAATATTCTGTCTCATCACCTCCGCCTCGGTACGTTTCGTCCATTAGCCCACACTTCTCGAGCACTGCCCGAGAAATACCGAAGTTGGCGCCAGTTGCCCAAGGTAGGAAGTTGAGCGTATCGTTCCAACCCGTCTCGCCGAACCTCTGACCGCCTGGTCCCACACGTATGCAACGTCCCGCCAAGACGTCTGCACCCCCTCTGTAAGCACGCCAATGTCCAGCAAGCCAACCAGGCTGCACGACGTCGTCAGCATCACAGAAAAGCATCAGCTCTCCGCGAGCTTCCGAGAGCCCAACGTTCCGCGCGTGATTGATCCCAACGGCATCTGAAGCGTCTATTAGCCGCACCCCATTGGCCGCAACCGAATAGTCATCCACCACACGGGCGGTCCCGTCCGTCGAGCCGTTGTCACAGACAAGAATCTCAAAGGCGACTGGAGCGCTCTGGCGGAGAAGCGCCCGCAGCTGTGCACCAACCGTAGCCTCGCCGTCTTTGCACGGAATAATCACCGAAACTGTTGGGTGGCGCCTGCTATCACCTCCGGTATCGGGTGTCACCGGCGCCGCCCTCCCGACGACCGAAGTGCTCGTCGCAACTCTCTGCGAGCCCGGCTCACGAGGCGCCTTGGGACTGACGCCGGCTCCGTCTGCCGCGCATAGCGCTCGGTCAGAGTCAGGCTCTCAGCCTCGTACCTCTCTCGCCACTCATCATTCACCGTGCCGCGTTGCTTAGCAATCAGTGCTGCTTCCCCCACCTCCGGCACAATCGCCTCGCCAAGCGCGCCAGATATTATAGGCGTGGGATCCGACACGAGTTCCTCGTATTGTACGGCGACACTTTCGAGGCCATGCTTGTTCAAGAAGGCGTCAATCACGAGTTCTTGCTTGGCGAGGTCGTCGACCTTACGGGCGATGTGCTCGTAGTTGTACGTGGGCTGCCCCGTCTTGGCGAAGTGTCTGCTCCACCCGCGGGTCTGTTCCGCGATCGCGAAAGAGATCGCTTGACCAAGGCGGTCGCCGCGTCGTACACGGATCACTCGGATCGCGAGATCCTCGAACTGGTCGAAGAACTCGCCAAACAGCGGCAACTGCGACCCCTGGACATTGATCCCGAGGCGCCCCGAACGACCAACCCGGTGACGTCTCAGGCTCTGAGCGTACCGCCTGACATTGAGTTCACCGTCGTCGAGACAGTCCCAACGGGCGGCCAAGTACGGCAAGCAGTACTTCGGTTCGAAATACTCGTGCGGCACGAACCCCGCTCGCATGCGCAGCTGATCGCACAGGAAAGTACTCCCACTGCGCGGGGTGCTCAGAATGAGCACGAGCTCACGAGCGCCGCCCGTGCTTGTATCAAAACGCTCGTTCACAAAATCCGCTTCGGGGAGCTGAGCGCGAGCGAACTCGACGGCCTTCGTAGAGAACGAGATTCTGGTTGTACCATTTCGGTGGGCTATATGCACGTGACGCGTCCCTAGTCTGCATTCATGCCAGCGGGCGGAGATGTAGGCCTACTAATGTCATAACCGAAACTCTTCACACGGTCGGCATACAGCCGGCGGATCAACCAGCCCTGTACAGGCATCGTGACCCGGGTAAGGTTTCGCCGGAGCGAGCCACCGAATCCGTCCCCGAACTCTGGCCTCCCACCGCCGCGCTCGAGGCGGGCCCACAGGTCTGCGTAGCGTGACTGCGTCTCGGGACGGACGGCCTCGACACCGTCGAGCCCTCCCTGAAGCCCGAGAAAGCTCGCTAGTCGCAGGAACTCGCTGCGTGGCGAAGTCATCAGGTGCTCGTAGTTCAGCAAGAGGATATCGTCACGGCCTGCGATATCTTCTCGCATGGCTTCGTGTGCGTCGAGCCAATGTTCAATGAGCCAATTGAACGTTACACCGTAGCGCACCAGCAGCCGCTTCTCCCATTTCCACACCGCGAGAGCCTGACTGACTGGATGTCGCATAATTAGGACGAATTTGGCACCCGGGAACAGTTCACGTAGATACGATGTTCTGACAAGGTTCGGAGGTGACTTCTCGACGAGGATCCGTCGAGAAAGATCCCAGTGGGGACTCCAGGCCTCCCAAAGGCGCATCGCAGCTTGCGGAGTACGCTGCGCGTCCTTGTGAGTTAAGTGAGCCCCAGGAGACTGGGCCCATCTTGATACACCGCCGAGATCTAGTCCCGTCGGGTATACATCCTGCAGATGCTGCCCCTCGTCCATATACACCCCGGTTCCGGAAAGCGACGTACCATTATCGGATCCGCCGATCAACTGCCCCAGAAGGGTGGTTCCACTACGGTGCAAGCCTCCAACGAAGACCAGCTGGTGCTCTCCCCAGGGTGAGCATTGCAGCCCCGCACTACTTCCGTTACTGCACCTCGAGTGCTCGTCGCTCATGGTCGACCAAGGGCGCGATACGTCCAGCCGGCTTCACGCCAACGCTGCGGGTCCAACACATTTCGCCCGTCGAGTATGCGCTTTCTAGTTACCTTCTCGCCAAAGCTCACGGGATCGAGCTCACGAAATGCACGCCACTCGGTTAATAGCAGTACGAGATCTGCCCCCTCAGCTGCCTCATCGGCCGAATCGGCGAACTTCAATGTGGGCCACACCTTTGCAGCATTCGCGTTCGCCTGTGGATCCGTTACAACAATGTCACCACCTTGGAGTTGTAATTGCGCAGCAACGTTAAGCGCAGGCGAATCGCGCACATCATCCGACTCAGGTTTGAATGCAGCGCCTAGCACGGCAATGCGCCGCCCAACAACCGTACCTCCGCACACCTCCCTCGCTAGGTCCACCATCCGGACGCGGCGGCGCATATTTATCGAGTCAACCTCAGCAAGGAAGCTGAGCGCCTGGTCGGCACCAAGCTCTCCCGCGCGCGCCATAAATGCACGGATGTCTTTCGGCAGGCAGCCACCGCCAAACCCAAGCCCAGCGTTGAGAAACTTTCGGCCTATCCGCTTGTCCATACCGATAGCGTCGGCCAGCGCTGCGACGTCGGCACCCGTCGCCTCGCACAGCTCAGCCATCGCGTTTATGAAGGAAATTTTTGTCGCGAGAAAGGAATTGGCGGCGACCTTCACAAGTTCAGCGGTCGCATGGTCAGTGACGAGCTTCGGCGCCCCCTCCGCAAGTGGGGCTTCATACACCTCGTCCAACAGTGCTTCCGCACGGAAAGAATCGCCGCCGACCCCATACTCTCCGACCCCATAGACAATCCGGTCTGGGTGCAGCGTGTCCTTGACTGCGAACCCTTCACGCAGGAACTCGGGGTTCCATGCCAGACCTGACTCCGGCTGGATCGCGGTGACCAGCTGCTCGAGCCGTCGCGCGGTGCCGACCGGCACGGTGGACTTGCCTACCACGAGACTTCCGGATGCAAGGTGTGGAGCAAGAGCATCCACAGCGGAGTCGACGTAGCTCAGGTCCGCAGCGTAGCCATCCTTGCGTTGGGGCGTCCCTACGCACACGAAGTGAACTTGCGCGTCTGCCACATCAGCCACGTCTGAAGTAAATGAAAGCCGCCCGGTAGCTACCACGTCCCGGAGTAGCTCCGGCAGACCGGGTTCGAAAAAGGGGGCCTCTCCTCGCGCGAGCGCTTCGACTTTGGTGACATCAGTATCAACGCCGACAACGTCGTGCCCCAACTTCGCCATGGACGCAGCGTGTACCGCGCCGAGGTACCCGCAACCGATGACAGAGATCTGCAAGACCTGCTCCTCCGGTAGTGAACGACCAGGGGGAGCATGCCACACGTCTGTGACACAGCGATGAACTCGGGGACATGAGGCCAGCGCGTGTACGAGCACGACTATCCACCGATAGCGTCAGTTGCTGGACACGGCCTTGTGTAGAACCTGGGGGACCCACGCATGACCGGGACGACGCTGCCCGACGCCAAGACGGGACGCAAACCGACTGCACACTTCAGGAGGGACGTCCAAGGCCTGCGCGCCGTCGCTGTGCTCGCCGTGGTCGCTGACCATCTCCTTAGCTGGCCCAGAGGTGGATTCGTCGGCGTCGACGTCTTCTTTGTTATCTCGGGTTACCTCATAACGGGACTATTGCTGCGCGAATACGGGAGGTACGGGAGAATCTCATTCCTGAACTTCTACGTGAGGCGTATCAAGCGAATCGTCCCGGCCGCAACATTCGCACTCGGCTTCACGGTTTGCATATCTTTCGCGCTGCGCGGCTGGGTCAGCACGAGGTCGGTCATCGAAGATGCCGCGGCCAGCTTCACGTTTGTAGCGAATTGGTGGTTCGCACGAACAGGCACAAATTATTTTGAGCAGGACCAACCGCCGTCGCCACTTCAGCACTACTGGTCGCTGGCTGTCGAGGAGCAGTTCTATCTCGTCTGGCCCTGGCTCCTCCTCGGCATCCTTCTCCTCGGTGTGCGGTACCGCGGATGGCACCGTGATCAAGCTCCAATGGTCGCTGCCATTACGATCGCACTCATTTCCGCACTTTCGCTCGCGTGGGCCTTCTACGAGACGGGCACGGACGTGCGCTCCGCGTACTTCTCGACCTTCTCGCGTGCATGGGAGCTTGGCATCGGCGCGTTCGTCGCCGTGTGTGCGCGGCCGCTTTCGGTCCGCTTAGTTCGAACCCGACGAACGCTTAGCTGGATCGGCCTGGGAGGAATCGGTCTCGCAATCGTCGTTGTGCCCGAGGGAGAGGGCTTCCCCGCGCCGTGGGCGCTGGTTCCCGTGCTCTCGACAGCGGCCGTCTTGATCGCCGGTGAGGGCGACCGCGCTGCGCCACGGCTACTGACGAACCGTGCAAGTCAGTACGTTGGCGAGATTTCCTACAGCTTGTATCTCTGGCACTTTCCTGTCGCCGTCCTTCTGCCGACAGTGCTTCCCGCAGGTTCGGCAGGCTACTACCTAATCGGTCTCGTGATGATGTTCGTAGCAGCGAGCCTCTCCCATCGCTACATCGAGAAGCCAGCCCGTATTGGTACCTGGTTTCACAGACCGCGTATCGGCCGTATACATCGGCCGAGCCGTGGAACGGCCCGCTATATCGCCGGCGGCGTCGCCGTCGCCGTCCTTTGCACCGGCCTCGGCGCCGCGACCACCGCTCAGCAACCAGAGCCGGTCACTGTGCCCCTAGTGCTTGCTGGTGAAACTGACGCCGATCGAAACAACTGCGTCGGCGCAGCAGCGATGGACCCTAACCATCGGTGCGTCGAACTTAATCCCGAGGACGGGGCGAGTCCCGCGCCACGCAGTGCCGCCGACGACCGTGGGAACGGGTACGACTGCTACATGTTCGCAGGAGATCCGTTCAAGAGCTGTGACTACGGTCCCAACCATCCGGAGGCCCTCTCCGTCGCCCTCGTGGGCGACAGTCACGCTGCAGATTTGCTTCCAGCGCTCGTGCCTCAACTCGAAGCTGCCAACTGGCACGTGACGACGTTCGTTGGTAACGGGTGCCGCTGGCAGCGTACGCAAACTTCGAACTGCTCTGAGCACATGCCAGAAGTGCAGAACCGGCTACTTGCAGGTGGCTTTGACCTCGTCATCGCAACCGAGAGCCGAGCCTACGGCGGTCCGTTCAGCGAATACCATCACTACATGACCCCCGTCGTCGAGGCTGGCACCGACGTTGTCGTGATAGGCGATCGACCGGATGTGGAACAGCAGGCGCTGTCTTGCGTAGCAAGACTACCCTTCCGCCTTTCCCGGGACTGTGGAACGCCAACCGAGCAGGCGTTCGTGCAACGCGATGCCTTGGCGAATGCCGCGTCCATGATTGACATACCTGTCGTCGACGCAACGGACTACTTCTGCCGCGACGAGACTTGTCCGGCAACAATTGGGAACGTCATCGTTTACCGAGACACCGGTGGCCACATCACGGCCACGTACGCTAAGACGTTGGGCCCTTACCTAGTCGAGGGAATTGAGTCCGCTCTTACTTAGACCGCTTCACCGCGGTGTTCGCAATTGCCACAGTGAGTCCCTCAACGAACGTCCGACTCCCCGCACGACACGAGCCCGACGATTGCGGCTTGGGGCCTCACGTGTACCCGATCCTTCGACATTCAATCGTGGGAAAGGTACGGCGGGCACGTCCGCACCAAGGAATGGCGCAAGCTTCTCCCAGCCATCTCCCGCCGGGACGTCAATCTCAAGGAGGTCATCTGGACGATCGGAGAAATAACGTCGCACACGCTCATGCTGCTCGCGCCACAGACGTTCCCAATCGTCCGCGTCAATATCCTGCCAGTTGCGCACGCGACTTCCTTCATTCCGGTGGACGTGCTTCATGCGACTACGCATCCAGTCATCAAAGTTGCGCGTGTGAAGAATAAACTTGCTTCCTGGAAACCATCGATCAAACTCCTCGAACTGACGTTCAATGACCCTAATGTCGAAGTAGGCATCGAACCTCATAAGGCCTCGCAGATCGGCGAACGGGTGACGCCCGTCACTGATGGCCCTCGATGCGAAGCGCTCTACGCGCTGCGGAGGGTAGATCACCGACGCGTGATGAAAGCTCGAGTACCCGAGATGTTCGAGAGCACGACACAACGTCGTGGTTCCGGTCTTGTTTAGGCCTACACCGAAGATCTTCTGGCGCATGACCACCTTCCCTGCGGTGACGCAATCACCGCGCAAACGGGGGCAGGTCCGTACCAGGGGAACCCTAGCAACCCAGGGCCAGCACGGGTAGCGACGCGAAACTGCCGCGACCGCAGGGAGCCAAGACCTAACATTGGCGAGGATCTCCGTAACGGACCTTACGTGGGTCCAGCGCACCACATCATGGCCGCCGATACGCCTCGACTCCGAGGAGTCCATTGACCGAGCCTGTCGACGACTCAGAGGGACCGTCTCCCCCCGTCACAAGGCGTCAGCTCTTGCGAGTAGGCGCGCTCACCTTAGGTGGCGCCACAATGTTGTTTGGCGTCCCCCTAGGCCTTCATGCCTGTGACGAGGACGCGGATAACCCGTTTGACTCTCTGCGCGGCCGGTGGCGGCGCCTGGTGAGCGGTAGCACCGATAACCGATCCACCCCGGTTCCAGAAGTGCAGGCGGCTATCGGGAGGGTTGACGCCCTCGCCCAGGAACACCTGGCAACACTCGAGACGTCCGACCGTCGCGCGTACCTGTGGCGCGACCTCCCATTTGAGGGAAACGAGAACCGACAGTCCCTAGACACTCGTCGCAGTTTCGCCCGGATTGAGGCGATCGCTCGCGCCTACGCCACCGCTGGATCCGAATTCGAGCGGGAACCGGAAGTACGTGCGCAGCTTCTCAGCGGACTCGACTGGCTGTACGAGAACCGGTACAACGAATCGCTTGAGCAGGCTGGCAACTGGTACAACTGGCAAATCGGGACGCCGTTACAGCTGACCAGCGCCGTTCTCCTACTCTACGACGACGTTGATGAGGCACGTCGCGACGCATACATGACGGCGGTGAACAAGTTCTGCCCGCAGCCAGACCATACTGGCGCTAATCGCATTTGGACGAGTCGAGTCGTCGCACAACGAGCCGCCCTCGTCGACGACGACAGAATGCTTACCGCGGCACGCGACGGCATCGCACCGGCCCTAACGTTCGTCGACGCAGGTGACGGCTTCTATCGCGACGGCTCGTTCATCCAGCACGAACAACATCCATATACCGGCGGCTACGGCTTGGCGGTCGTCGCGTCCACGGCGTGGTTCGTGCACCTCCTCGATGGATCGCCATGGCAATTGCAGCGGTCAGACCTGTCCGAGCTGCTCGATTGGATCGACATAGGGTTCGAACCGTGGCTTTACAGAGGATCATTCCTAAGCCCGGTGCGCGGACGCTACATCGCACGCCAGGACAGTCAGGATCATGCCGCGGGTCGAAGCGCCACCCAAGCTCTGGTACACCTAGCCTTTTCAGTTGACTCCCACCGCTCGGTTCCTTTGAAAGGTCTAGCTCGGCATCTACTCGAAGAGGAACAGTTTACCGACGTTTACAATACGCGCGACATCGGAACGATAATATACGCAAAAGCGCTGACCGACGACCCTGACACCGTGCCGCGAGCACCTTCTCAGGTGACTCGGGTCTTTCCAGCAATGGACCGGGTCGTACACCGGCGACCAAACTTTACGTTCGCGATTGCAATGTCGTCGTCGCGTATCGCCACATACGAATCGGCGAACACCGAGAACCTCAAGGGCTGGCACACCGGATCTGGCGCAACCTACTTGTACAACAGCGACCTTGCCCACTACGACGACCACTACTGGCCGACGATCGACCCTACGAGCATCCCAGGAACTACCGTGCCCGTAGGGGACCGCCCCAACGCGTTTGGTGCGGGCTACCTTAGCGACAAGGAGTGGGCCGGCGGCGCGACATTCGCGAGCCTGGCAGCGATAGGAATGGATTTCCGGACCTTCACTGACGGTCCGGACGAATCCGCTCTTACGGGCAAAAAGTCGTGGTTTCTGCTCGGTGATGAGATCGTCGCACTCGGAACCGACATCAATGGATCGTCCGGTGAACGGGTTCAGACGGTAGTCGAAAATCGAAAGGTTATCAATCGTAACGCACAGACACTGACAGTCGACGGTTCTGCTCTACACGGCTGGCCGACCGACGAAACTCTCCGCGAGTCAAGCTGGTTACACCTCGCGGGGCCCACGTCTGATAGTGGCATTGGTTACGTCTTCCCCGATCCCACGGAGATACACGTCCGCCAAGAGAGTCGTACTGGCGCCTGGTCGGACATCAACAACAGCCCGCCACATCGCGACGCCACTGAGCACCGCCGCGATTTTGTTACGCTCTGGATCGACCACGGCACTGACCCCGTGCAGAAGACCTACAGCTACATCTTGCTACCCGGCGCGACTACCGACACCACCGCGTCTTACGCACGGCAGCCAGCTGTCGACGTCCTAGCGAACACGAACTACGTGCAGGCTGTCCGGCGCGAAGACGTCCTCGCGGCCAATTTCTGGCGAAACGGGGCTCCGACGGTCGGCGGAATCACATGTCATGGACCAGCCTCAGTCCTCCGAGTACGCGACCGTGACCAGATGTCTCTGATCGTAGCCGACCCCACGCAATCGTACGAAGGGCGACTCCGGATCAATCTGAACGAATCGGCGTCGCACGTGATTTCTAGCGATCCGCGAATCACGGTACACAGGTTAGCGCCCGGAATTACGCTCTCTGTAGATTTAACTCGCTCTCAAGGCAGCTCGTACGTCGTCACATTCGAGTCGGCTTGAGACGCGTAGCCCGATCAGTATGCCCCATCGGGTCGAAGCACTGCCCTGATCGTTTTTAGAATAAGTACGATGTCGCCGCTGATGGACCAGTTCTCCACGTAGCGCAGGTCCAGCCGGACACTGTCTTCGACAGAGAGAGTCGACCGTCCGCTCACCTGCCACAAGCCGGTGATACCTGGCTTTGTCAGGAGCCGCCGATGAACATGTTGCTCATACTGCTCGACCTCGCGCGCTACTTGGGGACGAGGACCGACGACGCTCATGTTACCAACGAGGACATCCCAGAACTGAGGCAGCTCGTCGATCGAGTACTTACGCAGGAAAGCTCCGACACGAGTAACCCGGGGGTCCTTCTCGAGCTTGAACAGCAGCGCCTGACCACCATGCTCGGCAATGAGATCAGCCATTCGCGCCTCAGCGTCCACGGCCATGGTGCGGAACTTGTGGATCGTGAACGGTTTACCGTTCTGCCCGATCCGCTCCTGCGTGAACATGACGGGTCCGCGGTCGTCCAGCTTGATGGCGACAGCTACGGCAGCGAAGAGAGGCAACAACACCAACAGCGCCGCTCCGCCGAGGACGACGTCCATCGCGCGCTTCGCTACGACGTTCATTCCTGTGTACTGCGGCAGGTCCACGTGAACCATCGGCAAGCCGTCCACGGGGCTCATGTGCGTGCGCGGACCAGCGACGTCGGTGAGCCGTGAAACCATGATGAGTTCGACCGCTGAGCTCTCAAGGTTCCAAGCCAGCTCGCGAATCCGTGACCGAGAAACACTCCCGGCAATCATCACCGCGGCGATTCGCGGATCGTCCGCGAGTACCGGAATCTCGTCCATCGCCAAGCGTGGCAGTGTAGACAACAGTGGATCTGCAGCCTCGGCGGGGTTCTCAGGTCCGACGATGGCGACTGCTACTGGCTTGTATCCCGCCTCCGGGTGGCGACGGAGCTCCTTTAGCGTGTGTTCAACCTCGTCCTGGTCCCCGACGATGACCGCCCCGGCCATGGCTCGCCCCTGATTCCGCAAGGACGTCAGTACCATCCGCCAACCGAATCGACCACTCAGCAGTAGCAGGAGCCCCACGGGCAACGCCACCACGAAGTAGAACCGCGAGAACTGGATCTGGAAGAGATACGAGGTCACAGCGATGAACCCGAACGTCCCAAACGTCGCGGTCACCACACGCCGGTACTCCTCGAGACCCGCCCCGATCACGCGCCTACTTCGTGAGTCGGTCGCGGTGAGGGCTAGGACCCAGATCAGCTCAACCAGCAGGGCCGCGAAGCCGTAATCGATCTCAAACGGGCCGGCGACGACGCGACGGTCGGCGTCGCCGAACCGGGTGTGTTGGGCAACCAGCAGAGCGGCAACGATCATCACGAGGTCTGTGACGAATATCGCGTAGCGATACCTTTCGAACCAGCGCGCAGCCACCACGCGCCCCTCTGAGCCCGCTGGCCAGAGATGGCGCACGTCAAGACGGCTTTCCGTCGTCGCCACTCGATCCGCTCCCAAGTCCCCCACATTCGGTTGCTGCTGGCGCGACCGATGGTAGCCGCCAGCAGGGAGTGCCCCAAATAGTCGATTGGGAAATGACGGATGACTTTGCCGTGACGGCACGGCGGCACGCCCTCGACCGGCAGCACGATTTGGGGGCGCTCGCGCAACCACATGCCACGACATACCCCCGACTAGGCCTAAAGGGCCAATGCGATCTTGCGTACGCCCGGATAGTCACGCTCGCACAGTGATGCTGATCACATTAGGCCTTCTCGGCAGCCTGCTGCGCTTCCTCAGCAGCCAATTCTTCCCGCGTGCGCTCTCTAGCAGCCCGCTGGGCGACCGCCGCAGACCGTTCGCGGGGTCCCACCGTCACGAGGTGCGGTCTGTTTCGCAACGAGTATCGCACCTCGACCTGCCACGTGCGCTTGACCCACGCGGCGGCAACGAGCGCCACCGCCACCGACGCGATTCCTCCCACACCGACCGCCCAGCGAGCACTGAGCTGCTCGGCGACCCAACCGACGATGGGAGAACCGATGGGCGTCGTGCCCTGCACCACCATCATGTACAGGCTCATGACACGGCCACGCATCACGGGGTCGGTCGACATCTGCACCGTGGTGTTCGCCGCGGTGAGCATGGTCAAGGAGAAGTACCCGACAGGGATGCAGAGGGCGGCGTACAGCTCGTAGACGGGCGCTATCGCCTGCAGCAGCATCGTCACGCCGAAGCCGAAGGCAGCGAGGATCACCGTGCGAACCCGGGGGTTGCGCCGCCGCGCCGCCATCAGAGCACCGGTCAACGAACCGACGGCGAGGATCGAGCCAAGCAGTCCGTACTCCCCCGCGCCGAGCCCGAAGGCCTCGCGCGCCATCACGGCCGATGTGAGCTGGAAGTTCAGCCCGAACGCGCCGACGATGCCTGCGATGACGAGGATGACGACGAGGTCGCTGCGATGTTGCACGTACGAGACACCGGCGCGTAGTTGCCCCTTGCCGCGCTCGGTGTGCGGCATTGTGATGAGGTCGCCGCGGCGCATAAACACCAGGGCGAGGATGGTCGCGCCGAAGGTGACACCGTTGATGATGAACGCCCATCCCGGTCCGACAGCCGCCATGAGAAGACCCGAGGTGGCGGGACCGATGAGCCGGGCGGCGTTGAACGAGGTCGAGTTGAGACCGACGGCGTTGGGCATGTCCTTGGCAGGGACAAGCTCCGCCACGAAGGTTTGCCGCACCGGGGCGTCGAACGCCGAGAACAGCCCCAGGAGCAGAGCAAAGCCGTAGACGTGCCACAACTCGGCGTGCCCGCTGAGTACGAGGATACCGAGGCCGAGGCCAAGGATGCCCATGCCACCTTGGGTGGCCATGAGGAGCTTGCGGCGTGGGAGTCGGTCGGCAAGCACGCCCGCATACGGCCCGAGCAGGAGAATGGGCAGGAACTGCAGCCCAGTGACGACGCCGACGGCGAAGCCGGAGTCGTTCGTGAGATGTGTGAGGACGAGCCAGTCCTGGGCGACGCGCTGCATCCACGTGCCGATGTTGGCCACGAGGGCGCCGGCGAACCACAGCCGGTAGTTGAAGTAGCGCAGCGAGTAGAAGGTGCGACTCACTCATCCACCATCCTTCGCAGGATCGTGGCAGCCTGACTGAGGGCCTGCCGTTCGTCGGACGTGAGCCCGGCGAGACGCTTGTGTAACCAAGCCGTCCGGCGGCGCTTGATCTCCATGACCAGGTCACGGCCCTTGTCGGTCACGTCGACCACGACGCGGCGCTTGTCCGTTTCATCACCGGTTCGCACGACGAAGCCGCGCTCCTCGAGCGACGCCACGGTACGAGTCATGGAGGGACGCTGGACGTGATCGTGCTCCGCCAGTTTCCCCGGCGTCATCGGGCCGAGGTGAAACAGTGCCGAGAGCACCGAGTGCTGTGCCTCGCTGACCTCGAGCGTGGACTCCGTGCGTAGCCGACGAGACAGTCGAAGCACGGCCACCCGGAGGTTGGTCGCCAGATCGGGCCGGCGATCTCCTTTCCGGGGCGCCATCGAGGGGTCAGCAGGATCGCTCATATGCGTCCCAGGTTATCCGTTAGCTTAGGTAATTACCACCGCTAACGGCTGTGATGGTGCGCACCTAGTAGTGCGGCACACGCCTGGTTCAGGCCGGCTCACCGATCGTCGGGTCGAGGAGGTTGAGCTCCTCGGCGGCCCAGGGAAAGACCCAGGTAAAGAGGACGCCGACCACGGCGAGAGCGAGCACAAGCGCCTCGATGATCTTCAGCCAGGTGGGCCCGGGGAGTACCCGCCAGATCGCCGCGTACATCAGTTCCCCTCCGTCAGCTCGTCGGGCATGTCCTGGCTCGGCGGGTACCACTCGACGAACTCACCGTGTACGACGTAGCGCTCAGCCGTACTCCACAGCGGGTGGCACGTGATCAATGTGATGAGTCGATCTGTGGCTTCGACGCCCGGTTCGCCAGGCACCGGCGCAAGGATGTCCGTCTCCTCGGGGAGGATGATCTCCGATCCCGTCACCTCGTAGACCAGCCACGCCTGCCCGGTCTGCACGATGAGGCGGTCGCCCTCTTCGAGCCGGTCGATCTGATGAAAGGCCGCGCCGTAGGTTTGGCGGTGGGCAGCCAGCGCGAAGTTGCCGACCTCGCCCGGCATCGCCGTCTGGGGGAAGTGCCCGGCTCGACCACGGTCGAGCACGTCGTGCCGCCCGACTCCTTCTGCGATGGGCACCTGCCCGGCACGCTCGCCCCATCTCGGGACATAGAGCGCACCAAAGTCCTCGCCTTCCGCTGGCGCATCCATGGCGGGGGGCGCATCAGTTCGCGGGCCGTCGGCAGTCGGTCCGTCAGCGGGAACAGTGATGGACTCACGCAGATGCTCGAGCGCCTGCGCCTGTTCACGGTGCGCCTCGACGTCCGTCCAGAAGAGCTGCCAGACAACGAAAAGCCCGAGCACAAGCCCTGCCGTCAGTAGAAGCTCACCGATAAACCCGATGAACCACGTGACGGGGCCACCGCCGCCGCGCCGACGACGGCGCGCATGGGACGCCCGTCGCGGTGCGGTCGCGAGGGTGCTCATGCCTTGATCAGCGCAACAGCGCGTATAGGAGGATGGCGGTCGCTACCACCATGACACCGAGGGCCACGTACTCCACGCGGCGCCAGAAGCGGACGCGTTCGCTGTAGGACTTTCGGGGACGTGCCATGCGAGCATCATCGCATGTGGCTATGGTCATTGCTACACACCCACGCGCACGCACGGGCCGCATTCTTAACGAGCTTGTAACATACGCTTTCGCACCAGCAGCCGCTCGTGATCGGCTTCCCAGCCATACGCCCGGAAAGCGGTGAAGCTCGACTCCGTTTTAGGGTCGTCACGCCGGACGAATCACTTCACGGAAGGTGGTGGGCCTTTGCGCGTCGCGGGCAACACAGCCGTCCCACGCTGCAAGCACGTGCCCGTAGGGCCCGCGCCTCTCAGACGCAATGGTTTCGGCGTTCAAACGAACTCAGTTGTGCGCCGACCTACCGCGAATCGGAATTCCGGGTCGCGCCGCGCATGCAGTTTGTGATGGAGCAGCAGATGCGGATACCGAGTGTAGAATTTCCACGCACCCTGAATCTCGAGCATCCACGGTCGCACGCGCAACTCGGTGGTTTCCCGTGCCCATCCGTGCACCCAACGAATCCCGCCGTGTAGGACTACCGGAACCCCTCGGCGCCACGCGCGCAGGCCCAGGTCGTGGTCCTCGTAATAGACAAAGAACCGCTCATCCCACCCGGCGAGCGCCTCAAACGTGCCCCGGAGCCCGAAAACTGCCGCGCCCATCGCCCAAGCAACATATCTGTCCTCGCCTGGTTCCGCGACCACGCGATACCCCGTGCTAGGGCTAGCAGAACGGTTCCGAACCTTACGAACAACAGTTGGCACCCCCCTACCGTTGGGTTGGTCACGCCCGTCAGGCCCCAACAGTTGGGGAACTACAAGGTGCTCCCGCCCTCGATCAAGGTGGGCTGCAATGCGCGGAAGATCGGCACCACGGACCGCCAGATCGGGATTGACAAAGCCAACATATCGCCCCGACGCGGCGGCCAGCCCCACGTTATTTGCTCTGGAGAATCCGCGGTTCTCCCTTAACTCAATGATGCGCGCCCCATACGACCGGCCGACATCTACCGAGTCATCGACAGACGCGTTATCAACGATGATCCACTCCACGTCATCGCCTACGCCACGTCCGACTTCGAACCGTCGCAGCGCCTCGGCGCTGTTATAGGTTACCGTGATCAGTGACCACCTCGGTGACGTCACTCGACTCCCCCAGTGTCCTCTGCTCGGCCGCCATCAGTGCGCACTCCGAGCTGGGCGGTCGGCCGCCGCTCTTGTAGCTTCACGCCATCGCCCGCCAGCAAGCCGAGTGCCTTCCCGTACACGTCTGCCGTGGCTGACGCAATGGGTCCCCAATCCCGTCTCGACAAGTCGGGCCGACCCCGAGTCCCGGCCGCCTCCGACTCGGCCAACGCTCGTTCCAGGTCGTCAGCTGAAAGCTCGTCGTCATACAACAAGACCCACGAATGCCCAACCTCGTTTGCGAACTCACGCGTGACATCGTTGCTAGGCACGAGCACTGGGCGGCCAAGGGAGAGACTCAATAGCAGTGCGCCGGAATTGTGCATCTCCCTGTATGGCAGGACAACGAGCTGCGCATCTCTAACGTACTTGGCCAATTCATCATCGGACAGCCGTCGTAGGTCGAGCTCGATCGACGGTGATCCCTGAGCCCGGCGGGCTATCTCAGCGCCATAACTCGATGAGAGCGGAAGACCAGCAATCCGCAGTGTCACACCCTCTCGTCGGACGCCCCCTAATGCCGAGATTAACTCCTCAACGCCCTTGTACGGCCTTATCCGACCAAAAAAGAGTAGGGCGCCTCGGCGCGGCTTCACATCGTTTTCAGTCGTGTACAAATCGCGGTAATGACCGTGCGGAATGGTTGCCACGTTCGACCGAGCCCCCACGGGTGTCCACTCGTTGAGCCTGATCCAGCCCCGCGTCGCTAGCCTCATCAGGCGATTTAAGACCCGCTCGCCGACGTCACCGGCCTCATGTGGCTCCGGATTGTGCACGGTCTGGACTACGACCCCGCCCGACACTCGCAGACGCACAAGTATTACCGCGAATAGTATCCGCTTTACGATAGTGCCAGCCATCGAGTGGTGGCGGTAGAAGCGTTCCGGCCAGTGGACGTGCAATACGTCATAGGTCCGAAACAGCGCCTTTCGCCAACTGAAGAAATCAGATTTGACGTGTGACGGCATGCCGGCCATAAGTAGCCCCACATAGGGGTTCCCGCCTTCCGATGGCGGTACCGCCACCTGAAGCACCCGGACGATTGAGCCTCTCCGCCTTACCACGCGCACCCCTTCTCGCCACCTAGCTCAGCCATCCACCTTGCTACGACCCTCTGAGACTCATACGGCCAACGCGCGGGGCGTCGAAATCCCACGCAATGCCCGCCGCGGTATACGAGTGCCTCTTACGGGGCCTACGTCTGCTTCAGGAGCGGGACCACTTGCCTCAGCGATGAAGAGCGCCAATATCGCATAAAAATAGACCTCATTGTGACTGCTGTAGAACATCGTCGCGGCAACGAATCCCATGAGCCCGAGTGCCAAGACATTGTCACGCCGACGAACAAGCCGGACGAGCAGCCATACAAGCAGGACGGCATAGAGAACGAAAATCGGGAGCGGAAATTCCGCGAAGATCGATGTGTGTGTCGAATGCATCGGTGCAGTTCCGGCGGCGATACTTGCGCCGCCACCTCCCGACGGGATCTCACTGATGTCAATACCGCTCCGGTACACAGTTCCCGCAAAGCCGCCAGGTGTTACCCCAAGCAAGACGTTGAGCACGTTGTCGAACTTGATCTGGATGCCGAACTGGATAAGAAGCAGGTGCGCCTCGGTCGAGGATTGGGACGACGAGTTTGCGTTCTCCCCAACGCGGGAAAACACGTGGAATGAATCCCAGTTATTAACGAGAGTAACAAGGGTGCCTATTGCGCCGACAATGACGGTGACATGACAGACGTAGACCTTCCATACCGAGTCCGCAAGTCGCCTGGTGTGCCGATACTCCACGATGAACGCCAAGACGAAGAAGGGCACCATCAACAACGGGAGGCGCGACGCAGTGAGAAGCGACAGGAGCATGAAAGCGCCCGCGATGGGCAGCTTGACCGCATTCCGCCAAAGTCTCAGCGCCACAAATGCATACACCCCAATCGCTACCGCGGCGTGGGATTTGTCGTCGAAGCCCATGTCCGTGTAGACGTCCCCGGCCGCGAGGTCCACTGCCGTGTGGATCGATACGTAGGCCAATATAGGAAGGATCGTCCACCGGACGGCACTCTCTGTGATGTCAACCAAACGGTAGGTGCGCGTCGCTCGGTACCACGCCACCAAATAGATTCCTGCAGCCAGGAAGAAGACCGCGTGCTGCGGTTGAGCCTCGTACCCGTACGCGGAGTACACCGAAAGTGCCGCGGCGATCACGGCGCCACAAGACAAGAGGATCCAGCCGACGTCTCGTGGGCGCAGCACATGCGGAAAGGCGCTAAAAAGAGTTACCAACGATGCCAGCTGCGCGATGTTCGAGAATGCGAGACGTCCAACGATCTTGTGGCTCAGCAGCATCCCGAAAAACATCAGGACGAGGGACAACGCCACCCGCCGGGCCTGCTCGGATGATGGCTCCCGGACTGCGTCCATGCGCCAGCTCCTCCCTCGACTCGCCGCTGGCGGCTTAGTTCGTCCCGCGCCTGCGATCGTTTAGTGAGGCAAGAGACTCGCCTGGCCAGGTCGTCCGAACTCGATGACCGTTCTCAGGCGTCGTAACGACTTGAACTTCGCTCGGAACGGATTCTTGCTTGGACGGCGCTGGACGCACGGCGTCGTCAGTCACCACGCGTGCTGGCTTAGCCTGCCCGCTTGGTGTCGAGTCGTCGTAGCTGTCGTAGCGGTAGTAGTACTTGTCCCGCTCACGACGCTCAACCTTGTTCAGAACCACGCCGAGCATGTGCGCATCAACCCGTTCCAGCGCTCCGACGGACTCACTCAGCTGAGCGCGATGGATGCGGTCGGCGCCAGCTATAAGGAGTGTGCCCCCCGTGAGCTTGCTCAGAACGGCGGCGTCCGTCACCGGCAGCAATGGTGGGCTGTCGATGATGACGTGGTCGTATTCCCGAGTTGCACGGGCGAGCAAGTTGACCATCGCCTTTGATCCCAGCAGCTCGCTGGGATTTGGCGGAGTCTGCCCAGAAGGCAGAACCTCCAAGGAAGAACTTGCTGCCTGCTGCACGACGTCTTCGAGCTGAGCCCGGCCGATGAGTACCGTTGTCAGGCCGGCTCGACTCTCCAGGCCCAGGTACTCGCCGACTGATGGTTTGCGCAGGTCAGCGTCGATGAGTAAAATCCGGCCCCCAGCATCCGCGAGAGATATTGCCAAGTTGATTGCCGTGGTGCTCTTACCTTCACCTGGGACTGAAGACGTCACGACGATGGAACTGGGGCGTTCAGTCAGGTCGACGAACTGCAGATTCGTACGAAGGCGCCTGATGGCTTCCGCGCGATGACCACGTGCATCGGCATGCATAAAGACTGGATGGGACGCACCAGCATCCTCAAAGACGATGTTGCCGATCACTGGAGTCTCAGTAACTTGAGCGATGTCACGGTCGCTCCGAACCTTTGTGTCAAGCGTCTCCCGAAGCACGGCTAGCCCTACGCCGAGCAACAGGCCAAGGCCGAGGCCCAGGCCGAGATTGAGGCCAACGTTTGGCGACGTCGGCGCGGCCGGTGTTTGTGCCTCGCTCAAGACCGTTGCTTCGACAGCGGGTTCGCCATCCGAGCCTCCTGGTGCAAATCTGTCAACCGCCGAAGTGAGCTCCGAGCTGATGGCGTTTGCGACGCTTGCTGCCTGCTGGGGGCTCGCGTTGACCACCGTAATTTCAAGGATCGTCGTGTTGGTGGGAATCTCTACGCTGACCGAATTGCTTAACGCCTGCGGGCTGACGTCGAGGTCAAGGTCTTCGACAACCGGCTGAAGTACGAGCGGGGATGACGCCACCTCTGCGTAGGTCGCCATCTGGTCACGCGTGAAGTTGGTCCCCTGCCGAGCCTGCCCGAGGGTGTCGCCTAGGTCCATAGACAGTAGCGTTCGCGATGTGGCCTGGTACGACGGTGTCGCAGTGAGTGCGAGCAAGGCACCCGCAGCAAGTCCGGCAACCGCGAGCAGGGCGACAGTGATCCATCGCTTCCACAGCACACTCAGATACTCGTTGAGTCCCACCGTTGTCCCTTACAGTTGCGCGGCTCTTGGCGTCATTTTCGCATACCAGTCAGTGGCGCAAGCTTCCCATCGGGAACGTAGACGACGTTCTGAGGGCAAGAGGCGCTGAGCAGCTGCGATCGTCAGACCGCCTGATGTTGACCAATAATCTCGAGGAGCCCTTTCGCAAGACTTGGGCGACACACCAGCAGGTCTGGCAGATAGGGATCCTCGCGGTTGTACTCCAGCGCCGATCCATCGATGCGGCTCGTGTGCAGGCCCGCCGCGGCAGCCACGGCCACGGGGGCCGCCGAGTCCCACTCGTACTGGCCTCCCGAGTGGACGTAGGCGTCGACCTCTCCGCGGACCACGGCGCTGACCTTGTATCCGGCGGAGCCCATCGGCACCAGTTCGGCGCCGTACTCGGCGGCGACCGCTTTGACCAGGTCTGACGCCCGGCTGCGGGAGACGGCGAGCCGGATCGGCTCAGCCGGCGGCCCGAGGTCCGGGAACTCGCCAGCGGTGGACAGCGTGGTGCCCAGCCCGGGCAGTGCCACCGCACCAGCCGTCAAGGAGCCACGCTCCCAGAGTGCGACGTGTACGGCCCAGTCGTGTCGGTCCTCGGAGTACTCCCGGGTGCCGTCCAGCGGGTCGATGATCCAGACCCGCTCGCTCTCCAGACGGCGCAGGTCGTCTGCGGCCTCTTCGGAGAGCACGGCGTCGTCGGGACGCTCGGCCGCCAGCCGTTCCGCGATGTGCTCCTGGGCTCCGCGGTCGCCCGCCTTGGCCAGCGCCTTGCCCTCCGCAGTTCCGGCGGCGAGGTGCTCCTTGCGGATGGCGAGCAGCACCTCGCCGGCGGAGGTGGCGAGGTCCGCCGCGAACTCCTCGCCGCGCATTCAGCTGGCCTCGAGGATCGTGCCGGCCCCGACGGTGTTGCCGGTCGCCTCGTCGATGAGGATGAACGCGCCGGTGGTGCGGTTCTCCTCGTAGGTGTCGCACAGCAGCGGGACGGTGGTGCGCAGCTGCACCCGCCCCACCTCGTTCAGGCCGAGCTCCTGTGCGTCCTGGTCGCGGTGCAGGCTGTTGATGTCCAGCCGGTACTGGATGTCCTTGACCAGGGTGCGGGCGTTGCGGGTGGTGTGCTTGATGGCGAGCTTCTGCCGCGGCTTGAGCGGCGACGTCGTCATCCAGCAGACCATGGCGTCGATGTTCTGCGCGGCCACAGGCGCGTTGCGCGGCCGGCAGATCATGTCGCCGCGCGAGACGTCCAGATCGTCCTCGAGCCGCACCGTGATCGACATCGGCGGGAACGCCTCATCCACCTCACGGTCGAAGACGTCGATGGCGGCCACCTTGCTCGTCAGGCCGCTCGGGAGAACCATCACGTCGTCGCCCGGCTTGAGGACGCCGCCGGCGAGCTGGCCGGCGTAACCGCGGTAGTCGTGGTGCTCGTCCGACTTCGGCCGGATGACGTACTGGACGGGCAGTCGGGCGTCAATGAGGTCGCGGTCCGAAGCCACGTGGACGTTCTCGAGGTGGTGGATGAGGGAGGGTCCCTCGTACCACGGCATGTTCTCGGAACGGTTGACCACGTTGTCGCCCTGGAGGGCGGAGATCGGGATGACCTCGAGGTCCGGGATGCTCAGCTTGGTGGAGAACGCGGTGAACTCGTCGTAGATGTCCTGGTAGACCTTCTCGCTGTAGTCGACCAGGTCCATCTTGTTCACGGCCAGCACCAGGTGCGGCACCCGCAGGAGCGAGAGCAGCACGGCGTGGCGGCGGGACTGCTCGGTCAGGCCGGCCCGGGCGTCGACGAGCACGAGCCCGAGGTCAGCGGTGGAGGCACCGGTGACCATGTTGCGGGTGTACTGCACGTGCCCGGGCGTGTCCGCGATGATGAACTTGCGCTTCGGCGTGGCGAAGTAGCGGTAGGCGACATCGATGGTGATGCCCTGTTCCCGCTCCGAACGCAGGCCGTCCGTCAGCAGCGCGAGATCGGTGTAGTCGTAGCCGCGGGACTTCGACGTGGTCTCGACGGACTCGAGCTGGTCCTCGAAGATCGCCTTGGAGTCCAGGAGCAGGCGCCCGATGAGGGTCGACTTGCCGTCATCGACCGAGCCGGCGGTGGCGAACCTGAGCAGATCCATTTAGAAGTAACCCTCTCGCTTGCGGTCTTCCATCGCGGCCTCGGAGAAGCGGTCGTCACCGCGCGTGGCGCCACGCTCGGTCACGCGTGCGACGGCGATCTCGTCGATGATCTCGGGGATTGTCGACGCGGTGGACTCGACGCATCCGGTCAGCGTTAGGTCGCCGACGGTGCGGAACCGGACCCGCTTCTCCTCGACGACCTCGCCGTCCCGCAGCGGGTTGTACTCGCTCTCGGACAGCAGCATGCCGTCGCGGCGGAACACGCGGCGGTCGTGCGCGTAGTAGATGGCGGGGATCTCGATCCCCTCGCGGCCGATGTAGTGCCAGATGTCGAGCTCGGTCCAGTTCGACAGCGGGAAGACGCGCATGTGCTCGCCCTCGTGCAGCTTGCCGTTGTAGAGGTTCCACAGCTCGGGGCGCTGGTTCTTCGGGTCCCACTGACCGAAGTCGTCACGGTGGGAGTAGACGCGCTCCTTGGCGCGCGCCTTCTCCTCGTCGCGGCGCCCGCCACCGAACGCCGCCGTGAAGCCGTTCTCCTCGATGACGTGGAGAAGCGTGCCGATCTGGAGGCGGTTGCGGCTGGTCTTACCGTCATCGACGACGATGCCGTCCTTGATGGCCTCCTCGACGGAGGCCACGATCAGGCGAAGCCCCAGCCGGTTGACCCAGTTGTCGCGGGTCGCGAGCACCTCGGGAAAGTCGTAGCCGGTGTCCACCTGCAGGACAGGGAAGGGAATCCGCGCCGGGTAGAACGCCTTCTCCGCGAGCCGGAGCATGACGATCGAGTCCTTACCCCCGGAGAACATGAGGACGGGCTTCTCGAACTCCGCCGCGACCTCACGAAAGATGTGAATGGATTCCGATTCCAGTTCGTCCAGCTGGCTGAGCCGGTAATCAGCATGCGTGCGCATCAAGTACGTCGCCTCTCGTCTGTTGCGGCAGCCACCGTAGCGGCCAACGGCACCCTAGCGGGACATGCTCCCATGTCACGACTGCCGCCAAAGAACCTACTGGCACAATGACCGCCGTGGCAGACCCCCGAAGCTCCGTCCCGCAGCTGACTCCGTCCCCCACAGAGCTCGACGACCTCGAGCTCATGCAACTGGGGGCGCTCGGACCGGATGCCCGGTTCGGCCCCTCGGATGAGGGCCCCTCTCTGGTGATTCCGCGCGAGATCGCCGACGAGGCGCCCAAACAGATCCAATTGACCGACCCCGAAGGGACCCCCGTGGGGACGGTGACGGTTACCGACACATACCCCACTAACGATGGTGTGGGCATTTCCGGTGACGTCGCTCACACCGGAGAAGTGTCCACCCGGCCGTTTCACAACGTTTACGTACCGGCAATCAACGCCCGTGCAGAACATGGGTCGGCAGCCGTGGTGGTACCGGTCCGTTCCGCACTGTCGGAGCAGGACGTCGAGCGCGCCACTACTGCCGCGGCAGGTGGGCAGCTCCTCTTCGTCTGCCTCACGGGGCATGGCATGCCGGACGGTCTGTCCGCGCCGGCACTCATTCGGGTGACGCGAGCCGCGACCGCTGATCTCCGCTCGGCTCATGTCATCGCTGTCCCCCTGGCCCGCCACGACGGCGAAGCACTTGACGAGTCGATGCTCGACCAGGTCCTCCGCTCCTATGCACCCGAGGCGGAGGTGGTCAGACCGACCGGCGAGGGCGACTATCGAGAGACCGTGAGGGCGATCCTCCGGGCCGAGAACCCCCAAGGAACCGACCGCGGTGCGGTCGTCTTCTTCACGGGCCTGTCTGGAAGCGGTAAGTCCACGCTCGCGACGGCACTGCTGAACCATGTCGCCGAGACGGGCGAGCGCAAGACCACTTCCCTCGACGGAGACGTGGTGCGGCGCAACCTGTCGAAGGGGCTCACCTTCTCCGCCGAGGACCGCGAGACGAACATCCGGCGCATCGGCTGGGTCGCCGCCGAGATCGCCCGGCACGGCGGCTTGGTGGTGTGCAGCCCGATCGCGCCGTTCGACTCCACCCGCCGAGACGTGCGCCGCATGGCCGAGGATGCAGGCGCCACCTTCGTCCTCGTCCACGTGGCGACCCCACTCGAGGAGTGCGAACGCCGCGACCGCAAGGGACTGTACGCGCGCGCACGAGCGGGCGAGATCCCCGAGTTCACGGGGATCTCCTCACCGTACGAGGAGCCGGCGGACGCCGAGGTCGTGGTCGACACCACCGGCACGGACATCGCGACAGCCCTTGCACCCGTACTCGCCGAGCTGCACCAACGCGGCGTTCTCACCCGGTCGGCGGACTAGTGGACCTGCTCGCCGGCCTGTTCACCTACAGCGCCCTGGCACTGGTCGCCGTGAGCTTCGGCGTCGGCATCGTCGTCGGCCTCACGGGTATGGGAGGCGGCGCACTCATGACGCCGGCTCTGATCTTTCTCGGCATCCCCGCCACCGCGGCGGTGGCGAACGACCTTGTAGCGGCGGCGGTGAACAAGTCTGTCGGTGCTGCCGTGCACTGGAGGTCCGGTTCCCCCAACCTCGCCCTGGCCGGGTGGCTCATCGCCGGCTCGGTCCCGACCGCGGCAGCCGGCGCCTTCATCGTGCGCGCCGTCGGCGGCGATGAGCACGGCGACACGTTCGTCACGATCGCCATCGGCGTCGCGCTGCTGCTCGCCGCCTCCACCTACGTCCTGCGGCTCATCATCTCGCTCCGGCGCAAAGGAGCCATGCCCAGCGGGGATCCAGCCGTCCGGAAGGTGCCGACGTTCCTCGTCGGCGCCGTCGGCGGGCTCCTCGTCGGGCTGACCTCCGTGGGGTCGGGATCGGTGATCATGGTGGCCCTGCTGCTTCTGTACCCGGCGTTGTCGCCCGTGCGGATCGTCGGGACCGATCTGCTTCAGGCGATCCCGTTGGTCATCGCCGCTGCAGTCGGTCACGTGATCGTCACCGGCGTGGATTGGCTGATCCTGCTACCGCTCCTCATCGGAGGGCCCGTCGGCACCTTCCTTGGAGCCCGGCTGGCTTCCATCGTGCCGCAGCGCGTTATCCGCCGGGGCATCGTCCTTGTGCTCACCTTGACCGGCCTGAGCCTGCTCGATGTCCCGCCCGTGGCGGTCGGCATCATCGGGGCCGGGCTGCTCATCCTTGGCCCGGTGGCATGGGCCTTGCTCAGGGAGCGGCTCGCACCCACAGCGAACGAGGACCCGGGTTACTGAAACCTGAACCTCTGGGGCGGGCTACAAGGCGGCGCGCAGTAACTCCGGCTTGATTGCACCGCTGACCAGGCTCTCCATGTGGTCCCTTAGCCAGGTGTCCTCGACGAGCCGCCCGTTCTCGACCGCCTCGGCGATCTGCTCATCCGTAAAGTTGCGCGATCGATAGGTCTCCTCAAGCTCACCCGAACGAAGTCGCTTGTAGTCGTGTCGTAGGTGCTTCCCCATCCGGAAGAACAAGGGGTTCTTGTTGGCAGCGTAGGCAGTCCCCGAATTTTCGATCTTCTCGTAGAACTGTCCGTAGGATCGCTGCGGCACGTGGAGTACCTCGAGCTCTCCTGTCGGCACCTTTCTCTTGCCGAGAATCCCCTTGGCATCGTGCAACCCCTGGGCGACCCGCACGTAACGACCGCTTCGGTGAGCGACCTTCCCGAGGATCCGTTGACCATTGGCTGCCAGAGAATGCGTGTCCCGCCAGATCATCCGCGGCCCCCACGGCTCGGCGCCTTTGCCCGCCATGGATCCGTACCCCACGAGGTTCGTCCGCTCCGCTAGCACGACGCCCACATCTGTCGGCAGACCACGAAGCACCTCCGGCACCGAAGTGGACTGGTCTGTCGACACCCAGAACTCGTCCGCGTCGAGGTGGACGACCCACTCGGCCCCCATGCGATGCGCACGGCGCGCCATGCGCGTCACCACCTTCGCCTGCTGCTTCTTCTGGATCGGATCGTGAAGCAACGTCACTCGGCCCGTGTCTGCATATTGACGCAGAATGTCCGCCGTACCGTCGACCGATCCGTTGTCGGTCACGATGATGTGGTCGATTCCTTGTGCCAGGTGGTGCTCGATATTGGCTGCGACGATATCGGACTCGTCTCGAACCATCATCGTCGCAACAATCATTAATGCTCCTTGATCCGTCACTGTTGAAGGTTGATCACATTGCCGGGGCACGGTTAGGACCGGGCGTTGGAGATCCGCCTCGCCATACGAGCAGTCGCCGCTCGCGGGTACCGAGCCCAGCGCATCCGCCGCTTCACGACACCCCAAGCGACTTGAGGCGCGAGTAGCTGTCGTCGGGTGTCGAGCAGCGCTGCCGTCGTGGGCGTCTCCTCGTGGCGAAGGAGGTCCGCTGAGGCGACGTCGACCACCGTGCCGTCCAACTCGAGCATGCGCAGGTACAGGTCGATCTGCGCGGGAGACAGGCCTGCCCGGGCAAGGTCGTCCGGGTCATCGCTCTCGGCAGAGTGCCGGAGGCTGCCATCAACCTGATCGCTCACGTCGTCGGAAGTCAGCTCGTACCCGGATTCGCGTATCCACGCCCGTGTCAGATCGATGACCTGAGTTGGTGTGGTGATCAGGGAGTGAAACGAGGTGAAGAGAGCGCGCCGCCCGTTGATGCCTTCAATGAGCGTCCTGTTGTACCGCTCCCAGAGAGCGACTCCGTAGAGCACGGGAAAGCCGTTACGAGACGACAGCGAATGGGCCACCTCGAGCGGGTGGCGCACGACTGTGGCGATGTGGGCGGGCGATTGACTCAGTGAAAGCCACAGCGAAACCGTCAAGCAGGTCCGTGGGTCCTTCCAGACCCAGGGTTCAGGACCCAGCCGGCGCAACAAGGCTGCATGGCGGTCGCGCTTGACGGGGTCGGCCAGAGTGTCCGCCAGTACTGCCTCGAGCTCTTCGCCCGGAGCGGACCAGTCTGAGCCGGCCGCCCGAAGGAGATCTTCGTTCGCATGGCGGAGTGGGACGTTCTCCCACTGCCCCTTCTGATTCGTGCTCTTGATCTCCGCCTCGGGCTCCTCGTAGCCCACCATCCGCCCCACGGTGCGGGTGTACGCCGAAGTACCGCTCCGGTGCATGCCCAAGATGTAGATACCCACGCGCCCTCCGGTCTTGACCGTCAACCGATGTCACGACATCGCACACGAACCAGCAGAAACCGTATATCCGGCAGTCGGCTCGCCTGAAATCGCGTCCCCAAAAGAACGGCGCCGGCACAATGGCATGACGTTCACGACGAACCGCTCGGCTCGGCACCCGAGACCGGAGGCTGTCCTTTACGACGCGTCGCTTCTCGCGCCGGAGGACACAATGAAACGCCCCCGCCAGATGGCGGGGGCGTTTCATTGACCTACTGCAGGTCGATCAGGCCTGGGTCTGACGCGTCCGGGCGAAGACCATGGCGCCCGCGCCGGCCGCGAGAAGCACAGCCGCGCCGATGATGAGCGGGGTGCTGTTCGAGGCACCGGTGTCCGGCAGCGAACCGTCACCGCCGCCAGCGCCCGCACCGTCGTCGTCGGTGCCGTCGTCAACGCCACCGTCGTCGTCGCCGGAGAAGGTCACCTGAGCGGAGCCGATAACCTCGCCGTCCGGGCCGGTGACAACCACGTCGTAGGTGTCGACCTGGGTGATGGTGGTCTCGAAGACAGCGCCGCCGTCCACGAGGGTCTCGCTCGCGGACTGCTCACCGGCGATCTGAATGGCGGAGTCCGGCGTGTCCTCGTCCTCAGACGTCACGGTGATGGTGACGTCCTCGCCGTCCTCGTACTCGGTGCCGGCGTCGACGGTCGCCCGGAACACGAACGGGTTCTGGGAGACCTCCTCGAACACGACCGACGCCTCAGTTTCGGCGTAGTCGGCCATCGCCGAGGTCGGGACGAGGATAAGGCCAGCCGTGGCGGCGGCCGTCACAACTGCGCGTCGGTTCATGTTTCCCCCCAGGGGTAGTAGAACGCGTATGGGATCAGAGGGGACGTTAGCAGGACTTACCGGCAAGGGGAAGCCGTGCCCGCGAATTGATCTTCGGACGGGCCCGGCGTGAGCCTCAGCAAAGGATCGCCGCGATAGGGCTCGTCCGTCTCGATGGTGTACGTCAAGGTCTCCGTCTCACCAGGCGAGAGGATGACGTAATTGCTCGTGACGTGGAGACCGTCGTGCCTGGTCGGCGCGACGCCGATCTGTCCACCACTGGACGAGAAGTCAACGATCTCGCCGTTCGTCGGCGCGTATACGGCCACCTGGGTGCGCACATCACCGAGTTCCACAAGGCGCCCGGTGCCGATCAGGTGCCGAGGCAGATCCTCGAAATCACTCGGCACGCGCGAGCGCAAAGTTACCGTCAGGTTAAATCTCTGGGAACCGTCGGCGGTACATTGTTGTGGTTCGACTCGAGCATCGAGTTGCTCGTAATAGCCGAGCTTGGCAGCCGTGTAGTCGTTGACGTAGACGCCGAAGATCGGTGAGCCGTCGTAGTGACCGCGCAGCTCGCCACTCAGGTTCGTCCCCGAGATCAGCTCCTGCTCATCGTCGTGACTGCTCCACAACTTCAGCCGCCCCTGCGCTGCGGCACCGTCCAGAACGTCGATCATCGCGGAGGCGTCAGCCTCGCCACTGATCGCCTGGTCAAAGATCTCGCTCGCTGCCGCCTGGAAGAAGGCGTCCTGAGCCTGAGGGTCATCGATCTCGAGATAGACCTCGTTCAGCAGGATCTGACTCGTCGTCTCAGACGTCAGTTGCTGACCTCCCGGTACGGTGACGTTGCCGACCGGCCCGAGCACTTCCCCGAGCGCCACCGGATCGATAGAAACCACTCCATCGACCTCGCCACCCACGCTCTGATCCCACATGGCCTGGGCCAGCTGGGCCGAGCGCGGGAAGTCGGGGGTGAACGTGACGTTCTGGATGTAGCGGCCCATCCGTGTGCCGTAGAGCGATTCCTCGGCATCGTCGAGGGAGAGGACCGGATCCTCGTCACGGCCCGGACCGAGCCCGCCGGCCGGATGCTGATCCACGATCTCGACGGCACCGCTATCGGCACGGAGCAGCAGCACAGCCCCCGGAATGCCCCCCGTGGCCCGCGGCTCCGCGTTGTTCTGCACGAGGAGCAGGTACTCGCGCGGCTCCTCGTGCCCCATCATCGGGGGAAGGAGCTGAACCGCGCGGGAGGCTGTGGCCGTGAGCTGGCCGATCTCGTCGACCTCGCCCTCGAGTTGGTCCACGGCGTCGGCCACGAGTCCGATGAGCCCGTCGGTGTCGATGTCCTCGAGGGACTGGACCGCGTTCTGGACCGTCTCGTTCGCGCCCACCACGCGCGGCGCTACCTCGACGATCGGGTCAAGGTCCAGCCGCCCGCCCTCGAGGGACAGGTTGGCCGGGTCCACCACCCCAACGGCGTCGACCAGATCGCCGAGGGCGCTGTTGGCCAGGTCGTCCACCGTGATGGCGATGGTCTGGATCGCGCGGACGTCATCCCCGATCCATGGCAGCCACCCGATGATCGTCCAGTGCGGGCCGGTGAGGGAGTCGCGCGCCGCCCCGGTGCTCTCCTGCAGCTCCGCAGCGGAGCGTTCCACGCGCTGGCGCTCCTCCGCCAGAACCTGGTCCTGGAGGCGGCCGACCTGCTGCTGAGCGTCACGCAGATCCGCATACGCCGTCCGTGCGTCGATCGCGCACAGGATCGCCGAGACCACCACAGCGACGAACGCCACCAGCACCGTGGTGAAGGTCAGCTTGGCCCACAGTGGCATGCCGCGGCGGCGCCGCCGGCTCCGGCTCCGGGACCTCGACCTGGAGCGGGAGCGGGGACGATCACGGGCGGGCTCGCGCCCGTGCGCGGCGGGCCGGCGGCTCATCGACCGCCCCGCACGCCGGCGGGCACACGCGTGCCAGGGAAGGAGCACATGCGGCTGAGTGTAAGCAACCAACCCTCGAGTCCGGCCGCGCCGCCGCGCCAGGTACCGTAGATCGCTGCTGACGTGCCTGAAGGGGGCAAAGACACATGGCCTACCGCTCCGGTGAGTCGTTCACCATCCTCACGGTGTGCACCGGCAACATCTGCCGCTCGCCCGCCGCTGAACGGCTCTTCCGCTCCGCGTTCGAGCCGGAGGACGAGGTCGCCGTGGAGAGCGCCGGGACCGGACCGCTTGTCGACGAGCCGATCCACGGCCCCATGGCAGCGCTCCTGCGCGGCATCGAGGTCGACGTCGAGGACTTCGCCGCACGCCACCTCGCCGAGGACATGATCGAGCGGGCGGATCTCATCCTCGCCATGACGCGCGAACACCGCTCCGCCGTCGTCGACCTGCTGCCCGCGGCGGTGCGTCGCACGTTCACCCTTCGCGAGTTCGCACGCCTCGCCGCCCAGGTGGACCGGTCCGAGCTCGACGCGCAGGCCGGGCCCGAGGCGACCCCGGGTGCCCGGCTCCAGGTGCTCATGGACCTCGCCGCCCGGCACCGTTCCCCCGTTCCCGCCGAGCAGGACGACGTCGTCGACCCGTTCCGGCAGGAGGAGAGCGTCTACCGGGAGTCGTTCGACCAGATCCTTCCCGCGGTGCGGACGATCTGCCGGATCGCGCTGGATCTCTGAGCGGCGCTCACACGCCGAGCGCCGCCTGGATCGGGCCGAGCGCGAAGTAGATGACGAACGCGAGCGCCACCACCCACATCAGCCAGTGCACCTGGCGGATGCCGCCCCGGCGGGCCGCCGCCAGCACCACGTAGGCGATGAAGCCGGCGCCGATGCCCACGCTGATCGAGTAGGCGAACGGCATGAGGATGATGGTGAGGAACGCCGGCAGGGCGATCGCGGTGTCCCGCCAGGGCACCTGGGTCACCTGCGTCATCATGAGGAAGCCGACCACGACGAGCGCCGGCCCCGCCGCCTCGTAGGGCACGAGCGCCACCAGCGGTGAGAAGAACATCGCCAGCAGGAAGCACACCCCGGTGACGATCGAGGCCAGGCCGGTGCGTGCGCCGTCGGCCACACCCGAGGTGGACTCGATGTAGCTGGTGTTGGAGGAGACGCCCGCGGCGCCACCGGCGGCCGCGGCGAGGGAGTCGACCACGAGGATGCGCCGAGTCGCGGGCGGGTTGCCCTGCTCGTCGAGCAGGTCGGCCTCGGCGCCGACGGCGACCATGGTGCCCATCGTGTCGAAGAAGTCCGCGAGCAGCAGCGAGAAGACAAGCAGCGCGGCGGCCAGGACGCCGATCTTCTCGAAGGCGCCGAACAGCGAGAACTGGCCGAGGGTGCCGAAGTCGGGCAGCTGGACGGGCGAGCCTCCGATCTCGGGCACGGACAACGCCCAGCCGCCGGGGTTGTCCTCGCTCTGGGCGCCGACGCCGGCCACGCCCTCGACGATCACGGCCAGCACGGCGGAGACGAGAATGCCGATGAGGATCGCCCCGCGCACCTGCTTGGCGTAGAGCACCGCGATCAGCAGCAGCCCGATCACGAACACCGCGGAGGGCCAGCCCACCAGCGACCCGTCCACGCCGAGCTGCAACGGGGTGCCGCCGGGGCGGACGATGCCGGAGTCGACGAGGCCGACGAGCGCGATGAACAGGCCGATGCCCACCGTGATCGCCACCTTGAGCGGCTGGGGCACGGCCCGGAAGATCGCCTCACGCAGCCCGGTCAGCACCAGGACGAGGATGATCAGCCCCTCGAGGACGATCAGGCCCATCGCGTCGCCCCAGGTCATCCCAGGCATCGAGACCAGCGTGTAGGCGACGACGGCGTTCAGCCCGAGCCCGGCCGCCAGGGCGATCGGGTAATTGGCGACGGCACCCATGAGGATGGACATCACCCCCGCCACCAGGGCGGTGCCGGCGACGACGGCGGACCGGCCGTCCTCGCCCCCCAGGAACGCGCCGGTGGAGTCCGGCGTGGACAGGATCAGCGGGTTCAGCACGAGGATGTACGCCATCGTGAAGAACGTGACGATTCCGCCGCGGATCTCCCGCCCGAGGGTCGAACCACGCTGTGAGATCTTGAACTGGCGATCCAGCCATCCAGGCGATGTCGACGTCGCAGTGCCCTGCGCGGGAGTGCTCATGAGCGCGGATTCTTGCAGCTTGCCGCGAACGCAGGAAATCCGGCCCCGAAGGGCCGGACGTCCGTGCGGTGAGGTGCAGGCGCCTGCTCGGCGCCGGTCAGGTCGGACCTGGTCAGGGCCTGGTCGGCCCCTGGCTCAGACCCGCTTCTGCTGCGACCGGGCGAAGACCAGGACGGCGGCGCCGGCGGCGAGCAGCGTCGCCGATCCGATGATCAGCGGCGTGCTGTTGCCGGCACCGGTGTCCGGCAGGCCGCCGCCGTCCTCCTCGTCTCCGGCGTCGTCGCCGTCGTCCTCGCTGTCACCGGCCGGGACGACCTCGACCGTCACCGAGTCGATCTCCTCGCCATCCGGGCCCTGTGCCGTGAGCGTGTAGCTGCCGGCCTCGTTGATGGTGACGTCGAACGTGGCAGAGCCGTCCTCGACCGCGCTGCTGGCGCTGGCCTGTCCGGCGATCTCGATGGCCTCGTCGGCGACCTCGTCCGGGCCCTGGATGTCCAGGGTGACCTCGTCGAACTCGTCCGTCTCGACCGTGGCCGTGAACGGCTCTCCGACGACGGGATTGGTGGTCGAGAGCTGGAGCGAGCCGGAGCTGGCGTAGTCCGCCAGAGCCGCCGTCGGTACCAGGACCAGACCTGCCGTCGCCGCCGTCGTCGCCAGCGCACGTCGCTTCATGCTTTCCCCCAGGTATGTGTGTGAGTGCGGGGTGACGCTAGCAGCGGCGCGGGCTCCGCGGGAGCGTTTCGCGGAGTGAGGTTGAGATTCGCGGACGGGAGGCAGCCGATAGGGTCGGTGAGGTGCCTCAGGTGGAGCTGTTCGAGCGGCGGCCGGACCCGCCGCCGGCGAAGGTCAACGCCGTCACGCTGACCGTGACCGGCACGGTGATCTGGATCGTGGTGACCGTGGTCGTCGGCGTGCTCGACCTGCTCGACCGTGTCCCGGACCGCTGGATCGACGTGTGCTTCGCCGCTCTCGGTCTGGGTCTGATCGCCGTGGTGTGGGGATACATCCACGAGTACCGGGCGAGGCGCCGGTCCCGGAACTGAGTGCCACACTCCTACCGGTCCGTCGCGCCCGTGGAACCCGTGGTGCACTGCACACCGATTCGGGCCCCAGCAAGGAACTTCGGCCGGGCACCAGGCGTTGAACCAGTAGATCCCCGGGAGCCTTCGGTCCGATTCCCCCCAGGTTGCGACGCCGGCCCCCGGGGATCTTCATGTCCGCACCCGTGAGCGACAATGCTCCCGTGCGACGCGTTCCTCGGGCGGTGCCCACTCTCTTGGCCCTGCTGGCCCTGACCGCCGCAGGTTGCACGCCCGAGAACGGCGACGAGACACCGACCGGTGAGGGCTCTCCGACGGCGGAGCAGACAACCTCGGCAGAGCCCGGCGACTACGCGACGGTGGATGTCGACTCGGTCGACCTGCGCGAGTACGAGCAGGACCTCTTCGACGAGACGAACGCCGTCCGCGCCGAGGAGGATCTCCCGCCGCTCGAACACTCCGACTGTGCCGCTGAGCAGGGCCGCGAGCGCGCCGAAGCCCTGGTGGACGAGGACGGCCTCGAGCACGCACCGATGGGCGAGGTCCAGAGTTCGTGCGACGTCAACTATTCCGCGGAGAACCTGGTCCGCAGTGACGCGGCACCGGAGGCCGTCGTCGACGCCTGGATGAACTCCTCCGGGCACCGGATGAACCTCTTGACCACGGACGCCGGCCGCCTCGGTGTCGGGTGCGTCCCGGGCGAGAACGAGATCATCTGCTCACAGATCTATCTGGGCGGCGAGTCCGGCTGAGGCCGAACGATCGGCGCGGTTCTGCCACCATGACGGAATGCATGTCTCCGCCAAAGCCGACTACGCCCTGCGAGCTCTCGTCGAGATCACCCAGGACGCGGACGGCTCGCCGCTGAGCGCGGAGGCCATCGGACGCAAGCAGGACATCCCGCGCCAGTTCCTCCAGTCGATCCTGGCGGACCTGCGGCGCGCCGGCGTCGTGCGCGCCCAGCGCGGCCAGGGCGGCGGCTGGCTCCTGGCCCGCGAGCCGGAAGCCATCTCGGTGGCCGACGTCATGCGCGCCGTCGAAGGGCCACTGGTCAGCGTCCACGGGCTGCGGCCCGAATCCGTGACCTACCTGCCCGACGTCGCCGCGTTGCAGACGGTCTGGATCGCGGCCCGCGGCGCCCTGCGTGGCATCCTCGAATCGACGACGATCGCTCACCTCGCCGCCGGCGAGGTGCCGCCCGTGGTGGCCGAGCACAGCAGCGACCGGGACGCGTGGGAACCACGCTGAACGCACAGCACGCCGGCCGCCGGTAGCGACGGCCCCGGTAACCACTACACCGGGTCCTCCGCCTGATGGGAGATCGGGTCCAGACGCACCGACACGACTGCGGGCACGCCCGCCGCGACGTCGTCCAGACCGGCGCGCAGGGCGTCCTCCAAGTCCTCGAACCTCGTCACGGTGGTTCCGCGGGCCTGGCCGGCGGCCGCCGCGATCCCCGGGAAGTCCGCGCTCTGCTGAAGGTTCACCCAGTACCGGTCGGTGCGGTCGGCGGCACCCCCGTCGTACTGGCGCCTGAGGTTGCGCTTGGTGGCGTTCCAGCCCCCGTTGTCCAGCACCACCGTCAGGACGGGCAGCCCGTAGCGCTGCGCGATCCAGTACGTCGCTGACGGCACACTGAAGTAGAAGGTGCCGTCGCCGACGATCGCGACCACCGTGCTGTCCGGGGCGGCGAGCTTGATGCCCAGCGCTCCCCCACCCGACCAGCCGAGCGAGGTGCCGCGATTGCCGTAGAGCGTGCCGGGCAGTGTCCGGGGCAGGTGCTTCCACACCTCGGGCGCCACGGAGATGGCCTCGTTGAGGACGATCGTCTCCTCGTCCACCAACCCGGCGATCACACGCGCAACGGTCGCGGGTGTCAGCCGCCCGGCCGCCATGTCCGCCGCCGCGGCTCGTTCGTGCTCCGCGCGAATCCGCCGACCGGCCGCAGCCGCCTCGGCCGCACGGCGGGCGGCTCGCGGGTCCTCACCGGCCGGGAGCCGGTCGAGGATCTGATCCAGGACCAAGCCGCTGTCCGCGCGCACGTGGTGGTCGGCCGGCAGGTACCACAGCGGGATCGACTCCTGGAGCGGATCCTCGTTGACCACATAGACCTTCGCGCCGGCCGGCGGCTGAGCCGACGCCGCGATCCACGGCACGTCCGTGTCCAGGGCGAGGACGACGTCGGCGGCGGCGACGAACGGATGCGGATCATCCCCGAGGTGAAGCGCGTGGTCGTGCGGAAAGCTCAGGACCTCGGCGTTGTACTCGACCACCGGGACCCCCAGGCGCTCCGCCACGGCAACGAGCTTGTCGACGGAACTCTGGGTGCGGCCGAGGTAACTGGTCACCACCAGCGGTGCCCGTGCCGCCTGCAGGTCCGCGATGAGCTCGTCCACCACCGCCTCGGGCGCCGGCACGCGCGCGACCGGCCCCCAGCGGTCGGCCGCGACCTCCGGCACGGGGACCTCCTCGGCCAGGACCTCGCGCGCCCCAGTGAGGTAGACCGGCCCCGCCGGGGCGCTGGTGGCCAGCTGCAGCGCCCGGCCGACGAGCTGCGGGACGTTGCGGCCGGTGCGGATGTCGTAGCTCCACTTCACGTACTGACGCACCAGGGCGTGCTGGTCCGCGGTGTCCTGCAGGTGGTTGATGTGCGTGTTGCGCCCGCCGGGCAGCTCGCCCTCGAGGGTGAACGGCGTCAGCCCGGCGAAGACGAAGACGGGGACGCGGGCGCGGGCGGCGTTGTGGACCGCGCCGCCGAGGTTGGCCGTGCCGACGTCGGTGTGCACCAACACCGCCTGCGGCTCCCCCGTCACGGCGGCGTACCCGTGCGCGGCGCTGAGCGCGACGTACTCGTGCGGGCACAGGACGACGGCCGGCGCCTGCAGACCGCGCTCCCGGTCGGCCGCGAGCGCCTCGATGATCGCGGGATGGTCGCTGCCGAAGTTCGCGAACAGGTACCGCACCCCGGCGCGGCGCAACGCGTCGATGAGCAGCGCGGCCGCCGTCGCGGCGCGGGGCGGGACCTCACTCATCGTGCGGCATCACGAGCGACATGAGGTGACCGCGCAGCCTGAGGAACTCCTCGCTGGAGCGGGTCTCGACCTGGGAGCGGTCGGCTCCGAGGTCCACCGGGACGATCTCCTTGACCACGCTCGGATTCTTCGACAGCACCACGATCCGGTCGCTGAGGTAGATCGCCTCGTCGATGTCGTGGGTCACCAGGACCACGGTCACCCCCAGGTCGCGCCGCACGCGCAAGGTGAGGTCCTCGAGGTCGAACCGGGTCTGGGCGTCCACGGAGGCGAACGGCTCGTCCATGAGCAGCAGCTGGGGCCGGTAGGACAGGGCCCGAGCGATGGCCACGCGCTGCTGCATCCCGCCGGACAGCTCCCACGGATACTGCTTCTCCACATGACCCAGTCCCACGCTGGCGAGCACCTCGGCCACGCGCGCGGCACGGTCCGCCTTCGCCACCCCGCGCGCCCGGAGCGGCAGCGCGACGTTCTTGCCGTTGGTGAACCACGGATACAGGGACCTGCCGTAGTCCTGGAACACAAGCCCGAGCTGGTCGGGCACGTCGGTCAGCGGCCTGCCCTCGAAGCTCACACCGCCGGAGCTGGGTGCGGCGATCCCGGAGATGCAGCGCAACAACGTGGTCTTGCCGGCGCCGCTCGGGCCCACCACGCAGACGAACTCTCCCTTTGCGACGGTGAAGGAGACGTCCGCGACGGCCACGTTCTGCTGCTCGGTGTTCTCGTTGTAGACCTTGCGGAGATGGTCGACGGCGAGCACCGTCTCGACGCCGGTCTCGGAGGTGAGGGCCATGAGACTCCTTCTAGGACCCGGCCAGTGCGCGGGACTTGACGTGCCAGTGCAGGACGACGCGCTCGGCGAGCATGAACAGGTAGTTCAGCGCCGTGCCGATGAGGGCGAGGACGAGGATCCCGGTCCACATCTTGAGGATCGCGAACTCGGCCTGTGCCTGGAGGATGAAGTAGCCGATACCGGACCGCGCCGCGACCATCTCGCTGACCACCATGAGGACGATGCCCACGGCCAGGCTCGCGCGCAGTCCGGCGGTGATCTGCGGTGCGGCCCCGGGCAGCACGAGGGTGCGGTAGGTCCGCCAGCCGCCCAGCCGCAGCGCTTTGGCGGTATCGAACTTCACGACGTCGATGCCGCGCATGCCGTCCAGCGTGTTCAGCAGCGTGGACCAGATGGCGCCGAGCGCGATGAGCGCGATCTGCCGCATCTGCCCGATGCCGAAGAGGGCGATCATGGCGGGCAGCAGTGCCGGCGCGGGCAGGACGTAGAGGAAGTAGATGAGCGGGTTGACCGCGACCCGCACTTGGCGCAGCCGCCACAGCAGCGAACCGCCGACGACGCCGATCACGGTCCCGGCGAGGTATCCGAACAGCAGGTTCTTCAGGCTGGCGACGGCGTGGGTCCACTCCCCGAAGACCACCCACTGGTTCCAGGTCTCGGCGAGGATGTCCCGCAGCGGCGGGAAGAACGGCGAGGTGCTCGTGTCCGTGACGAGCCACCACACCGCCAGCAGCGCCACCGGCAGCCACAGCGACGTCGCCAGCCGTGCCAGGCCGCGCAGCGGCCCCGTCCGGCCGGACCGGCGGCGTGGTGCGGCGACCTCGGAGGTCACGTCCGTCGTCGTGCCGGTCATGATCTCGCCGCCCGGTTCGCCGCCCGGATGTTGCGCTGGGACTCGTGCCAGTGCATGACCTTGCGCTCCATGAGGAAGAAGGCGCCGGTGACCACCAGGCCGAGGACGCCGGAGACGATGATGTAGGCGTACATGAGCGGGTAGGCGCCGGTGCCCGCGTTCTGTGCGATGAGGATGTTGCGCCCGATCCCCTCGGCGCCGCCGACGATCTCGGCGACTACGGACAGGATCAGCGCCTGCGCCGAGGCGATCCGCATCCCGGTGACGAGGTACGGCGAGGCGCTCGGGATGCTCACCGCGAGGAAGCGCCGCACGCCACGGATGCCCATCGCCTTGGCGGTGTCCAGCACCACCGGATCCATCGAGCGCACGCCGTAGATGACCTGGATGAGGAACGGCCACAGCGCCGCGAAACACACGAGGAAGACCTTCATCGCCAGGCTCGAACCGAGGACCAGGATGGCCAGCGGCAGCACCGCGATCGCCGGAATGGCCTTGAAGATCTCGATGACCGGCGCTGCGCTGCGGTAGGCGAAGTCGTTGAACGCCAGGGCGGTGCCGACGATCAGCCCGACCGCGACCGTGATGGCCATGCCGATCGCCCAGCTGCGCAGCGTCCAGCCCACCGAGTTCCACAGCCGCGCCGAGGTGGCCTCGGCCCACAGCGCCGCGAGTGAGTCGGACATCGTCGGGAACTGGGTGGGGCCCACCACCCCGGTGACGGTGACGAGCTGCCAGAACGCCAGCGCAGCCAGGATGGTCCCGACGGGAAGGAGCCACGAGAGCCTCACTCGGGTCTCACTCCTCCAATGCTCCGGGCCAGACGAGGGTCGCCACGTCGAGGTCCTCGACCGCCGCGGCCTCCGACTCGTCACCGAACTTCACGAGCAGGTCCTGCGTCCGTTCGAACGCGGTGATGTTGAGGTGCGGGTCGCCGCCGATGTTCCAGCGGGCCGACTGCGCCTCCTCCTCGCTCATCCCCATCCCGGAGACCAGGGACTCGCGGGCGGCGTCGGGATCCTCGTTGGCCGCCTCGATGGAGGCCACCATCGCATCCGAGAACGCCTGGACGGTGTTCGGGTTCTGGTCGATGAACTGCTGCGAGGTGTTGATGAAAGTCGTCGCCGTGTCCTCGAAGATCTCGCGGTTGTTGTAGCCCAGGGGCATGCCGCCGGCGTCGAGCGCGTCCTGGGCGAACGGCCACTGCATGACGGCGGCGTCGACGTCGCCGTTCTCCAGGGCGGCGGCCATCTGACCGAACGGGAGCTGGACGAGCTCGATCGACGCCGGGTCGACGCCGGCCCGCTCGGCCAGCTCCCACGTGGTCAGGGTGTTGTGCGAGGACAGGCCGATGACGCCGAGGCGCTTGCCGGCCAGGTCGGCGAAGTCGGTGATGCCCGAGTCCTCGGCGGCGATCGTCACGGTGCCTTCGTCGTCGGCCTGGATCTGGCCCTCGATGGTGGTGACGGCGCGGATCGGGATGCCGTTGGAGGCGGCCGTGATGACGTGCACGACGGTGGCGAACCCGAAGTCGTACTCACCGCTGGCGACGCCGGAGACGATCGCTGCGACATCGGTCTGCGGCACGATCTCCAGCTCGAGGCCCTCCTCCTCGAAGATCCCCGTCTCGATGCCGTGGTACATCGGCGCGAACTGCGAGGAGGGGTTGATGGCGATCGTCAGGTCCGGCTTCTCCGGCCCGCCGCCGTCCGCCTCGGCGCCGGTATCTCCGCCCGAGGAGCAGGCGGCGAGTGCGACGGCGGCCGTGGCCGCCAGGGCGAGAGGCGCCAGCCGGCGCCTGTGGAGGAACGTCATTGTTGTCCTCACCTCATTCCGTTGTGTCGACGCTGGTGCCGCTGCCGGGGCGTACCCGGCAGGTGCGGCCTCAGACGCCGAGTCCGAGCAGGTCGGTCACGTTGCCCGCATAGATTGCGTCCCGATCGGCGGGCGTCAGGATGTCCATCTCCTCGAGGTTGGCGATCGTGGAGCGGATGTAACCCGGGCCCTTCTCCGGGTCGAACGGGCTGTCGGAGGCGAAGAGCGTGCGCTCGACGCCGAAGAACCGGATGGCGGTGCGCATCGGGTCACCGGCCCCGAAGTAGGCGGTGTCGACGTAGAACTGCCGGAAGTAGTCGATGGGGCGCCTGGTCAGCGGGTAGCCGGTGACGACGGCGAGCTGGTCCGGCGGGGTCCGGGCGCCGAGCTGGTCCCAGCCGGGGCCGACGCGGCCGGCGAAGTGCGGGATCATCGCGCCGCCGTGGTGGATGAGGATCTTGATGTCCGGCAGCCGCTCGAAGATGCCGGCGAAGACGAGACGAGACATGTAGGCCGAGAGGTCGTACTCCCAGCCGAGGGTCCACCAGAGCTCGAACTTCGAGCGCTCCTCGGTCTTGTAGTCGGCCCAGCTCGCGTCCCGGCACGGGTGGACCTGGATCATCTTGTTCCCGCGGCGCGCGACGGCCTCGTAGAAGGGGAAGAACCGCTCGTCGTCCATCGGTCCGCCGTGGAAGTGGGTGTACATCTGCACCCCGACGGCACCGAGCTCGTCGAAGGCGCGTTCGGCCTCGGCGATGGCGGCGTCGACGTCGTCCAGGGAGACGGCGGCGCAGAACCCGGCGAACCGGTCCGGGTGGTCGCGCACGAGCTCGGCCATGCCGTCATTGGCGATGCGGGCGAGCTCGACCGTGCGCTCGGCCGGGCCGAGGTCCTCCAGCGGCGGGGCCGCGGTGTTGATGATCTGCCGGTAGTCGGGGCCGAACTCGTCCATCGCGCGCCGTCGGACATCCATGTCGACCAGAGCCGGTATCCCGCTGACCCGCGTCTGGATGTTCCGCGCGACCGGGCTGTCGTCGATCGCGAACAGGCGCTCCGCGTAGGCGGGAGGAAGCAGATGGCAGAAGGCGTCGATCTTCATCGGGAGACGGTCCTTTCCGGTGCCGCGACGTCGCGGCCCTGAGCAGCGCGTCCTCACGCAAACAGCGCGCGTCCGGCGCCGACAACACCGGCCGCGGCGTGATTCTGCACAGCGGAATCGGGGGGGGCCGGCAGCCGTCCGAAGTCTGGCCGCCGATCCTCAGAGGTGACGGCGCCACAGGTCCGCGCGGATCCGCGTGGCGCACTCGCGCAGCGCGACCACGTGCTCGCGGATCTGCCGCAACGGCAGCCGCTCGCTCGGCGCGGACATGGCCACCGCCGCGACGGTCCGGCCGAGGTGGTCCTTGAGCGGCACCGCGACGGCGCCGAGGTCGTCGGTGCTCTCCCGGTCATTGACGGCGTAGCCGCGCATGAGCACCAGGGCGAGCTCGTCGACGAGCTCGGTGAAGGTCCTGGTGCGGGGCGTGAGCTTGCGCAGACCGTCCGGGTACAGCTCCCGCAGCTTCTCGCGCGGGAGCTCGGCCAGCAGAACCTTGCCACCGGAGGTGGCGTAAGCGGGCAGCAGGGTCCCGGTCAGCACGTGGGTGCGGACCTGCTGGTTGCTCTCGAACCCGGCGACGAACCGGGTCGAGGGCCCCTGCAGGACGAGCAGGTTCACCGTCTCCCCGATCCGCCCGGCGAGGTCCTTCAGGTGCGGCTCGCTCGCCTCCCGCAGGTCGAAGGAGTCGGTGCTGCGGACACCGAGCTCGATGAGCGCCGGGCCGATGCGGTAGGCCTTCGACACCCTGTCCTGGGTGACGAACCCGCGGGCGGCGAGCGTGGTCAGCAGCCGGTGTGCGGTGGACGGCGCGATCCCCAGGGTGCTCGCCGCCGTCGTCACCCTGAGGTCACGCCGGCCCTGGAGCAGGAGGAGAAGCTGCAAGGCGTGATCGACGGACTCGACGCGATAGCGCGCCTGGTCGCTCATACCTCGCCTCCCGCTCGACTCGCGCCGTCGTCCTGATCGGCCGGTGACGCCGCCGACCGGTCGACCGCGGCTCCAGGCCACGGGCCCGACGGCGCCTGCACGCGAGTATGGCGGGTGCGGCGCCGAGGCCTACGGGCGCGTGCGAGCCGAGCCAGCCATGGCCGGGATGACCACGGCCGCCACGACGGCGTGCATCGCGGCCAGCGTGACCGCGGCGGCGGTGGTGGTCGCCTGAGCGAACGGCCCGGGCAGCGAGAGAACGGCGACCGCGATCGCGACGACGGTCCAGATGGTCCGGCCCCGGGCGGTGACTCGCTCGAGGAGGGCGAGCAACCCCCATCCCGCCAGCGGCGCGGCGAGACCCGCGAGTGCGACCGAGACCGGACTCACCGTCCACGGCGCAGCATCTGCCGCAGCGACGGTGAGCTCGACGCCGAGGACCGGGACCGCCACGACCCAGACAGCCAGCGCCGCCGCCGCGGACGCCGGCACGGCGACCAGACGCCGTCGGCGCCGGCGCGGCGCCGACCCCGAGTCGTTGAGGGAGCCGGGCGGGACGGTGGTGCGCGACGTGGTGATCATGGGGTTCTCCTTCGTTCGGTGAGCGCGGCGCGCTCGAGCGGTCACCACGCTCCTGCGGGAGCAGCGGCGTCGGCATCGGTCGGGCGGCCATCCCCTGCAGGGCGAGGGTCGGTGCGACAACCGACTTTGGTCGGTCCCCCGGACGACCGGCCGGTCATACGCTCCGGCCATGGCTCTCGTCGCGGGGTGTGAACCCGTCCGTCCGACCGCCGGCGTCGTCGGCGTGATCACGGCCGTCGTCGGTGTGCTGGGCGGGCTGACGCTCCTCGCCGAGCAGCACCCGGGTGGGCCGCTCGCCCAGGATGTGCTCGACGTGGGGGTTCTGGTCGTGGCGACGGCGGCGGTGCCGCTGCTGTGGGTCGGTGCGCTGCCGGCGGCGATCGGCCTGGCACTACTGGCGGCGGTCTCGCCCGTCGCCACGCCCGCCTCGACCGTCGCACTGGTGTGGGTGGCTCGGAGCCGGCCGCTTGCCACGGCGGCGGTGGTGGCGGCGGTCGGCATCGGGACGCACCTCCTGCGCGGGTTGTGGCGGCCGGTGGCCGACCTGCCGACGCTGTGGTGGGTGGTGCTGGTGGTTCTCGCGCACGCGGCCCTGCTCAGCTGGGGCGCGCTCGGGCGGAGCCGGGCCATGGTGATGGCGGCGCTGCGGGAGCGGGCACGCCGCGCCGAGGACGACCGGGACCGGGCGGTGGCCGCCGCGCGTACGCAGGAGCGGTCGCGGATCGCGCGCGAGATGCACGATGTGCTCGCGCACCGGCTCTCGCTGCTCGCCACCTACGCCGGCGCGCTCGAGTTCCGGCCCGACGCCCCGCCGGATCAGGTCGCCCGCGCAGCGGCCGTGGTACGAGGCGGCGTGCACCAGGCGTTGGACGAACTGCGTGAGGTGATCGGGCTGCTGCGGTACGAGCCGACGGCAGAGAGCGGCGCTGTCCCGGCCCCGCCGCTCGGCCTGGACGGGCTGTCCCGCCTGGCGCAGGAGAGCGAGGCGGCCGGGTCCGCCGTCGAACTGGACGTGCGCGTACCGGATCAGGTGCCGGGGCTGCTCGGCAGGACCGTCTACCGCGTGGTGCAGGAAGGGCTGACCAACGCGCGCAAGCACGCGCCGGGGCGGCCGGTGAGCGTGCTCGTGGACGGCTCCGCGGACGACGGCGTCGAGGTCACCGTGTCGAACACCGTCCCGGAGGTGGCGCCGGCCGGTCCGCCGGGTTCGGGCACGGGCCTGGTGGGGTTGACCGAGCGGGTCGAGCTCCTCGGCGGTCGGCTGCACCACGGCGTCCGCACCGGGCGGTTCACGCTCGCGGCGTGGCTACCATGGCCGACGTGACCACCCGGGTGCTCGTGGTCGACGACGACCCGCTGGTCCGGGCGGGGCTGACCATGATGCTCGACGGCGCGGACGGCATCGCCGTCGTCGGTGAGGCCTCCGACGGCGACGAGGTGCCGGCGCTGCTGGACAGGCACCCGGTGGACGTCGTCCTCATGGACCTACGGATGCCCCGGCTGGACGGCGTGCGCGCCACGGCGCGGCTGCGCGCCAGGGCCGGGGCACCGGAGGTCGTGGTGCTGACCACGTTCGACTCCGATGAGGAGATCCTCGGCGCGCTGCGCGCCGGAGCGAACGGGTTCCTGCTCAAGGACACCCCGCCGCAGCAGATCGCAGACGCCGTCCGGCGCGCGGCGCTGGGCGAGTCGATCCTCTCCCCCACGGTGACCCGGCGGCTCATCGATCACGCCGTCGACCACGGCGGTGTCGCCGCCCTGGCCCGGCGCCGGCTGGCCGGGCTCACCGAGCGCGAGCGAGAGGTGGTGCGCGCGATCGGGCAGGGGCGCACGAACGCCGAGATCGCCGGTGAGCTCTTCCTCTCGCTCGCCACCGTCAAGGCCCACGTCTCCCAGATCCTGCTCAAGCTCGAGCTGTCCAACCGGACACAGGTGGCGCTGCTCGCGCACGATGCCGGCGAGGTGTGACCGGGCTGAGCGGCGCCGCTCACGACGACCCGCCTTCCCGGCCGTCCAGCACCCGGGCCAGCTCGGCGTCGGTCAGCGAGACGAGCCGGCTCAGCTCGGACAGATCCTCCGGCGTGGGCGCGTGGTCCTCGCGCAGCCGATCGGCGAGCCGGCCGGCCGCGAGGGCCAGGCGACGCGCGCCGAGCATGCGGCTCGCGCCGTCGATGTTGATGAGCAGGTTGTGCGCCCGGTCGAGATGGCGCTCCGCCACGGCGGTCCGCAGGGCGGCCAGTCGCTCGACGACGGCGGTGCGGTAACGCTCGGCGAACTCCTGGGCGGCCTTCCGGCCGATGTCCCGGGCAAGCCGGTCCAGCACGGCCGGATCGACCAGGGGCTCGGGCACGACTCCTCCGACGGCCGGGACGGTGCCGGCCGACGGTGCCTCCGCGGCCGGTGCGGATGGTCGCCGGAGTCCGCGGATTCCGCCTTTTCCGTACGCCCACGGCAAGTCTTGGGCGCGAGCTTCAAGGCCGACCTCAAGACGGCGCAGCTTTCCGGCAGGTGTTCTTGAGGTTCTTGAGGTTGCAGGTCTGCGAACGCGCCGCGCGGGCCGCCGTGGTGGCGGCCCGCGCGGATCGGGTCAGGACGGCGACCGAGCAGGGTGCCGGTGGTCGCCGTCGCCGGTTCAGGCCTGCGGCCCGGACGGATAGCCCGGCGCGCCGGACCCCGGTCCTTCCGCAGCCGGCGGCTGGGTGCCGGCCTGCGACGTCGTCGGCTGTTGACCGGCCGGGGCGGCGGCCGCACTGAACTTGTCGTACACGGCCGGCCAGAACCGGTCCTTGGCCGCCCAGACTCCACCGACGCCGAACTTGATCACCAGGATCAGGCCCAGGGAGCCGATGAGAACGCTGAACAAGGTGTCCACGATGCTCTGCGCCACGCCGACCTGGTCGACAGCGGCGAAGACACCGATGACCCAGATCGCGGCGACGACGAGGTTGAGGATGAGGTTCCCCGCCGGTAGGCGCACGATCGCGTTGCCGAACAGCGTCTTGACCGCGTTGGCCACCGCTCCGGTGATCACCACGATCACCAGGGCCACGAAGATCTGTGGCAGCAGCGCCACGAGACCGTTGAGGACGTCCTGGACGGCCTGTAGGCCGAGGACGTCGATGGCGAGCTGGAGTGCGATCAGGATGATCGCGTAGTAGAGGATCTTCGCGAGCAGCTTGGCCCCGTCACCGAACCCGGCACGCTGCAGCGGACCGGCGATCCCGGCACGTTGGAGGAGCTGGTCGACCCGGACCGCCCTGAGCACCCGGACGACGGCGCCCTCGAGCACCTTGGCGATGATCCATCCGATGAGGAGGATGACGAGGGCTGCGAGCAGCCTCGGGATGAACTCGATGAAGCCTCCCAGGGTGTCCTGGAGACTCTGCGTGAGGTCCATGCGTATGCATTCCTTTCACATGTCGAGCGAAAGGCCCCCCTGCTGGGCCACGTTGCCCGCCAGACCATAGGGCAGATCCGGCGTTGTGGCCAACATCACGTGCTGGTCAGACGCTGATCCACCGTCCGCCGCGGCGCAGCGTCACGCCTGGCGCACCGACCTCCGCGAGGCGAGCCGCAGTCTCGTGGACCACCGCGGCGATGCGGTGCGCCTCGCCGTCGTCAGCGGCGGTGTAGCGCACGCGGATCCGGGCCTGACCGGCCCGGACACCGACGTCTTTGGCCTCGACCGTCGTGGTTTCTGCCGCCGCACCGGCGGCTGCGGGAAGCAACTCCTCCGGCGCGACGCCGGGAGCCAGCAGCCCCACCGTCATCTCGACGCGGTAGGAGGGCACCTCAGGCGTCGAGCAGCCCGGCCGCGAGGGCCGGTGCGATCGCCGGGGAGAGTGGCAGGCGCGGGATGAGGGTCGCCTGCAACGAGTGATAGATGTCCGGCTTACCGGACCAGGTCTTCGCCGAGGGACCGAGCTGGGGGCTGAGCTCGGGATGCCACGCGCCCGGGGCCTCGACGAAGTGCTCCACGGCGTGATCCCAGCACCGCTGGTACCAGTCGGCGTACGTCTGCTCGGCCGTCGCGCGGTGGAGGACGGCGGCGGCGCCGATCGCCTCGGTGACCACCCAGTGCATGCGCTCGCGCACCACCGGCGCGCCGTCGAAGTCGACCGTGTAGACGAAGCCGTCCACGCCGTCGGCCGCCCAGGCCTCGACGCCGCGGGTGAACAGGGCCGTCGCACCCTCGAGCATCCAGGGCTCGGGCTCGCGCCCGCGGGAGACGAGCGAGTCCCGCGCCTGCATGACCAGGCGGGACCATTCGAACCAGTGACCGATGGTGGCGCCGAAGGGACGGAACTTGTGGCCGGGCTGGTCGCGGTTGTAGTCCGGCAGCGCCCGCCAGGTCGGGTCGAAATGCTCGGGGATGCGCCAGTGCGCACCGCGGGCGAAGTCGTTGACGACGCGGCGGGTGATGCTCAGCGCTCGGTCCAGCCAAGCCTCGTCCCCGGTGACGTCGGCGGTGGCGAGGTAGGCCTCGACGGTGTGCATGTTGGCGTTGACGCCGCGGTAATCCTCGAGCTCGGTGAACGTGCGGTCCCAGCTCTCGACGACCATGCCCTCGCTCTCGCGCCAGAAGTGCTCGAGCTGGACGGCCTGCGCGCGGGCGAAGAGCTCCGCGGCGCCGGGTCGTCCCGCCACGGTGGCGGAGGCGGTGGCCAGCAGGACGAACGCGTGCGGGTAGGCGTCCTTGCGCGTCTGGGTGGGGCCGTCCGGGCCGACGGCGGTGAACCATCCGCCACGCTCGGCGTCCTCGAACGTCTCGGCGAGCGCGCGCAGGCCGTGGTCGACGAGCGGGCCGTAGCCGGCCCGGCCGAGCAGCACGGCCAGGGAGAAGCAGTGGGCCATGCGGCAGGTGACCCACAGCTCGTGGTCGACGCTCTTGTCGACGGTGCCGTCGGCGCCGAGGTAGCCGAACCCGCGGTCGGTGCGTGAGGCCCGGCCGAACCGCAGCAGCGCGTCGGACTCCTGCTCCAGCCACCGGGTGTGCGCGGGCTGCCCCAGCCACGGCGTGGTGCTCATGCTCGACCGGCCTCCCAGATCTCGAGTGCCGGTCCTACCGGCGTGCCGGTCCCCCGGCGGTACGTGTCCGTCCGAAAGGCTACCGGCCGGTCCGTGGCGAGCCGGACGGGCGGCGGACGGCTGGGCAGGGCCTGTTGTCCGGCGGTCGGACGGCTCGGGCGGCTCGGTCAGCGCATGAGGACCCGGTCAGCGCGTCAGTCGTCGATATCGAGCACGGTTTCAGGCTGGGCGGCGCGCGCGTGGAGCTCCGGACGGGCGAGGACGGCATCGATGAGCGTGGCGTCCCCGCCGACCGCGGCCTCGAGGGTGTAGATCGGTGCTCCGACGAACCACGAGCGGTCCTCGGGCCAGATGAGCGAGGGCGGGTCGGGCCACCGCTCGAAGACCGTCGCCGAGCGCAGCGGGCCGGTCCAGAGGTAGTAGTCGCGGTGCGGGAGCTGCAGGGGCGCCGCGGCCGGGTGCTCGACCCGGGCCGCACTGAGTTCGGCCTGGGCGGCGGCGCGTGCCTCCCGTAGCTGCCGGCCCGGTGGGATGAGGCGCCGGGCGGGGCGTGGCAGCAGCCGGGCGAGACGGGCACGCCAACCCGTGGTCCGGGCGACGTGAGCGCTCATTCCGGGTGCGGTCGCCGCGTCCTCGCCGTGCCGGTACATCCAGCCCCAGCCGTCCCAGTAGCCGACATGGACCGGCTGATCCCCGGTGATCGGTTCGAGAACGTCGAGGAGCGTCTCCAGCCAGGAGAGCGGGTTGGCGTCCGGATCGTCCCACTCGGGCACGGGCACCACCGCGTAGCGCTCGTAGCCGCGCGGCACGGCGTGGTCGAGCCGCTGGCCGAACGGCCCGAGCAGCGGGGCGATCCACTCCCCCGCGCTGGGGTCTGGGTCCCACGCGGCACCGACGTCGGCGAGCTGAAGGTTCGGCTGATGGCGCACCTGCGCGAGGGTACGGCCTCGGGCGCTGGACGTGAGCTCGAAGGCGAGCCGGCCTCCGAACCCGAACGCGAGCCCGAACCCAAACCCGAACCCGAACCGGAGCCGAGCCCGAGCCCGAGCCCGAGCCCGAGCCCGAGCCCGAAACGAGGTTGCAGAATCCATCCGCTTTTCGACAGATTCTGCAACCTCGTTCCGGCGGTGGTTCGTGGCGGCGGGCGGATCACACGGCAGGGGGGCCCAGGACCGGCCCGCGAGCGCCGATCAGTCGGCCAGACCGGCCCGCCGGCGCGTGGCGCGGTTCGCGTGCACGGTCCACCGGGGTACCCACCGCGCCAGCGCGGCCGAGGCGGCCGGTCCGAGAGCACCTGCTGCCCAGATCCCGCCGGCCAGTGACCCGAGCGCCGCCCCCGCGGAGACGATGAGCGGACCGAGAGCCACACCGCCGTCCTGCAGCACCCGCCACATGCCGAGGAATTGGGCCCGGCCGTGCGCCGGCGCCACGTCGGCGCCGAGAGTCATGAGGATGCCCGAGCTCATGCCGTTGCCGAATCCGAGCAGGGCAGCGACCACACCGAGGCTGACCGCCCCGCCGGTCAGCGGGATCGCGACCATCGCGCTGCCCATGACGAGCATCGCCGGAATCCCGACCCACAACCGGCCCATCACATCCATGACCTTCCCGGCCGGGTAGAACAGCAGCATGTCGATCCCGCCGGCGATGCCGAAGATCAGGGACGTCACCGCCGGATCCAGGCCGAGATGCTCGCCCCACAGCGGCACCACCTGCTGACGCGCGCCGCGCACCGCCCCGACGAGAACCACTGCGACGCCCAGCGAGGTCAGCACGGCGCGGTGCTGCCGTAGGGCCTCACGCACGGTGGGCACCGGCTCCGCCGGACGGGTCACCGCCGGACCGGGGTGGCCCTCCGGCCGGACCGCGAGCAGCGTGAACGTCGCGGCCAGCGCGGTCGCGACCCCGAGGAAGTAGGCGTGGTCGACGGCGCCACCGTGGATGACCAGCGCGCCGACGAACGGCCCGACGAACTGGCCGATCCGGTGCACCCCGCCCAGGGTCGAGAGGACCCGTGCCCGGCGCAGCGGCGGCGTGATCTCGGTGAGGTACGAGTGGCGCGCGAGGTTGTACACCGCCGACGCCGCCCCGATGGCGACCACCGCGACGGCGAGGGTGAGGAGCCCCGGTGCCAGCCCGGCACCGGCGAAGGCGAGCGCGGCGACGAAGCCGGCGGCGACCATCGCCCGGCGGTCGCCGATGCGGGTGGTCAGCGCACCGGCCGGCACGTCGGCGAGGATCTGGCCGATCGGCAGCAGCGCGGTGAGCAATCCGGCGAGCGCGAGATCCGCCCCGCGAGCCACGGCCGAGGGCGCGATGATCGGCAGCATCGCCCCGATGCCGATGTCGAATACGAAGGTCGGCACGAATGCACCCAGCACCACGTTCCGCATCGGGAACATCGGCGCAGCCCGCCCGCGATCCGGGTCGCGGGGCGCGTGAGCAGGCACGACGCCATGGTGGCGCGTCCCGCCGTCGGCTTCATCTCGGGCCCGGCTGCTGGGACGGGCGCCGGACTGGTTGGATGAACGGTGGCTCGCGCGGCCGCACCGGTGCCGGAACGAGCGTGCGGTGCCGAGGCGTGCGTTCCAGAGCCCGCTCGGGCACCGCTCCCGAACGAGCCGGCCCCGAGCCCGAGATCACCGAAAGCGCCGGTCCCGCACCCCGCTCGCGTACGTCTCAGTCGCTGCGTGGTCCGTGGAAGGTGGCCGCGTAGTACGTCTGCACGTCCGCGACGTCCACGGTCACTTCGCTGGTCTGGCGGGCACGGATGAACAGCCGCTCGGCCAGCTTGACCGTCTCGTCGTTGTAGCGGCTGACGTCGTAGGCCGCGATCGCCCGGTTCTCGAGCAGCAGCGCCAGCATGCTGTCAAGCATGGCGACGAACACCCGGTTGCGGCGGTGGTCCGGACCGACGAGCGCGTACCCGAAGTAGTAGATCGCCCCGCGGGCTGCGTGCTCCGGATAGTGGTGCCGGTAGTACTCCGGGCTGATCCACGGCACGGCGTCCAGATCCGTCGTCATCGTCGTCATGCCGACGATCCGCCCGCCGTCCTGCACGAGGAACTTGAGGATGCGCTCGTCGCGCATGTCCTCCTCGAACTCCTCGCGGCTGAGCAGGTGACGTGCCGCGGCGCGGACGGTCAGCGGCTCGAACGAGGCCCGGTAGATGGGCCAGAAGATGTCGATGACGTCCTCGGGCAGGCGGCGCACCGTCGTGACATCCAGGTTCGGCTCGCTCACGCTGTCCACCCCTGGGCCAGATAGGCCGCCACGACGACGGCGCACACCGGTTCGGTGTCGCAGGTGACCGAGGTGACCACGCGGCCTGCCTCGGCATAACCGCCGCCGCGCCCGGCGATGAGGTCCTCGAGGCTCGCCGTCAGGTCGTGGCCGACCTGGTCCTCCGACGGCCCCTCGTGCTCGACGAAGAGGCCGGCGCCGCTACCGTCGTCCGCCAGCGCCCACGCCACCCCCGCCCACGCCTGGTGGAACGGCAGCTCCGCGTGCGCCGACGCGTAGACGCAGAACAGGCGGTCCCCGTGCCGCCCGACGAGTTGATCGACAGCCTCGACCTCGCGCACCTCGGCATCGGGCGGGATCACCGAGCTGAGCCGAATGAGATTGAAGTTCGCGACCCCTGCACTGCGCAGCGCCGCGTCGAAGGCCGACAACCGGGTCCTGCCCGACCCGGACCCCGCGCTGACCCGGATGACCGGGGCGTCCTCGTGATGCCTTGCCTCCACCGTGTGCGTTCCCTCCTGGCCCGTTAACGACTCCGCCACTCTTCGGTCCTTCCCGTCTCGGTCACCGGTTCCCCGTCCCGGTCCACATCCGCGCGCGGCAACGTGACATGGAACGTCGAGCCCTCCCCCAGGCGGCTGGTCGCCCAGATGCGGCCGCCGTGCCGTTCGACGATCCCCCGGGAGATCGCCAGTCCGAGCCCCGTCCCACCCTTCTCCCGGGCGTCTGAGGCGTCGACCTGCTCGAAGCGACCGAAGATCCGCTCGAGACGGTCCTCGGGGATACCGCGGCCACGATCGATCACCCGGAACTCCACATAACCGCCCGCCGGGCCGGCCTCCACGAATACCGGGCTTCCCCGCGGCGAGAACTTGATGGCGTTACCCAGGAGATTGATGAGGGTCTGCACGATGCGGTCGGCGTCGGCGTGGACCTGCCCGGTGATGTCCCCGCGCCGCAAGTCCACCTGAGCCTCGTTCGCCGCGCTGCGAACCTCGTCCAGCGCCGCCTCGACGAGTGCGGCGGCTGCGTGGTCGTCGGTGTTGATGACGGCGGCGCCGGCCTGCATCCGCTCCACCTCGAGCATGTCGTCGATGAGCCGGGCCAGGCGCTTGCTCGACTCCATCGCGATGGTGGCCATCCGCTCGGCCTGCGGGGTGAGCCGGCCCGCCGCTCCCCCGGCCAGCAGCCCGAGCGACCCGCGGATCGAAGCCAGCGGGGTGCGCAGCTCGTGCGAGATGACGGAGACGAACTCGTCCTTCATCCGGTCGATCTCCTGACGTTCGGTCACGTCCCGGAAGACGACGACGGCGCCGCGCACAACCGGTCCGTCGAGCACCGGGCTGGCCGTGACCTCCACCGGGACCGTCTCGCCGTCGGCGCGTCGGTAGACGTCCTCCTCGGCGGTCACCGTCGACCCGGCGCCGATCGCCTCGGCGATGTAACAGCCCTCGTACGGGAACGGCACGCCGTCGGGGCGGGCCGCGTGGAAGGTGGCGTGCGCGTGGCGGCCGACGAGTTCCGTCTCGCTGTAGCCGAGTGTCTCGGCCGCCGCGGGGTTGAGGAACGTGACGTTGCCGTCGCGGTCGACGCCGTAGATGCCGTCGCCGACCGAGGAGAGCATCAGCTCGGTGGAGCGGGTCATCGCCCGGAGTTCGTCGGTGCGGGCCCGGACCCGGCGTTCGAGGGCGCGCCGGAGCCGCTCGTTGTCCACCACGAGGATGGTCTGCCGGGCCGCGACGGCCAACAGGATGATCGCCCACAGCACGAGGGCGACGGCGCCCCAGGGCAGCCGGTTCATCGTCGCCACCCCGATGACGGCGGCGAAGATGAACAGCCCGAACGTCAGCGCCGTCGCCGCGACCGGCGATTCCTCCGGTGTCAGGGCAACATCGGTCCCCACGGCGTCCGGATGGCGGGCGGCGAGCGCGCCGAGGCCGTAGCCGATGATCCACGTCAGGTCCACCGGGGTGCCGAACTCGAAGGCCGACATCCCGAAGACGGCGTAGGACAGGTCCCCCAGGGCGAAGAACGTGAAGCACAGGGCGGCGAGAACGAGCGGGACACGTTCGCGCCGGGCGCTGCGGGTGATGACGAAGACGGCGAGCGTGACGACGACGGCGTCGATCAGGGGGAGCACGAGCGCCGCGAGGGTGGTGAGCGTCAGTCCGTCGGAGACCTCGAGCCCGGGGAAGACCGCCACCGCAGCGACGAACAGGACCGACCCGCCCACGACCACGCCGTCGAGAACCATCTGCGCCACCCGCGTCCCGCGTAGCGGTGTCGCCGGAAGGGAAAGGAGCGCGAGGATGCCGAGGACGAGCGCGGTGACGTAGGTGAAGTCGCCGACTTGCGTGGGCCCGACGACGAGCGCGGCGAGATTCGCCAAGGCGGCGAGGTACCCGGCGGCTGCGAACAACGCCCACGCCCGCCGTCGTCGACCCGACGACCGCGCCGCCGTGACTGCGCAGCTGGTCGCCGTGACCAGCGCCGATGCCGGCAGCACGATCTCGGAGAACTGTGCGCGGACGCCGACCGGAAGATCACTGACCAGGACGGCGAAGGCGACGACGAGCCAGGCCGTGGTCAGTAACGCCAAAGAGCGAAACCTGCCGTGCCGGTGAGGACCCGCACCGGGCGTCATGATCGGACTCTAGCGAGCGCAACCGTCACGTGGGCCGGTTCCGTGTGCGGTAGCGTCCGGACAAGCCGCCGAGCGCGCCCGCGCAGCGCGGGAGGAGCCATGCATCCGCCTCACATCCTGGTCGTGGACGATGACGAGACCATCCGCGAGGTCGCGCAGATGGCGTTGGAGGTCGTCGGCGGCTGGCGCGTGACGACCGTCTCCAGTGGCGGAGAGGCGCTTAGGGTGGCCGCTGATACGCAGCCGGACGCGATCCTGCTCGACGTGATGATGCCGGTGCTGGACGGGCCCGCCATCCTCAGCGAGTTGCAGACGGATCGCCAGACGCGGGAGATCCCGGTCGTGTTCCTCACCGCGAAGGTCACGCCCGGGCGGGAGGAAGAGTGGGAGGCCGACGGCGCCGTCGGGACAATCGCCAAGCCGTTCGACCCGATGACCCTGGCCGAGGACGTCAATCGCCTGCTCGGGCGTGAGCCGTGACGGCGCAGGATCCCGAGGCAGTGCTCGCCCAGCTCAGCGAGCGGGCCGCGCACCGCAATCGGCAGCGGGCCGATCGCCTGGGCCGGCTCTGCGCCGACCTGGAGCCCGGAACCCCGGACGAGATGTGGATCGAGGGCGTCGAACTCGCCCACCAGATCGCCGGCTCAACGGGGACGTTCGGCAACATGGCGGCCAGCGGCCGGGCGCGCGAGCTCCTCGAGGCGCTCCAGGCCCGGGACCGGGCCGCCGTCCCGGGGCTCATGGGGGCGCTCAGGGCGGCGCTGGAGGCTGCGCCCGGGGGTGGGCCCGAACAGCTGTGACAGGCGTCCGCGCCTGCCAACCGTGAGCCTGGAACGTCACGAAACTGTCTCGGATCAGCCGGACCTCCCCGGATGTCCGTGGTTCTCGTTAGTTTGTGCCGGTGGAGGAATTGCGGTCAGCCGTCGTGGTCGAGGACGACCCTGACATTCGCTTCCTGCTCGAGACCACGCTGACGCAGGCGGGGTTCGAGGTGCACGCCTCGGCCACGGGCACCGACGGCGTCGAGCTGGTGCGTGCCCACAATCCGCTGGTCACCACGCTCGACATCGCCCTGCCGGACATCGACGGCCTGGAGGTCGCCCGGCGCGTGCGGCGGTTCTCCACCACATACCTCGTCATGCTCACCGGCCGCGCCGCCGAGATCGACACGCTCCTCGGGCTGGACGCCGGCGCCGACGACTACATCACCAAACCGTTCCGGCCGCGCGAGCTCCGCGCCCGCATCGAGGCCATGCTCCGCCGGCCCCGGACGCTGGCCGGCTTCACCAGCGGAGGCGCCGTCGTGGCTGGCCAGGCTGCGCCGACCAACGGCACGATCACCGGCGCGCCCCACCCGGTCACTCCCGCGGACGTCCTCGCCGCGAGTGCGAGCGGGCACCACCCCACGTACTCCGGTGCGCCGGCTCCGACGGCGGCCAGCCCGGGGGCGAGCCCGTCACCGTTCTCCCCGGGCTCGCCCGCCGAGCCGGCGGTGGCGACGGCGGCCACCCGCCCGGTCAACCGGGTGCTGTCCCACCGTGGCCTCGTGGTCGACGTCGACGCCCGCACGGCCGAGCTCGACGGTCAAGCGGTGTCCTTGACACGAACGGAGTTCGACCTTCTCGTCGCCCTCGTCGAGTCTCCGACGCGCGTGCTGCGCAAGGACGAACTGGTCCAGCGCGCCTGGGCCGACAGCTACGACACCGGAGCGGTCGTCTCGGACGCGGACCGGCACTCCGTCGAGGTTCACGTCGCCAACCTGCGCCGCAAGCTCGGCGACGGCCCCGGCCACCCGCGGTTCATCGAGACCGTCCGCGGAGTCGGATACCGCCTACGCCGCTGACCCGCAAACACGAGCTTCTAGCCCGTCGCCGTCAGACCTGCGGCGTTACGGTAATCCTTGTGACGAAGGCCGCACGAGACGGTCGCGGACATGAGCATGTGTTCGCGGACCGCTGCCGAGACCACAGTGCTCGGATGACACGAGCCATCGCCCTGTTCGGGGTTATCAGCCTGTTGACCGCTCTCACGGCCTGCGGAACCGGCACCGATGTCAGCACCGACGAGGACCCGGCGATCCTCCAGGTGCCGGAGGAGCACGAGACGATCTCGGCCGCCGTCCGGGCGGCCGAACCGGGTGATCTCGTGCTGGTCTCGCCCGGCGTGTACCGGGAGGAGGTGCACGTGGCGACCGAAGACGTCACGGTCAGGGGAACCGAGCGAGACGAGGTGGTGATCGACGGTGAAGGTGTCCGGCCCTCCGGCATCGTGGCGACCGCGGACGGCGTCCGGATCGAGAACCTCACGGTCCAGGAGACGACGTTCTACGGCGTGCTCGTCACCGGTCTGCATGACGAGTCGGGCCCGGCCGCTCCCGCGGTCGACGACTACGAGCGCTTCGACCCGGCCGAGTTCCCCCCCGTGGAGCGCTTCGGCGTCAGCCACGTGACGGCGGCGAACAATGGTCTCTACGGGATCTATGCGTTCCACGCACAGCACGGATACGTCACCGACAGCTACGCCTCCGGCTCAGCCGACTCCGGACTCTACGTGGGGCAGTGTCGTGAGTGTGACGTGCTTGTCCAGGGCAACGTCGCCGAGCGAAACGCCGTCGGATTCGAGAACGCGAACGCCTCGGATTCCGTCGTGGTGGTCGGCAACCGTTTCTCCGGCAACCGGGTGGGCATGGCGATACTGTCGAACTACCAGGAGGCGTTCACCCCGCAACATGGCAACACCGTGGTCGGCAATGTCGTGACCCACAACGATTCCGAGCAGTCCCCCGCTCACGCCCAGGGTGGATTCGGTATCGGCATCGGAGTCTCCGGTGGGCAGGACAACCTCTTCTCGCGCAACCTCGTGACGGCGAATCCACGCGCCGGTATCCTGCTCACCCACGCTGAGGACCTCGCGGCCACGGGAAACACCTTCGAGCAAAACATGTTCAGGGCGGAGGACGTGGCCCCCAACGGCGTGGATATCGCCAACACCTCCGCCGGCCGAACGCCGGCCGCGGACAACTGCGTCACGGGCGCGTCGGGGCTGCCCACCGTGTTACCTGACGCGCTCCTCGCGGACTGTTCCGGCCGGCAGCCGGCGACCGGGGCCGGCGAGCTGCCTTCTCCGGAGATTCCGCCCGGTATGAGTTTCCTCCAGGTGCCTGCGCCTCCCCCACAGCACTCGATGGACGACGCCGAGCGCGTCCCCGACAGGCTCCCGGCCACGACCGCGATACCCGATCTCGATTCGGTCGAGGTGCCGCCGCCGGACTTCCTCGCTGAGCGTAGCGGGCGGCCATGAGCGCGCCCAGGAGACCGAGGGCACGCGCCGCGATAGCACTGCTGCTGCTCGTCCTGATGTCTGTGGCGGGCTGTCAGCACGAGGAGGACGACGGCGGCGACGGGCGCGGTTCGCAGCCGGAGCCCCGGCCGGTCACAGACGACGAGGCGGAGCGCCTTGCGACGATGCGTTTCCGGAATTTCGACGCGGGAAGCCGGCAGGTGTCCGCGTCATATCAAGACGGTGGGCACGAAGTCCAGGTCGAAGGGTGGTTCGACTATGCCGGCGGAGGCGGCTATGCCGCCGTGAGCACGGACGGGGTGCCGAGTGACGTCGTCGTGTGGGACCACGAGCACGTAGCCGTCACCGCGGCCCCGGCGACGGCGTCGGGCCCGCCGGTGGAGTGGCTGGGCCCACCACCGCAGTCGTTCGACGGTTGGTCGATCGCCCCCTTGGATCCGAGCGCCTCCCCGATCGAAGCCCTGTTCGCTATGCTCGCCCGTCTGGGCAACGATCGACCCGAGAACCCGCTTTTGCTCCGGGAAGGCGGAGCACTCTGGTTGCGCGAGGACGACGTCGGGGGCGAGGCGGTCACGGTGTTCGCCGGGCCCACCTCAGGATCCGACCGAGGTACCGATGACCAGCAACCGTCGCCCGAGGACGACGGAGGTCCCCCGGACCCGGCAGCGGCAGGTGTCCGCTACTGGATCGACGAGGCGGGCATGGCCCACCGGGTCGAGATTCGGCTCGCGGACGGCTGGGCGAGGGTCGACCTGACCGACAACGACGGACCGGACATCGGGCCGCCGCCGCATCCGGCAGGTGCATCGTGAACAGCCCGGATGGGACTTCGGGCCCGACGCGGCGCAGCATGCTGCTCGGCGCCGGTGGTGTACTGGGCAGTGCTGCGGGTGGGTTCGCCGTGGGCCGGCACGGGCGTGAGGAGGCTGTCACGCCGCCGCCCGCATCGGCGCAGCACACGCGGTCGGCTCGGCCGTCGCCGGTCCCGGCCGCAGGCAGGACGCAAGCAGGTGTCGCGCGACCGGCCACACCACAGCCGCACGGACTCGTGGCCGTACATGACCTGGCCGACGATGTGCGGGCGGACCGGGCAACGCTTGCCGAGCTGCTGAGCGAGCTTGGCGCAACGATCCTTGCCTTGACGGATCCGGATCGGGACGGAACCCTCCCGGACGGGCCGGGTGATCTGACGATCACGGTCGGCCTCGGACCGCGCGTGCTGACCGTTCTCGAACCGGGCTTGCCCGGCGCCGAGGAGCTGCCCGTGTTCGCCGGTGACGAGCACATCGCGCCTGAGCGCCGGGGCGGGGATATGTTGCTCTCTCTCCACGCTTCGGACCCCACGGTCCTCCCTGCCGCGCTCGCTGCCCTGCGGGCACGGCTCGGCGAGGCCGCCGTGGCACGCTGGGCCGAGACGTGCTTTCGTGGGCCCGGAGAACGCACCGTCTCCCGGAACCCGTTCGGCCATCTCGACGGCATCGTCGTCCCGCACGGAGAAGACGAGTTGGACGAGCACGTCTGGCGGCGAGGCCGGCTGCAGGGTGCCACGGTGTGCGTGATCCGCCGGCTGCGGTTGGACGTCACCGCGTTCGCGGCGCTGGACACACGCGAGCAGGAGATCGTGATCGGGCGGCACCGGCGGGACGGCACTCCGTTGAGCGGAGGTGCTCCCACCGACGACGTCGATCTCGAGGCGAGGACACCGGACGGGCAGTACCTCGTGCCGGCCCGGTCACATGTGCGGGCTGCACACCCCTCGTTCACGGGAAGCGGTCTGATGCTGCGCCGCAGTTACACCTTCAGTGGCCCCGAGTTGGACGGCCGGCCCGAGACCGGGTTGTTCTTCGTCAGCTTTCAGCGTGAGCTTGCCACCTTCGTGCGCACGCAGCAGCGCCTCGACGAGACCGACGACCTTCAGCGGTTCGTCACGCCGACCGGCAGCGCGACGTTCCTGGTGCTCCCAGGTTTCGACGAGGATCGCCCGCTGGGCGCTGGTCTCTTCACCTGACTCGAGCTTCGCTCGCCGCCGCGACCGGTCGGTCGGCCCGGTGTCAGGCTTCGGACGTGCTCTCGCCGGCGCTGGGCCTCACGATGACCCGGGTCAGCGCCATGGAAGCGGGCCAGACAACCATGGTGAGGGCAAAGGCGATCGGCCAGGCGATGAGGAACTGCTTGGGCCAGGCACTCAGCCACGCAGGGGAGAATCCGAGCGCGACCAGCCCCATGATTCCAGACATGGTGAGCGCCATGAGGAAAGTCATGATGATCTGGGACACGAGGATGCTGCGCTTGTTCATGGGCCGCTCCTTTCGGGAACGGTGACGCCGAGGTCCCTCAAGGCACGTCACCGTCCCACTTCGTCGGGACGTTGCGTACCGGGGGTTCGCGCGGCGGCGCGACTGCATCTCGGTGGTTCGAGGGCTGGAATAACCACACCAGCCTGCAATCTTTTCGGCTAGTCGACTCTAGCGTCTCGGCCGCGCCGGAACCAACTGAGACGTTCGCCCCACGGGCGGCCGGCCCCCTGATAACCGGCTCGGTGGATGCTGTGTCGACCTCCGGACAGTCGTCCTCGGAATCGTGCCGTCCGGGCCGACCTCACCGGCTCAGCAACGTGACGGAAGCGAGCGATCTCGTCTACTTGTTGCGCTGGCGACTACGGATCATGAGCAGCCCGGCAGCGACGGCAAGCAGCGCGAGGGTGGCCAGAAGGCCGACGCCGGTGGCGCCCGTGATCGGCAGGCCCGGACCGGGTGGCGGCTCGTCCGGTGGCTCCGTCGGTGGCTGAGGCGTGGGCGGAACGTCGGCGGTGTTCGTGACGACGATGGCGACACCGGTGTCGGGGTCGACGGTGAACACTGCGGTGTCGCCGTCGACGGGTTCGCCGTTGACGGTGAGGGTGACCTCGCCCCAGTCGACGCCGTCGACGTCGGGCCGGGCGGCGGTCTCGCGGAGCTGAACCTCGGTGCCGGCGGGCAGGTCCTCGACGGTGACGGGCGTGCCGCCGGCGGTGATGGTCAGCGGCTCCCACGTCTCGCCGCCGTCGGTGGAGTACTCGACCGTGAACTCCGCGTCACCGGGGACCTCACCCGCGGCCCCGCCGTCCAGGGCCTTGGCGACCGAGAACTGTCCGGGTGCCGGGGCGGCGGTGTTGGTCACCGTGACGGTCGCGGTGGCGCCGGGTTCGACGGTGAGGGTCTGCGGGTCGATGACCGGCTCGCCCCAGACGACCCCGTCGACCTCGGGCAGCGGGGTGACCTCGCGGAAGGTGACCTCGGTCCCGGCCGGCAGGTCCTCCACGACGGTGGGGGTCCCGTCCGCGGTGACCGTGGTGGTCTGCCAGGTCTCGCCACCGTCGGTGGAGTACTCGACGGTGAACTCGGTCTCCGGTGGCACCAGTCCCGCGGCGTCCCCGGTGACCTCCTTGACCAGCTCGAACCCACCCGGAGCCGGCTGCGCGGTGTTGGTCACCACCACCTCGACCGTCGTGCCCGCGCCGATGGTGAAGGTCGCCGGTGTCTCGACGGGTTCACCGTCCACGGTCAGGACGGGGTCGCCCCACGTGACACCGTCGATCTCGGGCAGGTCGACCTCGGTGACGGCGACCTCGGTGCCGGCCGGCAGGTCCTCGGAGGTCGACGGCACGCCCACGGTCACGGTCGCGGTCTGCGGCCCCCCGCCGTCGAGGGCGTACTCGACGGTGAACTCGGTCCCGTCCGGCACCGCATCCGCGGCCCCACCCTCGACCAGCTTCTCCACAGTGAACCCGCCGGGCGTGTAGTCCGCCGTGTTCGTGGCGACGATGGCGGCGCCGGTGTTCGGGCCGATCGGGAACGAGGCGGTCTCGCCCTCGACGGGCTCGCCGTTGACGGTGAGGGTGACCTCGCCCCACTCGACTCCCGGCACATCCGGTCGGGCGTCGGTCTCGCGGAGTAGGACCTCGGTGCCGGCCGGGAAGTCCGGCGAGGTGACCGGCGCGCCGTCCGCGGTGACGGTCAGCGGCTCCCACGTCTCCCCGCCGTCGACGGAGTACTCGACCGTGAACTCTGCGTCGCCGGGGACGTCACCGGCCGCGGGCCCGTCCAAGACCTTGGCGACGGCGAAGTTTCCGGGTGACGGCTGGGCGGTGTTGGTCACCGTGACGGTGGCGGTCGCGCCGGGCTCGACCGTCAAGGACTCCGGCTCGATCACCGGCTCGCCCCAAGTGACTCCCGGGAGGTCCGGGAGCGGGGCGACCTCACGGAAGGTGACCTCGGTACCGGCGGGCAAGTCCTCGACCGCGGTCGGCGTGCCGTCCGCGGTGACCGTGGCGGCCTCCCAGGTCTCGCCGCCGTCGACGCTGTACTCGACCGTGAACTCGGTCTCCGGCGGCACCAGGCCGGCGGCGTCCCCGGTGATCTCCTTGACCAGTTCGAACCCGCCCGGTGCCTGCTGGGCCGTGTTGGTCACCACGACCTGGATAGTCGTGCCGGCCTCGATCGTGAATGTGGCGGTGTCGCCGTCGACCGGCTCGTCGTCGACGGTGAGGACGACCTCGCCCCACTCGACGCCGTCGATCTCCGGCAGGTCGACCTCAATGACCGTGACCTCGGTCCCGGCCTGCAGCTCGGGCGAGGTCCACGGCTCACCCACCGTCACGGTCTGGCTGATCGGGTCAAGACCATCGATCGTGTACTCGATGGTGAACTCGGTCCCCTCCGGGACCTGGTTCGCCGCCTCGCCCTCGAGCAGCTTCTCGACCGAGAAGTTCCCCGGTGCCGGGTTGGCCGTGTTGGTGACCTCGACGCCGACGGTGGTGCCCGCGCCGATGGTGAAGGTCGCCGGTGTCTCGGCGGGTTCGCCGTCCACGGTCAGGACCGGGTCACCCCAGGTGACGCCGTCGATCTCGGGCAGGTTGACCTCGGTGACGGTGACCTCGCTGCCGGCGGGCAGGTCGGGGGAGGTCCACGGCTCACCCACGGTCACGGTCGCGGACTGCGGCTCCCCGCCGTCGACCGTGTACTCGATCGTGAACTCCGTGCCCTCCGGGACCTGACCGGCCGCCTCACCCTCGAGCACCTTCTCGACGGAGAAGCTCCCCGGCGCCGGGTTCGCCGTGTTGGTCACCACGAGCTCGACCGTGCTGTCGGCGCCGATCGTGAACGACGCGGTGTCGCCGTCGACGGGCTCGCCGTCGACCGTGAGCGTCACCTCGCCCCACTCGACGCCCGGCACGTCGGGCCGCTCATCGGTCTCCCGCAGCAGCACCTCGGTCCCAGCGGGCAGGTCCTCGACCGCGACCGGGGTGCCGTCCGCGGTGACGGTCAGTGGCTCCCAGGTCTCGCCACCGTCGGTGGAGTACTCGACGGTGAACTCCGCGTCACCGGGCACCTCACCGGCGGCCTCGCCGTCCAGGGCCTTGGCCACCGAGAAGCCCCCGGGCAGGTACTCCGCCGCGTTGGTCACGACCACCGCGACGCCGGTGTTCGACCCGATGGTGAAGCTCGCCGGGCTCTCGACGGGTTCGCCGTTGACGGTGAGGGTGACCTCGCCCCACTCCACGCCGTCGATGTCGGGTCGCTCATCGGTTTCGCGGAGCTGGACCTCGGTGCCGGCGGGCAGGTCCTCGACGGTGACGGGGGTGCCGTCGGCGGTGATGGTCAGTGGCTGCCAGGTCTGGCCGCCGTCGGTGGAGTACTCGACGGTGAACTCCGCGTCACCGGGGACCTCGCCGGCGGCCTCGCCGTCGAGGGCCTTGGCGACCGAGAACTGTCCGGGTGCCGGGGCGGCGGTGTTGGTCACCGTGACCGTGGCGGTGGCGCCGGGTTCGACGGTGAGGGTCTGCGGGTCGATGACCGGCTCGCCCCAGACGACCCCGTCGACCTCGGGCAGCGGGGTGACCTCGCGGAAGGTGACCTCGGTCCCGGCCGGCAGGTCCTGCACCACGGTGGGGGTGCCGTCCGCGGTGACCGTCGTGGTCTCCCACGTCTGGCCGCCGTCGGTGGAGTACTCGACGGTGAACTCGGTCTCCGGTGGCACCAGTCCCGCGGCGTCCCCGGTGACCTCCTTGACCAGCTCGAACCCACCCGGAGCCGGCTGCGCGGTGTTGGTCACCACCACCTCGACCGTGGTCCCCGCGCCCACCGTGAACGACGCGGTGTCGCCGTCGACCGGCTCGCCGTCGACCGTGAGCGACACCTCGCCCCACTCGACGCCGTCGATGTCGGGCCGCTCATCGGTCTCCCGGACCAGGACCTCGGTCCCGGCGGGCAGCTGCGGTGCGGTGACCGGCGTCCCGTCCGCGCGCACCGTCAGCGGGTTCCAGGTCTCTCCGCCGTCGGTGGAGTACTCGAGCGTGAACTCGGCGTCGTCCGGAACCTGGCCGGCCGCTTCGCCGTCCACCGCCTTGGCGACCGTGAAGGTCCCGGGCGACTGCTCCGCCGGGTTCGTCACCACGATCTCGACGGTCGTGTCCGCGTCCACCGTGAACGTCGCCGTCGTGCCGTTGATCGGCATGCCGTCGACGCTGAGACGCACCTCGCCCCAGGTCACCCCGGGAACGTCCGGCCGTGCCACGGTCTCCCGGACCATCACCTGGGTGCCGGCCGGGATGTCGGGGGAGGTGACCGGGGTGCCGTCCGCGGTGACCCGCAGCTCTGCCCAGGTCTCCCCACCGTCGATGGAGTACTCGACGACGAACGTCGCGTCACCCGGCACGTCACCGGCCGCTCCGCCGGTGACCGACTTCGCCACGGTGAAGTTGCCGGGCGCCTCCTCGGCCGTGTTGGTGATCTCGACGCCGACGGTGGTCCCTGCCCCGACGGTGAACGTGGCCGGCGTCTCTGCGGCCTGGCCGTCGACGGTCAGGGCAGGTTCGCCCCACATCACGCCCTCGACGTCGGGCAGGTCGACCTCGGTGACGGTGACCTCACTGCCGGCGGGCAGGTCGGGGGAGGTCCACGGCTCGCCCACGGTCACGGTGGCGGTCTGCGGCTCTCCGCCGTCGACCGTGTACTCGATCGTGAACTCCGTGCCGTCGGGCACGTCGCCGGCGCCGTTGCCCTCCAGCAGCTTCTCGACGGTGAAGTTGCCGGGCTGGTACTCCGCGGTGTTCGTCGCGACGAGCTCGACGACGGTGTCCGGGCCGATGGTGAACGACGCGGTGTCGCCGTCGACCGGCTCACCGTCGACCGTGAGCGTCACCTCGCCCCACTGCACCCCCGGCACGTCGGGCCGCTGATCGGTCTCCCGCAGCAGGACCTCGGTCCCCGCCGGGATCTGACCGGAGGACACGGGCACCCCGTCGGCCCCCACGGTGAGGGTCTCCCACGTCTCCCCACCGTCGATGGAGTACTCGACCGTGAACGCGGCGCTGAGCGGCACGTCCCCGGCGGCCTCGCCGTCCAGGGCCTTCGCCACGGTGAACTCGCCGGGAGCGTCGTTCGCCGTGTTGGTCATCGTGATCTCGGCGGTCGTGCCGGCGCCCACCGTGAGCGACTCCGGCGAGACCACCGGCGTGCCCCACTCGACCCCGGGCACCTCCGGCAGCGGCCCCTCCCGCAGCAGCACCTCGGTCCCGGCCGGGAACTCCCCGGAGGTGACCAGCTGGCCGAGCGGCACCGTCAGCGGGTTCCAGGTCTCGCCGCCGTCGACCGAGTACTCGAGCACGAACTCGGTGCCGTCCGGCACCTGGTCGGCGGCCTCGCCCTCCAGGACCTTCTCGACCGCGAAGTTCCCGGGTGCGTACCGGGCGGTGTTGGTGACGCCGACGGACACGCCGGTGTCCGCACCGACCGTGAAGGTGACCGAGTCGCCCTCCTGCGGCACACCGTCGACCGACAGGATCACCTCGCCCCAGACGATGCCTGGGATGTCGGGCAGCGACACCTCGGTCACCGTCACCTCGGCACCGGCAGGGACGTCCTCGATCGTCACGGACTCGCCGACGGGCACGGAGATCTCAACCGGCTCTCCGCCGTCGACCGTGTACTCGACGGTGAACTCCGTCCCCGGCGGCACGTCACCGGCCGCAGGGCCCTGCAGGGTCTTGGTGACCGTGAACTGCCCCGGCGCCGGCGTGGCCGTGTTGAGCATGACGATCGCCGGGCTGGGCTCGTCCGCCCCGGTGATCGTGATCGTCGCGGGCGAGTCGACCGGCTCGCCGTCGACGAAGAGCTGCGGGTCGCCCCACACGACGCCCGGGACCTCGGGCAGCGGTTCCACCTCGCGGATCAGGACCTCGGTCCCGATCGGGAACTCCTCGGACGGCGAGACGATCTCGCCCAGCGGCACGTCGAGCTGGGTCCACGTCTCGCCGCCGTCGGTGGAGTACTCGAACGCGAACGTCGGGTCGGCTGCGCCGGCCACACCGGCGGCCCCGCCGATGATGGCCTTCCGCACGGAGAAGGTGCCCGGGTCCGGCACGGCGGTGTTCTCCAGGCCGAGGGAGACCGTGGCACCGGCACCGACCGTGAAGGTCACCGGTCCGGGCTGCGGTGCGCCGCCCCCGACGGTGAACACAGGTGTCCCCCAGTCGACGTTCGGCACGTCCGGCATCGGGCCCTCGCGGACCGTCACCCGGGTCCCGGCGGGCAGGTCGCCGGGCGGTGAGACGGTCTCGCCGTAAGGGACCTCGAGGGTCTGCCACGAGTCGGGGTCGCCCGGCGTGGTGGTCCACTCGACCACGAACGTGGTGCCGGGCGGCACGTCGCCGGCCGCACCGCCGGCGACGGTCTTGGAGACCTGCCAGTCGCCCGGCGCCGGGTTCGCGACGTTCTCCAGGGTCAGCTGGACGCCGGTCTCACCCTCGGTGACGGTGAACGTCGCGCACCCGGTCTCGGGGTCGAACGTCACGCCCTCGCCGGAGATGGTCGGCTCGCCCCACGCGACGCCGGCCGGCGGCGGGGGCAGGTCGATCTCGCACAGCAGCACCTCGGTCCCCACCGGCAGGGTGGGGGAGACGGCGGGGGCCGGGGTGCCGTCGCCGTCGGCGTCGTACGGCACCACCAGATCGACCCAGGTCTCGCCGCCGTCGACGGAGTACTGCGCGGTGAAGCTGGTGCCGTCGGGCACCTGGCCCGCGGCCTCGCCGGTCACCGTCTTGGTGACGGAGAACGTGCCCGCGGTGAGCGTGTTGGTGACCTGCACGCGGACCGGCGTGGCCTCCGCGTCGCCGTCGACCAGCTCGATCGGCCCCGTCGGGGTGTAGGTGACCTCCTCGACGGCGTCGCTCGCCACCTCGGTGACCTCCACCGTGGAGCCGAGAGGGAACCAGGCGACGGCGGGCGGGACGGTGCCGTCCTCGCCGATCCGCACCGTCAGGACGCCGTCGGCGATGCCGTTCGGATCCGCATCGGTGACCAGGTCGGCGTTCCGTTCGTACGCGGCAAGATCCTCGAAGGTGAACGCCGCGTCGGGGTCAGGATCGTCCGGCCCGACGGCGAGTCCGCGGAAGTCCTGCGTGTTGAGAGTGATGTCGAACGTCATCCCCGGCGCGCCGGCGCCGCCCTCGGGGTCGATGAGCTTCTCGACCTGCAGCGGCGCGTACGCCACGTACGCGGCGTCGATCGAGTGGTCGTTCCTGCCGGCGCCGCCGAGCGTGAAGGTGTACTCGCCGTTCTCGGTGTCGGGGTTGGAGTCGGTCCGGTCCGGGTCCACGGGCGGGTCGGGCTCGAGCGCAGGGGTCACCTGCTGGCGCGTCGCCACGCCGTCGGCGTTGTCGTTCGGGCCGTGCGGGTTCTCACCCTCCGGCGCCTGCATCTCGGTGAACGGGACGTCCGACCAGGGCGCGGTGACCCGCGTACCCCACAGGTCCACCTCGAGCCGTCCGTCCTCGGGCTTGACGAACCGGACCGTGTAGTCCTGACCGTGCTCCATCGGCGCGTAGTGGTCCGCGTTCTCCTCGCGCGAGGTGAAGTAGTAGGTCCCGTCCTCCGCCGTCTGCTGGGTGCCGATGACCTCGCCCGCGGCGTCCACGAGCTCGACCGTCACGCCGGGGATGCCGGGCTCGTCCGCGCTCTGCTGGCCGTCCTGGTCGGCGTCGAAGGAGACCCGGTTGCCGATCTCCACCGGTGGCGGCACCGCCAGCGCGTCCAGGTCTCCCAGGCCGCCGCCCTTCTGGAACGAGTAGTCCGGGTGCTCGGCGTGCCCGGGGTCGTCCGTCAGCTCGACGGCCCGGGTCGGGGCACCGTCCTCCACGCCGAGCCACATCAGCCCTTGCACGCGGATGTTGACGAGCGGGTCGAACGCCGTCATCGCCAGCTCGGTGGCGCCGGGCAGTCCGAGCACGGCGCCGAGCCCGACCTCCTCGTGGTTCAGGGCTTCGCTGGAGCCGCGGGCGGAGGCATCCAGCGCCTGGTCGTCGTCGTAGAACTCCCGGCCGCCGGGTCCGGAGTTGTGGTGCTCGGGAGTGGAGTCGAACCGCTGGGAGGAGGCGCCGTCGAGGCCGACCGCCGTCGAACGGCCCTCGAACTCGTGCACGTACCTGCCCTGGTTGGCGTTCCAGCCGGCGAGGGTGGTGTCACCCGAGGAGACGCCCTCGAAGTAGACGTTCGGCGGCGTCCCGTCGGGCTCGTCGGAGTCGGCGGCGCGCTGGATGTTGCCGGCCTGCAGGGCCGTCCGGTCCATCATCCCGATGGAGAGGAAGCCGGCGCTGTCGAAGCTGAGCGAGGACACCACGGCCTGCGGGTAGGCCTGCACGTAGTGGCCGGAGGACCATGCGGACCCCTCGCGGGTGGAGAACCCGACCGACCCGTCCGGGAAGTCGTTCCCGTCGGCGTCGGCGGCATCCCAGGTCCACACGTCGGACCAGGTGTTCCACCGCCGCACCTGCGGGTTCTCCTGCGCGTACCGGTCGCCCTGGCCGCCCCAGTTGTTGATCGGGTTGCCGCGCGGGTAGCCCTGGTCGATGTCCATGACGGTGGTCACGTCACCGCCGTCCAGCGCCACCCGGCCCGCGTAGGCGTGGAGGGTCTCGGTGGAGTCGCACTCCGTCCAGTCCGGCGGCTCTGACTCGCGGCGGGACAGCGTGGCGCAGTGGCCCGGCTCGGAGCCGGTGTCGCTCCAGCCGACGTACACCTCGTCGTTCCACACCTCGACCGCCCACGGGCGCTCGCTCTCGCTGAGCCCGAGCGGGATCTGCAGCACGTCCCCGGCGGTGGGCACGAAGTCCGGGTCGTAGCCGGGGCTCGCCGGGTTCGACGGCGAGATGTCGATCCGGTAGAGGTTCCGGTCCGCCAGGTTCATCACGTAGAGGTACGTGGTGGTCCCGTCGGTCCAGGTGTCGATGCCGCCGATGCCCACCTTGGCCGCGTTCGCGAACGCGTCGGGATCGGCGAGCTCCTCCGTCGGCCCGGCGAGACCGCGCTCGGCGTTCGACGGCACGGAGCCGACGTCGATCCCGAGGTCGGTGAGGGAGAACCACGGCTCGGTGTCGCCGCTCGGCCCGATGCCCTCCGCGATCTTGCCGGTGCCCGGGTCGAGGACCTCCGGGATGCGGAAGATGCCGCCGAGAGCCCGTTCGGTCGACCCGCCCCACCGGTGCTCGGCGAGCCCCGAGATGCGCTTGTACACGGCGGAGACGAGGTAGCTGTTGCTCGACTGCTCGTACGCCGCGCCCCACACGGAGCCGACCTCGCCGTAGGTGGCGATGTCGCGCGGCTCCTCCGGCTGGGTCAGCTCGACGGTGCGGGCCTGGCGGAACTGCGGCTCGCCGTCGTAGGCGCCGCCGGGGACGAAGACGCCGCTCACCGAGCCGGGGTTGCCCGGGCACCAGTCGGGCAGCTGGAAGTTCTCGACGACGTAGGCCCCGGGTCGCGGGTTCGTGCTCTCGTCGACCGCGGTGTTGGGGTCGTCAGGCACGATCTGCGGGTCGGTGAGCCGCTCGGTCACGGTCAGCGGACCAGGCCAGCACTCGCCGCCGGGGTAGATCACGCGCACGCTCGGGAACGTCTGCGGCTCGACCGTCACCGTGGGTCCGGTCGGCTCGAGCCCGCCGTAGACGTTCATCTGTGACCACGGCCCTTGGTCCCAGTAGCCGTTGCCGTTCTCGTCGATGAACGCCACGTCCGATCCCGGCTCGTCCTCGTCCCAGAACCCGTCCTGGTTGAGGTCGTCGTACCAGCGGTACTCCTCGCCGTCGGGGTTGGTGGGTGCGAGGTTGTCGACGCCCTCGTCGTAGGCGTCGTTCTTGTTGAGGTCCTGGTACGCGTGGACCTCCTGGGAGGTCGACCAGTCCGTCGAGCGGAGCGCGGGGGCGTCCACCACGCTCGGATGCTGGGGGTCGCCGGCGGACTGGATCGAGGTGATGACGTCCAGCGGCTCGGGGCGGTGGTCCTCCGGGCGCAGCAGCGCGAAGTCGATCTCCTGGTCCCCGGCCTGCGCGAACTGCACGGACGAGCCGTTCTGCGCCCGGTCCACGGCGAACCACGACTCGTACCGGGCGGGCGCGTCCGAGTACGTCACCCGCAGCTGGGCGGTCGTCTCGCCCTCCTTGACGAAGGGCACCTCGCCGGTCTGCTCGGTGAACTCGCCCTCGGTCATGGACCAGGTGCCCTCGGCCTCCCAGACCCACTGGCCCGGGGTGACGGTGGGGTCATTGGGGTCGTTCGGGAACTGCGGCGAGTCGGGCGGGTCGCCCGGCTGCCAGGTCTGCGTGCGCTGGGTGGTCGTGGTGGCGGAGCGTCCGAGCGCGTCGGTGACGGTCACCGTGACGTTGCCGATGCCGCGCTCGCGGTAGCCGTCGGAGGCATCGGCGTCGAACTCGCCGTTGCCATCGTTGTCCTCGAACACGCGGCCGCCGGCGATGACGTCCTCGGGCGCGGCCTCGGCGGGCGTCGTCGTTGTCACCACCGGGACGATGCCCAGCGCGCCGGATACAGCGACCGCGAGGCACACACCTAGCCACCGCCGCACCGTACGGCGGTGGTGTGCGGATCGGCGGCTCACCGTTGACACACGCGCGCCCGGCATCTGTCTCGCACGTGCCTGCCCTCCTGCGGCCTATGGTGCCCGGACGGCGGAGAGGGACCGCCAAGGTGATTTGTATCACGCACCTCCGGCCGAGAAAAGCGAACGGACGCCGGCATCGCGGATCAGCGGAGTACCCGCAATAACGGCGAGCGACCCGTCATTGCGGCCGGTCGGTCGGAGTCCCCGGCTCACTAGGCTGGCCGGACACTCACCGGCGACGATGGAGCAGCGTGAACCTCAGAAGTGACGAGTGGTACGGCGGAACGGACCGCAACTCCTACATCCACCGCGCATGGATGCGCCGCGGACTGCCGTCGAGCGCCTTCGACGGGCGGCCGCAGATCGCGATCGCGAACACCGCCTCGGACCTGACCCCGTGCAACGCGCACCTCAACGAGGTGGCCGAGTCCGTCAAGCACGGCGTCTACGAGGCCGGCGGCATCCCGCACAACCTGCCCGTGGTCTCCCCCGGCGAGACCAACGTGCGCCCGACGGCGATGCTCTGGCGGAACATGGCCGCGATGGCCATGGAGGAGATGTTCCGGGCCAACCCGATCGACGGTCTCGTGCTACTCGGTGGGTGCGACAAGACCATTCCCGCGCTGCTCATGGCGGCCGCGTCGGTGGACCTGCCCGCCGTCGTCGTCCCCGGAGGCCCGATGCTCTCCGGCACCTTCCGTGGCGCCCCGCTCGGTTGCGGCACGGACGTGTGGAAGCTCAGCGAGGAGGTCCGTGCCGGGCGGCTGCCGCAGGACACGTTCCTGCGCTCGGAGTCGTCGATGATCCGCTCACGCGGGCACTGCAACACCATGGGCACCGCCTCGACCATGGCGATCATGGCCGAGGCGCTCGGCATGACGATCCCCGGCATCGCCGGCACGCCGGCCGCGGACAGCCGGCTCCTCGAGGGCGCGCACGCCGCCGGGAGACTGGCGGTCGACCTCGTGCGGGACGGTCGGCCGGTCTCCGACGTGCTCACCGCCGGTTCGTTCCACAACGCGATCGTGGCGCTGGCCGCGTGCGGCGGCTCGACGAACGCCGTCGTCCATCTGCTCGCGGTGGCCGGCCGGCTCGGCCTGGACCTGACCCTCGAGGACTTCGACCGCATCGGTGGCGACGTGCCGCTGCTGGTCAATCTACAGCCGGCCGGCGAGTACCTCATGGAGGATCTGTTCCGCGCCGGTGGCCCGCTGGCCGTGCTGAATCAGGTCAGGGACCTGCTCGACCCGCAGGCGATGACGGTCACCGGCCGGCCCCTGGTCGACGTGCTGCCCGAGCACGAGGTGTTCGACCGCCAGGTCATCGCACCGCGCGCGGAACCGCTCATCGACGACGCCGGCATCGCCACCCTGCGCGGCAACCTCGCCCCGGACGGCGCGATCATCAAGCCCGCCGCCGCCAGCCCCGAGCTGCTCGTCCACCGGGGACGGGCGGTGGTGTTCGACTCGATCGAGGACTGCCACGCCCGCATCGACGACCCCGATCTCGAGGTCGACGCCACTTCGGTACTCGTGCTGCGCGGCTGCGGTCCGAAGGGCTACCCCGGGATGCCAGAGGTGGCGAACATGCCACTTCCGGAGAAGCTCCTCGAGCAGGGCGTGCGGGACATGGTCCGGATCTGCGACGGACGGATGAGCGGGACCGCGTACGGCACGGTGGTGCTGCACGTGGCGCCCGAGGCGGCGGCCGGGGGTGCGCTGGCGCTGGTGCGCGACGGCGACGAGATCCTGCTCGACGTGCCGAACCGCCGCCTCGAGCTGCTGGTGGACGAGGACGAGCTGGCCACGCGGGAGGTCTCCCCTGGCACGCTCGCCGGCTACGCCCGCCCCGAGCGCGGCTGGGAGAAGATCTACGTCGAGCACGTGCTCCAGGCGGACCGGGGCGTCGACCTGGACTTCCTCGTGGGGCGGACCGGTCCCGTCGTCGAGCGCGAGTCGCACTGACGCGGATCTGCGGCGCCGACAGCTGCAGCACTCGCCCGCTTCAGCTGATGAGGGTGCCGCCCAGGACCTCGTGGATGCCCTCGATGTCCGTGCCGGCCGAGAGGTTCACCATCCAGTTCGGACCGACGATCGTCGAGCCGGGGTCGATACCTGCCTCACGGAGCATGTCCTTGTTCGCGCGCTCCTGAGTGACCTGCGCATCGCGGTCGGATTCGGACGCGTAGGTGGACAAGAGGTCCTCCTCCGAGCACGACCCTGACTCCGCCGCGTTGGCCACGTCGTTGGTCTGCGTCCAGTCCGCGCACGGGTAGCCGGCCTCGACGAGGGCGTCGCGCAGCTCGGTCACGCTACCGACCTCGCTCAGCGGCTGCGGCCCCTCCTCGGTGGGAGACGGGGAGTCCTTGGTGGGCGACGGGGAGCCCGGTTCGGAGTCAAAGGAACACGCAGCGAGCGACAGCGTGAGCAGGCCCGCCACCAGGAGCTTTGTGCTTCGCATGGGGCCAGGCTACGGGCGGACGTTCCCAGCTGACGGCCACGTCGCCCGCGAGCCGCATCAACGGGCCCCGGGCGAGCCGTGGCGCCCGAGCGAGCGCTAGGACGCTCACCCGGGCACCACTCGCTCACCCGCTCATCGCCGCGCGGCGCTCACCGACGTCGCGTGACGGGACCGGGCCGGCCGGGGGCAGTGCCGGCGGTTGGTGACGGTGAACATCGCCGTCGGGCCCTCGAACGGGGGCGAGGGGAAGGCCGGCGTCCGGGTGCCCGCTGGGGCGTGGCCGATGCCGGACAGTGGAGACGCCGTCGTGTCCGCACCGGACACCGGACGCGTGTAGCTGCAGGGGAGTGCACACATCGTCAGGGAACTCTTTTCAGTTCGGGGACGGCGGGCCGGAGGGGGACCCGCCGTCACCGAAGCCTGGCGAGGGCGCCTCAACCCGGCCTCCAGGGGCGCGCAGGGTCGGCTGAAGAGACCTTCAAGGTCGGCAAAGGGCAGTTCGGAGCCGATCTTGAGGTTCCGCCGAGACCCGGCGAGTCTCAAGCTCCGGAACGCCGCAGCTCAAGCTGCGGGCGGATGGCCGTCGGCTACGACGGCTGCTCCGCCGTGCCGGGCGCCAAGGTCACCGGTTCGTCGCCGAGCCCGCAGGCCTCCCGCGACGCCTCGCACAGCCTGTCCAGGTCGTACCCGTGCGTCTGGCTGGAGGCGATCCCGAACCGTGCTGACAGCCGCATCCGCGTCCCCTGGGTCTCGAACGGTTCCGCGACCAGTTCGGCGCGCACATCCTCGGCCCACCGCGCCGCCTCCTCGGGCGGAACACCGGGCAGTAACGCCTGGAAGGCCAGCCCGTTCGGATCCCGCCCGACGACGGCGCGGCCCGGGAGCATGCTGATCGTCACCTCGCCCGCGGCGACGAAAGCCCGGTCCGCCGCCTCGCGGCCGAAGGCCACGGCGATGTCGTCGTAGTGCTCCGGGCGGACGGTCACCACGCACACCGGCGACCCGTCCGCCGCACGAGCGCGGAGCACGGCCTCGGCGCGCGGGATGAACGACTGGCATGTCCGCGCCCCCGTCATGGGATCGAAGTTGCCCTGCTCCTCGCGCCGGCTGTGCTCCTGGGTCTGCCGCAGGGCGATCATCGAGAACGCCGCACCGATCATCCACAACGGCACGAGGATCGCGGCGATGCCGGTCCCGGCGTAGGTCTGGAACAGGTCCGAGTCGGCACCGCCGATGAGGAAGAGCACCCAGCGGACCAGGAAGTAGGACCCGCCCATCGCCATGATGACCGTGAGGTAGCGGGCCGCCCGGACGTCGTAGCGGCGGGCCCGGGCCATGGCGACGGCGGAGAGCAGGGAGCCCACGGCGTTGCCGAGGAGGTACACCGAGGCGCCGGACCACGAGCCGCCCTCGGGCCAGCTCACGAGCGTGGCTACCACGGCCGCCAGCGACGCGGCGATCGAGACCTCGACCAAGGAGCGGCGCCCGCCGTAGACGCGGATTCCGTTCCACAGAGCCATCGGCGTCAGGACGAGGAAGCCGTTGCCGAGGGCGAGCGCGAACCACAAGCCGGTCACGGCCTCGTCGGCGACGTAGCACAACGCGGTCAACAACGCGCTCGCGAACCCGAGCGACCACAGCCGGTCGACGAGCGGCGCGTCCCGGGACCACGTCTCGGCCAGGAACAGCGTGGAGATCACCACGGTGATGAGCGAGGAGAAGACCAGCAGCGTCGTGACGTCGAGACTCATCGGCCGTCCTCCAGGGGGAGATAGATGTCCACGGTGGTGCCGGTGCCGGGGCTCGAGGTGAGGTCGATCGTGCCGCCGTGCGCCTCGACGAGCTGGCGCGTGATGTGCAGACCGAGCCCGACGCCGGGCGCCGGTCCGGACCGGGCCGCATGACCGCGGTAGAACCGGGCGAAGACGCGCTCCTGCTCCTCGTGGGCGATCCCGATCCCCTCGTCCCGGACGGTCAGGTGCGCACGCGGCCCCTCGACGGCGAGATCCAGGGCAACCGTGCCGCCGTCGTCGGAGTACTTGATGGCGTTGGAGACCACGTTGTCCACCACCTGTCCGAGCCGGGTGCGGTCGCCGTGGACCACGCACCGCCGCTCCGCCCGGTTGACCAGACGCACGCCCCGTTCGCCCGCGCGGCGCTCGTGCGTGAGCACGGTGTCGGTCACCACCTCGCGCAGATCGACCGGGGTGGCGGTCAGCTCGATCTGCCCGCTACGGGTCTGCGCTGCGGTGAGCAGGTCCGAGATGACGTGGAGCAGCCGGTCGGTGTTGCGGGCGACGACCCGAAGGTGCGCCCGGGCCTCCTCGGGCACGCCGGGGGTGTCCTCGATGAGCTCGAGGAAGCCGAGCACGGACGTCAGTGGCGTGCGCAGTTCGTGGGAGACCGCCGAGACGAACTCCTCGCGCTGGGCCAGCGCGTTGGTCTCGGACGTGACGTCCTGGTACACGACGACGGCACCGGTCCGGGCGCCGTCGTCATCGGTCAGTGGCGCGGCGGAGACGCGCAGGGCGAGCTCGCGGTCGCCCTTGCCGACGAAGACGAGCTCCCGGTCGATGGTCTCGCCGGCAGCCGCCCGGGGCAGGACTGAGGCCTCGTCCCGCACCGGCGAGCCGTCCGGGCTGGTGCGCTCGCCCGGTGGGCAAGGTGCGTCGACGTCACGAGATGCGTCCTCGGCGTGCGGCGTGCCGGCTTCGGAGGTAGCCCCCTCGCCGTCCTGCCGAGCTGCCACCTCCGGGGAGTCCGGCGGCAGACCGCCATCCCCAACCTGGTCGCCGACGCGGTACGCACCGCCGACCATCGCCGTCATCGTCCGGTTGATGTGGGTGATGCGACCGGAGGAGTCCAGCGCCACCACACCGACGTCGATGGTGTTGAGGATGCCCTGCAGCAGGACGTCATGCGCATTCGCCGACTCGAGGGCCTCCTCCACGAGCGCGCTCTGCTTCGACAGCAGCGCCCGGCGCGCGGACGAGCGCCGCTCGGCGAGGAAGACGTAGATCGCCGCGGCCGCCAGCGCCAGCGGGACCAGCGTGTGCCGCTCCGCCAACGTGGTCGGCATCGACCCGGCGAAGAGCGGGACCCACACGGCGAGCGTGCCCGCGGTGATGGACAGGACGACGCCGGCGGTCCCGAAGCTCGTGGAGAGCCACAGGACCGGCAGGACGAGCAGCACCGAGCAACGCACGCCCGACGCCTCGATGAGGACCACCACGGCCATGTCGGCCAACGCCACGAGGGCCGGGCTCCATCGGGGCAGCCGCTCCCACGGCAGGATCATCGAGGCCACCGTGGCCGCCACGCCGAGCACGGTCGCGGAGAAGAAGGGCGGATCACCCAGGCGGGCCGGGTCGACGGCCGCCACGACGAGGACGATGACGAGCAGCACGGCGGCGAACGGCAGGTGCCGGAAGAAGACGGTGGTCTCGCTCGTGCCGCTCTCCGTGCCCGTCTCGCTCGTGCCGGTCTCCCCCGGGCCGAGATCGGCCGGCCCGCTGTCCCGGCGGGCGGCCCCATGCTTGCGGGTGCGGAGCCGGGCCGCCGTGAGGGCCCGGACCCACGCCTGCGTCATGGGGGAAGAGTAGTGACCGGTGGCGGTGTGCGCCGGGGACTCGTCGGTCGAGTCGCGCCGGCGGCGGCCGGTGATCACCGCTGCCCGGTTGCGGGCGGGTCCCCCGCGCACCCGGTCAGGACGTCCCCGAGCAAGGTGGGGTCGGTGAGCACGGCCTCCACGGCGAACCGGGCCGGCCAGGAACCGGCGGCGTGCGCGAGGGAACGCGCGAGCCCGGCGGTGCTGGTCGCGTAGACGGTGCCGCGATTGACCCACCAGGTCACCGGCGAGCCGTCGACCTCCAGCTCCTCGCACTCGACCCACTCGCCGGGCACCTCCGGCAGGAGGGTCCGGACGGCCGCCGGAGTCGGGCCGGTGCGGTGCCCGGTGACGGCCGGTGGCACGTCCGGGGCGACATCGAGGTCGAGCAGGTCGGCCACGGCGTCGACGAGGTCGAGCGGCGCGGGCACGACGGCGGCCGCCTGCGCCCACATGGGCGTCGCAACCACGACGTCGTCGGCCGGGCACATGCGTGCGTTCGCGCCGGTGAGTGCGGGAACGACCGTCGGCGGATCGAACCGCACACCCTCGGTGGCGGCGCGGGCCAGCGCGAGCCAGAGGGCGACGGCGTCGGTGAGGTCGACAGTGCCCTCCTCCGGCCATCGGTCGAGGTAGGCGTCCCAGCCGGCGGCGTCCAACTCCGCGAGGTCGCCGACCGCCCCGACGGCGCCCAGCACCGCCTCGTCCAGACGGTCGATACCGGCCGGTGGCGCCGTCAGGAAGGGCGCTCGGCGGCGCCCGGGGAGCGCGAACGGCGCACCGAGTTCCTCGCGCAGCCACCAGGCCGTGTACGACGGCGCCGCCGTTCCGGTGCCGCCGCCCTCGGCGCGCACCGGGTCGAGCAGCGCCGCGCGGAGGGCGGGGGTCGCGGCGAGCCGCTCGAGGACCTGCGGCCACGCGCCCTCGGCGACGGCGTCGAGATCGGCGACGGCGATGAGGTCACCGACCCACACACCCGGCCCGAGGATCTCGGCGAGGTGCTCGAGGTAGTCGCTCCAGCCGTCCAGCCGAGTCTCGTCCGCGGCGGCCGGATCCGCGACGACGTCGGGGACGGTCACCGTGGTGAGGCCGGCGCGCACCCCGACGGCCGCGAGGGTGGGCCCGCCCCAGTGGTCGAGGACGCGGCGGGCCACCGGCTCCAGGGCGTCGAGGACCTCGGCGGCCCACGACCCGGGGATCGTCAGTTCGGCGGCGGGTGCGAGGTCGGTGCGGGTGCGCTCGACCGGTAGCGGCAGCTCGGCCAGCCAGGCCGGCAGCGCGACGTCGTCCCCGTGGCGTTCGACGGCCTGCGCGGCGAGATCGAGGACGACGGCGACGGCGCGGTTCACGCCGTCGGGCGGCTGGCCGGCCGGTGGTTCGCTGGGCCCCTCCGGATCCTCGACCGCGGCACGGAGTGAGGGCTGCTGCAGGAGCGTGACAGCGTCGGCCCCGACGGCGCCGACGGTGGCCAGGACCGGATGGGCGGCGCGCGGGTGGACGATCCGTAGACCGGGCAGACCGGCCGGCAGCGCGGTCAGCTCGGGCGAGGGCAGCAGCAGGCCGCGCGGGCCGTGGGCGAACGTGGTGCCGTCGTGCAGCGGCACGGGTAGGGCCGAGAGCGCTTCACGGTGGGTCGCGGCGTGCGGCGCGAGGGCGGCGTACACCTGCCGCCAGCGCTCGGGCGGGCCGGCGGCTGGAAGTGTCTCGACGACGTCGGCCAGGTCGCGAATCGCGACGCCGAGGCGGCGGGCGTGAACCTCACGGTGGGCCGGGACGCGCACGAGGCCGCCGACCATCGGGGCGAGCGCGCCGAGCACCTCGGGATCCTGCCCGGCCGGTCCGGCCAGGCTCTGCGCGGAGCGGGCGGTGATCAGCTCGCCCGTACCGACCTCGGTGAGCAGGCCCGCACCGGCGAGGGTCTCGAGCGCGGCCGCATGCACGGCGCCGTCGATCGGCCCGGCCGGCAGTCCCGTCGGGACGAGCCCCAGCGCCTCCTCGGCCGCTCCTTCGCCGGCGAGCCGGACGGCGAGGTCGGCGTAGACCTCCGCGGCGCGCGCCAGCAGGTACTCGGTGACGGGGCCGGGAACCGCGTGGCGGCGCGTCGGGTCCAGCGGGAAGGTCGCGACGAGCAACGCCGGCAGTGTCACCGGGTCCTCGGTCGGGGTAGGGGCGTGGATCAGCGCCGGCGGAGACCCGGACTCCTCTCGCGGAAGCGCCCAGGTGACGGACCAACCGGTGCGGTCGCGTTCCTCCACCGGCCGATCCGCGACCAGGCCCGCCGGGAGGTGGCCCGCGGCGGTGGCGGTGCGCCAGCGCGAGCCGACGTCGGCGAGCACGCGGGCAGGGGCGTCGTCGATCTCGACGCGGACGGTGCGCAGCGTCGGCAGCGCGAGCAGCAGGACGTCGTCGACGGCCTCGAGGGCCGAGCGCGCCGCTTCGCGTTCGGCCGGCCCGCGCAGCCGCAGGCGCACCGCGGTGGTGCGGCCCGGGTCGAGCTGCGCCTCGGCTGCGGTGTCCTCGAGCGGGACGGGCAGCCGCAGCGCCGGCAGGTCGCCGTGGCGCCGGGCGATCTCGCGGGCGAGGTCCGGGATGTCATCGGCGGCCCGGTCGAGCAGGGCGGCCGTCTCGGCGAGCGAGAACCGCACGCCGGCGGGGCCGTGCTCGGTGCGGGTAGCCACGGTGATCTCGTCGCTGAGGGAGCGTGTGGCGGAGAAGCCGACGCCGAAGCGGCCGACGGTGGGAGCCTCGCCGGCTCTCTTGGCAGAGGCGCGCAGTGTGGCCAATGCGGCGACGCCCGCGCGGGTGAGCGGCCTGCCGGTGTTGGCGGCGAGGAGCTCGCCGCCGTCCTCGGTGGAGGTCAGCCGGAACACGAGGTCACCGGGGACGCCGGCCTCGGCCGCGGCGTCGGCGGCGTTCTGGGCGAGTTCGACGATCACCCGGTCGCGGTACGAGCCGCGCGCGTGGTCCTCCTCGAGGTTGGCGTCCTGGCGCAACCGCGACGGGTCGCGCCGCCAGGTATCGAGCGCGGCGTCACGCAACGCGGCGGTGTCGAAAGGATCGGGCCCGGCTGAGCGCCCTCGGGCGTTCATGCCCGTCCGGCGTCTCCTGAGTCGTCCTGATCGGGTCCGGCGGCCTTCTCAGCGCTCGGGGCGGCGTCCTTCTCGGCCTTCGCGCCGGACTTCCTCCGGCCACCGGCGCCGGCCTTCTTCCGGCCGGCGGCGGTGCTCTTCCTGCCACCGGCAGGCGGAGCCTGCGCTGCGGTCTCGTCATCGTTCTTCGTCTCAGCTGCGGCGTCGCCCGAGTTGCCGGCGGCATCGTCATTCGTGCCGTCGTCTGCACCGTCACCGGTGCTCTCGGAGCGGACCGGCCGCAGCGGTTCGGTGGCGATGACTTCGAGGTCGCGCTCGTCGATGACCGGGTCCGCCGGCTTCCACAGCCGGGCCGGCTCGGGCCCCCGGGTCTCGGAGTGCGCGCCGCAGCCATGATCGACGGAGACGACGCGACCGTCGTCCGGGGACCACTCGTTCGCGCACACCCCGAACATGCGGCGGGGCGACCCGGCAAGCTTGAGGAAGAAGCCGCATGTGGAGCACGGGGCCTTCGCTGCCTTGGCGGCGGGCGCGTTCGGGCCGTGGTCGCCCTCGTACCAGCGGGTCATCGCCTGGCGGCGCCCGTCCGCGTTGAGCACACGCCGGCGGCCGAGGCCGAGCTCGAAGATGGCGAGCTCGTCGAGGTCCTCCTCCCCAGTGGCCTCGAAGCCCTGCTCGAGCCGTGGGTCCTCTTCGACGTACGGCAGCACATCACCGGGGCCGACGTCCTCGGGGCTGAGCCGCTCGGCCCAGGGCACCCACTCCGGGGCGAGGATGGCGTCGTCGCCCGGCAGGAGGGCGACCTCACAGATCGTCGCGGTGCGGGCACGTGGCGGGCGGGCGAGCGTGACGGCCCAGCACCAACCGCGGTACCCGGGCACGTGGGCCTGGAAGACATGGGTGAGGAGTCGCTCCGCTTCGACAACCACGCCCAGGTGCTCCCCGAGCTCGCCCGGCCGTGCCATGCGTTCGGCGGCCGAGCGCGCGAGGTCGACGGCTCCGGCAAGGACCGTCTCCTTGCCCGGAGCGGTGGTCACGCGCGACTTGGTCAAGGCGGCAGGCACGCCGGACAGTCTACGGGCTGGGTCGGGTGCGGGGTCGTCGTCCCGATCGGCCCACGACCCGAACGAAGTTGCAGAATCCGCGCGTTTTTCGACGGATTCTGCAACCTCGTTCGCGGATCGCGCTCGTTCGCGGATCGCGCGGCTCAGGCCGGCTGAGCCTGCCGCAACGCCTGGAGGATCTGGGTGATCACGAGATCCGGCTGTTCGTTCACCTGGCTCCACGTGAACTGCAGCACCGCGTACCCCGCCAGCAACAGGGCATTCCGCCGGGCCCGATCCCTCTCGTGATCTCGATGAGCCTCCTCGCCGTCGGCCTCGATGATTACCCGGTGGGCGGGGAAGAGCACGTCCACGTTCGCGAGGATCCGGCCTCCGACCACGACCGGCACGTTCGCCTCCCAGCCGGTCAGTCCTGCTTGGCGCAAGAGCTGGTGGAGCCGCCGCTCGAGCTCGCTCAGCGCGCCACCCTCGGTCAGTGCGACGAGATGGCGCAACTGCCGCACGCCTGGTCGTCCTCGCCGCGCCTCGATCTCCTGGGTGAGGTCGTCCAGGGTCACGACCTCCCGGGTGCGCAACCACGCCAGCAACCGTTCGGCCTCCCGCGGCGGCAGGAGCGCCAGACAGTCGAGAGCGGTGCGACGTCTGCTCGTCACGCCGGTGGCATATCTCCGGACAACGTCGTCGGCGTCGACGGGGTGGACGTGTGGAGTGAGGCCCCGGTAGGAGGCTCGGCGGCCTTCGACGGCGAGATGCGTCTCGCCGTCGTCGGCGATCGGGAAGTCGTGCAGCAGGCCCGCCGTGCGGTGGCAGACGATCGCCGTCGGCCAGGTCAGCCCGCCGGCCACCGCTCGGCGGCGAGCCGAATCGGGTTCCTCTCCGGCGAGGTCGCCGTGGTCGATCAGGCCTCGACCCGCGACCGGGATCCACCGCTCGTTCGCGATGCGGCGCCGGGCGACGGCCGGCGTGAGACCAGCGCGGTAGGCCATGGCCGTGGTGAAGACGCCGAGCACCGACAGACGACACAGCGCACGCTCGGCGATGTCGCGTTCGTTCCGGTTCATGGGCGAGATCGTGCGCGGGTCGTCGCGCCGGCGTGCGCGCCGTCCCCAGGTGAGGCCGCTCAAGGACAGGGCTGTGGACGGAGGGGGACCTCGAGGCCCGTGTGGATTCTGTGGTGCCCGCCGACGGTGACGACGCGGCCCAGCACGCGAACGAGGTTGCAGAATCCGCGCGTTTTTCGACGGATTCTGCAACCTCGTTCCGATGGGGCGGCCTCAGCCGAGATGCTCGCGGCAGATCTCGCCGGGCGTGCGCTGGTCGCCGCTGGCGTTCTCCTCGAGAAGCTCGTGGTAACGGTCGAGGAAGGCCTGCGGGTCCTCGAGACCGCCCTCGACCGCGCCGGTCCACTGATCCATGTGCTGTGGCAGCGCCTCGTCCTCGAGCGCCTGCCCTTCCTCCTCGGTGCCGATCGGGTGGAACTCACCGCCGGCGTCCGCGATCGCCTCGCACGCCCCCTCGATCGCAGGGACGGCGTAGTCCGGCACGATCCCGTCCAGGATCTCCTCGCTGACCTCGGTGATGACGTCCTGCACGTCCCCCGGCAGGGACTCCCACGTCTCGAGGTTCATGGACCACATCATCATGACCATGCTGCCGGTGTGCTCGCCGAAGTCGTAGACGTAGGGCGCCACCTCGGCGACCTGACTCTGCGCGGCGAGCTCGATCGGGTAACTCGCACCGTCGAGGACGCCGCGTTCGATGGCCTCGTAGACCTCAACCGGCGCGATAGCGGCCGGGTCGGCACCGAGCACGTCGAGGTTGATCGACTGTCCGCCGGTGGAGCGCACGCTCAGCCCGTTCAGGTCCTCGAGGCTGTCCACCTCCTGCGCCATCGTGAGCTGGTGCGGACCGACCGGACTGAAGAACAGCAGGTGCTGGTTGGCGCTGTCGAACTCGGCCTGCCATTCCTCCGACTCGTTCCACAACTGCTGCATCGCCAGCCCCTGTGCCTGGATGTCGCTGGTCTGGAACGGCATGGAGCCGATCTCGGTGATGGGGAACTCGGCCGGGTTGTAGGACGAGGAGTGGAAGCCGAGGTCGGCGCGTCCGTCGCTGATGCAGGCACTGGTGTCGGCCAGCGAGCACAGCGACCCGTCGAAGTGGGTCTCGAACTGCACGCGACCATCGGTGCGTTCGGTGATCTGCTCCATCCACGGGTGCAGGTCCGGGTGCTGGTCGGACATCGTCGGCGAGGTCAGCACGAGAGTGAACTCGCCGGCGCCCCCGCCCCCGCCGTCGGCGCCGTCGTCGACCACGCCGCCCTCGCAGGACGCCAGTGCCAGGGTCGCGGCGGCGACCCCTGCGATCCAGATGCCGGTGGTTCGTCTGCGGTGCACGATCTCTCCTTCGAGGTCGGGCCGGCCCGCGCCGTCGCGCTGCCGGATCGGTCAGTTCCGGACATAGGTGAGGGCGTTCTTCATCATGCCGAGCGGGATGCTGCCGGGCTCGAGCGCCTCGACAGCCACGCGCACACGCAACGCGGTACGTACGTGCTCCTCGATCTCGGCGGCGAGTGCGCCGTCGCCGAGGTCGGCGATCTCGACCTCGAGCGGGATGGGGGCGTCGAACCGGACCTGGTCGGCGTGATCCTTGCGCAGTCGCATCGGGCCGGCGATCCGGTCGGCGAAGCGGTCCATGACGACATCGCGGATGTCACCGGGGAAGACGTTCATGGCCTTGTAGATGAGCATGTCGTCGGTGCGGCCGACGCATTCCACGCGCGGGCTCATCCGCCCGCAGGCGCACGAGGTGCCGACCACGCGCATGTGGTCGCGCGAGCGGTAGCGCACCACCGGCGTCGCCTCGCGGTTCAGGTGGGTGTAGACGGCCTCTCCCAGTGCGCCGTCGTCCCAGGCGACCGGCTCCCCGGTACCGGGATCGATCAGCTCGACGTGGACGTCACGGGCCGCGGTGAAGTGCATCCCCGCACCGGCGCCGCACTGGGACCAGATGCCGGCGAGGACGTCGCACAGGCCCATGACCTCACTGAGCCGGCCGGCGCCCCACGCGTCCAGCACGCGCCGGCGTGCCTCCGGCTGGGCCATACCGGGCTCACCGCCGGCGAGGATCTGTCGGATCGGGAGGTCGCGGGCGGGGTAGCCGAGCTCCTGCTCACAGCGTTCGGAGAAGAAGGACACGAACGAGGCGGTGCCCATGAGGGTGTCCACCCGCAGCAGCTCGAGCTGCCGGCACATCCGTTCGGTGGTCTGGCCGCCGACCCAGGCGAGAGTCGCGCCGGCGGCTCGGATGGCGTCGGCGTAGGGCATCCCGCCGGCCACCATCGGCATGCCGGTCGTCAGCGCGACGACGTTCCCGGGGCCGACGCCGGCGGTGGTGATCCAGTTGGTCAGCGAGTCGGTCCACCGCTGCAGGTCGCGGGCAGTCAGGCCGTAGAACGTCGGGTTGCCCGTGGTCCCGGAGGAGCCGACCACCTGGACGATGCGGTCGTTCGGCACGGACTGGAGCGTGCCGAGGAGCAGGTCCTCGGCACGCTCGCGCTGGTTCGCGCGGATGTCGTTCTTGGTGAGGAACGGGATCTGGTGCCAGGCGTCGTCCTCGGTGGCGTCCGCGACCGCCGCCTCGGGCAGGCGGTCGGCGTAGAAGCCGGACCGGCGACGCAGGTCGGTGAGGTACCCGGGCAGCTGCGCACGCTGCCACGCCAGGACCTCGTGCCACGGCCTGGTGTCGAGCTCCGGGTCCCACAGCTGCGTCACTCACGTTCCTTCCCCCGGCAGTGGGCGGCATCGTCACCGCCCGTTCACGGTAAAGGGACGCCGTGTCACGAGCGTGCGGCCTTCCGCCGACTGGAAGCGCGTGTCGCGCGGCTCCGTCGCGGCGGCCCGTCGCATCGGCCTGATGCGCTGGCGCCGGCCGCCGCGACGGTGGACCGCGCGTCAGCGCCGCAGCAGGTCCGCGAGCGCCGCGTCGAACGTCGGGAACTCGAACTCCCAGCCGAGGTCGGCGAGGACCGCCGAGGTGGTGTGCCGCCCGGTGAGGGCGAGCAGCGGATCGGTCCGCAGGAACACGCTGCCGAGCCGGACGAGCGGGGCCGGCGTCGGGAGACCGAACCGCCGCCCGGCCGCCCGCCGGAGGCCCGCCATCAGGTCCCGGTTCCGGATCGGCCGGTCGGTCGCGGCGATGACCGTGCCGGGCGGGAGGTCGACGCCGGGTTCCAGGCCCAGAGCTGCGCGGGCGATCCGCAGCCAGTCGCGGATGTGGATCCAGCTGAACCACTGCCGGCCGGTGCCGACCGTGCCGCCCACGCCGAGCTTGGCCAGGAGCATGAGCCGGTCGAGCGCCGGGGTGTCCGCGTCGACCACGACCGAGGTGCGCAGTGTCACGAGGTGTGCGGTGTGTGCGTCGGCGGCGGCCGCCTCCCAGGGCCGGGCGACGCCGGTCATCTGCGGCAGTCCCGGGTCCGGGATTGGGCTCGACTCGGTGATCCGCTGTTCGCCGGCGTCGGAGTAGATCGCCGTCGTCGAGGCCTGGAGCCAGCGCGACACCGGAGCCGCGAGTCGCGTACTGGCCTCGACGAGGGCTCGGGTGGCCTCGACGCGGGAGTCACGCAGCTGGTCGATGTTGGCCTCGGTCGGGCGGCAGTCCACGAGCTTCCCGGCGAGATTGACGACGGCGGCCCCCGCCCTCCGCCGTCGGGCGCAACTCGTCCGCCCAGTCGCCGACCGTGTGGGCGTCCCACGCCACCTCCCGCACATCCGCGCCGCCGTAGTCCGCGCGTCCGGGCGAGCGCGTCAGGACGACTGTCTCGTGGCCGGGCGCGGCAAGGTCGGCGGCGAGCGCCCGGCCCAGTGAGCCGGACCCGCCGGCGATGACGATCTTCATCGTCCCCCACCCTGCCAGGTCCGTCGGCCGCCCGACGTCAACCGCACGAGATCTCGCCGCAGTCCGTCGGCGCGATCACCCGCGGCCCAGACGACATAGGGGCTCTGCGAGCGGGCGTCGCCTTCACGAAAGGGATGGATCGCTGATAGGCGGCCCCCAGCGGTCAGCGAGCCGACGGCTAAAGCTCCTGGGCGTCGACGTCGCGGCACGGCGCCACCCGCCTCATCTACTGAGCAGATCCCGGAGCTTTGCCGGCAGTCTCGGTCAGCGTCTGCATGAGGCGACCGAACTGCTTGCGGCCATCGGCACTGAGCTCAACCAGGGTGTAGCTGTAGCGGTTCTTGCGTAGCTTGTTCACCTCGATGAGCCCGCGAGCTTCGAGGTCGCGGATGATCTTGGAGAGATCGGGGGTTGTCATGCCGGTGACCTCTTGCAGGGCGGGGTAGTCCGCTTGCTCGACCTGGTTGAGGTGCGCCAGCGTGACGAAGCGCTTGGGTGTGAGCAGGTGTGCGTCCAGGTCCTGATATCCCATGGCTGGCTTCAGCGCCGAATGAGGAGCCAAAGGTAGTACGCGAGCCACGCTGCTGGGGCTAGCCCTCCGAGTACGAGAAGCTCTGGAAATGGAGCGGCCTCCCCGAACCGAATCGCCCGGTAGATGGGCAGGATCAGCCAGGCACCGAACACCGCGGCGACCAGGCTGGTCGGTCCGAGCCGGGGCTCGTTGGTTCGCTGCCGACGGCTGGCGATCCAGCTACTGCCGATGATGATAGCCGCCACGGCCGGAAGGATCGCCCACCAAGGATGCCCTGAGAGGGCCAACACTCCGGAGGCGAGTGACAGCCCAGCAGTGGCGATCGCACTGACATGGTCTCGGAACCCGAGCTGACGACGCGGGCGGGCAGGTACGGAATCGAGTAGTGCCTGAGCCTGCTGGGGCGTCAAAGACTGGACTGTCTCGAACCGGCGCGGATAGTGCTCGTGGTTCGATCCGTTCATTTCGCCAGTCTCGCATCTACTTGCACAGCTCGCAACTGGAGCGATCCGGGCGGCCCTCACGGAGAATCGCCAGCCTTGCGCCATAAACGGTCGTTCCCGGTTCTCCTCTGTCGTGAGGGTGACCGTGAGCTTCTCGACTTCTTGGTAAAGGCGTGCGCCACGCATCCGTCGCGGTAGCCCTATACCTTTTCACGGTAGAAAGGTGTACCGATGAGCGCGAACCAGATCGACGATCTCCTCGAGCGCAGCGACCGCGAGATGGACGCGATGGGGCATCCGTCGCTCGCCACTGACGACCTCTACGACGAGCACGGGCCGCCAGCAGTTCCCCCCGGGTAGCACGCCCGCCTCACGCCGGCGCTGATCCGACCTCGCGGACCGCGACCGGTCGGTGCTCGGCCATCGACAGCATCGCGGCCTCAGCTACCCGGAGCGCGGCGAGCGCGTCCTCGGGGGTGGCGGCGTCGGCCGTCCCGGCCTGCGGCCCGCCGTCGTCACGCTCCGCCGCCACCAGGTCGACGAAGGCGCCCAGCTCCGCGCGGTAGGCCGGCAGGAACCGTTCCCAGAAGTTCTGCCATGGCGGGCCGGGCGGCGGGTCCCTGGCTCCCGGCTCGGCCGACCGCAGCGGCATGCGGTCGTCGAGTCCGATCGCGATCGTGCCGCCGGTGCCCGCCAGCTCCGCGCGGACGTCGTGCCCGGCGCCGTTGTACCGGGAGGTGTGCGCGGTGGCGATCGTGCCGTCGGTCAGGGTCAGGAGCGCGGCCGCCTCGTCGACGTCGCCGGCCTCGCCGATGTAGGCCGCGCCGCGGTTCACGCCGGTGGCGTGGACGGTCTCGATCTCCTGGCCGGTGAGCCAGCGGAGGATGTCGATGTCGTGGATGAGGCAGTCCTTGACGATGCCGCCGGAGGCCCGGATGAACTCGGCTGGGGGCGGCGTCGAGTCGCAGGTCAGCAGATGGGCTCGGCGCAGCTCCCCCAGCTCACCCGAACGCAGCGCGGCACGCGCCCGGTGGTAGCCGGCGTCGAACCGGCGGTGGAACCCGACCGTCACCGCCGCCCCGCGTGCGCGCACCTGCTCGACGATGCGGGTGGTGCCGGCGAGATCGAGCGCGATCGGCTTCTCGCACAGGATCGGCACGCCGAGCGGCAGGAACCGCTCGATGAGGTCGGCGTGCGTCGCGGTGGCGGTCGCGATGATCAGCCCGTCGAGCGCGGCGTCGTCGAGGTCGTCCAGATCCGCCGCACGGCCGCCGACGCGGGTGGCGACGTCGTCGGCCCGGGAGCGCACCGCGTCCGCGACGACCACCTCGCCGACCCGCGGGTGCCCGGCCACCACGGCCGCGTGCTCGGCGCCGATCCGGCCGAGGCCGACGACGCCGATCCGCAGCGTGCCGGTCCCGTCCCCTCCTCGCGGGCTGCTCACCGGTACAGCTCCGGCACGGACGCCGCCGGCACGGCCACCGACTGGCCGCTGTGCAGCGACTGCACCCCGGCGGCGGAGACGAGGTTCGCGACGTGCCCGTCCCACGCCGTCGCCCCGGTCGCGCCGCCCTCGCGGGCGGCCCCGGCCCAGGCGAGCAGCTCGCGGCGGTAGGCCTCGGCGAACCGGATGCGGAAGTCGGCGGGGACCGGGGTGCCCTGGCTGCCGGCGACGGCGTGGACCAGCGTGCCCGGTGGCCGCAGCGCAACCGTGCCGTCGGTGCCAACCACCTCGCAGCGGATGTCGTAGCCGTAGCGGGCCGCCAGGTAGACCTCGACACTGGCGAGGACCCGGCCGCCGTCGAGCTCGACGACGGCGAGCTGCGGGTCGCGCAGTCCCTCGCCCTGCGGGGCGCGGACGTGCACCCCGGTCACCGCGCCCCCGAGCAGCCACGGCAGCACGTCGAGCTCGTGCACCATCGAGTTGACGACCACGCTCTCGTCCGTGGCCGCCGGGTGCGGAGCGGCGTTGCGGTGGACGTTGTGCACCAGCACCGGCCGGCCCACCGCGCCCGCGGCGACGGCCTCGCGCAGGTCCAGGTAGGCCGGGTCGAACCGGCGCATGAACCCGACCGTGACGAGGCGGCGGCCCGCGGCCGACTCGGCCTCGACCACCTGCGCCGACTCCTCGGCGGTGACCCCGAGCGGCTTCTCGCACAGCACGGGCTTTCCCGCCCGGACGCACGCGAGCACGATCTCGAGGTGCGTGGGGTCCGGCGAGCAGACGACGACGGCGTCCACGCCCGGGTCGGCTACCAGGTCCAGCGGATCGGTCGCCTCCCGGGCGGACAGGCGGGCGGCCGCCTCGGCGCCGCGGCCGGCGTCGGCGTCGTGGACGGCCGTGACGGCGGTCCCGGGCACCTGGGTGACGAGGGTGTCGACGTGGCTGGCGCCCATCGCGCCGAGTCCGACCACGCCGACACCGAGCGGCGCGCTCACGGCGAGTCCGCCTCCTGTTCCTCGAGCTGCTGGCCGTACTCCTCGGCGTTGTCGGGCGTCACGACGGTCACGCCGGTGTCCACCCGGTCCTCGATGTCCTCGCCGTCGAGGAGCTGGACCGCCTGTTCCACGGCGGTCCTGCCCATGTCGAAGGAGTTCTGGGCGATGCTGGCGTCCAGCTCGCCGGCGAGCATCGAGTCGACCGCGTCGCTGGTGCCGTCGACGCCGATGACCGTGATGTCGTCCATCGCCACGTCGGCGGACTTGATCGCCTCCAGGGCGCCGAGCGCCATGTCGTCGTTGGCGGCGAAGACCATGTCGACGTCGGGGTTGGACTGCAGGATGTCGGCCATCACCGAGCGGCCCTCGGCCCGGTCGGAGTTGGCGGCCAGGTCGGCGGCGACCTCGATCCCAGACCCCTCCAGGGTGTCGATGACGCCCTCGACCCGCGAGTCGGTCGACGGGTTGCCCGGCACGCCGCGGATCAGCGCGATCGAGCCGCTGTCCTGCTGTTCGAGGATGTGCTCGCCCGCGGTGACACCGGCCTGGTAGTTGTCCGTGCCGACGAAGGTCTCCTTGGCGTCCCAGCCCTCGATGTCGGTGTCCACCAGCAGGACCGGGATGTCCTGGTCCACGGCCTGCTCGAGGATCGGCTGCAGCTGCTCGGCCTGGGTCGGGGCGACGACGAGCGCGTCGACCTGCTGGGTGATGGCGGTGCGTACCTGGTCGATCTGCTCCTGGACCTCGGTCTCGGCGGTCGCGCCCTGCAGGGACACGTCCGCGCCGGTCTCCTCGGCCGCCCGCTCGACTCCCCCGGCGACCTGCAGCCAGTACGGCGAGGACAGCGTCTTGAGGTTGACGGCGATGGTGTGCTGCCCGCCGCCGTCTCCGCCTGCGCCGTCGTCGCCCGAACCGGCGTCGTCCCCGCCGCAGGCGGCGAGGGAGAGGGCGGCGGTCAGGGCCAGTCCGGTCAGGGCCGCGGGTGTGCGCCCGGGCCTCCGGCCGCGTGTGCGTGTCGGCCTCATGGGTGGGCTCCCTTCTGTCCGGCGCCTTCCTTGGCGCCGACGATCATGGCGACCATCTCCTCGGTCGTCTCCGGGGAGGGTCGGGTGGTGCCGACGACGCGGCCCTGCCGCATGACGACGGCGTGATCGCAGACCTGGACCACGTGGTCCATGTTGTGCGAGATGAGGACGACGGCGATGTCGTGCTCGGCGGGCAGCCGGCGCACCGTGTCCAGCACGTTGCGGGTCTCGCGCACGCCGAGCGCGGCCGTCGGCTCGTCCAGGATGAGCACCCGGGAGGCGAACGCGCACGCCCGGGCGACGGCGATCGCCTGCCGCTGCCCGCCGGACATCAGGCCGACGTGCCCGCGCAGGTCGGGGACGTTGACCTGGAGCTTCTCGAGCCGGTCCTTGACGTCGCGCTGCATCGCCCGCCGGTCCAGCCAGCCGAGTCCGCGCATGCCGCGGATGCCGCGTGGGCGGGTGAGCTCGTGGCCGAGGTAGAGGTTGGTGACGACGTCGAGATTGTCGAAGAGCGACAGGTCCTGGTAGACGGCCTCGATGCCGTGGTCGCGCGCGGTGGGCGGGCTGTCGATGGAGACCTCCGCGCCGTCGAGGAGGATCTGGCCCTCGTCGAGGCGGTGCACGCCGGTGATGGCCTTGATGAGGGTGGACTTGCCCGCGCCGTTGTCCCCGAGCAGGCCGACCACCTGGCCGCGGCCGACGGCGAGGTCCACCCCGGCCAGCGCCGTGACGGCGCCGAAGCGCTTGACGGCGCCGCGGACCTCGAGGACGGGCGGCTCGGCGGTCGATCGAGCGGTCGGCTCGGCCGCCACCCCGGTCGCCGTCGGCTCTGCGGTCGGTTCCGTGGGTTCACTCATGCCTCGACACCTCCGGCTCCTCCGACTCCTCCGTGCGGACCGTGCGCAGTCGCGTCTCCAGGCGCGAGCGGAGCACGTCCATCTCGACGGCGATGACCACGGCGGTGCCCAGCGCCACGTACTGCCAGCTGCTCTGGACGTTCAACAGGTTCAGGCCGTTCTGGATGACGCCCAGGATGAGCGCGCCGACGAGCGTGCCGATCACCGTGCCGCGGCCACCGAAGAAGCTGGCGCCGCCGATGATGACGGCGGCGATCGCCGACAGCTCCATGAGGTTCCCGGCCGTCGGATAGGCCGAGTTGGTCTGGCCGGAGACGACGATGGCGGCGGTGCCGGCGCACATCCCGGAGAAGACGTAGACGGAGATGAGCACGCGGTCCACCGGCACGCCCACCCGCCGCGCGGCCTCGCGGTTGCCGCCGATGGCGTAGATCCACTGGCCCCAGGTGATCCGTTTCAGGATCACGCCGACGACGACGGCGAGACCGGCCACGAGCAGCACCGACAGCGGCACCTGGCCGATTCGTTCCGACCCGAGGGCGGTGACCGATTCCGGCATGCCGGTGATGGGTTGGCCCTCGCTGACGATGAGGGCCACGCCGCGCGCGACCATGAGCATGGCCAGGGTGGGCAGGAAGGGGTGCGGCAGCTTGCCCTTGACGAAGAGCGTGCCGTTGACCCCGCCGGCCAGGCCGCCGACCAGGATCATCGACGGGATGACCAGCCAGCCGCTGACGAGGTCGAGGTCGCGGATCCACAGCGCCGCGATGACGCTGGACATGGCGATCACCGACCCGACGGACAGGTCGATGCCGGCGGTGAGAATCACCAGCAGCTGGCCGAGCGCGAGGATGGCGACGACGGTGGCCTCCAGGCCGACGTTGCCGAGGTTGACCGCAGTCAGGAAGACCGGGCTCAGCGCCGCCATGATCGCCACGATCAGCCCCAGCAGCAGCACCGGCCCGAGCCGGACCACGGTGAGCGCGGCGTGCAGGCCCCGCGAGCGCCCCGGCGCCCCTCCCCCGGATGCGGGCGGCGGAGCGTCGGTTCGGCGTTGCGTGGTCGCAGTCATCCACAGCCTCCTTCTGCCGGGCGGTCGTCGTCGACGCACGGGCCGTGCCGGCGCCCGACGGCGGACCCGCACCTCACCGCGGACTCAGTCTTGCGCAGCGACCCACCACCGTCAACATTTGTCGGGACATACTGACCTATGGCGGGTCCGGGGCGTGGGTGCCGGCCCGGCGCGGTCGTCAGCCGGCCGGCGCCGTGGTCGCCGACAGTCTGTCCGCCGCCGGTGCCGGCGACGTGACGTGCCGGCCCGCCGTCGTCGGCCGCACCGCTGTCAGCCGGTCCGCCGTCATCGGATGCGGGCCAGGTGGGTGGAGCCAAGGATGTGCTCGCGGGTGCGCCGGGCGATCGGGAACGGACGGTCGGCCTCGCAGCCGTACATGTCCTGCTCGACGACGGCGACGATGTCCGGGTCGATCCGGGCGACGGCCTCGATGATCGGGCCGAGCTCGGGCACGCCGTGCGGCGGCTCGACCATGATGCCCTGGGCCACGGCCGCGGCGAAGGGCTCGTCGTTCTTCAGCACGTCGAACAGCAGCGCAGGGTCGACCTGCTTGAGGTGGAGGTAGCCGACGCGTTCAGGGCGCTCCTCGATGAGCCGAAGGCTGTCGCCGCCGTAGTAGGCGAAGTGGCCGGTGTCCAGGCACAGGTTGGTGTAGCGCGGGTCGGTCTCGTCGAGGAAGCGCAGCACCTCGCGGGTGGTGCCGACGTGGCTGTCGGCGTGCGAGTGGAACTGCTGCTTGAGCCCGTACTCCTCGTACAACGCCTTGCCGAGACGGTCGTGGCCGGCGGCGAGCTTGGTCCACTGCTCGTCGGAAAGGGTGCGCGGCTCGAGGACCTCGCTGGTGGCGTCGCTGCGCCACAGGTCGGGGATGACCACGATGTGCTCGGCGCCGAGCTGGGCGGCGAGGCCGGCGACCTCGACCGCCTGGTCCCAGGCGCGCTGCCACTCCTCGTCGCTCTTGTGCAGGCCGGTGAAGACGGTGCCGCCGGCGAGCTGGAGGCCGCGGCCGGAGAGCTCGTCGGCGAGCCGGTGCGGGTCCGTGGGCAGGTAGCCGTAGGGGCCCAGTTCGATCCAGGTGTAACCGGCCTCGACGACCTCGTCGAGGAACCGCTGCCAGGGGATCTGGCTGGGGTCGTCCGGGAACCAGACGCCCCAGGAGCAGGGCGCGGTCCCGATGCGCAGGCCGGGGTTCTCGCGCGCGGCGGACGCGGCGGGGGCGGCGGTCATGGTGTCTCCTTGACGTCGGGGCTGAGGTGGGCGCCGGTGCCGGTGTGTGGGTATCGAGGGCGCCGGATCGTGGGGCTCGGGCGGGCCGGGGCCCGGCTGGGCGGGCGGACGCGGGTCATCCGAGCAGCGGGCGCCGGCGCGCGCGTTGCTCGACGTAGGTCTCGCGGGCGGCCCGGGTGGCGTCGACGGTCGAGACGGCGGCAACGGGCACGTCCCACCAGCCCTCGCCGTCGGGGGCGGTGACGAGCGGGTCGGCGTTGATGTGGATCAGGGTCGGGCCGTCGGCGGCCTTCGCGGCGGTGAGCGCCTCGCCGAGGTCCTCGATGGCGCGCGGGGTGGGGTCGATCTCGAGGACGTCGAGGCCGTAGCTGCGAGCGTTGGCGGCGAGGTCGACGGGCAGGACGTCCCCGCGCTGGAAGTTGCGGGCGGCGGGGTCGTAGCGGCGGTACCGGGTGCCGAACCGTTCGGAGCCGACGGACTCGGAGAGGTTGCCGATGGAGGCGAACCCGTGGTTCTGCAGCAGCACCACGATGATCTTGAGGTTCTCGGCGACGGCGGTGACCAGCTCGCTGTGCAGCATGAGGTAGGAGCCGTCGCCGACCATGACGATGACGTCGCGGTCCTCGCCGGCGGCGTCGACGGCGCGCCGCACGCCCAGGCCGCCGGCGATCTCGTAGCCCATGCAGGAGTAGGCGTACTCGACGTGGTAGCCGAGCGGGTCGCGCACCCGCCACAGCTTCTGCAGGTCCCCCGGGAGGGAGCCGGCGGCCTGGACGAGGACGTCCTGCGGGTCGCTGGCGCGCTGGACGGCGCCGATGATCTCCGGCTGGCCGGGGACGTCGCGGCCGGAGGGGGTGAAGGCCTTGTCGACGACGCTGTCCCAGCCGGCCTTCTCCCGGGCGAGCTGCTCGGCGTAGCCGGCCTCGATCCGGTGGCCGGCCAGCTCGGTGGCGAGTGCCTCGATCCCGGCGCGGGCGTCGGCGACGAGCGGCAGCGCGGTGCCGTGCTTGTGGGCGTCGAACGGGGCGACGTTGAGGTTGACGAACGTGACGTCGGGGTGCTGGAAGGCGGTGCGGGACGCCGTCGTGAAGTCGCTGTAGCGGGTACCGATGCCGATGACGACGTCGGCCTTGGCGGCGGTGCGGTTCGCGGCCAGGGATCCGGTGGCGCCGACGCCGCCGAGGTTGGCGGGGTGGTCCCAGACGAGCGCGCCGCCGCCGGCCTGGGTGGTGGCGACCGGGATGCCGGTGGTCTCGGCGAAACTGCGCAGGGCGTCCTCGGCGCCGGCGTAGAGCACGCCGCCGCCGGCGACGACGAGCGGGCGGCGGGCGCCGCGGATGGCGTCGACGGCGCGGGCGAGCGGGCCGGGCTCGGGTAGCGGGCGGCGCAGGTGCCACTCCCGCGGCGCGAGGAACTCCTCGGGGACGTCGAGGACCTCGGCCTGGACGTCCTCGGGCAGCGCGATGGTCACCGCGCCGGTCTCGGCGGGGTCGGTGAGCACCCGCATGGCGGACAGCGCGATGGAGTAGAGCTGCTCGGGGCGCTGGACGCGGTCGAAGAACTTCGACAGCGGCCGGAACGCGTCGTTGACGCTGAGGCCGGTGTCCCAGGGCTGTTCGAGTTGTTGCAGCACGGGGTCGGCGACGCGGGTGGCGAAGGTGTCGCTGGGCAGCAGCAGGGCGGGCAGCCGGTTGGTGGTGGCCAGCGCGGCGCCGGTGAGCATGTTGGTCGCGCCCGGTCCAACGGAGGCGGCCGCGGCGAAGGTGGCCCGGCGCCGGCGCATGCGCGCGTAGCCGACGGCCTGGTGGACCATGGCCTGCTCGTTGCGGGCCTGGTAGTAGGGCATGAGGTCGGGCCGGTCGTCGTTGAGCTGCTTGAGCGCCTGACCGACGCCGGCGACGTTGCCGTGGCCGAGGATGCCGATGACGCCGGGCACGGTGCGTTCGCGGATGTCGCCGTCGACGGTCCACTGGTGGGCCAGGAACTCCACGAGTGCCTGGGCCACGGTCATGCGTCGGGTGGTCACTGCGGGTCCTCTGGTCACTGCGGGTCCTCCTTGGCGCCGTAGGGCAGCCGGGGGTCGGTCTGCTGGGCCGGCCACGTCTCGCGGATCCAGGCGTGGGCGGGGTCGTCGCTGATCAGCCAGGCGCGTTCCGGGTCCGGTCCGGCCATAACGTTGAGGTAGTAGAGGTCGTAGCCGGGGGCGGCGACGGCGGGGCCGTGGTAGCCGTAGGGGACCAGGGCGATGTCTCCCGTCCGCACAACGGCGTTGATCTCGATCTCGCCCGCAGGCGAGGAGTAGGTGCTGAACAGCCCGAACGCGGTGTCCGGGTCGACGGCACGCGGCCCGGCACCGGCACGCGGCCCGGCACCGGAACCGGCACGCGGCCCGGCACAGGAACCGGCACGCGGCCCGCCATCGGCACCGGACGCCGGGTCCCCGCCGGGTCCGGTGCCGGCAGCCCCACCGGCCCCACCGGCCGCGGCGGCTTCCGCCGCCGCCTCGGGCGCGGACTCGAAGTAGTAGATCTCCTCCAGGCGGACCTCCTCGCCGGGGACGCGGGTGTCGTGCTTGTGCTCGGGGTAGGAGGACCAGTTCCCGGCCGGCGTGATCACCTCGCACACGATGAGCCGGGCCGCGTCGAGCACCGGCGGCGTGCCGAAGTTGTGCACCTGGCGGCTGGCGGCTCCGGCGCCGCGCAGTTCGACGGGCGTCTCCTCGGCGGCGACGTACCGGGCCGGCCGTACCTCGTTCGTCGGGGAGGACGCGACGGCGACCCGCCCCTCGCCGAGGATCGACCCGGTGACGCCGGCGGGCAGGTAGAGCACGTCGCTGGGCCCGTCGAAGACCGAGGCGCGCCCGGCGAGATGCGTCGTCGTCGGCCCGGCCGCTTCCGGTTCGGCGTGGGTGACCGTGCACGAGCCGGCCAGCGGAATGACGATCCGCTCCACGCCGTCGTCGTCGAGCGCCGCCGGTGTGCCGGGCGTCAGTTCGACAACGGCGAGCCCGGTGTGTGCCCAGCCGGGCGTGGTGCTGTCCACCACGGACTGCCAGTCGCCGCGGGCGAGTGCTCCGCGGCGGTGGAACCAGCGGTCCTGGCTCATCTGCCCTCCTTCGGGTCCGCGCCTCCGCGCTCGGGGTGTCCGGGTCGGGTCGGTGTGGCGGGTCAGATCGGGTGTCCGGCTCAGTCGTGCTGCGGGAAGCCGAGGTCGACGCCGCTGCGCGTGGCCGGGTCGGGCCAGCGACTGGTGATCGCCTTCTCCCGGGTGAAGAAGTCGAAGCCGTGGGCGCCGTAGGCCTTGGCGTCGCCGAACAGGGAGGACTTCCAGCCGCCGAAGGAGTGATAGGCCACCGGGACCGGGATGGGCACGTTGATGCCGATCATGCCCACCTCGATCTCGTGCTGGAAGCGGCGGGCGGCTCCGCCGTCGGCGGTGAAGATCGCGGTGCCGTTGCCGAACGCGCCGGAGTTGATGAGCTCGACGCCGTCCTGGAAGGACTCGACGCGGACCACCTCGAGAACCGGCCCGAAGATCTCCTCGGTGTAGGCGCGGGAGGTGGTCGGGACGTCGTCGATGAGCGTGGGGCCGAAGAAGAAGCCGTCCTCGCGGCCCTCGACGGTGTAGCCGCGGCCGTCGACGACGATCTTGGCGCCGTCGGCCTCGGCGATGTCGACGTACCCGGCGACCCGCTCGCGGTGCTGGCCGGTGATCAGCGGACCCATGTCGGGTTCGCCGTCGGGGCCGCCGGCGCCGTCGCCGACCCGCAGCCGGCCGATGCGGTCCCGGATACGGGCCACGAGCTCGTCGGCGACAGGCTCGACGGCGAGGACCACGGAGACGGCCATGCACCGCTCCCCCGCGGCGCCGTAGCCGGCGCTCACGGCCTGGTCGGCGGCGTGGTCGAGGTCGGCGTCGGGCAGGACGAGCATGTGGTTCTTCGCGCCGCCGAGCGCCTGGACGCGTTTGCCGTGCTTGGCGGCGGTCTCGTAGATGTATTGGGCGATCGGGGTGGAGCCGACGAACGAGATCGACTGCACGTCCGGGCTGGTCAGCAACCCGTCGACGGCGGTCTTGTCGCCCTGCAGCACGGTGAAGACACCGTCGGGCAGGCCGGCCTCGTGCCAGAGGCGGGCCAGCCACAGCGAGGCCGAGGGGTCCTTCTCGCTGGGTTTGAGGACGACGGCGTTGCCGGCCGCGATGGCGACGGGGAAGAACCACATCGGCACCATGGCGGGGAAGTTGAACGGGCTGATGACGCCGACGACGCCGAGCGGCTGGCGCAGCGAATACACGTCGACGCCGGACGAGGCGTTCTCGGAGTAGTCGCCCTTGAGGTGGCTCGGGAAGCCGCAGGCCAGGTCCACGACCTCCTGGCCGCGGGCGATCTCGCCGAGCGCGTCGGAGCGGACCTTGCCGTGCTCAGCGGTGATGAGATCGGCGAGCTCGCCCTTGCGGGCCTCGAGCAGCTCCCGGAACGCGAACAGCACGGCCTGGCGCTTGGCGATCGAGTAGTCGCGCCAGGTCCGGTACCCGCGTTCGGCGGAGGCGATCGCGGCGTCGATCTCGGTCTGGTCGGCGAGCGCGACGTGGGCAGTGACGGCCCCGGTGGCGGGGTTGTGCACCGCGCTGGTGCGGCCGCCGTCCGGGGCGTAGGTGGCGCCGTCTATCCAGTGGCCGATGACGGGGACGCCGGCGTCGTCGCAGATGGCGGCGCCGCGGGCGTCGGCCCCGCCGGCGGCACGGGCGGTGGATGCCGCGTCGGTGGTGCTCATGTCAGTCTCCTCGATTCGCGGGTCAGCGGGTTGGGGTGGCGGCCCGGGTGGGGTGGACCAGGCCGGCCGCCTGGTCGACGGCCCCGGCGACGTCGTCGTCGGGCGGGTACAGCAGGGTGCGGCCGACGGTCAGGCCGCGCACGCCGGGCAGGTCGAGTGCGCGCTCCCAGGCGGCGAAGGTCCCCTCCTGGTCGGACGAGTCGCCGCCGAGCAGCACGGTGGGCAGCGTCGTCGCCTCGAGGACGCGCTCCATGTCCGCGACCACCGGCAGCTTCATCCAGGTGTAGGCGCTGCTGGCCCCCAGTCCGGAGGCGATCGCCACGGACTCGATCACGGCGTCGGTGCTCAGGTCGTTGACGATCCGGCCATTCTCCCAGCGGCTGAGGAACGGTTCCAGCATGATCGGCAGCCGGGCGGCGGCGGCCGCGGTGACCGCGCGGGCGGCGGCCTCCAGTGCGGACGCGGTGGCGCTGTCCGCGCGGTCGATCCGCAGCAGCAGCTTCGCCACGTCCACGCCGGCGTCGACCATCGAGGCGACGTCGTAACCGGTGTAGCGGTCGTCGATCTCGAAGGCGGAGCCGCGCAGGCCCCCGCGGTTCATCGAGCCGACGACGACGCGGTCCTCCAGCAGTCCGAGGGCGGCGAGGTCGTCGACGACGTCGGGGGCCGCCAAGACGCCGTCGACGCCCGGCCGGGAGAGTGCGACGGCGAGCCGGTCCAGCAGGTCGTAGCGGTTGGCCATCGCGGCCGGGTCCGAGCCGACGCCGAGGGATCCGCGAGCGGGGTGGTCGGCGGCGACGACGAGCAGGCGGCCGTCGTCGGCGAGGACCTCCCGGCGGCGGCGGGCGGCCAGCGCGCCGGCGATCTCCTCCGGTCGGCGGGCGCGCGTCTCGCGCAGCCGGGCGAACGCCTCACCGGTGAGCGGGCTGGGCACCATCAGCCGTCCCCCGGCAGCTGCGCCTCGACCTCGGCGGTGGCGGGCATCGCCGTCGAGCACTCGCGGCGCCCGGCGACGATGGCACCGGCGACGTTCGCGAACCGGAGGACGCGCTCGAGGTCCCAGCCGGAGAGCAGGCCGTGGCACAGCGCGCCTCCGAAAGCGTCGCCGGCGCCCAGGCCGTTGACGACGTCGACGGCGTACGGCGGGACCTCCACCGTCTCCTCGGCGGTCCTGGCGAGGACGCCCTTCGGGCCCTGTTTGACGATCGCCAGCTCTACGCCGCGCTCCAGCAGGGCGTCGGCGGCCCGGTCCGGCTCGGTCTCGCCGACCGCGACCTCGCACTCCTCGCGATTGCCGACGGCGACCGTGGCGGTCTCGAGCACGCGGGCGATCTGCGCGGTGGCCTCGCCCGGCTCCGGCCAGAACACCGGGCGGTAGTCGAGGTCGACCACGGTGTGCGGGGTCCGGCCGCGGGCGGTCAGCGCCGCGTGATGGGCCGCACGACTGGGCTCGCGGCTCAGGCCGGTGACGGTGACCCAGAAGATGCGCGCGCCGCGGACGGCCTCCAGGTCGAGGTCGTCGGGTGCGACGTTGAGGTCGGGGGCCTTGGGTTCGCGGTAGAAGTAGATCGGGAAGTGGTCCGGCGGAAAGATCTCGCAGAACGTGATCGGCGTCTTCAGGGCCGGGTCGACGCAGACGAACCGCGGGTCGACACCGAGGTCGGCGAGCTCGCGGAGGAGGTAGCGGCCGAACGGGTCCTCGCCCACCCGGGAGACGAGGGCCGCGCGCAGCCCGTGGCGCGCGGCCGCGACGGTGACGTTGGCGGCGCTACCGCCGAGGTACTTGCCGAACGTCCGCACGTCCTCGAGGCCGACGCCGTCCTGCAGCGGGTAGAGGTCGACGCCGAGGCGCCCCATCGCCACGAGGTCCGTCTGTGGTGGTCCGCCGGCCATGCTCCCGCCCGTCCGTCGACATCGATGGAATGTCAGGACAATATCCCTTGCTCGCTGGTGAGCAACACCCCTGCTGGCCAGACAATGCGCCTTCTTGGCCGCGTCCCTCACGCTCGGCCGTGCCCTCACCCTCAGCCGCAACCCGTAGTTGTGCCCAGAAGTGCAGTAGATCGCTCGTTTGGGCACCACTAGCAGCGGGCAGCCGGACTTCCGCCCGGCTGCGGAGACAAACGCGGCACTAGGTAGGGTTGTCCCGACATTACGTGGAAGGTCACGGACGGAGGTCACTGGTGAGCGACGACGTCGTGTGGCCGGACGAGTTGTTCGCCGATCTCGATCGGACCGGCCCGGTGCCGCTGTACTTCCAGATCTCGAATCGCCTGGAGACGGCGATCCGGGAGGGGCGCATCCCGGCCGGATCCCGGCTGGAGACCGAGATCGGCATCGGACAGCGGCTCGGCCTCTCCCGCCCGACCGTGCGCCGGGCGATCCAGGAGCTGGTCGACAAAGGTCTGCTGGTCCGGCGGCGGGGCGTCGGCACCCAAGTCGTGCACGGCCAGCTCACGCGGCAGGTCGAGCTGACGAGCCTGTACGAGGACCTGCAGAGCTCGCACCACGAGCCGGGCACCACCGTCCTCACCCACGAGCTACGGCCCGCGACGGACCGCGTCGCGGAGAATCTGGGCGTCGAGCCGGGCACCGACGTCGTCTATCTCCGACGACGACGCACCAGTGACGGCGTGCCGGTCGCCGTGCTGGAGAACTACCTGACGTCGGCCTTCGCCGACGTGACGACCGAGCAGCTCGAGACCCAGGGCCTGTACCAGATCCTGCGCGCCCGCGGCGTGACGATCCGGGTAGCCAAGCAGCAGATCGGCGCCCGGCGCGAGCAGGACGACGAGGACGAGCTCCTCGACATCGGCTCCGGCAGCCCGGTGCTGACCATGGAACGGATCGCCTACGACGCCAGCGGCCGGGCGGTCGAGTACGGGCAGCACTGCTACCGGCCGGACATGTACAACTTCGCGACGACCCTCATCGCGAAGTAGCTCGCCTCCCCGCCCCCGCCCGGGCGCCGAGTCGTCACTCTTGTGCCGAGTTGTCATCTCTCGACGTCGAGAGATCTCTTCGCACAACTTTGACAAGTGGGCACACCGATGACGAGTCGGCACAGGACTGACGAGTCGCGGGCCGGCCACCGTGCGGGAGGGAGGCGTTCGGCTCGCGGTCAGTCGAAGTAGTGCGGCACGTCGATCGCGCCCCCCTGGGCGGCGAACTCGGCGTGGACGGCGTCCCGGATACCGGGGTCGACGAGATAGTCCAGCGCGGTCAGCGCCAGGCCGACGGCACCGTCGACGGCGCCGTCGTGCGCCGCCTGGCTCGCCGCCGCCGCGGCGAAGCCGGTGGTGTGGAGCGCGACGTCGGGCTCGGCGATCTTGATCAGCGGATGCATCCCCGGGATCCGGTAGCTGACGTTGCCGAAGTCGGTGGACGCGGCGACGGTCTCGGACAGCACCCCGCCGGGCAGCGGAGCGCGCCCACGGCGGCGCTGGGCGGCGACCCAGCGCCGGGTGAGCGCCTGGTTGGTGCGGACCGGCAGGGACGGCAGAGCGCCGTCGTCCCAGGCGATCTCCACCTCGGTGCCGGTCATCAGGGCGGCCCCGCGGGCAACGTCGTCCAGGCGCCTGGAGAGGTCCTTGAGCGTGTCCGGGTACTTCGAGCGCGCGTACAGCCGCATGACGGCACGTTCCGGGATGACGTTCGGGCTGGTGCCGCCCTCGACGACGGTGGCGTGGATGCGGTCGACGGGCGGCATCTGCTGCCGTAGCAGGCCGATCCCCTGGTAGGCCAGGTTGGCGGCGTCGAGCGCGTTGCGACCCATGAACGGTTGGGCCGAGGCGTGCGCAGCGCGACCGGTGAAAGTCCAGGTCAGGAGCCGACGGCCGAGCCAGACCTGCTCGGCGACGTCATGCGGGTAGGGGTGGACCATGACGGCGGCGTCGAGGTCGTCGAAGGCACCGTGCCGGGCGAGGACCTCCTTGCCGCTGTGTCCCTCCTCCGCCGGCGTGCCGAGCAGGACGACGCGGCCGGCCGGCGCGTCGTGGCCGGACATAACCTCGCGCAGCGCGAGAAAGGCACCGACGCCGGCCGCCGCGATGACGTTGTGGCCGCAGGCGTGGCCGATGCCGGGCAGAGCGTCGTACTCGGCGCAGATGGCGATGGTCGGACCACCCTCGCCCGACGACGGCGCGGTACCGAGCTCGGCACGGAAGGCGGTCTCGACGCCGTGCACCCCCAGCTCGGCGGGGATGCCGTGACGACGGACCAGATCGACGAGGAGCCGGGCACTCTGGTGCTCGGCGAATGCGGTCTCCGGGTGGGCGTGGAGCGTCTCGACCACCTTGCCGAGCTCCGGCCGGAGCTGCTCCACCGCCTGTTCGACGGCGGTCGCGAGGGCCGGTGGCGCCCCGGCTCGGTCGGCTGCGGATGCGCCAGCGGGCTCGTCATCGCGCACACCGGAAGGTTCAGCCGTGCCGCCCGAGGCCCCTCCGCCGTCGTCCCGGCCCGCCATCACCCGGGTGCGCGCCGCAGTCTCGTCGGCCAGGTGGTCGAGGTAGGCGCTGGAGGGCGGGGTCGGCCGGCTCATAGCGCCATCGTAAGGAGGTGCCATCGCCGGCACCGGCGGCGGAACACCTGCACGACGGGCCCGGTTGCGATCTGAGACACGACCGGGCACGCCGGATCCGTCGGGACGTGCGTAGGGCACACTCTGCGCCAAGCCGAAGGCCGGGCAGGCCGATGACCGGGCAGCACGAGGGAGGGCGCCCCGTTGAGCACATCAGTGACCACCACCCGCACCGACCGGTTCCTCGCGCAGATCGAACGCGTCGGCAACAAGCTCCCGGAACCGTTCGCCCTGTTCCTCATCCTGTTCGGCCTCGTCGCCCTGGTCTCCAGCGTCATGGCCTGGGCGGGCGTCACGGTGCAGATGCCGGACAGCGACGAGGTGCGTCAGATCAACGGGCTCTTCACCGCGGAAGGCCTGACCTGGCTGACGGAGAACCTCGGCGCGAACTACATCGGGTTCCCTCCGCTGGTCACGGTGCTGCCGATCCTGCTTGCCGTCGGAGTCGCCGAGAAGTCCGGCCTGCTGTCCGGCGTCATCCGGGCAGTCTTCGGATCGGCACCGAGGTGGGCGCTGCCCTACGCGGTCGGCGTCGTGGGCGTGGCCGGCAACGTCATGTCGGACACGGCCTTCGTCGTCATCCCGCCGCTGGCGGCCATGGTCTTCCGGGCGGCGGGTCGCCACCCGGTGGCCGGCCTGCTGGGCGGGTTCGCCGCGGCGGGCGCCGGCTACTCGACCAACTTCCTCGTCACCAGCATCGACGCACTCTTCGCCGGCATCACGGACGGGGTCGTCGGGATCCTGTCCGACCCCGGCGCCCCCGTCACCCCCGTCTCCAACTGGTGGTACAACATCGTCTCGGCGCTGTTCCTCGCGGCCGTGGCCGGCTTCCTCATCGACAAGGTGCTGGAGCCTCGGCTGGTGCGGCAGGGCGTCTCGGTGGACCGGCTCGACGACGGAGCGCACGAGGGCGGCGACGAGCTCACCGCCGACTCGACCCCGCGGGAGCGCCGCGCTCTGGTCGTCGCGCTGATCGCCCTGGCGGTGACCGCCGCCGCGCTCGCGGCGGCCGTGCTGGTGCCCGGCTCGCCCTGGCGGAACGAGGACGGCGGCTATCTGCCGTCCTCGCCGCTGCTCGACTCCATCGTCTTCCTCGTGTTCACGCTGTTCATCGTGCCCGGCATCGCCTACGGCGTCGTGGTCCGGACGATCACGACGTTCGAGGACGTGCCGAAGATGTTCGGCCAGGCGCTGCAGGACATGCTCGGCTTCCTCGTCGTGGCGTTCATCCTCGGTCAGTTCATCGCCCTGTTCACCTGGACCGAGGTGGGCTCATGGATCGCGGTGGCCGGCGCGAGCTTCCTCGAGTCGATCAACATGACCGGCTACGGCGCGATCCTCGGCTTCCTGGTCCTGGCGTCGGTGCTGAACCTGTTCATCATCTCCGGCTCGTCGCTGTGGACGATCATGGCCGCGGTCTTCGTGCCGATGTTCGCGCTGATCGGGTACGAGCCGGCGTTCACCCAGGCGGCCTTCCGCGTCGGTGACTCGGCGACCCAGATCATCACCCCGCTGAACCCGTACATGGTGGTGCTGCTGGCGTACCTGCGCCGGTGGGAGCCCGAAGCCGGTCTCGGGTCGGTCATGGCCCGGCTGCTGCCGTTCACCGTCTGCTTCTGGCTGGTGTGGGCGGCGATCCTGACGGTGTTCTTCGTCCTCGACCTGCCGATCGGCCCGGGTAACGGCATCTTCCTCGAGGGCTGACCCGTTCCCGCCCGCGTCCTTTGCCCCACGTCCCGCCGGCCCGCCGGCCCGCCGAGAGCGGACAGTTGAGTCAAGAGCGGTTGTTTGAACGTCCGCTCAAGGCACAGGTTTCCGCTCTCGGCGGGGAGGGCGCCGCCGCTCTCGGCGGGGAGGGCGCCGTCGCGCTCGGAATAGTCCGGCGGCCCGGCCTGCTGGACGTACACAGGTGACCCGACCCGGAGGACCGCCGTGACCCAGCCGAAGATCTACGCCCTGCACGAGAACCCCGAGTGGTTCCCGCCGTTCGCCGAGGCATTCGCCGCTGAGGGCCTGCCCATGGAGGAGTGGCTGCTCACCGAGGGCACGCTCGACCTCGACGCCGAACCGCCCGAGGGCATCTTCTGGTCCCGGATCAGCGCGTCGTCGCACACCCGGGAGCACCACCTGAGCAAGGACTACACGCGCGCGGTCCTGGCCTGGCTGGAAGCGCACGGTCGACGTGTGGTCAACGGCCGCCGGGTCCTCGAGCTCGAGATGAGCAAGGTCGACCAGCTCTCCCATCTGCGGGCCGCCGGCATTGCCACGCCCAAGACGGTCGCCGCCGTCGGGCGCGAGCAGATCCTCGCCGCCGCGAAGGGCTTCCCGACACCGTTCGTCACCAAGCACAACCAGGGCGGCAAGGGCCTGGGAGTGCGCAGGTTCGACGACGTCGCCGACCTCGAGGCTTACGTGCGCTCGGAGGAGTTCGAGGAGCCGGAGGATGGGATCACGCTCATCCAGGAGTACGCCGCGCCGGCGAACGGAGCCATCACCCGTGTGGAGCTGGTCGGCGGCGAGTTCGTCTACGCGATCTACGCAGATACCATCCGGGGCGGCTTCCAGCTCTGCCCAGCCGATGCCTGCGCCGTCGACCCAGACACCGGCAAGCCGATCATCCCGCCGGGCGCCTCGCTCGCGCCCGAGCCCGGCCAGAGCTTGTTCTCCCTGCGCGAGGGTTTCGACGCTCACCCGATCGTCGGCCAGTACCTGGAGTTCCTGCGCCGGGTGGGCGTGGAGATTGCCGGGATCGAGTTCATCGAGACGGCCGACGGTCGCCTGCTGACGTACGACGTCAACACCAACACCAACTACAACGCCGAGGTCGAGGCCGTGGCACAGCGATCCGGTCCGCGGCAGATCGCGCGCTACCTCGGCGGTCTGCTGCACCAGGCGTACCCGCAGTCGGCCGGCGTCACGGCCGCGGGCTGACCTGGCGCGGAGCCGTGGGCGCAAGCCGATGAGTGAGGACGACGCCGCCGCGCGGCTTCGCTCGCGGCTCGCCGAGGTCGAGGCGCGTCTGGCCGGGCAGCGCCGGCTCGTCGACGGGATCGTCGAGGCGGCGCGTGACGCGAATTCCGACGACGAGCACGACCCGGAGGGCGCGACGCTCGCCTGGGAACGGCAGCAGGCCGGGGCCATGGTGGCGCGAGCCGCCGCCGAGCGTGCGGAGCTGCTCGCCGCCCTCGAGCGGGTGGCCGCCGGCAGCTACGGACGGTGCGAGGTCTGCGGCCAGGCGATCCCTGCGGCACGGCTCGAGGTCCGGCCGGCCACGACGCGGTGCGTGCAGCACGCAGGCTGAACGGCGCCCCTCCCGGGCGAGTCCCGGGCCAGGCCGACGCTGTCGAATCGGACCACGTCGCTGCCTACTGGGCCGCCGTGCACGGTCGGTGTGTGCCGAACGTTTATCGGCACTTTCCCGTCCCTTTTACCAGTCTTCCCCCGCGCGCCTTAGCGTCCGGTGACGTCAAACGTCATCAAGGAGATCGGAAAACCTCAGCATGCTCAGGCGTCTACTCCCCGGCTGCGCTGTGGCCGTGACGGCGGCCGTCCTCGTTCCTGGTTCTGCGTCGGGATCTGTCCCGTCCGGCGAGACCGCCCGTGGCGTCGTGTACGAGGATCGCAATGACAACGGCCGGCGCGACGCCGGTGAGCCCGGCATTCCGGACGTCGCCGTCTCCAACGGTCTCGATGTCGTGACCACCGACGACGACGGCAGGTATGCCCTGCCTGTGGACGACGAGACCATCATCTTCGTCTCGAAGCCGGCGGGGTACATGGTCCCGGTCGACGACGACCAGCTCCCACAGTTCTACTACCGCCACTACCCGAACGGGACTCCCCACGAGCTGCGCTACGGCGGTATCGAGCCCACCGGGCCACTCCCGGAGTCGGTCGACTTCGCGCTCGTTCCGCAGGAGGAGGAGCCCGACGTCTTCGACGCGGTGGTCTTCGCTGACACGCAGACCACCACCTCAGGCGAGCTTGCGCAGCTGCAGGAGGACATCGTCGACGAGCTGGTGGGCACCGACGCCGCTTTCGGCCTAACGGTCGGGGATGTCGTCAACGACCCGCTGAACCTCTACGCCGAGCACAACAGCATCATGAGTGAGATCGGCGTGCCGTGGTGGAACATCCCGGGCAACCACGACATGGATTACGACGCCCCCACCGACGAGCACGCTACCGACACGTTCAAGTCGGTGTTCGGGCCGACCAACTACTCGTTCACCTACGGTGACGTGCACGTGATCGGCCTCGACAACGTCGAGCACCTCGGACCCGACGAGGGCTATCGCGGCCACTTCTCCGACGAGCAGCTTCAATGGGTCGAGAACGACCTCGCGCTCGTCCCCGAGGACAAACTCGTCGTCATTGCCACGCATATCCCACTTCGGACCGGCGCCACGGACTCCCCAGCTGTGAACACCGGCAATCTCGACCAACTCCTCGCGCTGCTCCAGGGCCGCGAGCACGTCTACAGCTTCGCCGGGCACGACACCTCGAACAGCTGGCACTCCTGGTTCGGCCCGGAGGACGGCTGGCAGGGCGACGAGCCCTTCCACCACCAGGTCCTCGCTGAGGCTCGTGGCGGCGGATGGAGCACCGGACCCATCGACGAGCGTGGGGTGCACGCGGCCGACATGGCCGACGGAAACCCCAACGGCTACTACACGATGAGCTTCGACGGCCCCGACTACACGTCGAGGTATCAGCCGGCCAGCCTGCCCGCCGACTTCCAGCTGCGGCTGAGCTTCTCCGGCGGCCGGGGCGACGTCATGCACGTGCCCGGTGGTCCCAGCGGGTCAGGCGACTTCGCGGAGCCGGTTCAGTACCACCCGCGCGACTGGGACGCCGAGCACGGGCCGACGCCGACGGTGACGGCGAACGTCTTCGACGGCGGCTCGCGGCACACGGTCGAGATGAGCATCGACGGCCGTCCCTTCGCACCGATGCAGCTCTCGGAACCCGCCATGGACCCCTACGTCACCGCCCTGCACGAGATGTACCAGGGGACCGACGAGCAGCCCGTCGCACCCGAGCCATCGTCCCACCTGTGGACGGCCGCGCTGCCGAACAACGTCCGCCCCGGCGATCACACCGTGACCGTGCGGTCCACCGACCCGTACGGTCACGCGACCGAGCGGACCACGGAGTTCGAGGTGGTCACCGGACGGCCACCCGCACGCTGACTCCTCCACGACCGTACGAGCGCCGACCCCGGCGCTGACAGTGCCCCACGGGCTTCCGTGGGGCACTGTTCGTCCCGCCGTGAACCACGGCCTCGGTCGCCGCGTTCTCTCAGGCGTCGAACTGGTCGGCCACGTGCCGCAGCACCTGGGCCATCCGCTGACCGTTCTCCGGGTACTTGCCGCGGTGCAGCTGGTTCGAGGCGCGATCGAGCGCCTTGATGAGGTCCTCGATGATCGGGACCATCTCCTCCGGCTTCCGGCGGTGCATCTTGGCCACCGACGGCGGGGCCTCGAGCACCTGGACGGAGAGCGCGGACGGCCCCTTGCGGCCGTCGGCGATACCGAAGTCGACGCGGGTGCCCGGCTTCAGCGTGGCGCCGCCGGGCACCGCAGACGCATGCAGGAAGACCTCGCCACCATCGTCGCTGGTGATGAAGCCGAATCCCTTGTCGGCGTCGTACCACTTCACCTTGCCGGTAGGCACGGAACTGACCTCTTGCTCTCTCTACGTAGATGAAGGCGCCGGCAGGAGCCGGCGCCACGTCCTGACCTCCAGGATACCGGGCCGAACGCGTCCGGGCGCGCCGTTATGCCCCGCCTCGCACGCACGCCCACGCGTCGGCGCCGTAATGTGGAGCGGATGGCACCGACGGCTGGGACCCAGGAGCTTGCCGCCGCCCTTGACCGGCGGGACGACGCGAGCCTGGCCGCGCTGCTCGAGGCGCGGCCCGATCTCGCCACCCCGGCGCCGTCGTCGCTGACCTCGCTGGCGGCGCGGGCCGCCTCCCGGCCGAGCGTCGAACGCGCCCTGGCGGGGCTGAACGCCGTCGAGCTGGCGGTGGCGGAGACCGTGACCGCGCTCGCACCGCTCGACCGCGCCGACCGGGAGGCCGTCTCCCGCGCCGTCGGGCTCGACGCGGGGCCGGCGCTCGCCCGGCTCGAGGACCTCGCACTGACCGTGGACGCGGCCCCACTCGCAGGCCTGCCCGAGGCGCTCGGCCCGCACCCGGCCGGGCTCGGGCCGACGCTCGCCGAGCTCGACGCCTCCTTCGAGCAGGACGGCCCGCCGGCGCCGACCGATGCCGAGTCGCTCCGGGCGGTTCTCGACGGCGCGCCCTCGACCGCCGTCCGCACGCTGGAGGCGCTGACCTGGGGCCCGCCGGTCGGGACGACGGCGCAGCATGTCCCCGAAGGGGCCGACTGGCTGCTCACCCACGGCGTCCTGCGCCGCCTGTCCCCCACCCAGCTCGTGCTGCCGCGAGAGGTGGGACTCGCCGCGCGTGACGGCCGCACGTGGCGCGAGCCGCCACGTCCGCCGGAGCCGGACTATCGCTCGGTGCCCGCCACAGTGGTGGACGCCGAGGGTGCGCGTGCCGGCGAGGAGGTGGTGCGACTGGTCGGCGCGTTGCTGGCGACCTGGCGGGAGGAGCCGGCCAAGATTCTCCGCGCCGGCGGCGTCGGCGTGCGCGAGCTGCGCCGCACCGCCGGCGCGCTCGACGTCGAGGAGCACCAGGCCGCTGTGCTCGCCGAACTCGCCGGCATGGCCGGACTGCTGGGCCAGGACGGCGACGACCAACCGGTGTGGGTCCCGGCGCGCAGCGCGCACGACTGGGCCGACGACACGCTCCCCCTGCAGTGGGCGCAGCTCGCCCTCGCCTGGTTCGACTCGGCGCGCGCGCCGTGGCTGGTGGGCACCCGCGAGAACGACGCCCTGCGTTCGGTCCTCGAGCCCACACTGGAACGGGGCTGGGCGGTCGAGCTGCGCCGGCGGGTGCTGGACGCCCTGGCCGAGATCCCGGCCGGCCACTCCCCCACGCCGGAACAGGTGCACGAACTGCTCGCGTGGCAGCGTCCGCGCGCCACGGCTCCCGAATCGACCGTCGCTGCGGTCCTGGAGGAGGCGGCGTTGCTCGGCCTCACCGGTGCGGGAGCGCTGACGAGCGCGGGGCGGGAGCTGCTGGCGTCACGGCGAGAGGACGCGGTGGCGGAGGCGTTCGCGGGTCAGCTCCCTGAGCCAGTCGGCGAGCTGCTCGTCCAGGGCGACCTGACCGGCGTCGTCCCGGGCCGTCCTGAGCCCGACCTGGGCGCGCTCCTGGAGCGGTGCGCCGAGGTCGAGTCACGCGGGTCGGGCCTGACGGTGCGGTTCACGCCCGCGTCCGTGCGCCGGGCTCTCGACGCCGGGATGGGCGCGGACGAGCTCCTCGCCCAGCTCGCGGAGTACTCGCGCACCCCGTTGCCGCAGGCCCTCGAGTACCTGGTGCGCGACGCCGCGCGACGGCACGGCCAGGTGCGCGTCGGCGCCGCGCAGGCCTATCTCACGGTGGCCGACGAAGCCCTGGGCGCCGAGCTGGTGGCGAACCCGTCGCTGGCAAGCCTGTCGCTGACAGCCCTGGCTCCCACGGTGCTGGTCTCCGGCGCCGCCCCGGCCGACGTGCTGCGCGTCCTGCGCCAGGCGGGTCTCGGGCCGGTCCCCGAGGGCGCCAACGGCGTCATGGCGGTCCCTGCACGGCGCCGGCCGGGAGCCGTGCCGACCCACCCCGGGGCGGCGGTCAGCACGTACACCAGACGGCCCGACCCCGAGGACCTCGGTCGCACGATCGCCCGCATGCGGGCCGGGGAGGAACAGGTCCGCCGCGACGTCGAATGCCGCTCGGTCGAGGGCCCGGTCGCCACCGACCCCGTCCACGCCCTGGAACTCCTGCGGACCTCCGCGGCGGCCGGCGAGGAGGTCGAGATCGTCGTCGTCGGTGCGCTCGGAACGACCGAGCGGCGCCGGGTGCGGCCCCTGAGTGTCGACGGCGGGCGCGTTCGAGTGGCGGATCTCGACCGCGAGGTGGAGCTGACCGTGGCCGTCCACCGGATCACCTCGGTCGCCACGCCGTCCACCGCGTGACGCTGATGCCACCGCGTCCACAGATCGAGCATCAGGCGTTTCTCGAATGTCTGTTCGACTCCTTAGCGTGACCGCATCGACGCCGACCGGCGTCGGAGCCGAACGGAAGGAGTGGTCATGTGTCTGCGGTGCGACGGCATGTCGTCGGAGGAGATCCGCGCGGTTCAGTTGGGCCTCATCGAGCGCAATGGGTGGATGGTCCAGTTCGTCGAGGGCGACGCGAGGCACGAGCCCTGGGGCTACACGGTCGGCTTGACCCGCTACCACGATCATCCGGAGCTCCTGGTCAGCGGCCTCTCTCCGGACGTCACCGTAGAGCTGCTGAATTGGCTGGGGCACGTCGTGGCCGTCCACGAGCGGTTGGTGGAGGGAATGGTCATCGAGGGCGACGACGGCGTCCGGATCCTCCTCGCTGGCGTGGACGACCCCACCTGCATGGTGACGGCACAGGAGATCTACAACCCGGACGGTGCCCGGCTGGTGCCCGGGCTGCAAGCCGTCTGGTCCGACGAGCACGGCAACTGGCCCTGGCAGACCGGGTGGCACCTCGGAGCGCGGCAACGGCTGTTCGCCAGTCCCCCGCAGGCGGCTTAGGCAGCGTCGGCGCACCACCGTCCGGCCCTCGACGCTGCGCCCGGCCTGCCATCATGCCGTCATGGGTGAGCGCAACGTTCTGGGCGGTGAGCTGGGAGAGTGTGGCGAAGACCCGGTGACCGGCTACTACCGGACCGGCCGGTGCGTCGCCGACGAGGCGGATCTGGGCAATCACAGCATCTGTGCGGTGATGACCCAGCAGTTCCTCGAGCAGCAACGCCGGGTGGGCAACGATCTCCTCACGCCCAGGCCGGAGTGGCGCTTCCCGGGGCTGGCGCCGGGCGACCGCTGGTGCGTCGTCGCGGCCCGGTGGCTGCAGGCGCACTCCGAGGGCGTCGCCGCGCCGGTGGTGCTGGAGTGCACCCACGAGCGTGCGCTCGAGGTGGTGCCGTTGGAGTTGCTCAAGCACTACGCGGTGGACGTTCCCGACGACGTCAGCGGGCTGGAGTGAACACCCGGCGGTCCGCGGCGAGCGGGGCGAGCGAAAAGCCGTGCGCGTTCTGCGCGATCGTCGACGGCGCACCCGCCCACCGGGTGCTGGAGACGGACGAGACCGTCGCCTTCCTCGACATCCGCCCGGTGTTCAAGGGACACGTGCTGCTGGTGCCGCGCCGGCACGTGGTCACCCTGCCGGACCTGCCCGCCGACCTGCTGACGCCGTACCTGGCTGCGGTGCAGCGGCTGGCGACGGCGATGGTCGACGGGCTCGGCGCGCAGGGGTCCTTCGTGGCGGTGAACAACGTGGTCAGCCAGTCCGTCGCGCACCTGCACACGCACGTCGTGCCGCGGACAAAAGGGGACGGACTGCGCGGGTTCTTCTGGCCGCGCACCACGTACGCCGACGACGGTGAGGCCGCCGATTACGCGACCCGGCTGCGGGAGGCACTGGAGCGGTGACGGCCGGGCCCGCCGATCAGCGCCCGGCGCGCCGCTGCTCCCGCCGTTCCTCGGCGAGGGACCGGTGGATCGCCCAGGCGTCGGCGACCGGCCCGAGGTGGGCGAGTTTGTCCGGGTTGACCACCGCCCGAACCGTCTGGATACGGCCGTCAGCGACGTCGATCGCCATGACGGTCAGGACCTTGCGGTCGGGATCCCGGACGATCATGCCCGGCTGACGATTGACCTCATGCGGCTCGATGATGAGGTTCGCGGCGGGCAGCATCGCCGCGAAGGAGTCGAAGGCCCGGGTGACGTTCTCCAGCCCGGACACGGGCCGAGCGAAGGCGGGTGCCTTGCCGCCGCCGTCGCCGATCATCTGCACGTCCGCGGCAAGCAGTTCGCGCAGCCCGTCGACATCGCCCTCCCGGAAGGCGTCAACGAACCGCGCCGCCAACTCCTCATGCTCGCGGCGGTCCGCCTCGAACCGGGGCCTGCCCTCCTCCATGTGCCGGCGGGCGCGGACCGCCAACTGCCGGCACGCGGACTCCGAGCGGTCCACGGCGGTCGCGATGTCGGCGAAGGGGAATCCGAAGACCTCGTGCAGAACGAACACGGCCCGTTCCAGCGGGCTGAGCCGTTCCAGTAGGAGCAGGGCGGCCATGGAGACCGAGTCGGCGAGCTCGGCGGAGCGCTCGGGGTCCTCGTACACCTCGTCCAGCACAGGCTCAGGGAACCACTCACCGGTGTACTCCTCGCGCCGGACCCGTGCCGAACGGAGGACGTCGATGGCGATGCGGGTGACGACGGCGGAGAGGAAGGACTTGGTGTTGCGCGGGACCGTGTCGGTCGAGACGTAGCGCAACCAGGTCTCCTGCACCGCGTCCTCCGCCTCGCTCACGCTGCCCAGGATCCGGTAGGCGATGGCGAAGAGCAGCGGCCGCAGCTCGGTGAACTCCTCTGTCCGGGACACCACGTCAGGCTGCCACGGTCCGGGCGGCGGCGTCGGATCGGCTGGTGCGTGCGCCGCGGGGCCAGCGGACGAGGCCGGGCGCGTACCGGGCGGTCCAGACAGTTCGGCCGATGCCTTTCAGGACGAACTCCTTGTAGCCGGCGGTTGCCCGTCCCGTCCACGGCGTACCCGTGGCGACGTCCTCCCGCGTGGTCAGCTGCAGCACGGCGTCACCGGGGCCAAGTGCGACGCACCGGCCCAGATACCCCATGTCGAACGGGGCCGGTTCGCCTGACCTGCGCCCCAGGGCCTCCTGCCCCAGCAGGTCGGCAGCGTGAGCCCCGGAGGAGAACGCGAACGGGCAGCACATGCTGTGCCGCTGGTCCCGCGGGCCCGGGGCATGGCCCGCGTCGCCGACGGCCATCACGTGCGGGTGCGAGACGGACTGCAGCGCAGCGTCGGTCAGCGCCGCGCCGTGCTCGTCCACCGCGAGGCCGGCCTGGCGGGCCAGCGGCGGCGCCGTGAACCCGCCGCACCAGACGGTGAGGTCGGCCGGGACCTCGGCGCCGTCGTCGAGCAGGACCCGGCCGGGCTCGACGGCCCGGGCCCGGGCCTCGCCGACCGTCTCGACGCCGAGCCGGCGCAGCCGATTCCGGACGTGCTCGGCACCTGCGGGGGTGAACCATCCGCCGACCTCGCCGGATGTGATGAGCCGGACGCGCACGTCCGGACGGGCGGCGGCGAGCTCGGTGACCGTCTCCAGGCCGGTGAATCCGCCGCCCACGACGGCGACTTGGGCGCCGGGGTGCAACGACGCGAACGCGGCGCGCAGCCGGCGGGCCGAGCCGAGGTCCCCGACGGCGTGGACGTGGTCACCGCCGGGACCCGGCGCGGGTTCGGTGACGCTGCCGGTGGCGAGGACGACGCGGTCGAAGCCGACGCGCCGCTCGCCGTCGTCGGTGGCCACGGTGACCTGCCCGGCCTGCGGGTCCAGACCGGTGGCATAGCCCTGGAGCAGGCTCACCCGGGGTCCGAGGATGGTCCGCAGATCCGGGGCGGCGATGGTCTGCCCGGCCGCGACCTGGTGCATCCGCAGGCGGTGGACCAGAGTGGGGCGCGGATTCACGACGGTGATGTCGGCGCGGCCGCGGGAGCGGCCGGCGAGGCGGACCGCGGCCATGCCGCCGGCGAAGCCGCCGCCGATGACCAGCACGCGCATCCGGTTCTTTCCTGCATTCAGGGTGTGTGTCGAGGTGTTCATACCCTCGAGACGAGCCGGCCACCTGCCGCCGTGACACGGCCGTCCCGAGCCGCGATCCACGCCCCCCATGCTGGGGCACTGGCGTAGCCGTTCGCCCACGCCTACTGCCGCGTCTGGAACCGCACGATCCGTTCGATCGCCTCAGCGACCGCGTCCCGGCCCGCTGCGAGGGAGAGCCGGACGTACGTGCCGCCATGGGCGCCGTCGAAATCGATCCCCGGCACCAGCGCCACGCCCTCCCCCTCGAGCAGGGCCGCCGCCCAGGCGGCTGCGTCCGGGTAGTCGCCGAGCTTGTCGGCGAGGTCGGCGTAGAGGTAGAAGGCACCGTCGGCCGGGGCGACCGTCCCCCAGCCCAGCCGGTCGAGCTGGTCCAGCAGCAACGCGCGGGTGGCGGCGAACTCAGCGACGCGGGCGTCGGCCTCGGCGTACGACTCCTCGCTGAAGGCGGCCACCGAGGCGGCCTGGGCCGGCGCCGGCGGGCACAGCGCGACGTTGCCGGCGAGGGCGTCCACGGCCCCGCGCAGGTCGCCGGGGACCAGCGCCCAGCCCAGCCGCCAGCCGGTCATGCCCCAGTACTTGCTGAAGGAGGAGACGACGACGGCGGACGGCTCGGCGTCGCCACCGTCAGCCTCGGCCTGCCAGGCGCACACGCCCCGGGCATCCGGCACCGACGGATCGTCCGGGTAGGTGATGCCGTGGTAGATCTCGTCGCTGACCAGGCGGACGCCGTGGGTGCGGCACCAGTCGCTCAGCGCGGTCAGCTCGCTGCGGCTGACCATGGTCCCGGTCGGGTTCGCCGGCGAGGCGATGACCAGCCCGGCGAGCGGCCCGTCGGCCTGGACGGCGTCGAGCGCGGCCGGCGTGGGCTGAAACCGCTCCGCCGGCCCGCAGTCGATCTCGACGACCTCGCAGCCGAGCGCGCCCAGGATGTTGCGGTAGGCCGGGTATCCCGGGCGGGCGAGCGCCACTCGGTCGCCGACGTCGAAGGCGGCGAGGAAGGAGAGCAGGAACGCGCCGGACGAGCCGGTGGTGATCGCGACCTGGCCGGGGTCCACCTCGAGGTCGTACCAGCGCCGGTAGTGCCCGGCGATCGCCTCCCGCAGCGGGTGCACGCCCAGCGCCGGGGTGTAGCCGAGGTCCGCGCGGTCGGCGTGAATCTGCTGGGCGCGGGCGTGCACGGCCGCGGGCGCGCCGCCGGACGGCTCGCCCGCGCAGAGGGAGACCACGTCCCGTCCCTGCCCGCGAAGTTCGGCGATCCGGTCCAGGATGCGCATGACCTCGAACGCCGGGACCGCGGATCGCTGCGAGACGTGCATGGTTCGAGGGTACGGGCGGGCGCGGCGGCGCCGCAGTCGCGCCCGGTGTCAGCGCTCGCCGGGCTCGGCCGGCCGTTCGGTGCGCCGGGCGTAGTACGTCCACGGGAACCACCCATCGCCGACGACGTGCCAGCCGTCGGCCTCCATGCGGGCGCGGCGCGGACCGAGTGCCGTCACGCGCCGGTGCTCCCACTGAACGGTGTCCTTGACGAGATCATGGAAGAAGGGCCCGTACCCGATCGAGTGCCAGCCCTGGCGGCCGTAGCGTGCGAGCTCGTCCATCTCGTCGAAGGCCGTCACGGGTGACAGGCGCCAAACCTCGCCCTCGTCCGGTGAGGTCGCGACCGCGCCGGAGGCTGAGTCCGGGCCGAGGCCGAACCGCTGCTGCGCCGCCTGACGGGTCATGCCGAGCCGTGCGCCGATACGGCTCCAGCTCACGCGCTGCCGGCGGGCGCCCGCAACCGCTTCCCGCAACAACGCGGAGGACTCCTCGGCCAGCACATTCGTGAACTCGACGAGCTCCTCAGAAGCGACCGCGTCGCCGTGCTCCTGACGCCGGACGGCCTCCGGGCGCGACTCGGCGATCACGGTCCGGAGTGCCTCCCGCACCGCCATTCGGGACTCCTCTATCCGTGCTTCCTCACCCGTTGCCTCGTTCGCTCGCTGCGGGTCCGGCGAGGGGGCGCCTTCCGGTCCCGGCCGGGCGGCCTCATTGGTCACCGTTACCTCCGCGACCACAGTGCGCGTCGTCGTCCGGGCGCCGCAGTCGCGCCGGGCCACGAGACCTCGGGGCCAGCGCGACGGTCGTCGCACCCATCGCCGCCACACCGACGAGCGCGAGCACGATGAGCGCGATCGTGATCCAGAGCGTCTCGATTCTCATCGACACGAGAAGCAGCGCGAAGATGGGCGGCAGGAACAGCGCGGGGACGAGTGCGGCCCAACGAGTGCTGCGACCGGACTCTCCCTCGCCGGGCGGCCGGAGGAGTGGTGTCTGCTCGTCCATGTGTCAACACTATCTTGACATCACCGCCGTACGTCAAGCGCAGGTTGACAGACCGGCCGCCCCGCCGCCATCCGTCGCTGTCGACGGGCGAGCCGCGCGTTGCGCCTCTACGCTCGCCAGCACCGACGAATGACGGAGGCACTGATGCTGGCGCAGCTGGTCCGCAAGCTGGAAGAACTGACGGCCCTGGATGATGTCGTCGATCGCGTATCCGACCTGGCGAACTCGGCGCTGCCGCCGGGTGAGCTCAAGGACGCCCTGCACGGCAAGCATCTGGGGCACGCGTTGCACCCTGCGCTGGTGGCGCTGCCGATCGGGTTCACCATCGCCGCCACGCTGCTGGACTTCTGCGGTGACGAGCAGGATCGCCCGGCCGCCCGACGCCTCGTTGGGGCGGCGCTCCTCCTCACGCCACCGACCGCGGCCTCCGGGATGGCGGACTTCTCCGAGCTCGGGCAGAGCAAGCGGCCGAAGCGCGTAGGCCTGGTGCACGCCGGAACCAACGCCGCCGCCTCCGTGTTCTTCACCGGAAGCTGGCTGGCGCGGCGAGCCGGTCGGCACCGGACCGGGCAGGCGCTCAGCCTCCTCGGGCTGACCGGTCTCGGTCTCGGCGGGTACCTCGGCGGCCACCTGGCCTACAGCCAGGCCGTCGGCGTGAACCGGAACGCTGATCACACGCCGGAGCCGTCGAGCTGGACCGACGTCGCCGGGATCGACGAGCTCGCCGACGGTCCGATCCGCGTCGAGGTCGCCGGACAGCCCGTGATGCTGGCGAAAGCCGACGACGGCCGCACCTACGCCGTCGGCGCCGTGTGCAGTCACCTGGCCGGCGACCTCGCCGAGGGCGAGCTGACCGGGGACTGCGTGGTGTGCCCGCTGCACGGCAGCACCTTCCGGCTGCAGGACGGCGGCGTCGTCTCCGGCCCGGCCACCGCGGCGGTCCCCGCCTACGACGTCCAGACGCTCGGCGACCGGGTCACGATCCGCGCACAGAACTGACGGCTGGGCGATCCCGGCTCAGGCCGAGACGATGTCGACCGGGTGGCCGCGGCGGGCCGAGGCGTAGGCGGCCTCGACGATCCGGGTGGTGCGCACCCCCACCGCCCCGTCCGGCTGCGGCGCACGGCCGGTGCGCAGCGCATCGACGAACTCGGCGACCAGCAGCCCGTCCAGGTCCGTCCCGTAAGGCAACCAGAGCGGCGACCGCCGGGGCTGGGAGAACCCGTCGACGCGCTGGGTGAACGCGTCCAGGTCCGCGACTCCGTCCGAACCGACGACCTGGAGCGTCAGTCCGCCCCACGTGGGGTAGTCGTCGGGCTTGGACCAGCTGCAGTCGACGGTCACGACCACGCCGCCGTCGTAGGCGATCGAGACCAGTCCGGCCGTCTCGGCACCGGCACGGTCGGCGTGCAGCACCTGGTTGGACTGGGCGTAGACGCTGCGCGGCTCGGCCCCGCCGAGCAGGGCGTCCATGAGATCGGCGACGTGGACGGTGTGGTCCGTCATCGCCCCGCCACCGGCGAGCGCCGGGTCCGCGAACCAGGCCCGCCCGGCCGGAAGTTGCCCGTTGTTCGTCCCGGTGACCGCGCACAGCTCGCCGAGCGCGCCGTCGGCGACTCTCTCGCGCAGCGCCGCGAAGGCGGGTGAGAACCGCACCGGGAACGCCACCATCAGAGCCGCACCAGCCTCTGCGCAGGCCGCGACCATGGCCTCGGCGTCGGCCACCGAGGTGGCAAGCGGCTTCTCGCACAGCACGTGAGCGCCGGCAGCGGCGGCGCGCTCGACGTAGGGCCGGTGCCGGGCATTCTCGGAGCAGACGACGACGCCGTCCGGCTCCCAGGCCAACAGCTCGTCGAGCGTCTCGACGTAGTCGGCGCCGAGGTCCCGCGCCATCGCGGCACCGCCGCTCTCGCCGGGCCGGTCGCCGTGGTCGGGATCCGTGGTGAGCACGTCGACACCGGGAAGGGCAAGCAGGTTGCGGACATAGGCGACGGCGTGGGTGTGCGCGAACGAGGCGACACCGATCCGCAGCGGCGTGGTCGTCCGGGCGATCATGCGGCACCCTCCAGGGTCGGTGCGAGCTCGACGGCGTCCCCGCTGAGCAGGGACGCGTTCGCCGCTTCGGCGAGGCGGACGGCCGCCACCCCGTCCTCGGCGCCGACGCGCGCGGGTGCCCCGCCGCGGACGGCCGTCGCAAGCTCGCGCAGCTCGGTCAGGTACGGGTCCTCGGTGAAGGAGGTGCCCGGCAGCAGGCCGTGGCTCTCCCCGGCGGCGCCGGTGTCCAGGCGCAGAGGGGCGTGCTCGGCGGAGTCGTGCCGGACGAAGCCCTCCGAGCCCGCCACCTCGAAGGTGGTGCGAAAGGCGCTGCCGGGCGCGGCCCACGTGCCGGTGACGTAGCTCAGCGCTCCCGAGGCGTGGGTGAGCACCACCTGTGCGCTGACGACGCCGAGCCGGTCCGTCCGGTCCGGGGTGACGGACTGGCGGGCGAAGACGCGGACCACCTCCCCCGCGGTCCACCGGGCGAAGTCCAGGTCGTGGATCATCTGGTCCATGACGATCCCGCCGGACAGGCGCGGGTCCGCGAACCAGGGCTTGACCGGGCGGGCGCCGAGCCGGGTGAACCGCTGGACCGCGATCTCGCCGACGCCCCCGGCGGCGACGTGCTCGCGCATGGCCGCGTAGGCCGGGAAGAACCGCACCACGTGCGCCGGGTAGAGCGCCAGGCCCGCCGACCGCGCGGCTTCGACAAGCTCTCCGGCCTCGGCCGAGGTCAGCGCCAGCGGCTTCTCGCAGATGACGTCCAGCCCCGCGGCGAAGGCGGCGCGGACCACCTCGCCGTGCGTATAGGTCGGGGTGGCGACGTCGACGACGTCGGCACCGTCGAACGCCTCCGCGCGGGTGTCCACCACCGTTCCGCCGCCATGCGCGGCGACGAGTTCGCCCGCGCCGTCGTGGGAGTACACCCGTACGTCGGCGCCCAGCGTGAGCCAGGCGTCGATGTGGGCGTTCGCGATCCCGCCGGCGCCGATCAGGGCGACGCGCGGTCCGTCCTCGGTCCTCACTGGCTGTTCTCCTCCTTCTCGGGGTCCGGCACGCCAGGGTTCGGCCTTGCCACGTCCCGGGCAGCGGGAGCCGCTCCGCCGGCCGCCGCGGTGCCGTCCGGACCGACCGGTGGCGGGATCCGGACCGGCACGCTGCCCGCGCGGATGGACTCGGTGCCGCACACGCCGGTCGCGACCGCCGCCCGGGCGTCCAGCGGCGTCGTCCGCGGCGTCGCCCCGCCGCGGACGGCGGCGCAGAACTCCGCGATGATGGAGGCGTCGGCACCACCGTGGCCGCCGATGCCGCCGGCGACCGGGACGGTGAGGTGCCCCTCCGGCTCGAAGTTCGTGCGGCGGTTCCAGACCTTGATCTCCGCGCCGTCGAGGTCGCCGAAGTTCTCCAGCCGGCCCGCGGTGCCGATCACCGTGTAGTTGCGCCAGTAGTCCGGAGTGAAGTGGCACTGCGTGTAGCTCGCGAGGACTCCGTTGTCGAGATGCATCTGGAGCATCGAGGTGTCCTCGACGTCGACGACGGGGTTGAGCTCGCGCAACGCTGTCGGCGGCCAGTTGTCGTAGGAGAACCAGTCGGGCATCCGGCGGTCGGAGTTGTCGCGCCGATCGGTGATCGAGCCGTAGACCTGCAGCGCGCCCATCCCGACGACGAGATCCGTGTGCCCGCCGGCCAGCCAGTGGATGACGTCGATGTCGTGCGCGCCCTTCTGCAGCAGCAGTCCGGTGGCGCGGGAGGCGTCGGCGTGCCAGTCCTTGAAGTAGTAGTCACCGCCGTGGCCGACGAAGTGCCGGCACCAGACGGTCATCACCTCGCCGATGGCGCCGTCCTCGATGAGCCGGCGCATCTCGGTGACGACCGGGACGTGGCGCATGTTGTGCCCGGGCACGAGGAGCATGCCGGAGCGGGCCTGGGCCGCGAGGATGGCGTCGCAGTCGGCCAGCGTCGTGGCCATCGGCTTCTCGAGGTAGACGGGCACACCGGCATCGAGGAGGTCGACGGCGACCGACGCGTGCCGATCGTCCGGGGTGAGCACGAGGACACCGTCGAGGCCGGCGTCGAGCAGGTCGCGGTGGTCGGCGACGGTGCTCACCGCCGCACCGAACAACTCTTCCGCCCGCTCCCGTGCCCGGGGGTCCGGGTCGGCCGCGGCGACCACCCGGGCCCCGGCCGCGCCGGCGTGCGTGGCGAGCCGTGCGCGGGCCCCGACGCCGACGACGCCGAGCCGCAGCTGCGCCCCGCTCATCCCTTGGTCCCCGACAGTGCGATGCCTTGGACGAAGTGGCGCTGCAGCAGGATGTAGACGAGCAGCATCGGCAGGCTGGCGAGCAACGAGCCGGCCATGAGCACCGGGTAGTTGGTGAGGAACTGCCCCTGCAGGGTGGTCAGGCCGGCGCTGATCGGCATGACGGACGGGTCGGTGTTGACCACGAGGGGCCAGAGCAGGTCGTTCCACGCGTGCATGAGGGTGATGACGGCCAGGGCGGCGAGCGCGGGCCGGACGAGCGGGAGCATGATGGACCAGTAGATCCGCAGCCGGCCGGCGCCGTCCAGCAGCGCCGCCTCCTCCAGCTCCTTGGGGATGGTCAGGAAGAACTGGCGCAGCAGGAAAGTCCCGAACGCGGAGAACATGCCCGGCAGCACCAGCGCGGTCAGGGTGTTGAGCAGGCCGAGCTCGACCATGATCTCGTACTGCGGCAGCACCAGCAGCTGGGTGGGGACCATGAGCACCGACAGGAACAGCGCGAAGAGGAGATTCCGGCCGGGGAACTCGAGCCGGGCGAAGGCGTAGGCCGCCAACGAGCACATGACGAGCTGGCCCAGCGTGCGCGCGAGCGCCACGAGCACGGAGTTGCCGAGCTGCTCGGCGAACGGCAGGACCTGGAAGACCTCGGTGAAGGCGTCCCACCGCCACTGCGCGGGCAGCACCGAGACCGGCACCGCGATCGCCTCGGCCTGCGTCTTGAACGCGGTGAGGATCTGCCAGACGAACGGGAAGACCATGACGACGACGCCGGCCAGCAGCACCGCATGCGTCGCCACGCTCCCGGCCCGGGTGCCGCGGGCGGATCCCCGGTTGGGTCGGACGGGTGCCGGCTCACGCATACTCGACCCACCTTCGCTGCAGTCGGAACTGAATCGCGGTCAGCGCCGCGATGAGGATCATGAGCAGGAACGCCATGGCGGTGGCCGGCCCCTTCGTGTTGTCCACGAACGCCGTCTCGTAGAAGAGCGTGACGATCGACTGCGTGGCGTTGTAGGCGGGGTTGGCGCCCGAGCTCTGCGACATCACATAGATGAGGTCGAAGATCTGCAGCGTCGCGATGACGTTGATGACGGTGCAGAAGAAGATGCTCGGGCTCAGCAGCGGCAGCGTGATGTGCCAGAACCGACGCAGCGGACCGGCACCGTCGATCTCGGCCGCCTCGCTGTAGTGGGTGGGGATGGCCTTGATGCCGGCGATGAAGATGACGAGGTAGTAGCCGATCTGGGACCAGACCTGCACCGCGCCGATGGCCACGAGCGCCGTCGCCGGGTTCGCCACCCAGTACGTGCCGGAGATGCCGAACATCTCGAGGAAGGAGTTGAGCAGGCCGTACTCGCCGTTGTACAGCCACTTCCAGACCATGCCGCTGGCCACCGGCAAGGTGATGAACGGGATGAAGTACAGCGCGCGGTAGACGGAGACGCCGCGCAGGCCGGGCTTGTTCAGCAGCGCGGCGATGACGATCGCGGCCGGGATGACGAGCAGGCCGATGGCCATGTAGCACAGCGTGTTGACCAGAGCTCGCCAGAACACCTCCGAGGAGAAGACGGAGAGATAGTTGTCGAGCCCGGTGAACGTGTTGCCACCGAACGGACCCCAGTCGGTGAAGCTGAGCGCGAAGGTGGCCAGCGCCGGGTAGAGGTAGAGCGCGAAGAGCCCGATCGCCACGGGCGCGACGAAGAGGTAGCTGACGACCGCGGTGCGTCGTCGCGCGGATGTACCGCGGACCGGGGGCGTCACAGTGGTCGCGGCCGGTGCCGCCGTCGTCGTGGTCACGCGTTCGCCTCCGCCTCGAGGACTCGTTCCATCTCGGCCGCCAGCGCCCGGGAGGCGTCCGCGATATTGCGGCCGGGGTCGCCGATCCAGGCCGGGGCCAGGTAGGTCTCCTGCAGCCGTTCCCAGGCGTTCGTCTCCATCGACGCCGGATACGCGGTGGCGTCGGGGATCTGATCGATGAAGGCCTGGAGGTTGAACTCCGGGCGGGAGGCGAGGTACTCGCCCTCGGTGCCCGCGAAGCTCGGCAGGATCGAGCCGCTGGCGCCCTGGATCTCGCCGACCTCGCGGCCCGCGAGGAACTTGACGAACTCGTACGCGGCGTCGGGGAACGGCGTCCGGGCGTTGACCGCGTTGGCCAGGCCGTGGATGACGTTGCCGCGACGCCGCCCGGCCGGCAGCACGGCGATGCCGGTGCGCTCGCGCACCGCCGGGTCGTCGTAGGCCTGGACGGCGTCGTTCGGCAGGCCGTAGTACATGGCGACCTGACCGCCGAGGAACAGGGCGCGGCCGTCGGTGTCGGCGGTGGCCATGGCGTTCGGGGCGAGACCGGAATTGACCATGTCGGTCCAGAACTCCAGCCCGCCAATGGTCTCCTCGGCGGCGAAGCCGGAACGGGCGCCGTCGAGCACCCAGCCCTCGTTCTGGAAGATCGCCGGGTAGAGGTTGCGCTGCCGGTCGAGGGCCGAGCTGATCCCGTACTGCCCGCGGGCGGGGTCGCGGAACTCGGCGACGGCGTCCCGGACGGTCTGCCAGGTCCACGTCTCGTCGGGGTAGGGCACACCGGCGCGGTCGAAGAGCTCGGTGTTGTAGTAGAGCGCGATGCAGTCGTAGTCCTTGGGGATGGCGTACTGCTCGCCCTCGAACGCGTACAGGTCGACGAGGTTCTCGGGGTGGTCGGCGGCCAGGTCGACACCGTCGGCGGCGAGCCGGTCGCCGAGCGGCAGCAGCGTGTCGTAGTAGGAGAACCGTTGGATGTTCGGGGCGTTCATCCAGAACACGTCGGGCGCGCCGCCGCCGGTGATGGAGGTCTGCAGCCGGGTCCAGTAGGTGGTGAACGGGGTGAGCTGGAGGGTGATCTCGATGTCCGGGTGCTCGCGCCGGAACGCGGCAACGATCTCCTGCATCGCGGGGAGCTGGAGCTGGTCCCAGATGCCGTAGGAGATCCGGGCGACGCCGGCCGGCCGGGGTCCGGCGTCCTGTTCCCGCGAGCACGCCGCGGTGGTGGCGCCGGCCACGGCCAGTGCCGCGCCGCCGAGGAACGTCCGCCGTCTCATGACACCCTGCCTTCCACTCGTGTCCCGGCATCGTCGAGCAGCACCTCTAGCTGGGGGTTCTGGCCGGCGGCACGCAGCAGCGCGCGCCGCACACCGCCGAGGGTCACCGCGGTGTCCGCGAGCTCTCCGAGCCTCAGCGGCGGCATGAGGTCGTCGACCACGGGCACGTGCCGGTCGACGGCCTCGACGAGGAGCCGGCCCGCGCGCGAGAGGCCGCCACCGAGGACCATGACGTCGGGGTCGAGGACATGGGCGAGCGTCTCCACGCTCCGGGCGAGCCGGCTGGCGAGGTCCTCGACGCGGGCGGCCGCGGTGGGCTCACCGGCGGCCGCGGCGGCGAAGACTTCCGGGACGCGGGCGTCGTCCGCGGCCGCGGTCTCACCGAGCAGGACCTTCACGTTGTCGACGAACAGGGCGGGGATCGCGCCGATCTCGCCGGCGCCGCCGGTGCGGCCGGTGTGGACGCGGCCGCCGAGGAGCAGACCTGCGGAGGTGCGGCGGCCGACGTGGAGATAGACGACGTCGTCGGTGCCGCGGGCGGCTCCACGCCAGTGCTCGCCGACGGCGGCGAGGTTGGCGTCGTTGACGATCTCGACCGGGCGTGCGGACCACTGCTCGAGCTCGTGTCCGACGTGCCGGCCGCTCCAGTCCGGGACCACGGTGGAACGGCGGATGCGACCGGAGGCGTCGACGATGCCCGGAACGCCGACGCAGAGCGCGGCGAGCCGGTCCAGGTCCACTTCGGCGGCGTGGCAGCTCTTGAGCAGGACGTCCTGGACGACGGCGAGTCGCCGGTCGCCGGGGGCGTGCGCGGCGACCGTGGTCTCGTGGTGGGCGCGGACGGTGCCGGTCAGATCTGCGACGACCGCGCGGACGGTGTGGACGCCGACGTCGACGCCCGCCACGAGGACCGCGTCCGGGTCGACGCCGAACACGCGGGCCGGGCGGCCCGCACCGTGCCGGTCCGTGGCGGGCGGACCGGACGTGACCCACCCCGCCGCGCCCAGGTCACCGAGGATCGCGGTGAGCGTGGGGCGCGAGAGTCCGGTGGCCGTGCCGAGCTCCGCCTGGGTGAGCCGCCCTTGGGGGCCGAGGGCCGCGAGGACCCGGCGGGTGTTGGCGGCACGTTCGACGGAGCGCCGCGGAGCCTCGACCATCCGCAGCACCTCCGTCCTCATCGATCGGCGTTCTGTTAAGGCCCTTTACGGAATTTGTTGTTGCGGAACAGTAGTGCACCGCGCTACACGTGTCCAGAACCGCTCCGCCGCACCGCGTCCGCTCGCGCCCGCCGCCCATGACGCGACGCGACTCACGCCGCGGCCCGCTCCGCACGGTCGCTGCCGACCCGTCTCACGCGCGACAATGGCGGGATGCCTGACGGCCCACTGATCGTCCAGTCCGACAAGTCGCTGCTCCTCGAGGTCGACCACCCGCTCGCCAAGGACGCGCGCCGCGCCATTGCGCCCTTCGCCGAGCTCGAGCGCGCCCCGGAGCACGTGCACACCTACCGCCTGACGCCCTTGGGCCTGTGGAACGCGCGCGCCGCCGGCCACGACGCCGAGCAGGTGGTCGACGCCCTGGTGCGGTACTCGCGCTATCCGGTTCCCCACCCGTTGCTGGTCGACGTCGCGGACACCATGGACCGCTACGGCCGCCTGCAGCTGGTCAAGCACCCCACTCACGGGCTCGTGCTGCACGCGCTGGACAAGCCGGTGCTCGAGGAGGTGCTGCGGTCCAAGCGCACCAAGGGCATGGTCGGCACCCGCATCGACGACGAGAACGTCGCAGTGCATCCCTCCGAGCGCGGCCGGCTCAAGCAGGCCCTGGTCAAGCTCGGCTGGCCGGCCGAGGACCTGGCCGGCTACGTCGACGGCGAGGCCCACGACATCAGCCTCGAACAGGACGACTGGCACCTGCGCCCCTACCAGGAGGAGGCGGTGGAGACCTTCTGGCACGGCGGCTCCGGCGTCGTCGTGCTGCCGTGCGGCGCCGGCAAGACCCTGGTGGGTGCGGGCGCCATGGCCCGGTCGGGCACCACCACGCTCATCCTCGTGACCAACACCGTGGCCGCGCGGCAGTGGAAGGACGAGCTCGTCCGCCGCACGTCGCTGACCGAGGACGAGATCGGTGAGTACTCCGGCACCCGCAAGGACGTCCGCCCGGTCACCATCGCCACCTATCAGGTGCTCACCACCAGGCGGAAGGGCACCTACACCCATCTCGAACTGCTCGACGCGCACGACTGGGGCCTCATCGTCTACGACGAGGTGCACCTGCTGCCGGCGCCGATCTTCCGGATGACGGCGGACCTGCAGGCGCGGCGTCGCCTCGGACTGACGGCCACTCTGGTCCGCGAGGACGGCCGCGAGGACGAGGTGTTCTCCCTCATCGGCCCGAAGCGGTACGACGCCCCGTGGAAGGACATCGAGTCCCAGGGGTACATCGCACCGGCGGAGTGCACGGAGGTCCGGCTGACCCTGCCCGACGGCGACCGGCTCGCCTACGCCACCGCCGAGCCCGAAGAGCGCTATCGGCTCGCCGCCTCGGCCCCGGGCAAGACCCGCGTGGTCCGGCAGATCCTGGACAAGCATCAGGGTGAGCAGACGCTGGTCATCGGGCAGTACCTGGACCAGCTCGGCGAGCTGTCGCAGGCGCTGGACGCCCCGCTGGTGACCGGCGAGACGACGGTGGCCGAGCGGCAGCGGCTGTTCGACGGCTTCCGCGCCGGGGAGATCGACGTGCTCGTGGTCTCCAAGGTCGCCAACTTCTCCATCGACCTGCCCGAGGCCTCCCTGGCCATCCAGGTCTCGGGCTCGTTCGGCTCGCGCCAGGAGGAGGCGCAGCGGCTCGGCCGGCTCATGCGCCCCAAGGCGGACGGCCGTTCCGCGCACTTCTACGCGATCGTCGCACGCGACACGGTGGACCAGGACTTCGCGGCGCACCGGCAGCGGTTCCTCGCCGAACAGGGATACGCGTACACGATCGTCGACGCCGAGGACCTGGCTGCCGCCTGAGCCGAGGCGCCGCCACGGATCCGACGAGCCGCCCGGACCCTGAACGGGCGGGCCCGCGGAAGAGTTCCCGTCCTCGGCCCGCCGCGAATGGGGAGCCGAACTCGTTGCGCCTGGCCACCGCTGCGGCCAGGATCGAAGGTGTGAGACTCCGCGCTGCCTCGAGGACGCTTGCCGCTGCCACCGTGGCCCTGGTGCCCGTGCTCGCGGCGGCGCCGGCGGCGGCGGAGGAGCCGATGAACCTGCCGGACCAGGTCACCGACACCGCGGGAGTCCTCGACGACGGCCAGGTCGCCGAGATCCAACAGGCCTTCGACGAGGTCACCGAGTCCTCGGGCGAGGTGCCGTTCATCGCGTTCGTGCCCGACTTCTCAGGGCTACCGAACACCGAGTGGCCCCCGCGGACGGCCGAGGACTCCGGCCTCGGCACGCAGAACCCGCTGGTCGCCGTCGCGATCGACGAGGGGTCGTGGGGTGTCGCGGTGAGCAACTCGGCACCGTACAGCACCGAGGATCTGCAGGGTGCGCTCGAATCCAGCATGGTCCCCGCGCTGAGCGACGGCGACTGGGTGGGAGCGGCCGAGGCCTACGCCGACGAGGTCGAGGACCTCGCTTCCGGCGGGGGCGGCGGCGGGCTTCTCACGTTCGTCATGGTCGCCGTCCTCGTCGTCGCCGTCATCGGGATCATCGCGCTGGTGGTGCGCTCACGCCGGAAGAGCACGGCCGGGCACGACGGCCGCCCGCGCGGCCCGAAACCCAAGCCGCTCCCCCCGGACCATCCGCTCAACCTCCCGACCGACAAGCTCGCCACCCGCGCCGGGCAGGCGCTGCTCGCCGCCGACGACGCCGTCCGCAGCTCCGAGGAGGAGCTCGGCTTCGCCAAGGCGCAGTTCGGGCTGCAGGCCACGGACCCGTTCGCGGCGGCCCTGGAGGAGGCCAAGCAGCAGTCGCGGCAGGCGTTCAACATCCGCCAGCGACTCGACGACGACATCCCGGAGACCGAGCAGCAGCAGCGTCAGATGTACGCCGACATCATTCAGCTCACCGACGAGGTGGACAGGACGCTCTCGGCGCAGGCGGAGCACTTCGCCAAACTCCGGGACATCCAGGCCCGCGCCCCGCAGGCACTGGACGAGATGGATCAGCGCGCCCGTGAGGTGGAGCGGCAGATCGAGAGTGCCCGCGCCCAGCTCGCCAACCTCGCGACCCGCTACCCCGCGAGCGCGCTCGCCTCGGTCCGGGACAACCCGGAGCAGGCCAAGGACCTGCTGCGCGGTGCCCATGACGCGGTCGAGAAGGGCCGCGAGAAGGTGGCCGACGGTGATCGGCAGACCGCCGTCACCCACGTCCACATCGCCGAGGAGGCGATCGCGCAGGCCGACGCGCTGCTCAAGGAGGTGCACGGAGCCGGGGACATGCTCGCCGACGCAGGCCGGCGCCTGGACGCCGCGATCGCCTCCATCACGGCGGACGTGCGCGACGCCAAGCGTCTCGCCCCCGAGGACCTGGAGATCAACGCCCGGCGCAAGGAGGCCGAGGCGGCGATCGCGCAGGGTCACGAGGCCCGCACCGGCGGCGACCCGCTCGCCGCGCTGCAGCGGTTGGAAGCGGCGGAAAGCGCGATCGACGAGGCGCTCGCCGACGCCCGGGGTGAGGAGGAGCACCGCCGCAAGGCCGCCCAGCAAGTGGGCGACCGGTTGGATCGCCTCGATGCAAGCCTGCGGCGGGTCTCCACCTACATCTCCACCCACCGCGGCAGCGTGGGCCACGAGGCCCGCACCCGGTTCTCCGAGGCCCAGCGGCTCGCGGACGAGGCCCGCACCGTCGCCCAGAGCGACCCGGCTGCGGCGATGCGAGCCGTCACGCAGGCCGAGCGGCGTCTCGCCGACGCCCAGAACCTCGCCCAGCGCGACGTCGACCGGTTCAACCCGTGGGGTGGCGGCGGCTTCGGCGGAGGCGGCTACGGAGGGCGGCGTGGCGGTGTGGACGCCGGCTCACTGATCCTCGGTGGCATCCTCGGCGGCATGCTGGGCGGTGGTGGCCACCGCGGCGGGTTCGGCGGCTTCGGTGGCGGTTTCGGCGGAGGCGGCGGTGGCTTCGGCGGAGGCGGCGGTGGCTTCGGTGGAGGCGGCGGCTTCGGCGGGGGTGGTGGCCGCTTCTGACCGTTCCGTCGGTACCGCCAACGCCCGTCAGTAGCCCTCAGTACCCTCGCAACCCCGTCGATCCCCGTCGCCCGCAGACCTGCGTCCACCCCGGCCGGCCACCGGCCACCCACAGCACATCCGTTCCAGCGTCACGACCGAGAAGGGCAGCACCATGGCAGAGAAGCAGAGCATCCTGGGCCGCATCAGCCAGCTCACCCGAGCGAACATCAACGCGCTCCTCGACCGGGCCGAGGACCCGGAGAAGATGCTCGACCAGATGATCCGCGACTACACCTCCTCGATCGCCGAGGCCGAGGACGCCGTGGCGGTGACGATCGGGAACCTGCGCCTGGCCGAGCAGGACCACGCGGCCGACCTCGCCGAGGCCCGCGACTGGGGCCAGAAGGCCCTCGCCGCCTCGACCAAGGCCAAGGAGATGCGCGCGCAGGGCAACGAGTCCGAGGCGTCCCGGTTCGACAACCTCGCGCGGATCGCGGTGAGCAAGCAGATCACGGCGGAGAACGAGGCCAAGGACGCCGAGCCGATGATCGACTCGCAGAACGAGGTCGTCGAGAAGCTCAAGACCGGGCTGACCCAGATGCGCACGAAGCTGGACGAGCTCAAGTCCAAGCGTGATCAGCTCGTGGCCCGCGCCAAGAGCGCCGAGGCGCAGTCGCAGGTGCAGAGCGCGATCTCCTCGATCAACGTCATGGACCCGACCTCGGAGATCTCCCGGTTCGAGGAGCAGATCCGCCGCGAGGAGGCGCGGGTGGCCGGGCACGCAGAGCTCCAGGGCTCGAGCCTGGAATCGCAGTTCGCCGAGCTCGAGGACCACAGCCGCGACGCGGAGATCGAGGCCCGCCTCGCCGCGCTGCAGTCCGGCTCCCCCGCGGGACAGATCGGCAGCGCTGAGGAGCAGGCCACTCCGGCACCGGCGCCCGACGAGGACCGAACGACCTACTGAGCCACCACCTGCCCACACCTCGCCACGGGCTCGGGCCGCGCGCTCAGGCCCGTGGCGAGGAGTGCGCGCGGCGTCGTCGGGGATGATCGGGACATGCAGTTCCAGGACGTGGTCCACCAACGGCGCATGGTCCGCCGCTACACCCCCGAGCCGGTCGACCCCGCCGTCCTGACCCGCCTGCTCGAGAACGCCACACGCGCCCCGAGCGCCGGGTTCAGCCAGGGCTGGGCCTTCCTCGTCCTGGACACCGCTGACGACCTCGCACGCTTCTGGGACGCCACCACTCCACCGGAGCGGGCCGGCCGGCCGGACGCGTGGTTGCGGGGCATGCGCACCGCACCCGTGGTCATCGTGCCGCTGGCCTGCGAGGACGCCTACCGGCGTCGCTACGCCGAGCCCGACAAGGGGCGCCGTCCCGGTCAGCAGGGCGAGCTGCCCTGGTCGGTGCCGTACTGGCACGTCGACGCCGGTATGGCGGCGCTGCTCATCCTGCTCGGCGCCGTCGACGCCGGCCTGGGCGCCTGCTTCTTCGGGGTGCCCGCCGCCCGGGTGGGTGAGCTGCGCGCGCGGTTCGGCATCCCGGACGACCACGAGCCGGTCGGTGCCGTCACGGTCGGGCACCCTGACCCGGGCCCGTCGCCGGCCGGCTCACCCGCCCGGCGAGGTCGTCGACCGCTCGAGGAGGTCGTCCACCGCGGCCGCTGGTGAACCGGCCTCCGGCCGGATCATCCGCTCCGGATGAGGCGGCGCAACGCGTCCCGGGCGTCGCCGGGCAGGGCCTCCCAGTCCCCCGGGGTGTCCAGGTCGACGCCCAGACCCGGCCGCTGCAGCACGAACGGCGCCACCCCGTGCCGCTCCGCCTCGGCGGCGTGCTCGGCGAAGCTGCCCTGGCCGAAGCGGAAGCGCCAGGCGGCCAGCCCCCTGTCCAGCGCGATCGCGTTCGTCCCCTCGCGGGCGTGGTCCGGCGCGAGCACCACCGGCGCCTCGGCGGTGACCAGGGCGAGCACATCCGTCGGGTCGAGCAGCGGCAGGTCCGCGTGCATCACGGCCACCCGGGCGGCCCGCCCGCTGAAGGCGAAGTCGCACCCGTCCGCCACGGCCCCGTTGAGGCCCTCGCGGGACTGCTCGATGACGTCGAGGCGCACGTCGGCGCCCACGGCCCGGCGCGTCGAGCTCAGGTCCGCGGTCACCACGACCACCCGGTCCACGACGGCCAGCAAGGTGGTCACCACGTGCCGGGCGAGGACGCCGACCAGCCGCTCGCGTTCCTCGGCCCCGAGGTCGGGGGCGAGCCGGCTCTTGCCGTTGGCGCCGCCACGGACCGGGACCACGGCGATGACGCGCCCGCCCGCCGGTCCGCCGTTCTCCGCAGGACCGGTCATGCGATCAGCTCCCGGGCGAGGCGCTCCCGGTCGAGCTGATCGCCCATGACGGTGCCGGTGACGAGCGGGCGCAGGCCCAGTTCCTCGATCGCCGGGGCGAGGTGGGCGTCGACCGAGTCGATCGCCAGCACGTCGAGGATGTCGGCCCACAACCGGGCGACGCCGAGCGCGGAGACCTCGTGGCCCATGGCCTCGAGCATGGCGGCCGCCGGCCCCTTGATCGCCCGGCCACCGACGATCGGGCTGACGCCGACTCGCCGGGCCTGCGTCGTCGTCAGCGCGTCCTGCACGCCCGGGACGGCGAGGATCGGCGCGATGGAGACGAAGGGGTTGGACGGGGCCAGCACGAGGACGTCGGCCGAGTAGATCGCGTCGAGCACCCCGGGCGCGGGCGCGGCCTCGTCGACGCCGTCGAAGGTGACGGCGCGCACCGGGTCGCGATGGCGGCGGGCGACGAAGTACTCCTGGAAGTCGAGCGTCCCCTCGGCGGTCTCGATACGGGTGGCCACCGGCTGGTCGCTCATCGGCAGCAGTCGCGACCGTACGCCCAGGGCGGCGCGCAGGGCATCGGTGACCTCGGAGAGCGGCTCGCCCGCCCGGAGCCGGGCGGTGCGGGCGATGTGGGTGGCGAAGTCCTGATCGCCGACCCGGAACCACGTCGGCACACCGAGCCTGCCGAGGGTCTCCAGAGTGGCAGTGGTGTCTCCGGCGACGCCCCAGCCGGCCTGCGGATCGGCGATCCCGGCCAGCGTGTACATCACGGTGTCGAGGTCCGGGCTCACGTGCAGCCCGTAGATGACGTCGTCGTCGCCGGTGTTGCCGACGACGGTCAGGTCCTCGGGCTGGGCCAGGGCGCCGGCCAGCCCGTGCGCGAGTCTCGCGCCACCGACCCCGCCCGCCAGCAACGTCACGCTCGGGCTCTTGTGCACCAAGGCAGCCTACGACGGGACCCGCCCCTGTCCGCCACGTCCGGCGAGGGTGATCACGGGCACCCGGTCCGTGGGCACGGCACCCGTGCGCCGCGTCGCCGGGTTCAGACCGCGGGCCACGTCCGGTCCCGTCCCTGGGTACGCTGCGAGGCATGGCCGAAACCGCCGCCGCAGCCGCGAAGCCCTCCACCTACCTCCTCGTCGACGGCGAGAACATCGACGCGACGCTCGGGATGAGCGTGCTGGGGCGCCGGCCCAACCCGGAGGAGCGTCCGCGGTGGGATCGGGTACGCGCGTTCGCCTCGGACGTGTGGGACCACGACGCCCGCGGCCTGTTCTTCCTCAACGCCACCAACGGCCAGATGCCGATGAGCTTCGTCCAGGCGCTGCTCGCGATGGACTTCCAGCCGATCCCGCTCGCCGGGGCGAGCCAGGAGAAGGTCGTCGACATCGGTATCCAGCGCACGATGCAGGCGATCCTCGACCAGGGCTACGGCGACGTGCTGCTCGCCACCCACGACGGCGACTACATCCCTCAGCTCGAGGGCCTGCTCGACGCCGGTCGGCAGGTCGGGGTGATGTGCTTCCGCGAGTTCCTCAACGCCGAGGTGACCGCGATGACCGAGCGCGGCCTGCACGTCTACGACCTGGAGGACGACCTCGGCGCGTTCACCTCCGTGCTCCCGCGGGTGCGGATCATCCCGCTCGAGGCCTTCGACCCCACGCGCTACCTGTAAGTGGCCGCCCGAGAAACGGACGAGGACCGGACCGGCTCCCTGCTGCTGCGGCAGGTCCGGCTCGTCCCGGTGGGACAGCGCCCGGGAGAACGGTCGGTGCCCGCCGGTCATCCGGTCGCCGACGACGACGTCGTCGACCTGCGGATCCGCGACGGCGTGCTCCGTGCCACCGCGCCCCGCCTGGCGCGCCGGCCCGGCGAGGAGGTGCTCGACGCGGACGGCCGCTGGGCCGTCCCGGGTCTGTGGGACCACCACGTCCACTTCACCCAGGCGGCCACGACGTTCGACCGGCTCGACCTCACCACGGCCGGCTCCGCCGGCGAGGCGCTGCGCATGGTTGCCGACCACCTCGCCGGACCGGACGCTCCACCGCCCGGCGTGCCCGCGGTCGGCTTCGGCTTCTTCCAGGCCTCCTGGCCGGACACCCCCTCGCTCGCGGCACTGGACGCCGTGGCCGGCGAACGCGCCGTCGTCCTCATCTCCAACGACGTGCACTGCGGCTGGCTCTCGAGCCGGGCCCGGGCCCTGCTCGGTCTGCCCTCCCCGGCCGACGACGACGGCCTGGTGCGTGAGGCGCCGTGGTTCGCGGCCCTGACACGGCTCGGTGACGTCCCCGGCACGCGCCCGGCCGCCGGGTACCGGGCCGCGCAGGCGACGGTGGCTGCGCGCGGCGTCGTCGGCATCACCGAGATGGAGTGGGCGGACAACCGGGCGGACTGGCCGGAGCGGGTGGCCTCCGGGTTGGACCTGCTGCGGGTGCGTACCGCCGTCTACCCGGACCGTCTGGACGGCGTCCTCGGCGACGGTGTGCGAACCGGGGACCGGCTGCCCGGCGGTCGCGGGCTGGTCACAATGGGCCCGCTCAAGGTGATCTCCGATGGGTCACTCAACACGGCGACCGCGCACATCACCGCGACGTATCCCGACCCGGACGAGCCGGACCATCGCCACGGCGTCCAGAACGTCCCGGCCGGCGAGCTCACCGAGCTGTTGCGACGCGCGAACCGCGGCGGGCTGGACGCGGCCGTGCACGCCATCGGTGACGCGGCGGTCGAGGTCGCCCTGGACGCCATCGCCGCTGCCCGGGCGCGCGGATCGGTCGAGCATGCGCAACTGCTGGGCCCGGGGCACGCTGAGCGGTTCGCAGCACTCGGCGTCACGGCGTCGGTCCAACCGGCGCACCTGCTCGACGACCGAGACCTCACCGAGGAACGCTGGCCGGGCCGTGCGGGCGACTGCTTCGCCCTGCGACGCCTTCTCGACGCGGGCGCGCGCGTGGTCTTCGGCTCCGACGCACCGGTGGCGCGGCTGCATCCCTGGCACGCCATGGCCGCCGCCGTCCACCGCAGCGGGGACGACCGGGGGCCGTGGCACCCGGAGCAGCAGCTCACCGCCGCCGAGGCACTTGCCTGCTCGACGGACGGCCAAGGGACGCTGGGTGTCGGGTCCCGTGGCGACGTCGTGCTGCTCGACGCCGATCCGCTCGCGCGCGACCTGGTGCCCCCTGCCGACGGCACCGGTCCCGGACGGCAGCCCGCGATGGATACGGCGGCAGTGGCGGCGCGGCTGCGGGAGATGCCCGTGGCGGCGACGATCCTCGCCGGCCGCCCCACGCACCTGGCCTACTGACGTCGGCGGGCGTGCTCGATGACCGGGTCGAGCGCAGCGTCAGGAGTCGGCGAGCCGTTCGGCGTGCGCCGAGTTGATCGCCGCGAGCGCCGTGAGCGTGCGGGCGAACCGGCGGGCGTCCGCAGGCTCGAGTGTGGCGAGCTCGGCGAGCGCGTCGTCGCGCACGCCGTCCCACGTCTCCTGCCGCAGGTCGGCGCGATGCCCGGAGAGTCCCAGGAGGTGCCCCCGGCGATCGCCCTCCACCGGGCGGCGCTCCACGAAGCCGGCGGCGACGAGGCGGTCCGTGACCTTGGTGATCGCAGCCGGGCTGAGCTGGCTGCGAACGGCGAGCTGCTGGGGTCGCATGGGGCCTTCGCGCTGGAGCACCTCGAGGCAGCGGAGGTCGTTGCGCGAGATGCCGTACCGCTCTGCGGCCCGCTCGAGCAGCGCGTCGTGCGAGGCGTGCAGCATCCGCACGGCCTCGAGCATCGCGGTGGCGGTGTCCCGTGGTCCGGACCGGGTCATGAGGCGATAGTACACGCCGTGTATTGTTTCTGGCGTGAACTTGTCTGGCTCCCGCCCGTTCAGCCGCATAGCGACCGTCCTGTACACCCTGTGGGGCCTGCTCCACGTGGGGCTCGGGGTCTCGATGGTGGCCGGAGTCGACGCGGAGATGCTGACCGATGAAGCCGTCGCCGAGAGCACGATGTTCTTTCTGTGCGCCGTCGTGTTCGGATGCCAGGCGATCGCTGTCGCGCTGACCATGAACCGGCACAACAGCCGCGCGGGGCACTGGCTCAACCTGCTCGTCCTCGGCGCGGTCGACCTCGCATTCCTCCCTGTCATGGTGGTCCCTGGTCACGTCGATCCTGTCGGCGGGCTGTCCGGGCCGTTGGTGTGGCTGCTCGCAGCAGTGGCCTCGACACTCGCCCGACGGCGAGAGCCGGCATCGGTCACCACCTGATTCGGCTCCGCCGGGCAGGAGGCGACCGGCGCGACTACCGTGAAGCCGGTGACCGCACGCCGCTTCCTCCAGGTCAATGTCTTCTCCGCCGACCCGCTCGGCGGCAACCCCCTCGCCGTCGTGGTCGACGCGGCCGGACTGTCCACGGACCGCATGCAGCGACTCGCCCGCTGGACCAATCTGTCCGAGACCGCCTTCCTGCTCCCGCCGAGCAGCGAGGAAGCCGACTACCGCGTCCGGATCTTCACACCGACGGCCGAGTTGCCCTTCGCCGGGCACCCGACCCTGGGCACCGCGCACGCGTTGCTGGCCACGGGCGGGACGCCCCGCACGCCGGGACGGCTGGTCCAGGAGTGCGGCGCCGGAGCGGTCGCCCTCCGCGACGACGGCGGACGGTGGGCCTTCGCCGGTCCGCCACTGGTGCGCTACGAACCGCCCACCGACGAGATCCGGGGCCGGGTCACCGCGGCACTCGGCCTGACCAGGGAGCAGGTGCTCGACGCTTCGTGGGTCGACAACGGCCCGGGGTGGCTCGGGCTGCGACTCGACTCGGCCGAGACGGTGCGCGGCGTCGTTCCCGACTACCCGGCGCTTGGCGGCCTGGACGTCGGCATCGTCGGCGCGATCGACGGTGCGGGCTCCGGTGAGCCGGCCTTCGAGGTCCGGGCGTTCATGGACACCGGAGACGAGGACCCGGTGACGGGCAGCCTCAACGCCTCCCTGGGTCGCTGGCTGCGGGACCTGGGGGTTGCGCCGTCGTCCTACGTCGCCGCGCAGGGCGCAGCCCTCGGGCGCACGGGCAGGATCCACATCAGCGAGGACGACGGCGAGATCTGGGTGGCCGGCGAGGTCACCACCGTCGTCGACGGCACCATCGACCTCGAGGGCGGCGAACGATGACCGTGACCGTCTGCGGCAACTGCGCCGTCGAGCACGCCGAGCCCGGCGAGATCTGCGTGATCTGTGCCGACGAGCGCGAGTGGGTCCCGGCCGAAGGGCAACGGTGGACCACGCCGGAGGAGCTGGCCGCCGAGGGGACCCGCACCACGGTGCGCGAGCTGGAGCCCGGGCTGATCGCCGTCGGGGCCCGGCCGAGCGTCGGCATCGGCCAAACGAGCCTGCTGGTGACCACCTCGGGCGGGAACGTGCTGTGGGATCCGTTGGGCTTCCTCGACGACGACGGCGTGGCGGCGGTGCTGCGACACGGTGAGGTGGTCGCCGTCGTCGCGTCGCACCCGCACATGTTCGGCGTCCAGGTGGAGTGGAGCCGCCGGCTCGGTGACCCGCCGGTGCTCGTGGCAAAGGCGGACCAGGCGTGGGTGCAGCGGCCGGACCCGGTGATCGAGACCTGGTCCGGTGAGCTCTCGCCCGCCCCCGGGATCACCCTGAGCCAGCCCGGCGGCCACTTCCCGGGCAGCGCCGTGCTGCACTGGGCGGACGGCGCCGAGGGGCGCGGGGCGCTGCTGACCGGTGACACGATCTTCCCGAACCCGGACCGGACGACCGTCGGGTTTCTGCGCTCCTACCCCAACCTCATCCCGCTCTCCGGCGCGGTCGCGCAGCGCATCGCGGCACACGTGGAGCGCTATGACTTCGACCGGATCTACGGCAACTTCGCGAACGTCGTGCCGCGCGACGGGCGCGCTGCGGTACGCCGCTCCGCGGACCGGCACGCCGCTTGGGCACGCGGCGACCACGACGATCTGACGTAGCCACGTAGCCCGCCCGAGCCGCCTGACAGACGCCGACCGCTGCCGGTCCTGCCTCACGCTCCAGGAGGAACACGCGCGTCGGGCAGGAGCGGCAGCGGTCGGTGGTTCGGGTCGGGCTCAGGCGTACTGCGAGCGCCAGCCGCCACCCTCGCGGTACTCGGTCCGGGCGGTCACCGCGTACGGCACGGGGCTGACGACGACGCGCACGTCCTTCTGCTTGTGCGGCTGGACGGTGGTCTTCTTGCTGCCGCCGTCGGGCTCGCCCCAGGTGAGGGTGAGCTCGGTGCCGATCTCGACGTCGGGGTCGACGGTGCCCAACGACAGGCCGCGGCGCTCGTTGGCGCTGTACCCGGTGAACATCGACAGGCCGACCACCTTGCCGGCCGCGTCCTTGACCTCGTCGAAGTTCGAGGAGCCGTAGTTGGCGTTGGGCAGGTTGAAGAACTGGTAGCCCGGGCCCTCGACGTCGAGCAGCGAGGTCATGATCTCGCCGAGGTCGTCGGCGTTCCACGCGAAGGTGACCTTCTTGCGCTGGCGGCTGTGGTCGAGGTTCTCCAGCGCGTCGCGGCCGATGAAGTCGTGGTCGAACTTCACGAAGCTGCCGTAGCCGAGGTCCCACGGGTTCGTGTAGTAGTCGGTGATGTCGTCCGAGACGAAGCTGCCGGCCAGGGCGTTGGTGGCCTCGTAGCCGTTCGCGGGCAGCCACTCGCGGTAGGGCCGCTCGGCCTCGCCGTCGTAGATCGCCGGCAGCGGGGAGGGGATCCAGCCGGACTCGAGGGTGTTCGAGGAGTACGCGCGGGAGCCGACCGGCTCGAGGCCGAACTCCTCACCGGCCTCGAGGATGGTCTCGCGGATGTCGTCGTAGTCCTCGTACGGGCCCCACAGTTCCAGGCCGGGGGCGCCGGCCATGCCGTGACGCAGGGTGCGCACGGTCTTGTTGCCGACGTTCATCGTCGCCATGCGGAAGAACTTGAGCTGCTCGACCGGACCGCCGTTGACCTTCTCGATGACCTCCCATGCGCGCGGGCCCTGGATCTGGAAGCGCCACAGCTTGCGGGTGACCTGCTTGCCGTTCGGGCGGGAGGGCGAGCGGTCGTCCTTGACGATCTCGACGTTGTAGCCGCCGGTCTCACCGTGGAACATCAGCCAGTTGGCGGCCGGTGCGCGGCCGACGAAGGTGAACTCATCCTCCTCCTCGTGGAAGAGGATGCCGTCACCGATGACGTTCCCGGCGGCGGTGGTGGGCACGTACTGCTTGGCCATGTTCACCGGGAAGTTCGCGACGGAGTTGATCGCGGTGTCCGAGATCAGCTTCAGCGCGTCCGGGCCCTTGATGAACAGGTTGACCATGTGGTGGGACTGGTCGAACAGCACGGCGGTGTCGCGCCAGGCGCGCTGCTCGCGCTGCCAGTTGGTGAACTCGGCGGCCACCACCGGATAGATGTAGGCGCCGAGCTGGCTGTTGCGGAGCAGCTCGACGGTGTTGCCCGCTGCGTCGAGGACTTCCTGCAGGTTCTTCGCGGTCATCTCTTCCTTACCTCTCCGTGGCCGTCCGGCCCGTCGGTCCTGTGGTCGGCACGCGTGCGGCTCGTCAGCCCGAGTACTTCTCGAGCATCCGGCGCCGCCACTTCTCGGTGCCCTCGATCTCGTTGAACGTGAAGATGTGGAACCCGGCGATGTTCTGATCGCCCTCCCCCAGGTGCGGGGCGAGCCCGCGCACGACCTTGTTCGGGCTGTAGCCGCCGGGGAGGAGGAAGCGCCAGAACATGCTCTGCTGCTTCTTGAGGAACCGCGCCGACGCCCCCAGGCCGATCCCCGCCGAGATCCGCACCAGCTTCTCCCTGTTGACCTCACCGGGCATACCCACCCAGACCGGCTGGGTGATGCCCTTGCGCTGCAGGCCGCGGGCCCAGTCCAGGATCGTGCCGGCGTCGAAGCAGATCTGGGTGGCCACGTACGTGCCGACCTCGGCCTTCTCGCGCAGCGCCTCGTCGAGGCGCTCGTCCCCGATGTCAGCGTGACCTTCCGGGTAGCCGGTGATGCCGACCTCGGCGAACGGGTGGTCGAGCTCCTTGAGGGCACGGACCAGGCCGGGCGCGTCGGTGAAGGTCCCGGCCGGTTCCGGGGCGTCACCGCCGACGACGAAGATCTCCTCGATCCCGGCCTCGGTGGTCTTGGCGATGATCTCCGAGAGCTCGGCCTTGTCCTTGATCATGCGCGAGGACAGATGCGGGACGACGGCGTACCCCTCGCCGGCGAGCCGGACGGCGAAGTCGACGGTGCGCCAGATCCCCTTGCCCGGGGAGGCGGTGACGGTGACGGTGATGTCCTTCGGAACGTGGGCGAGCACCTTCTCGTCCACGCCTTTGAACGGCATCACCTCGTAGCGGAGCCCTTCCAAGAAGGACTGCACGGACGGACCGCCGGCTGCGGCGTCCACCTGCTCTGCCGGACCCACGCCCTCAGGAGCCATCCGGGAACCTCCGACCACGTCGTCCTCACGGTCGCTGCTGTGCGACCCACGGTGAACCTATAACCCGCCCTCTCGATAGGTCAACAGGATTGTCATCAATTTTGTACGCATAGCGCACGCCCCCTCCGCCGAGAGCGGAAACCTGTGCTTTGAGCGGACGTTTGAACGACCGCTCTTGACTCAACTGTCCGCTCTCGGCGCGGGCGGTTCGAGCACACTTTTGCTGACATGATTGTTGACAATGCTCGTGGCCGGTGGTTCGCTGGCGCCGTGGCCCCGGAGTGGGCGTGCCCGCCCGCGGCCGTGCGAGCACCGCCGACGATGCCGATCCAAGGAGACAACGCATGGCCACTGTTCCCCCGTCGCTCCTCGTGGTGAGCGCCCACGCGGGCGACTTCGTCTGGCGGGCGGGCGGCGCGATCGCCTCCGCCACCGCACGCGGCGAGCGCGCCGTCGTCGTCTGCCTGTCCTACGGCGAGCGCGGCGAGTCCGCGAAGGCCTGGCGCGAGGGCAAAGGGCTGGAGGAGATCAAGGCGCTGCGGCGAGAGGAGGCCGAGCACGCCGCCGCTGAGCTCGGCGCCGAGACCCGGTTCCTCGACGCCGGGGACTACCCGTTGATCGGCGACCGGGAGATCCTCGACCAGCTCGTGCGCGTCTACCGCGAGGTCAACCCGACCGTGGTGCTCACCCACACCCTCGCCGACCCGTACAACGGGGACCACCCGGAAGCCGCCCGGCTCGCCCTGCAGGCACGGGTGCTCGCCCAGGCGATCGGCTACGACGCCCCGGGCGACCCCCTCGGCGCTCCCCCGGTCTTCTTCTTCGAGCCGCACCAGCCCGAGCAGTGCGACTTCAAGCCGGACGTGCTGCTCGACATCACCGACGTCTTCGCCACCAAGCGCCGCGCCATGGAGTGCCTGGGCGCGCAGCAGCACATGTGGGACTACTACACCGACCTCGCCGTCCGCCGCGGGGTCCAGCTCAAGCGCAACGCCGGCCCGAACCTCGGCTTCCCCACCGACACCAAGGGCGAGGCCTACATGCGCTACTACCCGCAGGTCACCGACCGCCTGGAGTGAGGCAGCCCGTGGACAACGTGATCGTCACCAATCCGCCGCGTGCCGCCCTGGAGGAGGTGGACGCGCTCGCCGGGTTCGGCGTGGCCACGGTGCACGAGGCCATGGGGCGCACCGGCCTGCTCGGTCCCGAACTGCGGCCGATCCAGGCCGACACCCGCATCGCCGGCACCGCCGTGACCGTGCTGAGCTGGCCCGGCGACAACCTCATGATCCATGCGGCGGTCGAGCAGTGCCGGGCGGGAGACATCCTCGTGGTCACCACCACCTCCGCGTCCTGGGACGGCGCGTTCGGCGAGCTGTTCGCCACCGCGCTCGCTCACCGGGGGGTCCGCGGCGTGGTCACCACCACCGGCATCCGCGACACCGCCGAGCTGCGCGCCATGGGATTCCCTGCCTGGTCGGCCGCCGTCCACGCCCAGGGCACCGTCAAGGCCACGCCCGGCGCCGTCAACGTGCCGGTCACCATCGGACCGACGGTCGTCTCCCCCGGCGATGTCGTCCTGGCCGACGACGACGGCGTGCTGTGCATCCCGCGCGAGCGGACCACCGCCGCGATCGAGTCCTCCCGCGCCCGCGAGGCGAAGGAGGCGGCCACCCGGGAGGCGTTCGAGGCCGGTCAGCTCGGCCTCGACCGGTACGGCCTGCGCGAGGTGCTGGAGCAACTGGGCGTGCGGTACGTCGACGCCGCCGACGCCGGAGGTCACCGGTGACCGCTCCCCTGCACCCCGATCCCGTCACCGACGGTATCCGCTGCCTGGTGATGCGCGGCGGGACGTCCAAGGGCGCCTACTTCCTGAGCTCGGACCTGCCCACCGAGACCGCCGCCCGGGACGGCCTGCTGCTGCGGATCATGGGCAGCCCCGACCCGAGACAGATCGACGGGATCGGCGGCGCACACCCGCTGACGTCCAAGGTGGCCGTGGTGAGCCCGTCCGCGGACGAACGCGCCGACGTCGACTACCTCTTCCTGCAGGTCGCGGTGGACAAGGCCGAGGTCACCGACCGGCAGAACTGCGGCAACATCCTCGCCGGCATCGGTCCGTTCGCGGTCGAGCGCGGCCTCGTCGCCGCCGGGTCCGAGACGACGTCGGTGCGCATCCGGCTGGTCAACTCCGACTCCTACGCCGTCGCCACCTTCGCCACGCCCGGTGGCCGGGTCCGTTACGACGGCGGCCTCGCGATCGACGGCGTCCCCGGCACGGCCGCCCCGATCACCCTGGAGTTCGCCGACACCGCCGGTTCCGCGACCGGCGCCCTGCTCCCCACAGGGCACGTCACCGACACCGTGGCGACCGCCGCCGGCGACATCCAGGTCACCTGTGTGGACAACGGCATGCCCTCGGTGCTCATCGCGGCGAGCGACCTCGGTGTCGCGGGCACCGAGGAGCCGGCCGACCTGGAGGCGGACGAGGCGCTCGCCGCACGCCTGGCCGAGATCCGGCTCGCGGCCGCCGGGCTCATGGGCATGGGAGACGTCAGCGCCGCGACCGTCCCCAAGCTCGTGCTGCTCTCCCCGCCGCGGCACGGCGGCGTCGTCGGCACACGGAGCTTCCTGCCGGTGCGCTGCCACACCTCCATCGGCGTCCTCGGGGCGCTGACCGTCGCCGCGGGCGTGCGCATCCCCGGCTCGGTCGGTCACGACCTGGCCGACCTGCCCGGCGCCGGTGAACCGATGCCGATCGAGCACCCCACCGGCCACCTCGACGTCACCGCCGAGATCACCGAGACCGGCGGCGAGCTCACCACCGCCTCGTCCAGTGTGTTGCGCACGGCGCGCAAGCTCCTCGACGGCGTCGTCCATCCCCGCCCGTGAGTACGCCGCCACAGCCTCGTCCGAGCATCGCCGTCAGAGAGGACCGCCCGAGATGACCCACTACACCTCCTTCGACGTCGCACACCTGTCCGCCGTCGAGATCTTCACGCCCACCTTCGACGAATCCCTCTGGTTCTTCCGCGACCTGCTCGCCATGCGAGTAGTGGCCGAGGACGGCAACTCCGTGTACCTGCGGACCTGGGACGAGTACGAGCTGTTCACCATCAAGCTCACCGCCAAGGACGCGGCCGGCGTGGGGCGCACCTGGGTGCGGGCCTCGAGCCAGGAGGCTCTCGAGCGCCGGGTGGCCGCCATCGAGGAGACCGGGCTCGGGATCGGTTGGGCCGACGGGGAGGTCGGAACCGGCCCGACGTACCTGTTCAACGACCCGGACGGCCACGACATGGCCATCTACTACGAGACCGAGCGGTACGTCGCCACCGACGACAAGCCGGCCCTGAAGAACCAGGCCTCCGCGTTCCCGGGCCGCGGCGTCAACGCGCGCCGTCTCGACCACATCAACTACCTGGGTAAGGACGTCGAGGCCAACGGCGAGTTCCTCGCCACGGCACTCGGCATGCGCGAGAGCGAGCGGATCCGGCTCGACAACGGCAAGTTCGCCGCCTGGTGGTTCCACTTCGGACTGAAGTCCTACGACATCGTCTACTCCGACGACTGGACCAAGCACGGCAACCGCCTGCACCACGTAGCCTTCGCCCCGGACACCCGCGAGGACATCCTCAAGGCCGCGGACATCTTCCTGGAGAACGGCATCCACATCGAGTCCGGCCCGCACAAGCACGCCATCAACCAGACGTTCTTCCTCTACGTCTGGGAACCGGGCGGGAACCGCATCGAGTTCGCCCAGGCCGGCGCCCGCCTGCTGCTCGATCCCGACCAGCCGGTCGTCGAGTGGTCCGAGGCGGAGCGCAAGAAGGGGCAGGCGTGGGGCATGAAGACCATCGAGACGTTCCACACGCACGGCACGCCGATCGTGGATCAGACTCCTGCATCGAGCTGAGCCGGGCGCCGGTCAGCTCACTAGGCCGGGGCCGGGTGTCGCGGGACGTCCAGTCCTCGCTCGTTCCTCGCTCGGACGGCCCGACCCAACCAGCCCCGCGACATCCCGCCCCCGGCCTGCCCGGTCCAGCCAGCCTCGCCGCGCTCCCGACCCCGCCGCTCCCAGCCGCTTGGCCCCACCCTTCGGATTGGGCTGTCGAAGTGTCCGCGGAGTCAGGCCTGGAGGGCGTCGATGACGCTGGCCAGGTGTGCGCGCGTCGCGGCCTCGGCAGCCTCCGGGCTGCGTTCCACAATGGCGTCGATGATGGCGGCGTGCTCCGGCGCGGACTTCGCGGCCCGGGCGGGCTGGAAGGACAGGCGGAACTGGTGACGTACGGTCTGTGCGTGCAGGCGCGAGAGAACCTCCGAGGCGACGCCGTGCTTGCTGATCTCGCGGATCCGCCGGTCGAGGTGACGGTTCAGCTCCGAGTAGCGCATGAGGTCACCGGAATCCACCGAGTCGAGGATGTCCTGGCGCAGCTGCCGGAACTCGGCGATCTCGTCCTCGCTGATCCGCTCCGCGGCCTTCGCGGCACACAGGCCCTCCACGCCCTGGCGCACCTCGAGGATCTCGATGGCCTCTTCCACGCTGATCGCGCGTACCCGGGAGCCGCGGTGCGGCATCCGGTCGACCAGGCCCTCGCCGGCGAGCTCGAGCAGCGCCGTGCGCACGGCGGCGCGGCTCGCCCCGTACGTTGTCGACAAGTCGGTCTCGATGAGCCGCTGATGCGGCGCGAACTCGCCACTGATGATGGCCTCGCGGATCGCCTCCGCGAGTCGGGAGGTGCCGGCGGGCGTCGCACCGTCGGCTTCGTCAGTCACCTCTGCGCTCATGCGCTCCCCCACAGATTCCTCTCGCCGTCGCCGTTGTCCGGCCTCGTCGAGACACTACAACGCAACAATTTTGTTGACAATCATGCGCGCTGGGCAGACGACGACGCCGCGGCACCACCGCGGTCGATCAGTCACCGGGCGCGGACCCCAAGCCCATCATCGAGCCAGCTGAGACCGTCATCCGGATCGAGGAGGTGCCATGCACGTCGCACTACTCGGGCTCGGTGAGGCCGGCAGGATCTACGCCCGGGACCTGCTGGCACGCGGCGTCGTCGTCTCCGGCTACGACCCGCGCCCGGACGCGGCGGCCGCCGCACCGGACGGTCTCCGGCTCGCCGCCAGCGACGCCGCAGCCGCCCGGGACGCCGACCTCGTGCTCTCCCTCGTCGGCGCGGCGTCCGCCGAGGCCGCACTCGGGTCCGTGCTCGCGGACATCACCGGCGTGTTCGCTGATCTCAACACCACCTCGCCGGCGCACAAGGCCACCCTGGCTCGTTCCGCGGACGCCGCCGGGGTGCACTTCGCAGACGTCGCCGTCCTCGCGCCACTGCCCCGCGACGGCATCGGCACCCCACTGCTGGTCAGCGGCACCGGCGCAGAGGCCGCGGCCGCACTCCTGGACCGGGTCGGCGCCCCGATCGAGCAGGCCGGGCCACAGGCCGGCACCGCGGCGGGCCTCAAACTGCTGCGGTCGGTGTTCATGAAGGGCCTGGCCGGCCTCGTCTTCGAAGGGTTGACCGCCGCCGAGCGGACCGGTCGGCCCGGCGCCGTCGCCTGGCTGCGCGGCCAGATCGCCGCCGAGCTCGGCCCGGACGGGGACGCGCTCGTCGCCCGGTTGATCGCGGGCACGCGCACGCACGCCGCCCGCCGGGCGGCCGAGGCGGACGACGTCGCACGTTACCTGGGCGAGCTGGGCAGCCCGGTGTGGATGACGGAGGGCACGCGGCGATGGCTGCAGGAGATCGCCGCGCACCCCGAGCTGGCCGACTCACTGCTCACTGATCGTGCCGATCACGGAACCGTCGATCATCCCGCGCCCTGAGCCCAAGAGCCGAGAGCCGGACTGGAGTGGGGCCCTGATCGACGACGGCGCAGATGGCGCCCCTCTTGGCCGAACTGCAGTTGCACTACGGTCACCACGGGCCGCCGACCGATCACACCGCCGACGACCACCAACACTGGACACGAGTATGTTGGCAGGTTCTTGCCATGGCCGGTACATGCCACACGCAGCCATTGCCAGCGCCCCTAAGCCGTACCTAAAGTCGCTCGCGGAACTGGACGCGCCACCGATTCCAGCGAGTTGGGCATGACACGACAAGCTTTCCGTGGTTGAAGCAGATTACTAGTGGAGGCGTAGCCCTCGCCCTTTCTGTTGGTACTGCCGGTGTCGCCGGCGCGGAAACCGATAATCCATCTAGCGCGACGACGTCGCAGCCTTAGTTCGTGACACCGCTCCAGCGGAAGCCACAGTGAACGACGACGGGTCAGCCTCTCTGCAGGTTCGCGACGAAGATTCCGGCATAGCCGTTGAGGTCGCGTCCATAGACCCCCCATGGTCACGCGACGCAACAGGCCAACCCGTTGAAACTCACTACTCGGTCCGCGATGGTGCCCTGGTGCAAGTCGTGACACCAGACGCCGACGTGTCGTACCCAATCGTCGCTGACCCTCGCCTAACATTCGGGCTGGGAGTATCCGTCAATGGTCTCGGCCATGAGTGGAAGACCCTCAAGGCGGCCATTGTCGGTGCCGGGGGCGCGATCGTCGTAGGCTCTTGCCTCATCGTCAATATTCCCAATCCATGGGCTGCCGTTCTCAAGGCCGCATGCGGCACCATCGGCGCCTCTAACCTCAGAAACTTCGTGAGTTGGGTTAGGAATACTTACGCAACGTCATCACTTCGCAACACCACTTGCTACCAAATCCGCGTCCCTCCGCAGCCAAATCCGCGACTTGTAGCGGTCAACACGCAAGGAAATTGCTTCTCGTGAGGGACCCAAGAGCTCGACAGACGCTTGCCGCCGTCGTCGGGATGGCGATAATCGGATCACTCAGCCTGACTCTCGACGCTTGGTCATGGTGGCAGATTGCCGCCGTGTGTCTCGTTCCCTACGGACTGGCCATCTGGCTGGCTGGGCGCCATAAAGGGACGAGGGGGGAGCGAAACGGGGCGCCATAGGCGAACGCCCAAACGTTGGTCTCCGGCCACTCAGGACACCGTTCCGGAACTAGTCGGGCACACCACCACCCGGCGGGCGTCGACCGCGACCCGACAGTGACTCAGGGACAGACGCTCACACGGCCAGGTGCCCGATGGAGCGGGTGTCCTGGAAGTCCCGGATCCCCTCGATGCCCTGCTCGCGGCCGATTCCGCTGCCCTTCATGCCGCCGAAGGGCGCCCGCAGGTCCAGCCGGGTCGCGCCGTGGTCGTTGACGAATACGAAGCCGCAGACGAGCTGACCGCCGACGCGGTTCGCCGCCTCCGCGTCCGCGGTCCAGACCGAGCCGCACAGCCCCGCCCAGGTGTCGTTCGCCGCCGCGACGGCCTCCTCCTCGGAGTCGAACGGCATGACCGGGATCGTCGGCCCGAACTGCTCCTCGGTGACCACCCGCAGGTCGCGTGGCGGGTCGAGCACCAGGGAGGGCCGCACGAAGTTCCCGTCCGGATAGTCCGCGGGCAGCTCGCCGAACTCGCGCACCTCGGCGCCGGCCTGCTTGGCCTCGGCGACGAGCTCCTCGACGAACTCCTTCTGCGCCGACTGATGCAGCGGCCCCATCGTCGTGCCCTCGGCCAGCGCGTGGCCCAGCACCGTGCGAGACAGTCGCTCGGTCAGGGCGTCGACGACCTCCTGGTACCGCGACCGGTGCACATAGAGTCGCTTGGCCGCCATGCAGATCTGTCCGGTGGTGTCGAAGATCCCGGCGAACAGCCGGTCCAGGGCGGCTTCGTCGAGCACCGCGTCCTCGAGGATGATCGCCGGGTCGTTGCCGCCCAGCTCGAGCGTGACCCGAGTCAACGACGGCGCGGCGAGCTCCATGATCTTCGACCCGCCCCGCACGCTGCCGGTGAAGCACACCTTGGCCACGTCCGGGCTCTGGATGAGCGGCGACATATCGGCATCGCGGCCGGTGACGACGTTGAGCACCCCCGGCGGGAGCTGCTCGGCCACCCGCTGGACCACTCGGGTCGTGGCCAGCGGCGTCGTCGGCGGTGGTTTGACGATCACGGTGTTGCCGGCCATCAGGGCGTGCGGCAGCGACGCCCCGAGGATGGCGACGGGCCAGTTGAACGGCACGATGATCGTCACCACGCCGAGCGGCTGGTAGCCCACGGTGGTCGTCACCGGCGGTCCGGGCAGCTCGTGGGTGGCGTCGACCTCGTCGGCAAGGGCCGTCGCCAGTTCGGTGCGAATGTTGAACACCAGCAGGTCGACACTGGCCTCGGGGAGAATCTTGCCGTTCTCCCGAGCGAGGATGCGGGCGTCGGCGTCGCGGTGGGCCTCCAGGCCGGAGATGGCCGCGTTGATCTGCTCGGCCCGCTGCTGCGGCGTCAGCGCCGACCACGCCGGGAACGCCTCCTTCGCGGCGGCGACCGCGTCCTCGGCGTCCTGCCGGCTCGCGGCGGCTGCCCGCCCGATCACGACCGACGGGTCGGCCGGCTCCCGGACCTCCAGGTGGTCGGTGCCCTCGCGGGCACCGCCACCGATGTAGATGCCGGTGGTGACCGGCTCGTCGTGCGCTTGCTGGGGCTGGGTGTCTGACTGCACTGCCATGACATGCTCTCCCTTCGCCGGCGTGAGGGCCGCCGGCTCGGCGGGCGGGGAAGGCGGTCTGCTCGGGACCGGGCGGCTCAGTAGCCGTCCGTGATCTCGTACTTCTCGCCGTTGAACTCGGTGACCTCGACGTCGCTGATCGGTGGGACACCGGGCTCGGTGGTGTTGATGGTGACTCCGTCGAGCAGCATCGGCGCGTCGAGATCTTCGATGCTGCGAACGGCCTCCATGAAGCTCTCGCGGGTGGGCTGCTCCATCCGGGTGAACGCGTCCTCGAGGGCGGCTCCGGCGGCGTAGCTCCACGCGCAGTGCGGCACGAAGGTCGTGGTGATGTTGGAAGCGTACTGCTCCATGTCCTCCTGGAACTGCACGACCTCCTCGTCGTCGGCGAACTCCGGATCGTTCGGGTCCTTGGCGGACTGGGTGGTGTACACGCCGGGGAAGGCGTCCGCGCTGCCGGGCTCGAGGACGTCGGAGACGCTCGAGGTGTTCGAGGGCAGGAAGACCCGCGGCGTCCAGCCGAGCTGCTGGGCCTGCAGGAGGGACTGCACGGCCAGGTTGTGCTGGGAGTTGGCGTTGAAGAAGACGTCGGCGTCGGAGTCCGCGAGGTCGGTGACCTGCGCATCGATGGAGGTGTCCGCCGGCTCGTAGGTGGCGCGGGCGACGATCTCGACGTCGCTGCCTTCGATCCCCGCTTCCAGGCCCTCGACGTAGTCCTCGCCGAAGTCGTCGTTCTGGGCGAGCACGGCGACCGTGATCGGCTCACCGGCCTCGGCGAGCAGGGCGCCGAACGCCTCACCCTCCCCCTTGTAGGTGGGGACCAGCCCCATCGTGTACGGGTTGGCCTCGGGGTCCTCGCTGAACTGGCTGGCGCCGGTGGTGAGGAAGACCTGCGGGACCTCCTGCTCGTTGGCCAGCGGCATGACCGCGAGGTTGGTGGGGGTGCCGAGGCTGAGGATGTCGCCGAAGACGCCGTCGTTGATCATCTGGCGGAAGTTGCTCACCGCCCGAGAGGGGTCGTAGGCGTCGTCATAGGAGCGGATCTGCACGGTACGGGTCTGCCCGTCACCGAACTCGATGCCGCCCTCCTCGTTGCGGCGCTCCATGTACGCCGTTACGCCGGCGACCGTGCAGGTACCGGGTCCGGCGGTGGGACCGGACAGCGGCGTCGTGATGCCGAAGGTGATCTCCTCGTCGGTGATACCCGGCGAGGCCTCGACCTCACCGCCGTCACCGTCGCCCCCACCGCCGCTGGAGTCGCGCCCGCAGGCGCTCAGGGCGAGGGTGGCCGCTCCGGCGATCGCGAGGATCCTGACTGCGTGCTGCCTCATCGTTGTTGCCTCTCTGTCTGTGACGATGCCTCGGTCTGGGTTCCGCCGTCGTCGGTGGGACCGGCCGCGGCCGTGGATCTCGTGCCCGGTCCGTCGTCGCGCCGCCGCCTGAGGCGACGCAAGGCCCGTGGGAGGGACGTCAGGCCGCCGGGGAGCACGAAGAGGATGACGAGCAGGATGATCCCCGAGTACATCGCAGCCCTGCTGGGGTTGACCTGGCCTGCGACGAAGGGGACGAGGACGTAGTAGACGCCGCCGAGGAGCGAGCCGAGGATGCTGGCGCTGCCCCCGATGACCATGGCGGCGAGGATGTTGATCGAGGTGGCGAAGCTCAGCGTCTCGGGCGAGACGTATTGGACTCCGACGAGATAGAGGAAGCCGGCGCACCCGCCGTAGAGTGCTGAGACGGTGAACGCGAGCACCTTGTACCGGTAGGGGCTCACCCCCATCGCGAGCGCCACGGACTCGTTGTCACGCACGATCGCGAGCGCGCGCCCCATCCGGCCCCGGAGGAAGTTCCGCGCGAGCAGGAAGAAGGCGACGGTCACCGCGAGGACCACGTAGTAGCGCCACTGGTCGGTGGCCAGGCCGGTCCACTCGGGCGCCTGCATGAACGAGACGGTCAACCCGCCGGAGCCGCCGGTGACCTCGTCGAACCGGCGCGCGAGGGGGATGCCGACGATGGGCAAGGTGATGGTGACCATGGCGATCGCCAGACCACGCAACCGTGCGGCCGCCAGCGCGACCAGCCAGCCGACGACGGCGGGGACGAGGCAGGCCGCCACGAAGACGAGCACGATGTTCCAGCCGTGGGTGACCCCGTACGCGCTCACGTAGGCCCCGAGGCCCAGGAACGCGGCCTGCCCCAGGGAGACCTGCCCGCCGTACCCCATGATGATGTTGAGCCCGAGGACGGCCACGGCGAACGCCGCCATCATCGTGACCTGGTAGACGGCGTACTGGGTGAGGTTGAGCGGAGCGCCGAGGGCGATCAGTGCCACGAGCACGACCGCCGCGATGCGCACCCAGCGGCGCTGCCACCACTCGCTCAGCCGGGCCCGAGCCGGCGCGGGAAAGGTCTGCGTCGTCGTCATACCCGGACCACCTGCTTCCGGCCGAACAGCCCCTGCGGTCGAATCACCAGGATGAGGAACATCAGCGCCATCGGAACGGCGATCTTGAGATCGTCACCGATGAATGGGATGTAGCCGCCCGCGAGGTTCTCGGCCACCCCGATGAACCAGGCGGCGACGACGGCACCGACCGGTGAGTCGAGACCGCCGAGAATCGCTGCCGCCAAGGCGTAGACGAGGACGAAGTCGAGCATCGACGGCGTCAGGAAGAGCTTGGGTGCCACGAGCGCGCCGCCGACGGCACCGAGCGCGGCTGCCAGCCCCCACCCGATCATGAGCATCCGGCCGACCGGGATCCCGGACAGTGCGGCCGACGTCGGGGCGCCGGAGACCGCACGCAGGGCGAGTCCGAGCTTGGTCTTGAGGAACAGCAGCTGCAGCAGGCCCATGACGAGGATCGTCACCACGATGGTGCCGAGGTTGCGCAGCCCCACGTGCGCACCGCCGACGCTGACCGACTCCAGCGGGAAGAGCGAGGGGAACTCCCGGTGGTTGTAGCTCCAGATAGTCCCGGACAGGCCGGCGAGCAGGACGAACAGACCGACGGTGACCACGACCGCGACGTCGTGCGAACCACCCTCGAAGCGGCGGATCACCACCCGTTCGACGAACGCACCGAAGACGAACGAGCCGACGACGGCGCACACAATCGCCAGCCAGACCGGCAGGCCCGACTGGACGAAGGCGAAGGCCACGTACGTGGAGAAGACGGCCATCGAGCCCTGGGCGAAGTTGATCAGCCCGGTGGCACGGTGCACCAGCACGATGGCGAGCGCCAGCAGGGCGTAGATGGAGCCGGTGGCGAGCCCGTCGACGACGAGCTGGACGAAACGTTCCATGTCAGCTCCCCAGGTACGCGCGGCGGATCTCGTCCCGGCCCATGAGCTCGTCCCGGGGGCCGGACAGGACGCTGCGCCCCGTCTCCAGGACGGTCGCCGAATCGACGAGGGTGAAGGCGAGGTTGGCGTTCTGCTCGACCACGAGCATCGAGACCGCCGTCTCCTTCCGCAGCCGCCCGATGGACTCGTAGACGGTCGCGGCGGTCGTCGGGGCGAGCCCGAGCGACGGTTCGTCGAGCAGTAGCAACCGGGGTTTGGCCATCATTCCGCGGGCGACGGCGAGCATCTGCTGCTCGCCGCCGGAGAGGCCGGCCGCCGGGGCGGAGACGCGGTCGGCGAGGTTCGGGAAGAGGTCGAGGCACCGGTCGATGTCCTCGGCGACCCCGGACCTGTCCTTGCGCTGGTACGCGCCGACGAGCAGGTTCTCCCGTACGGACAGGTGACCCAGGGTCCCGCGCCCCTCGGGCACGTGGGCTATCCCGAGGCGAGCGACCTGGTCCGGGCGCAGGCCCCGCAGGCTCCGGCCGTCGAAGGTGAGCGAGCCACCGGTGCGGACCATGCCACTGATGGCGCGCAACGTCGTCGTCTTCCCGGCGCCGTTCGCCCCGAGGATCCCGACGGCGCCACCGTCCTCGAGGCTCAGGGAGACGCCGTCGAGGACCTGGATGCGGCCGTAGGAGGCGGTGACGTCGGTCAGTTCCAGCAGAGGGCTCCGCGCGGTCATGCCGAGACCCCCAGGTACGCCTCGATGACGCGCGGGTCGTTGCGCGCCTCCTCCGCCGTGCCCGCCATGAGTTCGCGTCCGTTGTCGAGCACGACGACCTTGTCCGTCACGGCCGAGATGACGCCCATGTGGTGCTCGACCACGACCACGGTCACCTCGCCCTCGTCGCGCAACCGCCGCACGGAGTCGATGAACTGCTCGACCTCGCCGTGCGAGAGCCCGGCGGCGGGCTCGTCGAGCAGCAGCAGGCTGGGGCGGGAGAGCATCGCGCGGCAGAGTTCGATGCCCTTGTGCAGACCGTGCGAGAGCTCCTCGGGCCGGCGATGCGTGGCCCAGGCGAGCCCGAACCGCTCGAGCAGCTCCTCGGCCTCCTCGCGTGCCTCCCGCTCCGCACGGCGCGTACCCGGCAGGCGCAGCGACCAGGCGATCGGGCCTCCCGGCAGGCGCGAGTGGGCGCCGAGCAGCACGTTCTCCAGCACCGTCGCGCTCAGCTGCAGTGCGGGATGCTGGAAGGTGCGCGCCAATCCGGCCTCTGCCAGGCGCGAAGGGGGCAGTGCGAGCGCGTCGACGTCGTCGAGCCGGATCGCGCCCGACGTCGGCCGGTAGTGGCCGCTGATGCAGTTGAACAGGGACGTCTTGCCCGCACCGTTGGGACCGACGAGGCCGAGTACCGTTCCGGGCTCGACCTCGAGGCTGACGTCCTGCAGAACCTGGATCCCGCCGAACTGCAGGCTGACGTCCTCGAGCACCAATCTCGTCGCCATCAGCGGACCATCGCCCGTCGTCGTGCCGTGTGCGTCATCGCATCTCCCAGGCGCCCCGTAGCGCGTTACCGAACAACCGTGCGGCGAGCGTACGGCCGCCTCGGAGAAATCGTCAACATTCGTGTCAACACTGTGACCCGCAGGCCGGAAGAGCAATCTCGGCCGTGTGGGCGCTCGACATGCCGCGCTCCACACCCGACGTCACGCCACCACGACGAAGCCCCTGCCAGACTGTCGAAAGAATCGTTGACAGAAATGTCTGGGATTGCCAGCATGACGGATGGCCGCCCGGCAGGCAGCATGGCCGTGCACGCCACCACCGCAGCCTTCGAGGACGAAGAAGGGACTCTTCCGTGACCACAGTGAGGCCGACCGAAGCCAGCGCCGCCCACCAGCCGGCAGACCGAGGTCGCCTCATGGTCCACGGAGCGGACCGACCGGGGATCGTCTCCGCCGTCTCCGGGCTGCTGACCGAGCAGGGCGCCAACATCATCTCCCTCGACCAGCACTCCACGGACCACGAGGGCGGCCGCTTCTTCCAGCGCACCGAGTTCCACCTGCCGGACCTGACGGTGCGCCGGCGCGACCTCGAGCAGGCGCTGGACGAGACCCTGCAGCCGCTCGGCATGACCTGGACGCTGACCGAGGCGCAGCAGCGCAAGCGCGTGGCGATCTTCGCGTCCAAGATGGACCACTGCCTGCTGGACCTGCTCTGGCGCGAGCGGCGCGGTGAGCTCGCGATGACCACCACGATGGTCGTCGACAACCATCCCGACCTCGCCGAGGAGGTCCGCGGCTTCGGCGTGCCGTACTTCCACGTGCCCGTGCCCAAGGGCGACAAGTCCGAGGCCGAGCAGCGCCAGATCGACCTGGTCAAGGACAACGTCGACTTCGTCATCCTGGCCCGCTACATGCAGATCCTCTCCAGCGACTTCCTCGAGAACGTGGGCGTCCCGGTTATCAATATCCACCACTCGTTCCTGCCGGCCTTCATGGGGGCCGGCCCCTACTTCAAGGCGAAGGAACGCGGCGTCAAGCTCATCGGGGCCACCGCGCACTACGTCACCGAAGACCTCGACGAGGGACCGATCATCGAGCAGGACGTCGCCCGGGTGACCCACGCCGACACGGTCGACGACCTCACCCGCACCGGCGCCGACGTCGAGCGCCGGGTGCTGGCCCGCGCGGTCGCCTGGCATTGCGAGGACCGGGTCTTCCGGGACGGGAACAGCACCGTCGTCTTCGCCTGAGCTGGCGGGACCGGGCGTCGGAGGCCGCGTCGCACACCGGCGGCTCCGGCGACCTCGACGTGCCAGCACGCGCAGACCAAATCAATGACGTTCTCAATCATTGACGAACCTAAGCGCATGCGTGCTACGTTGCCGCCACCTCACCGATGAGGACTGCTGGGCCCCTCTCCTGGAAGGACCTGATCGATGCGCACGAAGACGTGTCTGCTCGCAGCTGCGACCGCCCTGGCCCTGGCCGCCTGCGGCGCGGAAGGCGAACCGTCCGGAAACGGCGACGCCGGCGGCGACGGCGGCGACCTGACCCCCATCACCGTCGGGATCCTGCCGGTCTCGGCGATCGCGGGCCTCGAGCTCGGCGTGGAGAACGGCATCTTCGAGGAACACGGTCTCGACGTCACGCTCGAGGTCGGCCAGGGTGGCGCGGCGCTGCTCCCGGCGGTCGTCGCCGGCGACTACGACTTCGCCATCTCGAACCCGCTCTCCCTGCTCCAGGCGGAGGCGCAGGGCCTCGACGTCGACATCGTCACCGGCTACTCGCACTCGCTCGCCGAGGGCGACGACATCAACGGCACCTATGCCGGGGCACAGACGGACATCCACGAGATCTCCGACCTCGAAGGCGCCACGGTCGCCGTCAACACCATCGGCGGTCTCGGCGACCTGACGATCAAGGAGATGGTCCGCCAGGACGGCGGCGACCCGGACAGCCTGTCCTTCGTGGAGATCGGCTTCCCTGACATGCCCGCGGCCCTGGCCGGCGGCGACGTCGACGCCGCGTGGCTGCCCGAGCCGTTCATCACCATCTCCGGCGACGACGTCCGGCTGGTCGAGTACCAGAACCAGCTCGTGGCACCCGGCCTGTCCACCACGGTGCTGTTCACCTCCGGTGCGTACGCGCAGCAGAACCCGGACGTCGTCGAGGCGTTCACCGCGGCCGCCGACGAGGCCACCACCTACGCCGACGAGCACCCGGACGAGCAGCGCGACGTCCTCACCCGCTCACAGTTCCTCGAGATCGACGAGGAGCTCGCCCAGGCGATCCGCCTCGAAGGGCTGGGCCCGGAGATCGACCGGGCGGCGATGGACGCCGTCAACGAGATGGCCGTCGCGGACGGCATCTACGACGAGCCCGTGAACCTCGACGAGTTCCTCCCCTGACGAGGACGGGCGAGCCCGGACGTCGTCGCGGGCGGCCCGGCGCCCTGGCCCCTCCTGCGGTTGACGTGGCGGCGACGGGGCAGGTCAGCGCCGGTCGCCGTGCTCGCGGCCGAGCAACGACTCCTTGATCGGCAGCCCGTAGCGGAAGCCGCCGAGCGCGCCGTCGCTGCGCAGCACGCGGTGGCAGGGCACGAACAGGGCGGCGGCATTCATCGCGCACGCACCGGCCGCGGCCCGCACCGCACCGGGCCGACCGGTGCGGGCCGCGAGCTCGGTGTAGGTCACCCGCTCACCCGGGGCCACCTGGCGCAACGTCTCCCAGGCTGACTCCCGGTACGGGCCGGACCGTTGGCGGACGGCGAGGCGGGCCGGCGCCTGGAGGTCGCCGTCGTAATAGGCCCGGACGGCGTCGCCCGCGGGCGTCGCGCCCACCACCGGTTCGACCGCTCCTGGCCGCAGAGCGGGATGGATCAACGCGAGCAGGGAGGCGACGTCGTCGGTCCAGCCAGAGGCCAGGACGGAGCCGTCCGCGGTGATCACGGTGAACGGCCCGTCCGGCGTGGTGATGGTGTTCGTGGTCGCGGTGGTGACGGCAGTGCCGGCGGTCGCGGCGGCGACGGTCATGGCGTAGCTCCTGTCGGGGACGAGGCATGCGACCCTGTGCGCGTGCCGGGATGTGGGGTGCGGCTCGTGACGGCGGCGCGCCAGAGATGGATGACGGCGTAGGAGCGCCACGGCGCCCACTCGGCCGCGCGGGTGGTGAGCAGCCGTGTCGCGGCCGCGCGGGGCCGGTCGTCGATGATTCCGACGGCGCGTGCCCCCGCTTCCAGGGCGACGTCGCCGTCGAGCCAGGCGTCCGGATCGCCGAGGACCCGCATGCTGACGTAGCCGGCGGTCCAGGGTCCGACGCCGGGCAGCGCGAGCAGGGCCGCGCGGAGCTCGGCCGGATCCTGTCCGACGTCGAGGGCCAGGGCCCCGTCGGCCATCGCACGGGCGGCGGTGGCGACCGCGCCCACGTTGCGTGCGGGCAGCCGCAAGCGGTCGGTGGCGGCGCCGGCGACCTGCGCCGGCGTGGGGAAGAGCCGGGTCAGCCCGGGGATGCCCGAGCGGTACGGATCGCCCACAGCCGCCAGACGGCTGAGGTGGGTACGGGCGGCGGTGACGGAGATCTGCTGTCCCACGATCGCCCGCACGAGCGTCTCGTGCGGGTCGACGCTGCCCGGGACGCGTGCGCCGGGCCGGCGGGCGACCAGTCCGGCGAGTGCCGGGTCGGCGGCGAGCGCGGCGTCCACGCCGGCCGGGTCCGCGTCCAGATCAAGCAGCCGGCGCACGCGTGCCACGGCGACGGCGACGTCAGCCGGCGAGGTCAGCTCGAGGCGCAGACCGATCCGCCAGGCACCGCTCCGGGTGCCCGGCGTGCACGTGACCTCGACGGCGCCCGGTCCGTGTGGCAGGGCCAGCGTGCGGGCGTAGGTCAGGTTCGGGCCGTCGCTCGAGGCGGTCTCGACGCCTTCGACGGCGCGGGCGGCCAGGAACGTCAGCACGCCGGCAGCGTCGAAGGGCTCACGGACGGGCAGCGTGAGGTGGACGGTCGCCGGGGCCGGGAGGTACGCGTCGGTTCCGGCCTCACCGGGTACCCGGCGGGACCGGCGGCGCAGGTCGCCCGGTGTGGTGCCGAAGACCTCGGCGACGGTGTCGTTGAACTGCCGGATGCTGCCGAACCCGGCGGCGAAGGCGACGTCCGCGAGCCGGAGCCGGGTGCCGACGACGAGGGCGCGAGCGGTCTGCGCCCGTTGCGCACGGGCGAGGGCGAGTGGTCCGGCACCGAGCTCGGCGACGAGGATGCGGTGCAGGTGCCGGGCGCTGTAGCCGAGCCGGTCCGCCAGGCCGTCAACCCCCTCGCGGTCGACGACGCCGTCGCCGATGAGCCGCATGGCGCGCCCGGCGACGTCCCGCCGTAGATTCCACTCCGGCGTCCCGGGCGCCGCCTCGGGCAGGCAGCGACGGCAGGCGCGGAAGCCGGCCTCGTGCGCGGCGGCCGGGGTGAGGTAGAAGACCACGTTCTCCGGTTTGGGCGTGCGCGCCGGGCACGACGGGCGGCAGTAGATGCCGGTGCTGCGCACCGCGGTGATGAACTGCCCGTCGAAGCGGCGGTCCCGCGCGGCGATGGCCCGGTAGCGCTCGGCGAAGACCGGGTCGCCGGGGCCGGCGAGCGGTTCGGCGGCGGGGGCGGTTGCGGGGGCGGCCATGCCGTCCATCCTCGCGCCTGCCAGCGACGCCGGCTAGCGGGTTTCGGACACGACGCCGACGGCGGCGCGGTCGGCCGGCGCCCGCCGTCAGGTGTACTGCCGCCGCAGGTCCGTCTTACGGATCTTCCCGGAGGCGGTGCGCGGCATGTCGTCGGTGAAGATCACGTCCTTGGGGATCTTGTACCGCGCCAGCCGGCCGTCGAGGTGGCCGAGGACGTCGTCGGCGGCGAGCGTGTAGCCCGGGCGGATCGCGACGACGGCCACCGGCACCTCACCCCACCGTTCGTCCGGGCGGCCGATCACGGCGACACTCCCCACGGCCTCCAGCTCCGTGACGAGCTGCTCGACCTCTGCCGGATAGATGTTCTCCCCACCGGAGATGATCATGTCCTTGAGCCGGTCGGAGACGTAGAGGAACCCGTCCTCGTCGAGATGACCGAGGTCGCCGGAACGGAACCAGCCGTCCGCGGTCCAGGACTCCGCCGCGGCCTCGGGCCGGCCCCAGTACTCCGGTACGACGTTCGGCCCGGCGATCTGGATCTCGCCGACCTCGCCGGCCGGGAGCTCGGTTCCGTCCGGCCCCGCCACGCGCACCGAGGTGAAGAAGTGTGGCAGGCCGACCGATCCCATCTTCGCCCGCGAGTACGAGGCCATCAGCGCGGTCGCCCCCGGCGCCGTCTCGGTCATCCCGTACCCCTGGGTGAACGCGAGACCGCGCTCCTCGTACGCCTCGAGGATCCGCAGCGGGACGGTCGAGCCGCCGCAGGTGAGCCGGCGCAGCGTGCCGAGGTCCGTCGTCGGCCAGTCCGGGTGTTCGGCGAGCATCTGGTACGTGGTGGGCACGCCGGAGAGGTAGGTGACGCCGTGGCGCTGGATCAGCTCGAGCGCCCGGCCGGGATCGAACTTGGCCTCGAGCACGATGGTCCCGCCCTTGAGGATCGTCGGCAGCACACCCATCCCGAGCGAGGCCACGTGGAACATCGGCGAGATCATCAGGGCCGTCTCGTCGGCGTGGATGTCGTAGTCGACGACGGCGTTGAACGCGTTCCAGGTGAGGTTGCCGTGGGTGAGGACCGCACCCTTCGGCCGCCCGGTCGTCCCGGAGGTGTAGAGGATGATCGCCGGGTCGTCCAGGGTCACGGGCTCCTCACGGTGCACCGGACGGCCGGCGGCCAGGAGTTCCTCGTAGGGCAGGGCACCGTCGGGATCGCTGGACTGGCCGTCGGCCCGCCCGACCACGATCCGGTCGGTGACGGCGGAATCAGCGCTCCCACGGTGGGCCAGGTCCGCGAGCGCTTCGGCGAAGACGAGCGTCCTGCTGCCCGAGTCGCGCAGCCCGTAGGCGATCTCGGGTGCGGCCCACCGGGTGTTCAGCGGCACGAACACGGCGCCGAGCAGACCGCAGGCGAACAACGTCTCGAGGAACGCCGGGTCGTTCTCGCCGAGGTAGGCCACGCGGTCGCCGCGCGCGATCCCACGGGCGGCCAGCGCGTCGGACAGGCGGTCCACGCGGTCGGCCAGCTCGTCGTAGGTCTCGCGCCGGTCCCCGCTGACGAGCACGTCGACGCCGGCCGACTTCAGCCGGCGCCTGTGCGGCCACGAACCGATTCCCTGCATCCCGCGGTCCTCCACCTCGAGGTCGTGCCGTGGTCGGCGCCCGGAGCCGACGCCGGGAGCATGGTGTCGAGTATTCGTTCGGAAAGTCAATAGTTGTGATCGTCAGCGACATCCCGGGGTTCCTGTGCTGGTGGACGTCGCCCGGTCGCGTCGCCCCGGCGCGAGGCCGTCGGTACGGTCGCCGGTATGCGCGCCGTCGTCATTCCCCGTCCCGGTCCGCCCGAGGTCCTCGAGATCCAGGACCTGCCCGAACCCGTCGCCGAATCCGGCCAGGTGCGGATCCGAGTCGCCGCCGCCACGGTCAACCCCACGGACGTGGCGTTGCGGGCCGGACTCCATCCCGGCCGCGACGCTGCGGGCCCGATCGTGCCGGGGATGGAGGCGGCCGGCACGGTCGATCAGGTCGGCGACGGCGTCGCCTTCGCGCCGGGCGATCGGGTCATGGCCATCACGACGCCGGATCGCGGCGGCGCCTACCGCGAGCAGGTGGTGCTCGGAGCCGACCAGGTGGCACGCGTCCCCGAGGGCGTCAGCCTGGTCGAGGCCGCGACGCTGCCCATGAACGGGCTGACAGCGGTGCGGGCACTGGACATGCTCGCCCTCCCGCCGGGCGGCTCGCTGGTGATCTCGGGGGCCGCCGGCGCGCTCGGCGGGTACGTCCTCCAGCTCGCCGTGCACCGCGGCCTGCGCGTCGTGGCGATCGCCGGGGAGCCCGACCGTGACCTGCTCGCCGCGCTGGCACCGCACGAGTTCGTCCCGCGCGGTGAGCGCGTGGCCGAGCGGGTCCGGGAGGTGCTGCCGGACGGTGCCGACGGGGCGCTGGACGCGGCGCTGCTGCACGAGGAGTTGGTCCCGGCGGTCCGTGACGACGGCGGCTTCGCCGTAGTGCGCGGGTGGGACGGCAGCCCGGGCCGCGGGATCACCGTGCACAAGGTCATGGTCGGCGACTACCTACGCCGGGCCGATCTGCTGGACGAGCTCGGCGGCCTCGTCGCCGACGGTGTGTTGACGTTGCGCGTCGCGCAGACCTACCCGGCCGAGGAGGCCGCCGAGGCGCACCGCCGGATGGAGTCCGGGGGCGTCCGGGGCCGGCTCGTCGTGACGTTCTGACCTCGGGCGCCCCGTCCCGCAGGCCCACCCGCCGTCGCACGCCGAAAGCGGACACCTGAGTCAAAAGCGGACGTTCGGAAGTCCGCTTTTGACTCAGGTGTCCGCTTTCGGCGGGAGCTCCTCGCGGCGCTTCGGCCGCGCCCGCAGGTGCGCCCGTTCCCCCTGGGAGCCGAACAGGCTCAAGACCTCCACCGGCTGCGCGTCGGCGGGTCCGAACCAGTGCGGCACGCGGGTGTCGAACTCGGCCGCCTCTCCCGGGCTGAGCACGAGATCGCGGTCGGCGAGCAGCAGGCGTAGGCGCCCGTCGAGGACGTAGAGCCACTCGTAGCCCTCGTGGACCTGGGGCTGGGCCGGCTCCTCCCGAGGCGGGATGATGAGCTTGTAGGCCTGGATGCCGTCGGACCGGCGACTCAGTGCCACATGGGTGACGCCGTGCGCCCGCACCGCACGCATCCGCACCCGCGGATCGCCGGTCGGCGGCGCGTCGACGAGGTCGTCGAGGGCGACCCGGTGCGCGCGGGCGATAGGCAGCAACAGTTCCAACGTGGGGCGCCGGGCACCCGATTCCAGGCGGGAGAGCGTGCTCACCGAGATCCCGGTCTGCCCGGAGAGTGCCGCCAAGGTCATGCCCTGCTCCTGGCGGAGCGAACGTAGCCGCGGGCCGACGGCGGTCAGGGCCTGCTCGAGATCGTCCACGAGGCCAGTTTGCCACTTCGGCAAGCAGTGTTGCATGCCGCCGTCCTGGGAAGCATTCTCATCGTGAGAGAGCCCGAGGAACACGGGTCCGCGGAACGAGAGATGGAACGAGATGACCGACGAACTTCGCGACAGATACGACGCCGTGGTGGTCGGGGGCGGCGCGGCCGGCTTGAACGGCGCGCTCGTACTGGCCCGGAGCCGCCGGAGCGTCGCCGTGATCGACGGCGGCGAGCCGCGCAACGCCCCAGCCGCCGCGGTGCACAGTCTGCTCGGGCACGACGGCCGGTCGCCGGCCGAGCTGCTCGCGATCGGCCGGGAGGAGGTGCGCCAGTACGGCGGGCACGTCGTCGCCGGGACGGTGACCACGGCCACCCGCGAGGCCGACGGCTTCGCCGTCACCGTGGCGGACATGCGCACCGTCCGGGCACGCCGTCTGCTGATCGCCACCGGCGTGCTCGACGAGCTCCCTGCGATCGACGGGCTGCGGGAGCGGTGGGGCCGCGACGTCGTCCACTGCCCGTACTGCCACGGCTGGGAGGTGCGCGACCGGGCTATCGGCGTCATCGCGACGGGCCCGATGGCGATGCACCAGGTGATGCTGTTCCGTCAGCTCAGTGACGACGTCGTGCTCTTCCGGCACCTCGCCCCGGAGCCGGGGACTGAGGAGCTCGAGCAGCTCGCCGCGCTCGGCGTGCCGGTGGTGACCGGGCGGGTCACCGGGCTCGAGATCGCGGCCGACCGCATCATCGGCCTCCGGCTCGCCGACGGTGAGCTGGTCCCCCGCGACATCGTCGCCACGGCCTCGCGCCCGGTGGCGCGGTCCGGCGTGCTCTCCGCGCTGGGGCTCACCCCGGCCGAGCACCCCTCCGGGCTCGGCGAGCACGTGGCGGCCGAGCCGACCGGCAGGACCGCGGTCCCGGGTGTGTGGGTGGCCGGCAACGTGACCGACGTGATGGCGCAGGTCGGCGCCTCGGCGGCGGCAGGCGCGATGGCGGGAGCCCAGATCAACGCCGACCTGTGCGCGGAGGAGCTGCAGGCGGCGGTGGAACGCGCTCGCACCGGGCGACTCAGGCCAGCCGGATCGTCTGCTTGATCGACCCCCGGCCGCCCGAACGGGCGAGCTCGAGGGCGGCCGGGACCTCCTCGAGGCGATGGTCGCTGCCCAGGCAGTGCGCCACCTCGACGGTGCCGTCGGCGATCTCGCGCACGGCGTCCCGGAAGGCGACGAGACCGGGCTCGGACTGGGTGCCGCCGGCCCATTGGATCCGCAGCACCTTGCGGAACGCGTCGTACATCGGGAAACCGGCGTGGCCGCGGCGCTCGGGAAAGCCGAAGAGCCCGACCGTGCCTTGCCGCGCGGCTGCGGCCACGCACTCGGCGCGGGCGGCGTCGTAACCCGCCGCTTCGATGACCAGGTCCGCGCCGGTGCCGCCGGTGACGTCGAGCACCGCCTCGACGAGGCTCTCCCGGCCAGGCCGCACGGTCGTGGTCGCGCCGAGCTCCCGTGCGACGCCGAGACGGTAGGGGTCCGGGTCGGCGACGAGCACCTGGGCGAACCCGGCCCGGCGGGCGAGTTGGACGAAGAACAGTCCGGCCGAACCGGCACCGAGGATCGCCGCCGTGCCGGCCGGCCGCGTGGCGCCGCCGTCGGGCCAGAACAGCCGCATCGCGAACAACGTGGTGCCGTACTGCTGCGCGAGCAGCAGGCGCTCGACCGAAGCGCCGTCCGGGAGCGGGACGACCTGACCGGCGGGTAGACGCTGGTATTGCGCGAAGCACCCGGCCTCGGCGGGAACGGGGACGGTGAGCACCCGGGTCCCGACCGGCACGGCCCGAGCCCGGGACTCGACCACGGTGCCGATCCCCTCGTGCCCGGGGTAGCCCGGGCGGCCGAGCGCGTCGGGCTCGTGGAAACCGTCGAAGACGGTGTGCACGTCGGAGCCGCACACGGAGGCCAGCTCCATGCGGACCACGAGGTCACCGGGGGCGTCGGCGGCCGGGTCCGGGACGTCGTCGACCTCGACGCGTCCCGGGGCGGCCAGGTAGGCGGCACGCATGGCGCTCGACCCTACCGTCCGGCGCCCCCTCAGCCTGCTCCCAGCGAACGCCCAGACGTGCGCGGCACACTGGGAGTCATGAACGTCACCGCCGCACGCTCACCGGAGGCGCCCGAGGCGCGCCTGCTCGTGGTGGACGACGAGCCGAGCATCCGCGAACTGCTCTCCGCGTCGCTGAAGTTCGCCGGGTTCGAGGTCGTCACGGCCGCGGACGGCAACGCCGCCCTGCGGGCCGCCGCCGAGGAGCGGCCCGACCTCGTGGTGCTCGACATCATGCTGCCCGACATGGACGGTTTCACCGTGCTGCGGCGGATGCGCGCGCACGCCGCGGACATCCCGGTGCTATTCCTGACCGCGAAGGACGACATGTCCGACAAGGTCCAGGGGCTGACCGTCGGCGGCGACGACTACGTCACGAAGCCGTTCAGCCTGGAGGAGGTCGTGGCGCGTATCCGGGCCGTGCTGCGCCGCACGCAGCCGCCAGAGGAGGACGACGGCATCGTGACCTACGCCGACCTCGAGCTGGACGAGGACGCGCACGAGGTGCGCCGCGCCGGACGTCCCGTGGACCTCTCGCCCACCGAGTTCAAGCTGCTGCGCTACCTCATGATCAACGCCGAGCGGGTGGTCTCGAAGACGCAGATCCTGGACCACGTGTGGGACTACGACTTCGCCGGCGAGGCGGCGATCGTGGAGTCCTACATCTCCTACCTGCGCCGCAAGATCGACTCGCCGGAGAACCTCGGCCTTTCCGGCGATGACGCCGCCGCCCTGGTGCCGCTGCTGCACACCCGGCGCGGCGTGGGGTACGTCCTGCGCGCGCCGGCGGGCCGGTGAGCGCAGCCGGCACGGGCGAGGAGGCGCCGGGCGCGCCGGAGTCGCCTCGGCCCGGTGAGCGGCAGGCAGCCGGCGAGCTGCCGAACACCGGTGAGCGCCAGCCGCTCGGAGACCCGCCACCGCTGGGTGAACCGCCCGTCCCGCACCATCCGCTCGGTGGCCTGCACGCCAAGTGGCGCCGCGTCCCGCTCAGCGCCCGGCTCGTCGCCATCATCACGGTCCTGCTGCTCGTGGGGCTGGCCGCGGCCGGCGCGGCGACCACAACCGTCCTGCGGGCCAACCTCGAGGGTCAGGTGGACGGACAGCTCAGCGCCGCCGTGCGTGAGCTCGGGCAGCGCCCGCCCGATCAGTTCATGGACACCGCCCCCGGCGTGCTGCCCTCCCAGTACTACGTCCGGGTCGAGCTGCAGGACGCCGGTACGCAGGAGCTGTTCAGCACCTCCACCGCGAACGAGGCGGGACGGCCCGTGCTCGACAGCGCGGACCTGGACGCCCTCGCCGACCAGCAGCAGTACGACATCGAGACCGTGCCGGGCGACGGGCCCTCGCCGTCGTGGCGGGCGGTGACGCTCCCGTTGCGCAACGTCCAGGACGGTCCCGTCGTGGGCGCGATCACGGTCGCGCTGCCCCTGCTCGGGGTGGAGAAGACGATGGACCAGACCCGCAAGCTCGTGGTGATCTTCGGCGTCGTCATCCTTGCCGGTGGGGCGGTCCTGGCGTGGGCCGCGGTGCGCCGATCGTTGCGTCCGCTCCGGGAGATCGAGTCGACCGCGGGGGCCATCGCCGCCGGTGACCTCTCCCGCCGCGTGCCTGCCCTGCCGGTCAGCACCGAGGTCGGCTCGCTGGCTCGTTCACTGAATACGATGCTCGCCCAGATCGAGCAGTCGTTCGCGGACCAGGCCGCCTCCGAACGACGGATGCGCCGGTTCGTCTCCGACGCCTCCCACGAGCTGCGCACGCCGTTGTCGGCGATCCGCGGCTACGGCGAGCTGTATCGCATGGGTGGTGTACCGCCGGAGAACCTGCCCCACGCCATGCAGCGCATCGAGTCCGAGGCCTCCCGGATGGGCAGCCTCGTCGAGGACCTGCTGCAACTGGCCCGGCTGGACGAGGGCCGCCCGCTGACGCTCACCGAGATCGACCTGACGGCGATCGCCCGGGACGCCGCCTCCGACCTGCACGCGCAGGCGCCGGACCGGCCGGTCGCCGTCGTGCCGCTGACCGGCGAGGCGGACCATGAGGTGCCGCCCGTGACGGTGCGCGGTGACGCCGACCGGATCCGTCAGGTGGTGGCGAACCTGCTGGGCAACGTGCTGCGGCACACGCCACCCGAGAGCGGCGTCGAGGTCGCCGTCGGGCACGTCGAGCCCGGGTGGGCCCAGCTCGAGGTGCGCGACCACGGCCCCGGCATCCCGGAGGAGGACGCGGCGCGGGTGTTCGAGCGGTTCTACCGCGCCGACCCTTCGCGCGCCCGCACCTCGGGCGGCTCCGGCCTCGGTCTGGCGATCGTCGCCGGCGTCGTCGCCGCGCACGGCGGCGCGGCGCGGGTGGTCCCGACCCCCGGTGGCGGCACGACGGTGCAGGTGGCCCTGCCGGTCAGCGGCCCGATCGAGCCACGGGACGAGCCGGCGCCTCAGCTGTGATCGCCCCTCGGGCGACCAGCTCCCTCACCACTCCCGCTGGGCCGGGATGATGGTTCCCGGATTGAGGTTCCGGCCGGGGTCGACGCCCTGCAGCAACGAGACCATGACGTCGGTGCCGGCCGGGGAGATGTCCTCCTCGAGCCAGTGCGCGTGGTCCGTCCCGACGCCGTGGTGGTGCGAGAGCGTCGCACCGAGGTCGACGAACGTCTGCTGGATCGCCTTCTTGACCGTCCAGTAGCGCTCGAGCTGCTCCTGCGCCCCGTCGACGCCCGGCGCGAACGCGAAGGTAAAGTACAGGCAGGCACCGGAATGGTAGCTGTGCGAGAGGTGGCACATGATGAAGCCGCGCACCCCGATCCGCTCGAACGCCTCACGTGCCGCACGCGTGGTCGCCATGTAGACCTCCGGCAGCTTCGACCAGGGCGCCGCCGTCTCGGAGACGTCGGCAAGGCCGCCGATGTCGAGGAGGAAGTCACGGATGTAGGGGGTGTCGAACTTCTTCTGGTCGTACAGGGCACCCGGCCCCCGGCCCAGCTTGATCCCGCCGTGCCGACGCACGATCCGCCCGACGACGTTCTTCTCCGCCTTGACCTTGCCGGCGCCGCCCTCGTACCCGATGTAGGACAGGCACGCCTGCTCCAGGTCCCAGCCGCGCCGGGCCAGCACGTCGAACAGCGCCTGCTGCGCCTTGCCCTTGAGCCCGGCGGACTCCTTCTGGGTGGACAGCGAGAACTGCGTCTCGTTGGCGTCGGAGACGCGGGTGACCGTCGGTGCGGCGTCGGAGACGGAGATCTCCTGCATCGCGGCCAGTGCCGCGTCCCACGAGGGGTACAGGTAGGCGATGATGTCGCGGTTCTCCGGCAGCCGGTGCACGTGCACCCACGCCTCAGTAACCACACCGAGACGCCCTTCGGAGCCGAGGATCATCTCGCGCACGCTCGGACCGGTGGACGTGGACGGCAGCGGCCGCAGCACCACGACCTTGCCGGGCTGGACCATCCGCAGGCCGCGGGTGATGTCGGCGATGTCGCCGTACTTGTCCGACTGCATGCCGGAGGACCGGGTCGCGATCCACCCGCCGAGGGTGGAGTGACGGAAGCTGTCCGGCTGATGGCCGACGGTCCAGCCGCGGGAGTTGAGCTGGTCTTCCATGTCCGGCCCCTGGACGCCGGCCTGGATCCGGGCGAGGCCGGCCTCCTCGTCGACCTCGAGCACACGGTTCATCCGGCCCAGGTCGAGCGAGACGACGGTGCGCTGCTCGTCGGCCGGCGGCGTGAGCGAACCGGAGATGTTCGACCCACCGCCGAAGGGGATGAGAACGGCGTCGGCCGCGACGACGGCGTCAACCACCGCCTGCACCTGCGACTCGTCGGCGGGGTAGACGACGACGTCCGGCACGCGCGGCAGGTCACCGGCACGGACCCGCACCAGGTCGGGCAGGCCCTTGCCGTAGGTGTGGATGACCCGCTCGAGGTCGTCGTCGCGGACGTGCTCACGCCCGACGGCGGCGGTCAGCGTGCCGGTCAGTTCCTCGCCGATCCGGGGAGCGGGAACGTCGAGGTCGTCGAAGTTCGGCGGGGGACTGCCCGGGGCGTTGAGGTCGATACCGACCTTGTCGTAGACGAACGGGGCCATCTTGGGCTTGTCGCGGTGGTTGAACGCGACGCCCTCCACGCCCCATCCCCACCACTTCTGGTGCGCCACCCCGGTCACGAAGCCTCCTCCTGAGCCTGCCCGCCGGGCTGCGCGGGCGGTGGGGCCGAGTCGGCCACCACGTACGGCGTCTGCATCTCGAGCATGGTGCGCACGCGCGCGGCCACACGGTCGTTGAACTCGGCGGCCTTCTCCCCCGGACGGGGGCGCATCGGCCGGCCGACGAGCATCCGCACCCGCGGTCGGCCCTCCACGGGCCAGGACCGTCCGGGCGGCATCGCGTCGTAGGCGCCGATGAGGGCGATCGGCACGCACGGGATGCTGCGCGAGACGCACACCGCCGCGGCACCGGGCTTGAAGGCCCGCATGACGCCGTCGCGCGAACGGGTGCCCTCAGGGAAGATCAGGACCGGCACGTCCTCGGCGACGAGGCGCTGCGTCAGTCCCTTGCGCTTGCGGCTGCGGCGGCTGGATCCGGCGGTGCGGTGGATCGGGTAGGTGTTGAAGAACATCGAGGTGGCGAGCTTGGTCCACCACTTGGCGTAGAAGTAGTCGGCGGCGGCGCCGACGGCCAGGTGCGAGGTGACCTCGCGGGGCAGGGAGGAGACCATGACGGCGGTGTCGAGATGGCTCGAGTGGTTCGCGACCACGACGAAGGGGCGTTCCAGCCCGTCGAGGTTGTCGAGGCCTTCGACGCTGGTGCGGGTGACGCTGTGCACCACGGGCTTGAGCACCATCCGCTGCGCCACGTAGCGGATCGCGCGGTGCCAGCCGGCGTGGTAGCGCCCGGTGCCGCCGTCGGTACGGCCACTCATGCGCGTCCTCCCTTGATGAGCGCGGTCGCTCGCCGCACGAGCGGCCGCGGGGCGTGCTCGGCGAGGAAGGCCAGCGCGGCGAACCGCTTTGACGGCACCGACCTCACCCGACCCTTCTCGACATCCGCGAGGCACTCTTCCACGACCCGGTCCGCCTCGAGCCACAACACGTCGGGGATCGAGCCGGTGCGGATACCCGCTCTCTCGTGGAACTCCGTGCGCACCCACCCGGGCAGCAGGGTCATCACCCGCACCCCGGTACCGGCCAGCTCGAGGGCGAGCGAGTCGGAATAGGTCCGCACCCACGACTTGATCGCCGAGTATGCCCCCATCGGGATCAGACTGGCCACCGACGCGACATTGATCACGACGCCGTGCCCGCGCCCACGCATCGCCCGCGCGGCGGCGGCACCGAGGACGAGCACGGCGCGGATCATGAGGTCGACGGCGTGCTCGTGCTCCTCCGTCTCCTCGGCCACCAGGGGGATGTGCAGGCCCTTGCCGGCGTTGTTCACGAGGATCTCGACGGGCCGGTCCTCGTCAGTGAGGCGGTCGGCGACCCGATGGATGTCCTCGGTGCGGGACAGGTCGGCGACAAGGGTCTCGACCTCGACGCCGTAGCGCCACTTGAGCTGCTCGGCAGTCTTGGTCAGCCGTGCCTCGTCCCGGGCGACGAGGACGAGGTCGCAGCCCCGGACGGCGAGGGCGCGCGCGAAGGCCAGACCGATCCCGGAGGTGCCACCGGTGACCAGGCCACGGCCGCGCAGGACCGTGGCCTCCGGACGCGGACGCTGCCGCCGCACAGTGCTGCTCACATCGCTCCTCGGATGCTTCGCAGGACCGGTGTCAACCGGCCCTCTGCCGTGGTCGTCCAGGTGTGTACGGGCCATCTCCTCGCTCGGGCGTACCGGAAGAGGCCGGCGTCGGGGTTCACGGCGTTGGGGTGCCCGACCACCTCCAGCCACGGCCGGTCCGCGTAGCTGTCGCCATAAGCATAGGACGCCGCGAGGTCCATGCCGTTCTCACGCGCGTAGCGGCGCAGCCAGGCGGCCCGGGCCTCCCCCACCATCGGCGAGACCTCCAGGTGCCCAGTCCACCGTCCGGCGTCGTCCTTCTCCATCTTCCCGGCGACGATCTCGTCGAACATGGGGGCCAGCGGCTCGGCGAAGACGTCGATCTCCCCGGTGACGAGCACGGTCCGGTGACCGGCCTCCCGGTGGGCGCGGATCCGCTCCACGGCCTCGGTGAGCAGGTCCCGGCGCAACGAAGGCGTGACCTTGCTGGCGATGACGGCGCGCAACTCCTCCTCGTCCACGCCGGCGTACCGGCGCATGAACGTACGGATGAAGTCCGACCGGTCCCGCCGCTCGGCCTGGAGATACCGGGGCAACTTCGCCATCAGGGTGGCCACCGAGACGGGCCACCGGGAGGGACGCCGCGCGGCCAGTTCCACCCAGAGGTACTGCTCGACCAGCGTGGCCGCGGCCACGGTGCGCTGCAGGTCGAAGACCGCGAGGACGTCCTCACGCCGGGGCAGCTCGGCCGGTTCCTTCGGCGCGGCCGAGGCCGAACGCGAGCGCATCAGCCCGGGGACGCCAGGGATGTGCACGGCCTGGAGGTAGTGGCGCCAGTCGATCTCCGTCACGTCGAAGCCGTGCTCGACCTGCCGTTCCGGCGCAAGCGCGGCGTGCAGCGCCCTGGTGCGGGCGTCGTCGAAGATCACCTCGGTCTGGGTGTACGGCTGATACAGCGAGGTGAACTTCCGCAGCGTGTTCAGATCCCGGCGGGCCGTCGCCAGGCTGGACATCCACCCCCGGGTGCGGTCGTTCGCGGGCAGCCGGGACACGGTGCGGTCCGCGACGTCGACGGCCAGCTCACGCCGGCGCAACGCCCGCTCGACCGCCCCGGGGTGCGGGAAGGACCAGGCGGGGACGGCGACGTGCGCGCCGTCGGCGTCGGTGAGCGGGTGCTCGGAGAAGTACTCCCGCACGGTCTGGACCAGTGGGCCGAGTCGCAGCGGGTTCGTGATGCCGGAACTGACCTGGTAGTAGTCCGCGTCCCCGGCCGCTGGTGGCGCGGCCGCGGCGGCCAGGATGGCGTTCACGACGAAGTCGACCGGGATGACGTCGAGCACGGTGTCCGCGAGGGCGGGGAACTCGGGGAGCAGACCGCGTCCGTAGGCGGCGATGAGCGGGTCGGCGACCTTGAAGCCGTCGATCCAGCCGGGGTACGGGTGGCGCAGCGCGGATTCGATGATCGTCGGTCGCACCACGGACAGGCGGTGCCCGGCCCCGGCCCACAGCTCCTCCGCCGCACGCTCCCCCATCGCCTTGGTGAAGGTGTACACGTCGGGCCATCCGAGCGACCGGGCACGGGTGCGGCCGTGCTCGACGAGCTGGTCCTTGACCCACTCGACCCGCAGCGCCTCCGCGGCGTCGGCGACCGCCTGGGGCCCGGCCCGGCGGTGCTCGGCCTGGGCCTTGTCGATGAGGTCACCCAGCACCCGCGGGCTGCGGGAGTCCTCCTCGACGGCGGTACGGGCGGCGAGGGCCGAGGCGAGTTCGGCGTTGCGGTCGATGTGGTGATCGAGGGTGCGCTCCTCGGCGACGCCTTTGCGCAGCCCGGCGACGTAACTGGTGGAGACGTGGACCACGTGGGGGTCCGAGCCGGTGTCTCGGAGGGCGTCGTAGAGCGAGACCGGCCCCGAGACGTTCGCGGCGAAGGCCTCGTCGACGGGCAGATCGAAGGAGACGGTGGAGGCGGAGTGGATGACGACGTCGAGGTCGCCGGGCAGCGGCGGCAGGTCGCCGAGGTCGCCGGACAGGACGGTGACCCGCTCGGCGAGGGCGGCCGTGGCCGCGTCCTCACCGACCTCCTCGCGCCAGGGACGGAAGACCGGCTTGCGCAGCAGCTTCTCGATCCGTTGCTGTGCGGTGATCTCGCCGCGGGGCCGCACCAGGACGGTGATCCGGGTCGTGGGGTAGGCGGAGAGGAGCTTCTCGAGTACGGCCTGGCCGACGAAGCCGGTGGCGCCCGTGAGCAGCACGTGCGCCTGGTCCAAGGGTTGCGACATTCCGCGCATGCTACCTCTCCGCCTCCCCTCCTCCCGGGCCGTGAACCCCGGGTTCGCGGTGTTGTGACCCGGTTCATCGCACTGTGGGCACGCAGGAGTGGCAGGCTGTTCTACGATCGGTCGACCGAACGATGAAACCATCTGAGGACTGACATCACCATGGGCGTCGCCGACGTACCGCAGTGGCTGCCCGCCGCGTTCGTACGCAGCTGCAAAGCCGTCGGGGCCAGTGCCGGCCGCGACGAGATCGAGACGACCTGTCGGCGCCTCCTCGAGCGGTGGAAGCAGCCTGACCGCCACTTCCACAACGACAAGCACCTCGTCGACATGCTCGCCCGGCTCGACGAGATCGCGGAGGAGACGCACAACCCGGACCTGGTGCGGCTCGCGGCCTGGTACCACGGGGCGATCTTCAGTTCCGTGGCCACCAAGGCCTACACCCGCAGCGGCGGTGAGGACGAGGTCGCCTCCGCAGAGCTGGCCCGGGAGGAGCTGGGCGGGCTCGGCGTACCGGAGCCCGCGCTCGACCGGGTGGAACAGCTCATCCTCGGGCTGAAGCGCCACGAGGCGAAGGCCAAGGACATCGACTGCCTCGCACTGTCCGACGCCGACCTGGCCGTGCTGGCGTCCGACCCGCAGAAATACCAGGCGTACCGCAAGAAGGTGCGGGCCGAGTACGCGCACATCCCTCTGCGGCACTACCTCGAAGCCCGCATCGCGATCATCGGCAAGCTCCTCGCGCGCCGGAACATCTTCGTCTCCCCGATGGGACAGCAGTGGGAGGACGCGGCGCGGGAGAACCTCTCCGCGGAGCTGGACCGGCTGCGCGCGGAGCTGGGCAAGCTCGGATCCTGCGCGCCGGAGGAGACGGTCGCCGCCGCGGAGGCCGCGCACGAGCACGCGGCGGACGCGGCAGCGGCCGAGGGGCACACGGTCCGCGACGACGCCCCGGCCGCGTCCGTGACCCCCGACGCCCCGGCCGCGCGCGAGACCTCCCGCGCTCCGGCCGGCCCGACCGGCACGGATGTGCCGATCGTCGAACCTGCGCCGGTCCGCGCCGCGGTTTCCCCCGACCCGGCTACGACGACGGTGCGGCCGCACCCGGAGCCTGCCGGTGCCGAGCAGGAGCCGGCGCCCGCGCCCGACGAGGCCGGCGGCACCGACCGGCAGGGCGCCGCATCCGTCCGCCGCGGAGACGAGGAGCGGGTGCTCGCGTCGTCGCTCGAGTCACTTCCGGACGATCTCGCCCCGCGGCCCAGGACCGAGCCGAGCGAGGGCGACCGGGCGACCATCGCGCGTTCCTCGCGGGACCTGGTCGAGCACGCGGTGCGCACCGGACGGATGGACCGGGAACGTGCGGAGCGTCTGAAGCGGGAACGACTCGACGTAACCCGTGCTCTGCGGGAACAGGGCGCGTTGCCCGAACGCGAGCGTCGCGAACGCACGTCCACGCTGACCCCGGCCTCGCCCCGCAGCGCCCCGACGCCGGACAGCACCCGCGGGCCGCGGAAGGTCCAACCTCGCGCCCCTCACCTGCCCTCCGACCGTTCCGACGAGCCGCCGCCGGGTGACGGCCGCGCCGCGTCCCCCCAGCACGGCATCGAGCGTGAGCCCGACTTCCTCACCCGGCCGCGCAAGAAGAAAAAGGGAAGTCGCAAGGACCGGCCGTCCTGACGCCGAGGGCCGCTCGGTCCTGACGTTTCCGCGGCTTCTCGGCCGGTTCCTCGGTGCCGCTTGTCCACATCTGCGGCTCAGGTGCCACCTTGTCCACAGTGCAGCGACGTGGGCGCACCCTCCGGCCGGTGGGCTGCCTAGCGTCCCTGCTGAGCCGTGCCACGGTGGCGCGGCAGGGAGGAGCACACCATGGCCCAGTTCACGGTCGACAGCGGCGAGATCGTCGTCGCCGCCCAGCAGACCAGGACGACGACGGCGAACATCCGCAGCGAGGTGGCCGCGATGATGGCGCACCTCATCACCCTGCAGCAGTCCTGGACGGGGACGGCGTCCCAGGCCTTCGGCGCGTGCGCCGACCAGTGGCGCGCCACGCAGGCCACGGTCGAGGCGTCGCTGGAGCAGGTCACCATGGCGCTGGACACCGCGGCGCGGACCTATGACGACGCCGAGTCCGCGGCCCAGGGACTGTTCGCGCGGTGACCCGGGAGGGTCGGGGCGGGTCGGCAGAGGCCGTGCGGTCGTAGCATCGCTGCGTGGCCATCCTCGTGGACCCGCCCCGCTGGCCCGCGCACGGGACGATGTGGGCGCACCTCGTCTCGGACGTCTCGCTCGAGGAACTGCATGCGTTCGCGGCGGCCGCCGGGCTCTCGCCGCGTTCGTTCGATCTCGACCATTACGACGTCCCTGCCGATCGGGTGGACGAGCTGGTCGCTGCCGGCGCGCAACTGGTCTCCGGCCGGGAGTTGCTGGAGCGGCTTCGTCGGTCCGGCCTGCGGGTGCCCGGCGCGGACCGCCGGGCGGAGCGGCGACGGCGCCGACGAGCACGACTCGCCGGGGAATGGGCGGCTCTGGGACGTGAGGTGCTCGCCGGCGCGGTGCCCGACGTGCCCGGCGACGGGGCGCCGCCGGATGCTCATGAGGCCCGCCCGGACGAGACGTGGCGCGCACTCGGGCAGGAGCTCCTCGACCGGTGGAGCGAGCCGCACCGGCGCTACCACGACCTCGCCCACCTCGAGGAGGTGCTGGACCGGCTGACCGAGCTCGCCCGGCACGGGGAGCCGGTGACGGCGGCGGTGCGTCTGGCGGCGTGGTTCCACGACGCGGTCTACGCCGGCGAGCCGGGCCGGGACGAGGAGGAATCCGCGGAGCTCGCGCGGCGCCGGCTCACGGGGGTCGGGGCCGGTGGGGCCACGGTCGCCGAGGCCGTGCGTCTGGTGCGGCTGACCGCCTCCCACGCGGTCGAGGACGACCCGCCGGGCGCTGCCTTGTGCGACGCGGATCTGGCGATCCTGGCGGCTCCGCCGCGCCGGTATGCGCGTTACGCGGCGGACGTGCGGGCCGAGTACGCGCACGTGCCCGAGGAGGAGTTCCGGGCAGGGCGCGGCACGGTGCTGCAGTCCTTGATCGGGCGTGAGCGGTTGTTCGCCACCGCGTCGGGCCGACACCTGTGGGAGGAACGCGCTCGGACCAACCTGGCCGCCGAGCTGCGCGACCTCACAACCTGAGCGCCCTCAACTCGTCGCAGCGAGCACCACGCATGCGGTCCCCGCCGTGATGTCCAGGCCGATGCACCACAGGGCGAGCGGCCGGTGGACGACGGCGTCGCGGCGGTAGTGCCACATGTCCCACAGCGCGTGCGCTGCGAGCACCGCGCCGGCGAGCGCCAGGCCCGCGTTCGGCCCGACGAGGAGGGCGACGACCGCCAGCCCGAGGTAACCGAGCATCGCCGCCGACTGGATCAGCGTCCCGGACCGTCGGCGAAGCAGTCCGTAGCCGGCGAGGAGGACCCCGAGTCCGAGGATCGGCGGGATCCAGCTCACGTCGGCGATCTCGGCCCCCACTTTCACCACGGTGCCGACGCCCACGAAGACCCAGGCCGCCGCTCGCCGTCCGGTAGCCGCCGCGGACAGGTAGGCCAGCGCGGCGATGCCCACGATCGTGGCGGGCATGTCCGCGGAGACCGGCCCGAGGAGGAACCCGGCGGCGCACAGCACGCCGACGAGGACGGGTGCGGCCACCGCCACCCGAGAAGCCGCGGTCGTCGGCGCGGGACGGGTCACGTCCGTCTGGTACCCCATAGGGGTACATGGAATACCGGGGCGGGGTATTGGTCAAGAGGAAGGACGGCCATCGGCCATCCTGTCCGGCCCGGTCTGCGGCCAGGGGCACGCTCCCTCAGCCGCCGGGGCGGACGAGCCCCGACTCGTAGGCGAGTACCACCAGCGCGGCACGGTCGCGGGCGTCGAGCTTGGTCAGCAGCCGGCTGACGTAGGTCCGCGCCGTCGCCGGACTCAGGTAGAGCTCACGGGCGATCTCGTCGTTGGTCAGCCCGCGCCCCACGCCCTCGAGAACCTCACGTTCCCGGTCCGTCAGGCCGGCGAGGCGCCCGTCGTCGCGGCGCGGCTGTGCTCCGACCGCCAGGGCGCGCATCACCCGCGTGGTCACCTGTGGCGAGAGCAACGACTCACCGGCCGCGACCACCCGGATCGCCTGTCGCAGATCGCCGGGCGTGATGTCCTTGAGCAGGTATCCGGCGGCACCGGAGCGGATCGCCTCGAAGACGTGCTCGTCCTCGTCGAAGGTGGTGAGCACGACGACACGCACGCCGCGCAGGTCCGGGTCGGCCACGATCTCCCGGGTGGCCTCGAGGCCGTCGAGCTCCGGCATCCGGATGTCCATGAGGACCACGTCGGGCCTCAGCTCACGCACCCGGGAGAGTCCCGAGCGACCGGTCGCGGCCTCACCGACCACGGTGATGTCGCCGTCGCGCTCGGCGAGGCTGCGCAGCCCGGTGCGCACGAGCTCTTGATCGTCGACCAGCACGATGCGGATCATGGGCTCAGTCTGGTGGGTAGGTCGGCGGAGACGAGGAAGCCGCCCTCCGGTCTGTCGGCGGCCTGCAGCGTCCCGCCGAGCAGGGCGGCGCGTTCACGCATGCCGGCCAGGCCTTGCCCGGCGCCGTTGCCGACCCCGGAGCCGTTGCCGACCCCGGAGCCGTTGCTGGCCCCTGTGCCGGTACCGGCCCCCGTGCCGGAGGCCACGCCACGGCCGGTCACCGAGCGGGTCGGACGCCCCCCGCCCGTCCCGGCAAGCCCGTGACCGTCGTCGGCGATCTGCAGCCGCAACCGGTCGCCGTCGAGGCGAGCACCGATCCGCACGCGACGCGCACCCGCGTGCCGCACCACGTTCGTCAACGCCTCCTGGACGATGCGGTAGGCGGCGGCGTCGACGGCGGTGTCGATCGCGCCGGCAGGGAGGTCGATGTCGGCCTCGACGGCGAGGCCGGCAGCCTGGACCGGACGCAGCAGGGTTTCCACGCCCCCGGTCACGAGGCTGCCCGGCGGGGCCTCGTCGGTCCCGGGCGTGCGCAGCAGCTTGACCGTGGTGCGCAGCTCGCGCAGGCTCGCCGCCGTCGCCTCCCGCACCCGTTCCAGCGCCTCGCGCGCCGCGGTGTCGTCGTGGCCGACGGCCTCGGCGGCGACGCCGCTGTGCAGGGAGACGACCGACAGACTGTGACCGACGGCGTCGTGCAGGTCCCGAGCGAGACGCACGCGTTCGGCCTGCAGTCGGCGGTCCGCCTGCTGAGCCTGCTCGGCCTCGGTCAGCAACCGCACGCGGTGGGCGTACCGGCGCGTCTCCCGTGTCCGGCGCACGGCCACGCCGAGCGCGACGGAGGCCGCCGCGAGCGCGATGTTCGTCAGCAGCTCGTACCCGTAGAGGTAGGTGGTGGGCTGCCCCTCGATCACGCGGAAATACGCCGCGACCGCGACGAGCACCACACCGGAGCCGGCCGCCCACCAGGTACGCCCGACCTCGGCGGCGGAGTACAGGGCCGCCACCGCCGGGAACGCGATGCCGATGACCGGGAGCCCGAGCGCGTAGTACGTGAACACGCCGAGCACGGTGAGCACCAGCATGACCCGTGCCGCCCGCCGGCGCAGGAGGACCAGGACCCCGAACCCGGCGGCGAACAGGTACGCGACCGGGCCGGACCGGCCGGAGCTCTCGAAGTCGGCCGCGATGAGCACGGCGACCGCCAGGGCCATCCCGAGCGCCAGGACGACGTCGACCAGCCGGGGGTCGACCTCGTCGCGCGGCGTCGTGGGCACCCGGTCAGCCTACGAACCCGGGTGGTCCCGGAGACATCGCCTCGAGGCGTCAGGGTGGTGTCGCCCGGAAGCGACAGGGAGCGTCGCGCAGCGGCGGGCGGACAAGACGCCTGCGGGCCGATGTGGCGGCATGGCGCCGTTTTCTAGCGTTCTCGGCATGACACAGAACCCGTCCTCATTCCCCTCTCACTCCTCATCCGACGGAGCGGCCGGGGGCGCCCCATCCGTGCGGTGGTCCCTCGTCCTCGGCCTCGGCGCCCTGGCCCTGGCACGGCCGCTCGCCCGCATCACCGGGGTCGACGAGGTGCTCGGCACGCCGGCGACCGCAATCGGACTCACCCTGCTCATCACCGCCCTGTGGGTGACGCTCGTCGGCATCGGCCGCGTGCCCCGGCCGGTCCTGACCCTCACCCTGGCCGGCGTCGCCTACGCCGTCTACAGCACCCTGCTCAGCGGGATCCTGTCCCCGCTGCTGACCGGCACCCTCCAGGGCCCGCTGGCACAGCCGATCGGCATCGTCGCGATCCTGGCGACCAACGCGATCTGGGGCGCCGTCGCCGGCGTCCTCGCCCTCGGCGTCCAACGGCTGCGCGGCGGGCAGTCGTGAGCCGGGCCGAGCGCCCACACCTGCCCGGTCCCACGCGCCGCCGTGCGCTCGCGCGCCGGACCGTCCTGGCGGGCATGCTCGGCGCCGGCGTCGCCGCCCTCGCCGGGTGCGACGCCATCCCGAGCACCAGCCCGGTCCAGGGCCAGGAGTTCGACCGGCCGCTGGCGATCCCGCCGCTGGCCGCCTCCCGGCTCCGTGACGGCGTGCGGGTGTTCGAGCTCACCGCCCAGGAGGGCAGAACCGCATTCGCGCCCGGGATCGAGACGCCGACCTGGGGTTTCAACGCCGCCCACCTCGGGCCGACACTGCGGGCCGCCCGCGGTGAGCAGGTCGCCGTCGAGGTCACCAACGAGCTGTCGGAGACCACGAGCGTGCACTGGCACGGCATGCACCTGCCGGCGCGGTACGACGGCGGGCCGCACCAGCCGATCGAACCGGGTGGCACGTGGCGGCCCACCTGGCGGATCGACCAGCCGGCGGCCACGCTCTGGTATCACCCGCACCCGCACGGGGCGACCGAGGAGCACGTCTACCGCGGGCTCGCCGGGCTGTTCCTGCTGGACGATGAGTATTCCCGCGCTGCCTCCCTGCCGAGCGAGTACGGCGTGGACGACGTCCCGGTGATCGTCCAGGACAAGAAGTTCGACGACGCCGGCCGGCTGGACGCGGACTCCGAGGGGAACGAGGTCGGCCTGTTCGGCGACGTCGTCATGACCAACGGCACGGTCGGCGCCTACCACGAGGTGACGACCGAACGGATCCGGCTGCGGCTGCTCAACGGCTCGACGGCCCGGACCTACCAGTTCGTCCTCGCTGACCGTCCGTTCGAGCTGGTCGCGACCGACGGCGGGCTCCTGGACCGCCCGGTCCGGATGGACAGCCTGCGCCTGGCGCCCGGAGAGCGCGCCGAGATCGTGGTGACCATGCGGCCGCGCGAGCGCACGGTGCTGCGCTCCGAGGACCCGGACCTGGGGGGTGTGGCGGCACCGTTCGCGTTCGGCGGCAACGACTCCTTCGACGTCCTGCAGCTGCGCGCGGCGGAGCGCCTCAACCCCTCCCCCGAGCCCGACTGGCAGTACGAGGACACCGGGCTGGCGGAGGCCGAGGCCACCGTGACCCGCACCTTCGAGCTGCAGAATCGCGAGATCAACGGCCTGCGGATGGACATGAACCGGATCGACGAGACGGTCACCGTCGGCACCACGGAGATCTGGGAGGTGACGAACAGCCACCCGGTCTCGCACAGCTTCCACATCCACGACGTGCAGTTCGAGGTGCTCCCCGTCGACGGCCAGGCGCCGCCACCGGAGCTGTCCGGCCGCAAGGACACGGTCTATCTCGAGCCGAACCGGACCTACCGGCTGATCATGCGGTTCGAGGACTACGCAGACCCGGACTGGCCGTACATGTACCACTGCCACATGCTGCTGCACGAGGACGAGGGCATGATGGGCCAGTTCGTCGTCGTCGAGCCCGGTCAGCGGGCCGGCGAGGTGGCCCACCACCACTGACCGGCGCCCGCCGTCACCACGGCAGGACGTCCGGGACCGGCTCGCCGCCGCGTACGTGCTGGTCGCAGAAGGCGAGGACGGTCTCGTTCCACGTGACCTGGTTCGAGGGCGTCAGCACCCAGTGGTTCTCGCTCGTCAGCTGCAGGAACCGGTGGGGCAGATCCTCCGGATCGCCGTCCCAGCGCGAGACCAGTTCCCACCACAGTCGCAGCGCCTCGCTGACCGGGACGCGGTAGTCGCGGTTGCCGTGCGTGAGGAGCATCGGGGTGGTGATGGAGGCGACGGCGCGGTCCGGCGAGTAGGTCTCGTACCAGGCCGCTTGCTCGGCCGGGTGCACCCGCATCTTGGACGCCGCGGCGTCGGTGGTCCGGTGCTGCTGCTCCAGCGCCCACAGTCCGGCGTGGGAGACCACGGCGCGGAAGCGGTCGGTGTGCCCGGCGATCCAGTTGGCCATGAAGCCTCCGAAGGAGGCGCCCAGCATCGCGGTTCGGGTCTCGTCGAACTCTGGGCGGGCGAGGACGAGGTCGAGCAGGCTCTCGCACTCGCGGTAGACGACGTCGGCCCTGCGCGGCCACCCGCGATTGAGTCCGGCGTGACCGTACCCGGTGGACATGGCCGGATCCGGCATGAGCACGGCGTACCCGCGTGCGACGGCGAGCCAGGGGCACCAGCGCCAGCTCCAGGCGTTGTACGAGATGTGCGGGCCGCCGTGGATCCAGAGCATCACGGGGGCGGGGTCGGTGGTGTTCGTGCCGGTGGGCCGGCACAGCCATGCGCCGACCGTGGCGCCGTCCACCTCGGTCTCGACCCGCTCGAGCGTGCCGGGCAGGGAGGCGACCTGGCCCGGCGCGGGCAGGTCGAGGCCGTTCTCGGGCTCGATCCGGACCGGCCGCGGCGGGGTGGCGATGTCGGAGCCCAGCGCGAAGACTGCCGTTCCGGAGACGGCCAGGGCCGAGTAGACCGCGTCCCGGGCGAGGGTGCGGACCGTGCCGTCGGGGGCGAAGGCGAGGATCGCGCCGGAGGAGTGCAGGTCGCCGGCGACGAGAAGGGTCCCGGCGTCGGTCCAGGTGTACTCGCTGACCGTGAGGTCGCCGAGGTCGACGGTGACCGGGTCGCCATCGGTGAGCGGCCAGATCTCGAGGAAGCTGTAGCTCGTGTCCGTCGGTGTCGACGTCGTCGTCCGGGTCAGAGCGAGCCAGCGGCCGTCGCGGGAGAAGGCGGGCGCGGTCCAGTCGTGCGTGTCGGCACCTGGAGCCAGCGTGGTCCGGCGGCCGGTGGCGACGTCGATGAGCACCACGCCGGTCCGGGTCCGGCCGCCGCGGGCGCGGGTGGTCCAGGTGGTGGCGACGGTGGTGCCGTCCGGGGCCAGATCGGCGGAGGCGTCGCGCAGGCTGACCGTCTCCGCGTCCGGCGCGAGGTCCCGCAGGTTGCCGTCCGGGGAGACGAGAACCAGCCGGGGACTGACGTCGTCGAGCTCGTGGTCCCAGGCACGGATCGGCATGCCGGTGTGCCAGATCGCGCTGTTCCTGCTCTCGCGGCGCCTCCGGCGGCGTTCGCCGTCGTCGTCGAGGTCGCCGCCCGGCAGGACCGACGTGGCGGCGAGAACCGTGCCGTCGTCTGCGACGGCACGGATGGCCAGACCGCCCGGTGCGGCGGCGAGCACGCTCGCCTCGCCACGTTCCGGCAGCCGCCAGATCGCGGCCTCCTCCTCATCGTCGCCCTCGCCGGCGGGGTCGGGCCGGGCGGAGGTGAACAGCAGATCGCCGTCCCGGGTGAGGACGGGCGAGGACTCGCCCTGCTCGGAGAACGTCAGGCGCCGGGCCGGGCGCATACCGCCCGGGTCGAGCTCCCAGAGTGAGGAGACCAGCCGGGCGCCGGCGTCGTCGGGCTGCTGGACGGCGGCGACCAGCCGGCCGTCCGGCCCGGCGGTCAACGAGGTGACGCGTGGGAGGCGGACGAAGGCGTCGATGTCGGTGAAGTCCGAGAAGCCGGGCTCCGGGGACGTCGTGGCCGGGTCGGGATGGGGCATGGCTCCTCACCCTAAGAGCCCGGCGCCGGGCCGGTGACGTGGTGGGATGCGGACGCGGAACGCCACCTATAGGATCTACGCGGACCTGATAGGCAACGACGCCGAGGAGACGCGCGTGCACGACGTGAGACAGTCCGGGCAGGACCTGGCGGCCCGGCTGGCCGAGACCTATACGGGCGTGATCTACGACGTCATGCGAGACGCCGGCCGCGAGGTGCGCACGCTGCCCTCCACCCTTCGTCCGTTGCGGCCGGACGCCCGGCTCGCGGGCCCGGTGTTCACCGTCGAGGGCGCGATCGACGAGAGCCTCGAGGTCCACCGGACGATGCTCGAGTGGACCGGACTCCTCCAGGAGGCCCCGGGCGGCCACGTGCTGGTCTGCCAGCCGAACGACTCCACGATCGCGCACATGGGCGAACTCTCGGCCGAGACGCTGCAACTGCGAGGCGTCCGCGGCTACGTCGTCGACGGCGGATGCCGGGACACGGACATGGTGCGCGAACTGGGTTTCCCGGTCTGGCGCCGCTACGACACCCCGGCGGACATCCGCGGCCGGTGGGCGCCGACTGCGCTCGGTGAGCCGATCCGCATCGGCGAGGTCACCGTCACCACCGGTGACTACCTGCTCGCCGACCAGGACGGTGTGGTGCTCATCCCGGGTGAGGACGTGGCCGAGGTGGTCGCCGCCGCCGAGGCGGCCATGCAGCAGGAGAACCTCGTCCGCGCTGCCATCCGGGACGGCACGCCGCCGCGTGAGGCGTACCTCCGGCACGGCAAGTTCTGACCCGCACCGGGCTCGGCGTACGCTCGCCCGCACCCGGTCGTCCAGCATCAACGACGCTGAAAGGACACCATGGCTGCACGTCATCCCGGCGGCGCCCTCGCCGTCGTCCTCACCGCGGTCCTGCTCGCGTCCGCGTGCGCCGCCGATCGCTCGGCCGAGGCCGCCCCGGGCGAGAATCCACCGGTCGAGCTCCGCGCGGCCCACGCCCAGACCCCCGACCACCCGTATCAGGTCTGCGGACTGGAACACATGCAACGCGAGCTGGCCGACCACCCGCAGGCCAACCTCAGCCTGGAGATCTTCCCCAGTGGCCAGCTCGGCTCGAACGAGGAGAATCTCGAGGAGATCCAGGCCGGATCCCTCGACCTGTCCGTCCCGGGCCTGGGGTCGCTGACGATCTTCGACGACCGGATCGGCGCCCTGGAGACGGCCTTCTCGGTTGAGGACCAGCAGGAGCTGCAGGACCTGCTCGACGGCGAGATCGGCGGTGAGCTCATCGAGCCGCTGCGGACCACGCACAACGTGCGCATCCTCGGGCCGCTGTGGGCGCTCGGCAGCCGGCACATCACCGCCAACCGGCCGATCACCTCGCCGGACGACCTGGCGGGCTCGGCGATGCGGACCCAGCAGACCGCCTCCAGCCGCGCCACCGCCGAGGCGCTCGGGGCGACGCCGACCCCGGTGGACTTCGGCGAGCTCTACCTCGCGCTCTCGCAGGGCCTGGTCCAGGCACAGGAGAACCCGCTCGTCCAGATCGACACGGCCAACCTCACCGAGGTCCAGCGGTACATCATGATGACCGGGCACGTCGTCAACGTCTCGATCCTGTCGATGTCCGAGTCGACGTACCAGGAGCTCACCGACGAGCAGCGTCAGGTGCTCGAGGCGGCCGCCGACCATGCCGCGGCGGAGGTCAACCAGTGCATCGCCGACGCCGAGGAGGAAATCCTCGAGCGTTGGCGTGCCACCGACGCCATCGAAGTCGTCGGCGAGGACGAGCTCGACATGGACGCCTTCCGCGAGCACGCCCGCGAGGTCTACACCGGCGAGGACTCCGCCTACGCCGAGGACTGGGGCGAGCTCTACCTGGAGCTGACGGAGGAGAGCCGATGAACGAGACGGCACGAACCCCCGAGGTGGACGAGGGGGCACCATCGCACCGCCTGGCACGTGTGCTCGACGGCGTGGCGGTCGCCGAGAAGTGGATCGCCGCCGCACTGCTGGTGCTCCTCGTCGTGGTGGCCCTGGCCCAGGTCGTCGCCCGCTACGTGCTGCAGCAACCGCTGGCCAGCTCCGACGAGCTGGCGCGTTTCACCCTGATCTGGGCCGCGTTCCTGGCCGCCGCGCTGACCCAGCACGGCGACCAGCACATCGCCGTGCTGCTGCTGCGCAGCCGGGGCAGTGCCGCACGGCGCCGACGCCTGCGCGTGGTCGCGAATCTCGCCGCTCTCGTCACCGCCGTGGTCATCCTGGTGCTGAGTGTGGAGACGCTCAGCCGCAGCGCCCTCGTCAGCTCCCCCTCGTTGGGCGTCCCGATGGCGACCGTGTACCTCGGCGTCGTCCTCGGGTTCCTGCTCATCGCCCTGCACAGTGTGCGCAACCTCGCCGCGCTGCTGGCCGCGGCGCGCCACGGGCACGGGCACCGTGAGGACGGCGAGGCCCTCACCGACGAGATGAGGCTGACATGAGCGTCCTCCTCGTCATCGCCGGCGTCCTCGTCCTGCTGCTCCTCGGCGTTCCGGTCTTCTTCGCCCTGATCCTGCCGAGCCTCGTCTACTTCGCCGTCCAGGGGCCGGAGGAGCTGACCGCCGTCATCCCGACGACGGCCGGCGGTCTCAACAGCTTCCCGCTCGTCGCCGTCCCGTTGTTCATCATGATGGGCGCCCTCGCGAACGAGACGGGAGTGACCGAACGGCTGTTCACCGCAGCCGACAAGTTCCTCGGCCACCTGCGTGGCAGCCTGGGCTACGTCAACGTCACGGTCAGCCTCGGCTTCTCCTGGATGAGCGGCTCGGCCCTGGCCGACTCCGCCGCCCTCGGGCGGATCGAGGTTCCGGCCATGCTCAAGCGGGGATACCCCTCCTCGTTCGCCACCGGCATCACCGCCGCCTCGGGCATCGTCGGGCCGGTGATGCCACCGTCGATCCCGGCGGTGCTGTACGCGGTGGCAGCCGGAGTCTCCCTCGGCGGGCTGCTCATCGCCGGGATCCTGCCGGCCCTGCTGCTGGTCCTCGCGCTGATGCTCTCGGTCTTCATCTGGGCGCGGGACAAGCACGACCTCGTCAGCCCCAAGGCCACCTGGTCCGAGCGGGCCCGGGCCGCGGCCGGCGCCGTGCCGGCGCTGGTCGCTCCGGTGCTGCTGCTCGGCGGCATCCTCGTCGGCGTCTTCACCCCCACCGAGGCGGCCGCCGTGGCCGTCGGCTACCTCGTCATACTGGGACTGGTCTCCCGGGTGCTCACCCGGGCCGTGCTCGGGCGGGTGCTGGCCACCACGGCGCGGAACGTCGGCGCCATCCTCGTCCTCGTGGCCGCGGCCTCGCTCTTCGGGCGGGTCATGACCCTGGAACAGGTGCCGCAGGCGATGACCGACACCCTGACCGGGCTCTCGGAGAACCCGGCCGTGTTCCTGGGCATGACCCTGGTCATCCTGCTCATCGCCGGGATGCTGCTGGAACCGGCCTCGGCACTGCTGATCTTCGCCCCGGTGCTGCTGCCCACCGCCCAGGAGCTGGGGATCGATCCGTTGCACTTCGGCAGCGTCGTCATCCTCTCGGTGCTGCTCGGCCTGGTGACCCCACCGGTCGGCCTCATCTGCTACGTCCTCAGCGACGTCACCGACGTCTCGGTCTCCGACATCTTCCGCGGCGTCGCACCGTTCTACGTCCCGCTCGTGGCCTGCCTGCTGCTCGTGACGTTCGTCCCGTCCATCACGCTGGCACTACCGACGGCGTTCGGGTTCACCGGATAGCCAATACGGATCGGCCCCTGACCCACCGCCCCGACCGACCCGCCCAGACCGGCCCGCCGAGGCCGACCGCACCCGGAAGGACGCCATGCACGTCGTCGTCGCCGATCGCTCACTCGCCCGGTTCGCGCCCGCCCTGGAACAGCACCTGCCCGAGGCGCGCTGGAGCTATCCCGACCCCGCGGACGCGGGCGCGGTCGAGGCGGCACTCGCCGACGCCGAGGTCTTCGTCGGCGGTCGATACACCGCCGCGATGGCGACTGCGGCGCCGAAACTGCGGTTGGTCCACGCCGCCGGTGCGGGCACGGACGCCATCGACGTCGACGCACTGCCGCCCCACGTCGCGGTCGCCAACGTCTACGAGCACGAACGTTCGATGGGTGAGCACGTGCTCATGGTGATGCTCGCGCTGTCCCGGCGACTGCTCACCACCGACCGGGCACTACGTCACGGACGGTGGCTCAATCCGAACCACGACCCGGGCGTGCCGCTGGACACGACGCTGGCCGGCCGCAGCGTCGGCATCGTCGGCTACGGGCACATCGGGCGCGAGGTCGCACGGCTGGCCTCCGCGTTCGAGATGACGGTACGGGCGGTCCGCCGACGCCCCCGCCCCGGCGACGAGGAGGGGCTGGACTTCCTCGGCGGGGAGGAGGCCCTGCCCCAGCTCCTCGCCGAGTCCGACTTCCTCGTGGTCTGCGTGCCCCTCAGTGAGCACACCCGCGGACTGATCGGCGCGGCCGAGCTCGCCCGGATGCGGTCCACCGCGTGCCTGATCAACGTCGCCCGCGGCCCCGTGGTCGACGAAGAGGCGCTCTACGAGGCGCTGCGCTCGGGCCGCATCGCCGGCGCGGGACTGGACGTGTGGTACCAGCCGCCGCCCGAGCCGGGACACCGTGCGCTGCCGGCGGCCCTTCCCTTCGGCGAGCTCGACAACGTCGTCCTCACACCGCACAACTCGGGCGTGACCGAGGAGACCTTCCGGCGCCGTGCCGACGTCGTCGGCGAGAATCTCGCCCGGCTCGCCCGGGGCGAGGACCTGACCAACCTGATCCGGGAGGCGCGTTCGTGAGGATCGATCGCATCCGCACCCTGCGGCTACCCGAGCACGCCAACCTCGTCCACGTCCTCGTCGAGTCCGACGACGGCGTGAGCGGCCTCGGCGAGACGTTCATCGGCGCCGCGGCCGTCGAGGCGTACATCCACGAGACGGTCGCTCCGGCGCTGCTGGGGCAGGACCCGCTCGCCATCGAGGCGCATGCCCGTCGACTCTCCGGCGTCCTCGGCCGGGCCGGGGCCGGGGTGGAGAGCCGGGGTAACTCCGCGGTCGACATCGCCCTGTGGGACCTGTTCGGCAAGGTCACCGGCCAGCCGCTCTACCAGCTTCTCGGTGGGCGCAGCCGTAGGGCCGTACGGATCTACAACACGTGCGCTGGTTACGGCTACACCCGTGGCGCCGGTACCGGCGTCGGCAGCGACAACTGGGGCCTGGACGAGGCCGAGCCGCCGGGCCCGTACGAGGACCTGCAGGCCTTCCTCACCGACGCCGGAACGCTGGCCGAGAGCCTGCTCGAACAGGGCGTGACCGCGATGAAGATCTGGCCCTTCGACACCATCGCGGAAGAGACCCACGGTCAGGAGATCACCACGACCCAGCTGCGCGCGGGGCTCGAGCCGTTGCGGCAGATCCGCGAGCGCGTCGGCGACGCGATGGACGTCATGCTGGAGTTCCACTCCATGTGGTCGCTGCCCGCGGCGCTGCGTATCACCGCAGCGGCGGACGAGTACCGGCCGTACTGGTACGAGGACCTGCTGCCGACCCAGGAGCTCGACGGACTGCGCCGGATCGCGGACCGGACCCGGACTCCGCTGACCCTGAGCGAGACCGTGGCGGGCACCACGAACTTCCGCCGCCTGTTCGCCTCCGGAGCCGTCGGCATCGCGATGGCCGATGTCGGCTGGCTGGGCGGGGTCACCGCGGCGCGAAAGGTGGCCGCGATCGCCGAGTCGCACGGACTGCCGATCGCGCCCCACGACTGCACCGGTCCGGTGGTCCTGGCCACCTCGGCGCACCTGTCGGCGCACCTGCCGAACGGGTTCCTGCAGGAGACAGTACGGGCGTTCTACACCTCGTGGTACCGGGACCTCGTCGTCGAGCTGCCGGTCATCGCGGACGGCACCATCACCCCGAGCGACGCCCCCGGCCACGGCATCGAGTTACAACCTGATCTCTTCTCGCGAGAAGACGCCGTGCTGGTCGAGAGCCGCCGGTAGCCTGGACGGACCGCCGCCCGCCATCACTTCCCCGAGGTCGACGATGAACAAGACGTGGCTGTGCGTCCTGAGCCTGATCGGGACGGCCATCTCCGGCGCCGCGCTCATCCTGCTCATCCCATCCCTGTTCCGGCCCGGCGAGCACGACAATGTCTGGTCCGTCCTCGCTCTGGCGTGTCTGACGGCGGTTTTCGCGGTGGGCACCCGGCGTTGGCGGCCGCAGCCGGCGAAGTCCCGGAATCGCTGAGGGCACTCTCACCGCTGACCCGCTCGCAGACATGCCGGAGGGCGGCACCTCACGGTGCCGCCCTCCGGTCTGTCCGAGCCGTGGTTCCGCTCGAGGCGGGCCACGCGCTCGAGGCGCTGATCGGTCAGATCAGAAGCCCATACCGCCCATGTCCGGCTCGCCACCGGCCGGCGCAGCGGGCTGCTTCTCCGGCTTGTCGGCCACGACGGCCTCGGTGGTGAGGAACAGGCCGGCGATGGAGGCCGCGTTCTGCAGCGCGGAACGGGTCACCTTCACCGGGTCGGAGACACCGGCGGCCAGCAGGTCCTCGTACTCGCCAGTCTGGGCGTTGAGGCCCTGGCCGGCGGGCAGCCCGCGCACCTTCTCGGCCACGACGCCGCCCTCGAGGCCGGCATTGACGGCGATCTGCTTGAGCGGGGAGTCGATCGCGACCTTGACGATGGACGCGCCGGTGGCCTCGTCATCGCTGAGCTGCAGCGACTCGAAGGCTTCCTTGGCGGCCTGGATGAGAGCGACGCCACCACCGGCGACGATGCCCTCCTCGACGGCAGCCTTGGCGTTGCGCACGGCGTCCTCGATGCGGTGCTTGCGCTCCTTGAGCTCGACCTCGGTGGCGGCGCCGGCCTTGATGACCGCCACGCCACCGGCCAGCTTCGCCAGACGCTCCTGCAGCTTCTCACGGTCGTAGTCGCTGTCGGAGTTCTCGATCTCGGTACGGATCTGCTGGACCCGGCCCTCGATCTGCTGGGCGTCACCGGCGCCCTCGACGATCGTGGTCTCGTCCTTGGTCATGACGACCTTGCGGGCGCGACCGAGCATGTCGAGGTCGGCGTTCTCGAGCTTGAGACCGATGGTCTCGGAGATGACCTGGCCACCGGTGAGGATGGCCATGTCCTGCAGCATCGCCTTGCGGCGGTCGCCGAAGCCGGGGGCCTTGACGGCGGCCGACTTGAAGGTGCCGCGGATCTTGTTGACGATCAGGGTCGCGAGGGCCTCGCCCTCGACGTCCTCGGCCACGATGACCAGCGGCTTGCCGGACTGGATGACCTTCTCCAGCAGCGGCAGGAGGTCCTTGACGTTCGAGATCTTGGACTCGACGAGCAGGACGTAGGCGTCCTCGAGGACGACTTCCTGGCGCTCCTGGTCCGTCACGAAGTACGGCGAGAGGTAGCCCTTGTCGAAGCGCATACCCTCGGTGAGCTCGAGCTCGAGGCCGAAGGTCTGCGACTCCTCGACCGTGACGACGCCCTCCTTGCCGACCTTGTCCAGCGCCTCGGCGATGAGCTCACCGATGGCCGGGTCGCCGGCGGAGATGGCGGCGGTCGCCGCGATCTGGTCCTTGGTCTCGACCTCCTTCGCCTGGCTGAAGAGCTTCTCGGTGACGGCCTCGACGGCCTTCTCGATGCCGCGCTTCAGGGCGATGGGGTTGGCGCCGGCCGCGACGTTGCGCAGGCCCTCGCGCACGAGCGCCTGGGCGAGCACGGTGGCGGTGGTGGTGCCGTCACCCGCGACGTCGTCGGTCTTCTTGGCGACCTCCTTGACGAGCTCGGCGCCGATCTTCTCGTACGGCTCCTCGAGCTCGATCTCCTTGGCGATGGACACGCCGTCGTTGGTGATGGTGGGGGCGCCCCACTTCTTCTCCAGGACGACGTTGCGGCCCTTGGGGCCCAGGGTGACCTTCACGGTGTCGGCGAGGCTGTTCAGACCCCGCTCCATGCCGCGACGGGCATCCTCGTCGAAAGCGATGGTCTTTGCCATGCTTGTTCCTCCACTGTGTGGTGGTGCGGCTGGCGGTGCCCGCGACGGACGACCCCGACGACGACGGTCACGTCCCGCCGCCCCCGTGGCCTCACCGACCAACCTGACGTGTTTGTCACTCTCGTGCCGAGAGTGCTAACTCGATACTGGCACTCTCACGGTGCGAGTGCAAGGTGCCCGGGACCATACGGGAGGATGCAGGCGATGATGCTCGCGGAGAGCGTGCCCCTGCACCGGAGGTCGCCATGACGGCCACGTCCCCGCGGCGGAGCGCCGCCGTCGCCTCGGGCGTGCTGGCGTTGGTGCTCGTGGCGCTCACCACCGGCGTCGTGGCCAACTGGCAACCGCTCGTGGCGACGGATCTCGCCGTCGTCGGCCGGGTGCACGAGGTGGTGGCCGGTCGCCCGGGGCTCGTCGCCGCCGCACGGGTGGTCACCCACGCCGGCGCGCCGGTGACGTGGTGGGTAGTGCTCCCCCTGGCGGCCCTGGTGCTCCTGGCGTTGCGAGAACGCGCGACGGCACTGCTGGTGGCGGTCGCCGCGGCCGGGGGTGGACTGCTCCACGTGACGGTGAAGGAGCTGGTGGGACGGGCCCGACCGGACCTGGCGGACCCGCTGCTGCAGGCCGCCGGCCATGCCTTCCCCAGCGGGCACACGGGCGGCACGACGCTCGGCGTCGGCATCCTGCTGGTCGTGCTGCTGCCCCGCGCACCCAGGCCGTGGCGGCCCGTCGTGCTGGCGGCGGGCGTGCTGCTCGCCGTCGCGGTAGGGGCGACCAGGGTCGTGCTGGGTGTGCACTGGCCGAGCGATGTCGTCGCCGGCTGGCTGCTGTCCTCGGCGTGGGTCCTCGCGGTGCTCGCGGCCGGCGCCCGACCGGTCCGGCGCCGGCACCAGGGCGCCCCGACCCCGTCCGGCCCCTGACGTACCCTGCGGATCATGACCACGGCCGCGACATCCGAGCGTTCGGCGCGCCCGGAGTCGGTTGCCGACCCGGTGCCGCCACGCACGGGCCGGCGGCGCTGGCTGGCCTGGACCCTCGCCGTCGTCCTCTATGTCACGGCCGCGGCGTGGTCGGTTCATCTCAAGGCCACGGAGTCCACCGAGGCCTACATCGACCTCTACCTCGACGGCGTCCACGTCCGCGCGGACGGCAGCGTGGCCGAGGTCCCGCCCAACCGTCCGGTGGAGTACCTGCCGGGCAGCCGGGTCCTGGCCTCTGACGCCGACGACCCGGACGCCTCGGCGATCGCCGAGGAGCACCGTGCCTGGCTCGCCGGTGGCACCGTGCCGGGCGCCGGCACACCGTACGAGGAGATGGTCAGAGGCGCGTTGCTCGACATCCACGTCCTCACCGGAGCAACCTTCGCCGACGGTGGCTCACGCACCGTGGCGGCGCCCGGCGCCGCAGTCGCGGCCTGGACCGACCGCTGGCGATACGTCTGGCCACGGGACGCCTCGTTCGTCGCGGCCGCACTCGCGACGGCCGGCCACACCGACGACGCCCTCGACGTCCTGGATTTCGTGGGCTCGTTGCGCGAGGGCTCGGACGGCTTCCAGGCCCGCTACCTTCCCGACGGCAGCGGCGTGCCGGACGGGCGCGGGATTCAGCTCGACGGCAACGGCTGGGTCCTGTGGGCCACGGCCATGGTGGCCGACCGGCTCGAGGACGCCGGTTCCCGGGCCGCGGCGTTCGAGCGCCTACGCCCGCTGGTGGACGCCGCGACCGACCAGATCCTCCGGCTCACCGCCGAGGAGCCGCACCTGCCGCCGCCGTCGGCCGACTACTGGGAGGTGCGCGAACGCGATCTCACGCTCGGCACCGTGGCACCGATGCTGGCCGGGTTGGAGAGCGCCGCAGGACTGTACGAAGACCAGGGTGAGATCGCTCGCGCCGAGGCCGTCTCCGAGCGCGCCGCTCAAATGCGCACCGCCGTCGAGACGACGTTCGGGCCCGGGGGGTACGAGCGGTACGCCGACGGCGGGAACCCGCTGTCGGCGCTGCTCGGCGGAGAGGGCCGCGACGCCGCGACGGCGATGCTTCTCCCCCCGTTCACCGACCGCACCCCCAGCGGCGCCGAGGAGGCATGGCTGCTCTCCACCGAGGAGATGTCACGGCCGGCCGGAGGCGTCGCCCCGGGCGTGGGATGGAAGCGCGACGGCATCTCGTGGACGCCGCAGACCACGCTGTACGCGCTGACCGCGGCGACGAACGGACACCCGCACCGGGCCACCGGATACCTCGACTGGGTGATGGCCCATCGCACCGGTTCGGGTGCGATCCCCGAGAAGGTCCTGGCGAACGGGGCGCCGGCTGCGGTTGCACCACTGACCTGGTCCAGTGCGAACGTCGTGCTCGCGGTCGCCGCACTCGAGGAGGGAGGCCACCTGTGAGTCAACCTGGAACGTGGCACCGGTACGTCGCGCTCGGCGACTCGATGACCGAGGGGCTGTGGGACCTGCCCGACGGCGCCGAACGCACCCGCGGCTGGGCGGACCTGCTCGCGCACCACCTGGCCGCGCGGTCCCGGCCTGAGCCGCTCGAGTACGCCAACCTCGCCGTCCGTGGCCGGCTGCTCGGGCAGATCGTCGAGACCCAGCTCCCCCAGGCGCTCGCGATGCGTCCGGATCTCGTCTCACTCGTGGGCGGCGGCAACGATCTGCTGCGGCCCGGCGCCGATCCCGACGCGCTGGCGCGCCTCCTCGAGGGCGCCGTCGCCTCGGCCCGGGGCGAAGGGGCGGACGTCCTGCTGGCCACCGGCGTCGACCCGGCGCTGGGGCTGCTGCGTGCGATCCGTGGCAAGGTCGCGATCTTCAACGGTCACCTGTGGTCGATCGCGCGACGGCACGGGGCGTTCGTCATGGACCTGTGGGGCATGCGCAGCCTGCGCGATCGGCGGATGTGGGCCGAGGACCGGGTCCACATGACCGCGGCCGGCCACGAACGGGTGGCCCAGGCCGCACTCGCCGGACTCGACCTGGCGCCGGACACCCCGAACTGGGACGACCCCCTGGAACCGCTGCCGCGGCCTGCCCGGGCCGAGTGGCTGCGCGGGGAGCTCACCTGGGCCCGGACGCACATGGGCCCCTGGGTGGGACGCCGCCTGCGGCGCACATCCTCAGGCTCTCGGATCCAGCCCAAACGCCCCGAGCCCGAGGTCGTCCGCGTCTGACACGCCCCATCATTCGGCACACCCGCGCCCGCCCACCTGCGCCGAGTCGTCAATTGTGTGCCGAGTGGTCATTCCCGTGTCGAGTGGTCGATCGTGAACGCGCAGCCGCCGACCGCCGTCGGCTCAGCCCCGCGGCCCCAACTCCGGTGCGACGGTGATGCCGAACCGGTCGCGTAGCGCGCGCCGGGCGGCGAACCAGCCGGTCATGCCGTGCACGCCGGGGCCCGGAGGCACGGCCTGCGAGCAGAGGTAGACGCCCGGGATTCCGCCGTCGTAGACATGCCAGCCCGGACGCGGGCCCGCCGCCATGCGCCACATCGTGACCGCGCCGCCGGCGATGTCGCCCCCGACGTAGTTGGCGTTGTGCTCCGGCATCCGACGGGCAGGAATGCACCGGGAGGCGACGACGACGTCCCGGAATCCGGGCGCGAATCGTTCGATCTGGGCGGTGACGGTCTGGGTGACGTCGATGTCGGAACCGGCCGGGACGTGGGTGTAGGTCCACAGCGGGCGCAGGCCGCCGGTACCGCGTGAGGGGTCGGCCACGGTCGGGTCCGAGACCAGCGTCAACGGGCGGTCGGCGTGCCGGCCGGCGTGCACCGCGTTCTCCGCCGCGGCCATCTCGGCTCTGCTCCCGCCCACGTGCACGGTGGCGGCCCGACCCACCCGGGCATCGCGCCACGGCACGGGGCCGGAGAGCACGAAGTCCACTTTGGCGGCGGCGTTGCCGTGCCGGAAGCGCTCGAACCAGGCGCGGTGGCCGGAGGCCATGCGCTCGCCCCAGATGTCGACGAGCCCGCGCGGGGTGGTGTCGACGAGGTAGGCACGTGCCCGCGGCAGCTGTCGCCATGTGGTGACCGGCTCGGCGGTGCGGATCTCGCCGCCGTGCGCCCGCAGGTCGTCGGTGAGCGCGTCCGTGATCGCCTGGCTGCCCCCGACGGGGATGACCCAGCCGACACCATGGGCCAGGGCGCCGAGCAGCAGTGCGGTCCCAGCAGCCGCCAGCGACGGCAGTGGACTGATCGTGTGGGCGGCGACACCGGTGAGCAAGGCGGGCGCGACCTGATCGGAGAACCGCCGGTCCCAGGCGCGCGTGCCCTGCTCGAGCACGGCGGCGCCGAAGGCGGCGGCTGCTCGCGCGCCGCCCGGCCGCAGCACTTCGGGCGGCACGGTGCGGTGGTCGCCCAGGCCGAGGGCGATGACGGCGTCGATCTGTTCGACGAGCGGGCCCAGGAGCGAACGCCAGGCCGGACCGTCAGCGCCGAGTTCCGCGGCGGTCCGGTCCAGGTCCTGGTACGCGATTCCCGCGTCGCGCTGCTCGAACGGCTGCGCATAGGCGATCTCGGGCACTGCGAGCTCGACGCCCCGCGCCGGGAGGTCGAAGGCGCGGAAGAACGGGCTCCCGATGGCCAGCGGGTGCACGGCCGAGCACAGGTCGTGGCGCATCCCGGGCGCGAGCCCGAGGTCCAGCGTGCGAGCACCGCCGCCGATGGTCGGCTGCGCCTCGAGGACGAGGACGTCCAGGCCCGCTCGCGCGAGGGTGACCGCACCGGCGAGGCCGCCGGGACCACTCCCGATGACGACGGCGTCGCGGACCTCCCGGGGCATCGTCGTCAGCCTATCCGGCCACGGCCGTCGGCGCCCGCCGTCCGCCACTGCGGCATCGCGTCACACACGCACGTCTCAGCCGGCAAAGTCCGACCGGAGCACGATGGCGATGGCCTCTGTGGCGCCCGCACTCTCGACGACGTTGGTGATGCCGAGAACGGAGGCGACCTCCTGTGCGGTCGGCTCCAGCTCGGCGTTGTTGTAGTAGAGCGTCGTCGTCTCCGGCACCGCTGAGGTGTAATCGGAGGCGACACCGTTGGTGAATCCCTCGCCCGCGAGCTGCTCGACCGTCTGACCGGCGAGGCCGCCGATGCCGGCACCGTTGAGGACCGTGATCGTGGTGTCGTACTGGACGTCCTCGGTGGTCTCCTCCTCGGTGGGTTCCTCGGTGGTCTCCTCCTCGGTGGCTTCCTCGGTCGTCTCGTCCTCAGTGGCTTCCTCGGTGGCCTCGTCCTCCGTGGCCTCGTCCGTGGTCTCGGTCGCCCCGGCGGTCGGTGCGGGGTCGTCCGAGCCCCCGAGGAGCTGAATGGCCCCCCAGGCGAGCAGCGGCGCGAGCACGATCACGGCGACGACGGGCAGCAGGGTCCGCCACAACGGCCGAGCGCCGCGGTGGACGCCCTGTGGGCTCCGTTCGCGTCCCGCGACGTCGAACTCGTCCTCGGGGTACTCGTCAGGCGTGGTCACAACGGGAGGTTATCCGTTCATCGCCAGCGGCGCGGACACGCCGGCGGGCGCGCCGCCGCGCCGGCGCATCAGCGACACGCGTTCAGAGCCATCCGGCGCACCGGTGACGCTCAGATGTCGCCACCGAGCCGGCGCGCCGAGCGCTCACGCTGCCGGTTGGCCCGCATCCGGCGCAAGCGCTTGACGAGCATCGGGTCCGCGGCAAGCGCGGCCTCGGAGTCGATGAGCTGGTTGAGGACCTGGTAGTAACGCGTGGCGGTCATGTCGAACAGCTCGCGGATCGCGGTCTCTTTCGCCCCGGCGTACTTCCACCACTGCCGCTCGAACGCCAGGATGGCGGTCTCGGTCTCACTCAGGCCGGGGGCAGCGCTGACGGACGCCTGCTCTGCGTGCGCGGATGTCATGCGTGTCCTCCTCCCGACGGTGCCCCCCCATGCTAGGGGCGAATCACAATCATGTCATTACACGCCCTGCTCCGGCGACGTTACCCTTCAGCACCGTGACCGCCACCAGCCTGGAGAACATCCTCGATGCCGGCTGGGCCCGTGCCCTGGCCCCGGTGGAACCGCAGATCCACGCGATGGGCGACTTCCTGCGTGAGGAGAATCGCGCCGGCCACGGATACCTGCCCGCCGGCGAGGACGTGCTGCGCGCCTTCACGTATCCGATGGACCAGGTCCGCGTCCTCATCGTCGGCCAGGACCCCTACCCCACGCCCGGCCACCCGATGGGACTGTCGTTCTCGGTCCAACCGCACGTGCGACCGGCGCCGCGGTCCCTGCAGAACATCTTCGCGGAGCTCCGGGACGATCTCGGCCATCCCGTTCCCCCGCACGGCGACCTCACCGGCTGGGCGCGCAGCGGCGTGATGCTGCTCAACCGGGTCCTGACCGTTCGTCCCGGCGCGCCCGCGTCCCACCGCGGAAAGGGATGGGAGGCGATCACCGAGCACGCCATCCGGTCCCTCGTGGCGCGCGAGACGCCGCTCGTGGCCATCCTCTGGGGGCGCGACGCCGGCACGTTGCGGCCGATGCTCGGCTCGACCCCGATCATCGCCTCGGCACATCCAAGTCCGCTCTCGGCCTCGCGCGGATTCTTCGGCTCCCGGCCGTTCTCCCGTGCCAACGAGTTGCTGACCGCCGCGGGCGCACCACCGGTCGACTGGGCACTCGCCTAATGGGAGCTACCGGGTCGGCCACCGGGCAGACTCGGTTCCGGTAGCGGCCAGTGGGTGAGCACTCTCCTCGCCAGGTACTCGATGCCTAGGGT